>NZ_KI911557.1:3580519-4191252 GCF_000515215.1 Methylomonas sp. 11b
TGGTGACGTTTTATATTTTGGTCACCATTGCTTGGTTTGGGTTTTATCGACTCTCGAAATTAGTGCCCCGGCTTTGGGCATCTTTTAAACAAATGCTGCTGAATACCTGGGTGCGGCGGAAAACCGAATTAGAGTTGTACTGGCTGTCGCTGACGATAAGGGACAAAGTGGCTATTGCCGTCACTGCCGTGGCTGTTGCTTATATCGCTTCATTTTTCGTGATGTGATTATGCGCATCCTTGACGAAACCGTTTTATTTTTAATTTTCTTATGCCATTACTAGAACAAGTTACCCAATCCATTCTTGCCGTCAATGGCTTGCAAACCCAGGATATAGATCGAGTGATGGCGACGCTGCTCAGCGTACCTGTCGATGCGGCGGATATTTACTTTCAGTCCAGTCATTTCGAATCCTGGTCCATGGAAGGCGGCATCATCAAGGAAGGCAGTCATTCCATAGAGCACGGTGCCGGTGTGCGAGTCGTCAGCGGTGACAAAACCGGTTTTGCTTACAGTGATCGCATCGAATTGCCGATTTTGCTGGAAGCCGCTAACAACGTCAAAGCCATTGTCAGACAAGGACAGCAGGCGCAGCGTCAGATCGAAGTTGCCAAGAGCTGGCCGCAGTTGTACCAGCCGCTGAACCCCTTAAAGTCACTGGACGATCAAGCAAAAATCGATTTATTGAAACGCGTCGACAGCGAAACTCGCAAGTTGGACAGTCGTATCGAAGAAGTGATGGTCAGTTTGATTGCGGCCTATGACAGTGTCTTGATTGCCAATCAGGATGGTTCCCTGGCTGCCGATGTGCGGCCCTTGGTGCGGATGAACGTGACGGTGATTATGGTCGAAAATGGTCGGCGCGAGCCGGGTAGCATGGGCGGCGGCGGTCGCAGTGATTACAGTTTCTTTCTGGAAAACGACCGGGCTTTTGAATACGGCCGCGAAGCGGTGCGCTTGGCACAGGTCAACTTACAGGCCCAGGAAGCGCCGGCCGGTAATATGACCGTGGTGTTGGGGCCGGGCTGGCCGGGCATTTTGCTGCACGAGGCCATCGGGCACGGCCTGGAAGGCGATTTCAACCGCAAGGGCACTTCCGCATTTAGCGGTCGCGTCGGCGAACGGGTGGCTTCAGATTTATGCACCGTGGTCGACGACGGCACCTTAGTTGGGCGGCGCGGTTCCTTGAATATCGACGACGAAGGCACGCCTACCGAAAACACCGTGTTGATCGAAAAAGGCATTTTGAAAGGCTATATGCAGGACAAGCTCAATGCCCGCTTGATGGGCGTGAAGCCCACCGGCAATGGCCGCCGCGAATCGTATGCGCATTTGCCGATGCCGCGCATGACCAATACCTACATGTTGCCCGGCAGCAGCGACCCGGAGGAGATTATCCGCTCGGTTAAAAAAGGTTTGTACGCTAGGAATTTCGGTGGCGGCCAGGTCGATATTACCTCCGGCAAATTCGTGTTTTCCACCAGCGAAGCCTATCTGATCGAAAACGGCCAAATTACCCGCCCAGTGAAAGGCGCGACGCTGATCGGTAACGGTCCTGACGTATTGACGAAAGTATCGATGGTCGGCAACGACATGGCCCTGGATAGCGGCGTCGGTACCTGCGGCAAGGACGGGCAAAGCGTGCCGGTCGGCGTCGGTCAGCCTACCTTGAAAATCGACGGCTTGACCGTCGGCGGCACCAGCGTTTAATTGCCCCGGGCCAACATGCTTCGGCCCACACATGTAATCGAATTCTAAGAGACTTACCGTGCAAAATCAGGAAGAAATTAATCGCTTAAAAAATGTCGTTCAGCAGCTGTTGGACGAAGCCAAGCATCAAGGTGCCAGTGCCGCTGAAGCAGCATTCAGTGTCGACAACGGACTGTCTGTGTCGGCGCGTTTGGGGGAAGTGGAAACCGTCGAGTATCACTGCGATCAAGGCATAGGCGTCACGGTTTATTTCGGGCAGAAAAAAGGTTCCGCCAGCACCAACGATATTTCTTCCGATTCCTTGAAAGAAACCGTCAAGGCTGCTTGCAGCATCGCCCGTTACGCCAGCGACGATGACTATGCCGGCTTACCGGATGCCGAGTTGCTGGCTACCGAGTTCCCTGATTTGGATTTGAATCATCCTTGGGACATTAATGCCGAACAGGCGATAAACATTGCCATCGAATGTGAAAACATCGCGCGCGGCTACGATAAGGCGATTAGCAATTCCGAAGGCGCGTCGGTCAACACGCATCAAGGCACGCGGGTATTCGGTAATTCCCTGGGGTTTTTGCAAGGTTACCAGTCCAGCAGGCATTCTTTGAGTTGCTCGGTGTTGGCCGGCAGCGGCGATGCGATGCAGCGCGATTATTGGTATAGCGTGGCCCGCAATGCCAACGGCCTGGAATCGGCTAGACAAGTCGGCGAAAAAACCGCGCAACGCACCATAGCCCGCCTCAATGCGCGTAGTCTCAGTACGCGGCAATGTCCGGTATTATTCGCGTCGGAAATGGCGTCCGGTTTGATCGGCGCGTTGATCGGTGCGATCAGCGGCGGCAGTTTATATCGCAAATCTTCGTTTTTGCTGGATACGCTGGATACGCAAATTTTGCCGGACTTCGTGCGGATTCATGAGCAACCGTTCCTGCGCGGTGCGCTGGGCAGTGCCAGTTACGACTCCGAAGGTGTCGCGACCAGAGCCAGAGATATTGTCAGCGACGGTATTTTAAGATCGTACGTACTCAGCACCTACTCGGCCCGTAAGTTGGGCATGCAAACCACCGGCAATGCCGGCGGCGTGCACAATCTGACCGTCGAGCCCGGCAGTCACGATTTTGCCGGCATGCTGAAATTGCTGGATACCGGTTTGTTGGTGACCGAGTTGATGGGGCAGGGCGTTAATCGGGTGACCGGCGATTATTCGCGCGGCGCATCCGGCTTTTGGGTGGAAAACGGCGTAGTCCAGTATCCGGTGCAAGAAATCACCATTGCCGGCAATTTAAAGTCCATGCTGCGCAATATCGTCGCCATCGGCAACGATGTGGATTTGCGCGGCAATATCCGGGTTGGTTCGATCTTGCTGGAGCGGATGGCGATTGCGGGCGAGTAAATGTTCTCTGGGTTCTCTGTGCGGCCGATAATATATGTCTAAGCGCCCCAGCCCCCTTTGGAATCATTTACCCAGCCCTATTTATCACGGATTAATCATCAATCAACCCGTTACGCCTGGGGTCAATAAAAAGTGACCTGAGGGTAGTTTTTCTTGGTACGTGTAAGGGCTGGCCTTGTTTTCTTCAACCCAGCGCTTTTCCGCTATCGATTCGAAGGGCGGAGGCAATTCGCCCTGTAGTGACCAAAGATCAAATGGGGTTTCGTCAATCGAAATTTCCCAATCGAAACCGCGTTCTTTAACAAAGGGTGCAATGACTTCGTCAAGCGTTCGCATCCACCATTCTCGTATGATGGGACCCGGTAGCGTTCGAGCGATTTGGTCGACCTTGAAGCGAATAAACTTGTCATTCCGCACACCACCGACGAAACAATTGCCTTTAATCACTTCTTCGAAAATGACTACCGCGTAAAATCTTGGGATTGGTACAGCCGCATATATGTTTACGATTCGTTCAGCCAGCTCTTGTTTGTCGTCCGCGCTGAAGGCTGCGCTGGGATGATAGACTTTCCACAAAGGCATGATGATTCTCCTGTAACTGAAATTAAGTGTTGGCGATCCTATTGACCACCTTGTTTTTCCGAATTAGCGTTCCGGCAAAACCCGACGTTTATCGTCAATGTTTTGCGAGCGCCCTTTCTCCGACCATCGGCTCAACATCATGATTGGCAAACGCGTTTGCCATATACCTCCCGGCAATATCAGACGCTTGCTGCACGATAGAGAGCGAGGCGACGCCGCAGCCACGTTAACTTGCAAATTCCTTGGGGGAAACTGATGCAGGTTCCTTGAGTAGAAACTAAACGTTGGCGGCTGCGTCGGGGATAAATCTATGCCTGAGAAGGCAAACGGTAAAATGCTTTGTATTCATGCGCCTATGAAAATATTTGATGCCAAACACCCCAGGTATTTTCGATAACATAACCCGCGTTTACATTTTGGAATCCCAGCCATGGCCAACTTAAAAACGTTTGATATGAATCTATTGATCGCCTTCGATCTGCTGATGAAGGAACGCAATGTGTCGCGGGCGGCGGAAAAAATGTTTATTAGCCAATCGGCGATGAGCCACGTACTACAGCGTTTGCGGCAACAATTGGAAGACCCGTTGTTGGTAAAAACCCCGGCGGGCATGACGCCGACGCTGCGGGCCCTGTCTTTGGTGGAACCCGTGGCGACGGTACTTAAAGAGGTGGAAAGTTTGATTCGCGCACCGGCGCCGTTCGATCCCGCCACTTGCCGGCGCGCCTTTAATATTGCGGCGACGGATTACGTGGAAGCCTTATTGTTGCCCATATTGGCGCCGCGTATTGCCAGGCAAGCACCGGGCGTGGATATCCACTTCAAACGTACCAGCAGCCGTTTTCCTTTCAATGCGCTGGAGCAAGCCGATATAGACCTGATACTGGGTTTTGACGTGATGCTGAATGCGCCCAAGCATCTAAATTCCGAACGCTTGTTCGACGATTTCATGGTCTGCATGGCTCGCATTGGTCACCCCCGGGTCACTGCGGCATTAGTGCTGGAAGACTATATAGACCTGCCGCATATTCTGGTATCCAGAACTGGGGCCAGCATGGGACAAGTAGACGCCTGGTTGGCGGAACGCGGTCGGGAGCGGCGGGTGGCGCTGACTGTGTCGCATTTTCTGTCCGCATTGTTGATCGTGGCGCAAACGGATATGGTCATGGCTTTTCCTAAACGCACTGCCGAGCAATTCGCCCGGAACTTGCCGCTGCAATTGGTGCCCTTGCCGTTAGATTTGCCGCATTACGACACGGTCATGGTCTGGCATCCGCTACAAGACCAGGATCTTGCCAACCGCTGGCTACGCGATGAAATTCGCGCCGCTTGCGCCGCGCTGGACCATCATTCGCCAAACTTCGGTTCGCCCAGCTCAGGAAAATAGCGAGTCTGGATGCGCCGGCAATAATCGACTAACGAAGATTGCGTTAAGGCATAGTCCTTAACCGGTGAGCTGACCGGACAGGCCAATAGATTGATCAATACGCCGAAGGCCGAGGCATCGATACTGCTGGGCCGGTTTCCCAACAAAAACGTCTTGCCGTCAAGCGCGGCGGAAAGAGCCACCACATCGTGCTTGCCCAATTCGAAAATGTCGGCGGCGGCTAGCCGGCCAATCCCATGGCCGCGCATCTGTCCGCGAATCCGCAGCCTATAGATCGCGGCTACCATGTCCGCCATGGGTTGCGGCAGGCCTTGGAAGATCGCCTGCTTATTGATTTGCCAGTTCTCCGCTCCGTATTGCCAACGGCTATACATGCATACCCAATACAAATGTTCTTCCAATAAGCGTTGCCAAGCCAGGGCCAGGGCGTTTTGCTCGGCTGACAGATGCGCATCCAGGCTATCGCCATAATGTTGTTGCAGATAGCGGATAATCATCCGGCTATCGGCAAGTTTATAGCCGTTGTCTTCTATGAAAGGTAGCTTGCCCAATGGCGCATAAAGCGGCAGGGTTTCGGCGATTCGATATTCGATGCCGACCATGCGCAGATACGTTTCCAGCTTTACGCAAAACTGGCCCGGATTGGGAATGCTCCAGGCTCTGGGAAATTGATACAACGTAATCATGCGGAACTTTGTTTATGCCTCTCTAAAAATCGGCGACATGTCTC
This sequence comes from Methylomonas sp. 11b, assembly GCF_000515215.1. Lineage (NCBI taxonomy): Bacteria > Pseudomonadati > Pseudomonadota > Gammaproteobacteria > Methylococcales > Methylococcaceae > Methylomonas > Methylomonas sp. 11b. Next base: position 3,586,319 of record NZ_KI911557.1, read on the forward strand.
TTAGAAATGTTAGACATAGCCAGCCAATACTGAGAAATCGGCCAAAAATTAGCTATTTTCCGGCAGCACAAAGCGTATCGGCCGAGAACCTATCTTTGCGCCCGTGACCTCGTCGATGGCCACCGGTTTAATTTCCTGCCCGGTTTCGGCGTCCTCGATATATACCAGCTTGCCGCCGCTACGGTATTGGCGACCCCAGGCGCCTATCATGATCAGCACCGGCAGGAAATCGCGGCCGGCGGCCGTCAACACATACTCCTCACGCGGCGGCCTCTCAGAATACAACCGTTTTTCCAACATGCCTTCCTCCGTCAGCGTCGCCAAGCGCCGGGTCAGCATCGTCGGTGCGATGCCGAGACTTTTCCGAAATTGATCGAATCGGGTTAGACCGAAATGGGCGTCTCGTAGGATCAATAAGCTCCATTCATCGCCGAGGAAAGCCAGGCTACGCGCGATAGGACACGGCTCATCACAAATATTTTTATCGTTCATACGCTTTTAGTAGTGACTTGGTTTCATTTTGATAGTAACATTGCTTTCAAAATGATAGTAACACTTAGTCGACAGACTATCCACCTCAGAAGGAGATTTGATATGAGCAATAAAGACATTGGCGTAGCCCTGATCACCGGCGCATCCTCGGGAATTGGGCTGGTAACCGCCAATGCCCTGCAACAAGCAGGTTATCGAGTATTTGGCACCAGCCGCAAAGTGCTTGCCAGCGCCGACGGCATCACGATGTTGACCTGCGACGTCACCGACGAAGTATCGGTAAGCAACATGGTCGCCGAGGTCATGAAGCAGGCCGGACGCATCGATCTGCTGGTCAACAATGCCGGTGTCGGCCTACTCGGCGGCGCGGAAGAGTCCTCCACCGCGCAGGCTCAGGCTTTGTTTGACGTGAATGTGTTCGGCATCACCCGCGTCACTAATGCCGTGTTGCCGACCATGCGCAGGCAGGGGAAAGGCCGCATCATCAATATCAGCTCGGTCTTGGGTCTGATTCCGTCTCCCTACAACGCTCTGTATGCCGCCACGAAGCATGCGGTCGAAGGTTACTCCGAATCGCTAGACCACGAACTGCGCACCTTCGGCATCCGGGTGGTGCTGGTTGAACCGGCGTTTACCCGCACCGCATTCGAAGCAAGCTTAACCAAGCCCGATCAACCGCTTGCCGTCTATGACTCTGTGCGTAGCGACATGGCGGCACTGATGCGTAAAGGGGTGAATGCGGGCGATGCGCCGGACGTAGTGGCCAGTACGATATTAAAAGCCGCGACTGACGCACTACCCAGAAGACGTTACACCGCCGGAAAACAGGCAAGCCAAGTGCGTTTTCTGCGTCGTTTCCTCCCGGAAGCCTTGGTAGACAAGAGCTTACGCAAGTTTAACCAGCTGCCGATAGTCTGAATAACGGAAGGATAAGGACATGATTCATTGTTCAAACAATGCCACGTCGACTGTACCCGCCGCGATTCTGCATATCGGAGAAGGGACGGTAGCCGTATGAATTTAGTGATCAAAACCGATGTCGAGCGCAATGGCCTTGACCAGTTGCGGGTGCTGATGGCCTCGGGGGATAAGCCGGGGATACTGGTGTCGCTGGATTTTGAGCTGGTGGAGGTCGACTTAGGCAAAGCCGTGTTTGCCGGCAAGCCCGGCGAACATGCTTATAACCCTCTGGGCACCGTTCACGGCGGCTATGCGGCCACCTTGCTGGATTCCGCCTGCGGCTGCGCTGTCCATTCCAGACTAACCGAGAGACAGGCCTACACCACCTTGGAGTTGAAGGTTTCCTATCACAAGGCCATGACCAAGAACACGGGCTTAGTCAGAGCGGAAGGCAGGGTTTTGTCGTTAGGGAGGCGGGCTGCTTTTGCCGAGGCACGTCTCATTGATGCTGAAGACCGACTCTATGCCTCGGCCACATCGACATTATTGATCTTCGGGCGAAGAGGCTAAGTGATGACCATTTCTTTTCCGAACAATTACAGCGCTATTTCGGCGCGGCTATTGATGCCGGTTGGCCGCCGAGATACTGATAGCAAACAGCATCGAATGATTATTTCGAATAGTACCGAACCTTTTGCCGAAGGAGGAAGCAACATGCCGAAACCCAACATCCCGTTAATGCCCACCCGCCGTGACCGGCCTCAGTTCCGATGCGCAGCCAATGCCCGGTTTTTGGCCGTTTTGTTGCTGCCACTGACGATCAGCGTCGGATGCAGCGACCAGGACAAACCAGCGCCAGCGGTTGCCCGCCCGGTGAAAGTGTTTCGGATCGAGGACCATGCCGTTGCAGGTGCTAGAAGCTTTGCCGGGGAAGTCAGGGCAAGAATCGAGACGCCGTTATCCTTCCGAGTGGCCGGTAAACTGCTGGAGCGCAAAGTTGATGTTGGCGACTCGGTACGTAAAGGCCAACTGCTGGCCATACTGGACGGCAACGATTACCACCTTGCCGTGCAAGGTCTAAAGGCTCAACTGGCTGCCGCGCAGGCCGACAGCACTTTCTTGCGGGACGATCTGGTGAGATACCGCGAATTGCTGACCCAGCAAGTCATCAGTCAGCCGGAGTTCGAGCGGCACGAAACCGCTTATAACACGGCGCGGGAGCGGACGGCGGCGCTGGCAGCGCAATTGGCCGAGGCGAACAACCAGCTGAGTTATACCGAATTGCATGCTGACCGCGACGGCGTGGTCACGGCCTTGGCTGTCGAGGCGGGGCAAGTAATGGCTGCCGGTCAGGCCGTGGTGACGCTGGCCCAGCTCGACGAAAAGGAAATCCATTTCGACGTGCCCGAGCATCGCCTGACGGAAATCCAACGCCAACAAGCCGTTAGCGTGTCTTTGTGGTTGGACGACGAACGGGTGCTCAAGGCTAAAATCCGTGAAATCGCCTCGGCGGCCGACCCGGCCAGTCGCACCTACCGCGTCAAGGCAAGCTTGCTGGAAGGCCTGGACGCCGCACAATTAGGCATGTCGGCGACCGTTCATATCGCGGCGAACACCGCTTCCCGCATCGCCATCCCGCTTTCCGCCGTCTATACCCCGCAAAATCAGCCCGATCATCCGTTTGTCTGGTTGGTCGACGAGCAGGCTGCCACCGTCAAATCCGTGCCGGTGCAGCTGGGCGAAACACTGGCCGGCGAACGCATTGCCGTCGAGGGCCTCGCCGCCGGTCAATTGTTGGTCAGCGCCGGCGTGCAACGTCTGGCCGAGGGGCAAGCTGTTCGCTTGCCGGAAGGATCGGGATTGCCTAAGAATCACGGTGGCCAGGAAAATCTAAATAAGGCACAGCTATGAAAGAATTCAACCTCAGCGAATGGGTGCTCAAGCATCGCTCCTTCACCGGTTTTATGCTGGCATTGGTGGTGCTCGGCGGCGTGTTCGCTTATTACAAGCTGGGCCAGCAGGAAGATCCGCCATTCACGTTTCGAATCATGGTGGTCAAAACCCTCTACCCCGGCGCCACCGCGCTGGAAGTCGAGCAACAGTTGACCGACAGACTGGAAAAGAAAATCCAGGAACTGCCCAATCTGGATTATCTGCGCAGTTATTCCAAACCCGGCGAATCGGTGATTTTTGTCACGCCTCGCGAAGATACGCCGCCCAAGGAGATTCCCGAGCTTTGGTATCAGGTGCGCAAAAAGGTCGACGACATTCGCATGACCTTGCCGCCCGGCAGCATAGGGCCGTTTTTCAACGACGAATTCGGCGATACCTATAGCCTGATCTACGCCTTTTCCGGGGAGGGTTTTAGTTATGCCGAGCTGAAGTTGGCTGCCGATTCGGTGCGCCAACAATTGTTGCGGGTCAAGGCTGTTGAGAAGGTTGATCTGATCGGCGTACAGGACGAAAAGATTTTCGTCGAGTTTTCCGACAAAAAGCTGGCCGAACTGGGCTTGGATACGGCGGCGGTTGCCCAGGCCTTGCAGGCCCAGAACGGCATGGCGCCGGCCGGCACGGTGTTTTCCGCGCAACGCAATCTGCCGATACGCCTGACTGGCTCGTTCGACTCGGAAGACAGCGTCGCCAATATGGCGGTACGCATCGCAAATCGGACCTTCAAGGTCAAAGATTTCGCCCAGGTAACGCGCGGCTATGTCGATCCCGCCGAATTCAAGATGCGTTTCAACGGCAAGCCGGCCCTTGGCCTGGGCGTGACGATGAACAAGAAAGGCAACGTGATCGACCTGGAGCAAGCCGTGGATGAGACGCTGGCCCGCGTAACAAGCGAGTTGCCAATCGGACTGGACGTGGAGCCGGTCGCCAATCAAGGGCATGTGGTGAAAAACCAGATGGCGGAATTCGGTCGCACTTTCTTCGAAGCCTTGGCGACCGTGTTGGTGGTCAGCTTCTTGAGCCTGGGTTGGCGCACCGGTTCCGTGGTGGCGCTGACCGTGCCGCTGGTGCTGGCCGCCACCTTGCTGGTCATGCTGCTGTGCGGCATTGATCTGCAACGGATTTCCTTGGGTGCATTGATCCTCGCGTTGGGCCTGTTGGTGGACGACGCGATGATTGCCGTCGAGATGATGGCCCGCAAGCTGGAAGAAGGTTGGGACCGGATTCGTGCGGCGACCTATGCCTACAGCGCTACCGCTTTTCCGATGCTGACCGGCACCTTGATCACCATCGCCGGTTTCTTACCGGTTAGTTTAGCTAAGTCGCAAGCCGGCGAATACACGGTGTCGATCTTTCAGGTGGTGGGTATTTCGATGCTGCTGTCATGGATAGGGGCGGTGGTGTTTACCCCGTATTTGGGATTTCTCATCCTCAAGACACACAGCAACGCCGACGGTCCGGTTCACGACTTGTTCGATACGCCTTTTTATAACCGGTTGCGCCGCTGGGTGGATGCCTGCGTAGCACACCGCAAAAAAGTCATTATCGCCACGCTGGCTTTGTTCGGCCTCGGTATCGTGACCTTAGCTCATGTTCCCGAGCAGTTCTTCCCTTTGTCGAATCGGCCGGAAGTCATCGTCGATTTGTGGTTGCCGGAGGGCAGTTCCTTCGAACAAACCGAAGCCGCGGCCAAGCGGATGGAAGCGCTATTAGCCAAGGACGAGGACGTGGAACATGTCGCCAGCTATGTCGGCAGCGGCACGCCGAGGTTTTTCCTGCTGATCGTGCAGCAACTGGCGAACACCAATCTGGCCGAATTGGTAGTAATGACCAAGGATAACGTGGCCCGCGAGCGGGTGATGCAGCGCGTCCGGCAGGCATTAACCACGGATTTCCCGAACGTGCGCGGCCGGGTGATGCGCCTGAATGTCGGGCCGCCGATGGATTATCCGGTGGTGTTCCGCGTGCTCGGCGAAAACCCCAACATCGTGCGCGGCATTGCCGACCGGGTAGCCGAGGTCGTGCGCGCCAATCCCAATACCGTGGACGTCAACGACGACTGGCATGAGCGCATGCCTTCATTTCGCCTGATGTTGGACCAGGACAAAGCCCGGGCGCTTGGCGTGTCGACCGCCAGCCTGTCGCAAGCCTTGCAGGCGCATTACGCCGGCATACCGGTCGGGCAACTGCGCGAGCAGGATAAGTTGATCGACATCGTCTGGCGGGCCAGCCCCGAATTGCGCAGCGCAGCCGACGAATTGCAGGACGTCGCGGTTCGTACGGCCAATGGCAAGTCGGTATCGCTGTCGCAGTTCGTCAAGTTCGAGACCGTGTTCGAGGACGGCGTGCGTTGGCGGCGCAACCGCTTCCCAGCCATCTCGGTGCGCGCCGATGTGGCCGACGGCATGCTGGCACCCGATGTGGCGGCGCAAATCGTTCCCAAGCTTGAGACCATACAAAAGCAGTTGCCGGCCGGCTATTTCATTGAGACCGGCGCGGCCAAGGAAGATGCCTGGACCGCGCAAAAATCGATTTTGATCTGGATTCCGCTGGTGCTGATCGTCACGCTGGTCCTGTTGATGATGCAGTTGCAGAACCTGTCCAGGACGTTCATGGTGTTCAGCACCGCACCGCTGGGCGTAATCGGCGCAGCCTTTGCCTTGCTGCTGTTCGGCGCGCCGTTCGGTTTCATGGCCCTACTCGGCATTCTGGCGCTCGCCGGCATGATCATGCGCAACTCGGTGATTTTGGTGGATCAGATCGATCAGGATGAACAGTCAGGGCTAGACACCTGGTCGGCCATCGTCGAATCGACGGTGCGGCGGTTCCGGCCGATCATGCTGACCGCAGCGGCGGCCATTCTGGCGATGATACCTCTGTCGCGTAACGATTTCTTCGGCCCGCAGGCTATCGCCATCATGGGCGGGCTGACGGTGGCGACCGTGTTGACGGTGTTCTTCCTGCCGGCGTTGTATGCGGCTTGGTTCAGGGTGGAGCGTACCGACGCAAAAACTCCCTCTCCCGCCGGGAGAGGGTTGGGGTGAGGGGATAAGGCTTTGTTTTATATGCCCTCATCCTAACCTTCTCCCAAGGGGAGAAGGAATAAACCCCGCTTTTACGATAATCCTCGCGGGTACCGCGCGATGCGACCACGGAGTTTTACAATGAATAATCGATATTTAACATCGCTAACCATACTGTCCCTGGCTAGTCTAATCGCCTGTACGCCGACCCGCGTCGGGGACCAGGTAGCGCTCAATAGCCCGGCAGCATGGCAACACGCGGCTAATGCTCAAGCCACCGATGCGGTTGACCTGACGACTTGGTGGCAAGGTTTCAACGATCCCTTGCTGAACGAGTTGATAGACAAAGCCTTGGCCGCCAACCACGATCTGAAAATCGCCACCGCTCGCGTTCGCGAAGCCAACGCGATGGTCACCGTCGCCGAAGCGGCGCTGTATCCCAGCCTCGATTTCTCGCTGTCCGGCGGCCGGGAAAAACGCATCGACCGCATCGTCGGCGTACCAAGCGGGCAGGGCATCAAATTGATTACACCTACCGCCGATGCGGTCAGCGGCGGCTTGGCGGCGCGCTGGGAAATCGACTTGTTCGGCAGTCGGCATTTGGAAGCGGAAGCCGCCGCCGCGCAAGCCGAAGGCAGCCAGGAAGGCTTGCATGCGGCGCAAGTCGGTCTGCTGGCCCAAGTGGCGAGCAACTATCTGCAGCTGCGCGGCGTGCAGCAACGCACCGGCATTCTGCAAAACAATATCGCCTTGCAACGCGAACGCTTGCGGACATTGCAGGCATTTGTTAAAGCCGGACTGGCTAACGAGGCGGACCTTGCCCGCCAGGAAATGCTGTTGCAGGGCACCGAAGCGACGCTGCCGGGACTGGCCAACGCCGAGCAAAACCTGATCCATCGTTTGGGCGTGTTATTGGGCGAGCCGCCGGAAAGCCTAGGAAACCGCTTGGCCGCTGTTGGCCCGTTACCGAAACAAGCGCCGGCCATGCCGAACCTGCTACCGGCGGATTTGTTGACACAGCGGCCCGATTTGCGCCTGGCGCAAACCGAAGTCAGCGCGGCGGCGGCCGGCCTTGGGTCGGCGCGGGCCGATCTCTATCCAAAGCTAGTGCTGTCGGTCAGTGGTGGCGTCGGCGCATTGGCGGTCGGCGGTTTTCCGAGTCTGGCCGATAGCGTTTATGCGCTGGGCTCCGGCCTTTCCGCGCCTATCTTCAATGCCGGTCGCATCCGCGCCCACATTACCGCCGCCGATGCCCGGCTGGAACAAGTCGCGGCCAATTACGAGAAGACTTTTTTGTTGGCATTGGAGGATGTGGAAAACGCCTTCGTCGCCCATCGTGCCGCGACCGATAGCTTCGGCCGATTGACTGAAGCGGAAGCCTCGGCGGAAAAAGCTTACCGGTTGGTCGATGCGTTGTATAGTCGCGGAGCGGGGAATTATCTGGCCGTTCTGGATGCCCAACGCAGTAAGCTCGCCGCTGACGACGAACGCGCCAAAGCCGAAACCGCGGTCGGCGTGGCAATGGTGTCGCTGTACCGAGCTTTCGGCGGCGGCTGGACAGTCGATTCATCGGTGGGCGGATCGACAAGGTCTCGATAGCTAGCCGTTACCAGTAATAGCAATATCAACGAAAGTCATCTCAAGATCATATATACAGGAAAACCACATGACGAAACCTTATCGGCAACCCTTAAACACGAATTGTCCATGAATGCCGACCCCATTATTTCCATACGCGGCGTAAACAAGACCTATGCTGGCGGTTTGCAAGCCCTGAAAAACATCAACCTGGACATAAAGCGCGGTGAGATATTTGCTTTGCTCGGCGCCAATGGCGCCGGCAAAACCACGTTGATCGGCGTCATCTGCGGCATCGTCAACGCCAGTGCCGGCAGCATCATCGCCGACGGCCACGACACCGTGCGGGACTACCGCGCCGTGCGCGCCGCCATCGGCCTGGTGCCTCAGGAACTGCACACCGACGCCTTCGAGTCGGTGTGGGCCACGGTTAATTTCAGCCGCGGACTGTTTGGCAAGCCGCCCAACCATGCTTATTTGGAAAAAGTGCTGCGCGATTTATCGTTGTGGGACAAGCGCGATGCGAAAATCATGTCGCTGTCGGGCGGTATGAAACGCCGCGTGCTGATCGCCAAGGCTCTGGCGCATGAGCCGACGATATTGTTTTTGGATGAGCCTAGCGCCGGGGTCGATGTGGAGTTGCGCCACGACATGTGGCGCATGGTGCGCGAACTGCGCGCCAATGGCACCACCATCATTTTAACTACCCACTACATCGAAGAAGCCGAAGATATGGCGGACCGCATCGGCGTCATCAATAAGGGCGAACTGATCGTCGTGGAAGACAAAGCCGTACTGATGCGTAAGCTTGGCAAGAAACAACTCACGCTGACTTTGCGCCAGCCCATGACCGAGATCCCGGTTGAGCTTGACGCCTGGGCGTTAACGCTGACAGAAGACGGCCAACGCTTAGTCTATAGCTTCGACACTCAGGAAGAAGAGACCGGTATTGCCGAACTGCTGCGCCGGCTAAGCGAGCACGGTATCGATTTCAAAGACCTTAGCTCCAGCGAAAGCTCGCTGGAAGACATTTTCGTCAGCCTGGTCCACCAATCACAAGGGACGCAATCATGAACATCTACGGCATCCGCGCCATTTACCGCTTCGAAATGGCCCGCACCTTTCGCACGCTGGCGCAAAGCATCGCCGCGCCGGTGCTGACCACGTCGTTGTACTTCATCGTCTTCGGCAAAGCCATTGGCTCGCGGATGGGCGACATCGACAGCGTTAGCTACGGCGCCTTCATCATTCCCGGCCTCGTGATGCTGAATCTGCTCAACGAAAGCATCTCCAACGCCTCGTTCGGCATTTACATGCCCAAATGGGCGGGTACGATATACGAGTTGCTGTCGGCACCGGTGTCCTGGATCGAAGTGCTGTTGGGTTATGTGGGGGCGGCGGCGACCAAGTCGGTGCTGTTGGGCCTGCTGATTTTGGGCACAGCCCGCCTATTCGTGCCTTACGAGATAGCTCATCCGCTGTGGATGATCGGCTTTTTGCTGCTGACGGCCGTGACCTTCAGTCTGTTCGGTTTCATTATCGGCCTGTGGGCCGACAGTTTTCAGAAATTGCAGGTAGTGCCGATGTTAGTTGTGACTCCGCTGACCTTCCTGGGCGGCGCGTTCTATTCGATCAATATGCTGCCGCCCTTGTGGCAGAACGTCACTTTGTTCAATCCGGTGGTGTATTTGATTAGCGGCTTTCGCTGGAGCTTTTACGGCATGGCCGACGTGGATGTGGCAATGAGCATAGGCATGACGTTTGGCTTTCTGAGCGTCTGTTTGATTTTTGTTTGGTGGGTATTTAAAACCGGGTACAAGATCAGAAATTGAGTCTGAAGCAACCTAGACGGCGCTTCATCACTCCACCAAGGAATAGCTTGTTAGGGTACGCACCGCGTACCCTTTGGTTTATCGGATGGCGCTCAGTATCTCTTCGATCAACGCCGGGCCTCTATAAATCAAGCCGCTATAGATCTGCACCAGGCTGGCGCCGGCCGCGAGTTTTTCCTGGGCGTCTGCGCTACTGAGAATGCCGCCGGCCGCGATAATCGGCAGTTTGCCGTTCAATTCCGCCGCCAAGCCTTTCACTACCCGAGTCGAACTGTCTTTAACCGGTGCGCCGCTCAAGCCGCCGGCTTCGTTGGCGTGGATATGCCCCTGGATTTTATCGCGGGCGATGGTGGTGTTGGTGGCAATCACGCCGTCGATAGCAAATTCCAACAGCAATGCCGCGATGTGGCTAATTTCCTCATCGCTTAAATCCGGCGCGATTTTCACCGCGATGGGCGTGTATTTGCCCAGCGCCGTCTGAAGTTTCAGTTGTTCTTCCTTCAAAGCGTTTAACAATTGCTTGATCTCGTCACCTTGCTGCAATTGGCGCAAATTCTTGGTGTTGGGCGAGGAAATGTTGATCGTGATATAGCTTGCTGCCGCGTAGCTTTTGCGCAAGCCGATCAGATAATCTTCGGTAGCGTTTTCCAGCGGGGTGTCGGCGTTCTTACCGATATTGATGCCCAATATTCCGCGATACTGGCATTTGTCGACTTGTTCCAGTAAATGATCGACACCCAGATTGTTAAAGCCCATCCGGTTAATGATGGCTTGATGTTCTGGTAGGCGGAAGAGGCGTGGCTTGGGGTTGCCGGGTTGCGGGCGCGGGGTGACGGTACCGATTTCGATAAAGCCAAAACCCAGCTCGGCCAGCGCATCGATATAGTCGCCGTTTTTATCCAAGCCCGCTGCCAGTCCCAACGAATTTTTAAAGTTCAAGCCCATCACCTTAACCGGCTTTCCGCTGGATCTTGGTCTGCTCAAAGCCGACAAGCCGGTTTGCTTGGCCAGCTTTAACAAATCCAGCGTGACATGATGCGCGGTTTCCGGGTCCAGGGAGAACAGTAGGGGGCGTAGCAAAGGATAAAGGTTCATGGTGCGGTTGCTCGAGTTAGCGAATACGGGGTCGGGTCTATTTCGGTGGGGCGATCCAGAATCAGATCCGCCAACAATTTTGCGGATGCCGGCCCCATTACCAAACCATTTCTAAAATGGCCGGCATTGATGCTGAGGTTGTCAATGTCGGGATGCTGTCCAATAGAGGGGATGCCTTGCGGACTGCCGGGGCGCAAGCCTGCCCAATGATGGCAAACCGGATAGTTTTTCAAGGTCGGCAGTAATTCGGTGGCGAATTGGTAAAGCTGTTGTTTGGCGTCTTCGGTAGTGATCTTATTAAAGCCGGCTTGCTCCACGGTGCTGCCCGACAGGATTTTTCCGTCGCGGCGTGGGATCAAATATTGATCTCCGTCCAACACCATATAAGGCAGGGTGGTTGGCGTGGCGTCGAACAGCAGCATCTGGCCTCTGACCGGCTTGATTTGCAAGTCTACCGGCCAATCGGGCAATAAATCCTGCATTAAATCGGTCGTCCAGGCGCCGGCGCTGACGATCAGGTGCTGTGCGGAGTAGCGCCGGTCGGTGGTTTCAATGCTCTCAACTTGGCGGTTGGCGATGTTGATCTTACGAATTTCGGTAGTGTCCAGAAATTGCACGCCTGCTTGGATTAAGTAAGCGTGGAGCGATTTCAACAATCTTGGATTGCGGGCCTGGGCAATTCCCGGCAGCCACAGCGGTTGGTCGAGATTGCTGGTAAACGGCTCGGTTAATCTCGGTGCGGCAGGCTGGCAGTCGATGCGGTAGCGTTCGCACCATTGTATAGCTTGTTCGTAGTCCGGGTTTTTGCAGATCAGCATGCCGCAGTCATACCACTCGGGATCGATACCGGTAGCGGCCAGCAGTTCCTGGCTTAAGGCGGGGTATTTTTTTAAGCTGTTGACGGCTAATTCGGAGATCGCAGCGGCTTGGCGCCAAGGATAAATCGGCAGCAAAATACCGCCGCCGGCCCATGAGGATTCCAGGCCCGGTTTGGATTTGTCGAGGATCGTCACGTCGCGTCCGGCAAGGCGCAGTTCTCGTGCGGCTAACAGGCCGCTGATACCGCCGCCGATGATCAGAATATCCAGGTGTGTGGTCATGCAAATGCCGAGGAAAACGGGTGTAAGAAGGCTTTTTTAAGGTAACACGAAGCCGGCGTATTTAGATAGGGTTTGCCGATTGTCGATGGGTGTGTAAAAAAGCAAATGGCTGTTGTTAATTTTTGACAAATATGGATTATAGTTTATAAAGTATTTGTATCTTATTGATATAAAACAAAGTTTTTGAGTAAAAAAAATAGACTTAAAACTTGTAAGGCTAGTGTTTTGCTGCTATTATTGCCCACGTGAAGAAATCCTGTGTTGCTATAAAGCCAATTCAGTCTTAACAATAACTACCCTTGGGGGGAACAACAATGAGTTTTACTAAAACCAAATTAGCGCTGGGCGTTGCCGCAGCGACTTTGACAATGGCTGGAGCATTCATTGCCCCACAAGCACAAGCAGCTGGTTCCAGCGCTGAGCGCGTAGCTGATGCGGCGGCGAGAAAAACCGAAGCTCTGGAAGCGCAAATGCAACAAATGGCTGATCAAATGCAAGCCATGCAAGCCGAGTTGAGCCGCGTTAAATCTTCAACTTCTAGTTCTACTGCTGCCAGTGCAAAAGTTCAAGAGCTGGATCAATGGATGGCCTCTGTTAAATCAACACCTGCTCAAGCGTCTGCTAAAGACAACTTGGTTGCGGTTCGTGGCGGTTGGCAAGCTTTGGATCATGCCAGAGGAAGCACTGTTTTTCCAACGCATAATGGCGCATTTTTGTCGAATAACCAAAACAACGAAGGCTTTTACTTCGGTGGTGCATTTGATTTTAACGTCAACAACGATCTGTTCGGTTTGATGGACGACACTTCTTTTGAAGTTGAGTTGGGTATTGAATATGCCCAATACGGTACTGGTGCAAACACCGTATCAAGTGGTTACGTTGTGCCGTCACTCGGCAATGCTACGGCGATTACAGACAACACTCAAGCAACCGATGCCCGCTTGAGAATCAATGCTTCACCAAAAATTAAATTCATGCATGACAGCAAATTGCGTCCATGGATCATTCCGGTCGGTCTGGATATCAACATCCTGGGCGTTCCATCCAACGCGGTTTCCGTGCTGAACGCCGGCATGAACTTCGGCGCCGGTGCCGAATACGACATCTTCAGAGGCATCGTATTGGGTTCAGATGTGCGTTACCACTACTCAACCAGCAAATTGGACGGTACACCTACCGACGGTTTCAGTGCTGGCGGTTATTTAGGTTTCAAATTCTAAGTTGACGCTTAGTTAGCACGCAAAAAGGGAAGGCGTAACAGCCTTCCCTTTTTTTATGGATGAAAAACAATGAAAACCCTCTATCCGGACGTTTCGCCCTTCCATACTTTCTTTCTGGAAACCGATAGCGAGCATCGCGTTTACGTCGAGCAATCCGGCAATCCGGCCGGCATTCCAGTGATATTTTTGCATGGCGGTCCGTGTTCCGGTACCAAGCCGGATCATCGGCGGTTTTTCAATCCCGAGTACTATCATATTATTTTGATGGATCAGCGTGGCTGCGGATTATCGGAGCCGTTTGGTGAATTGCAAGGCAATACCACTCAGGATTTATTGGCGGATATGGAGCGTATCCGCAGTCAGTTACGTATTGAAAAATGGTTGTTATTCGGCGGTTCCTGGGGTGGGACCTTGGCGTTACTTTACGCTCAGCAGTATCCGAGTCACGTGTTGGCAATGATCTTGCGCGGCGTGTTTTTGGCGAGGCAGGCCGATATGGAGTGGTTTCTGGGAAACGGCGTCAATAAAATCTATCCGGAGCGTTGGCAGGTCTTATTGGATAATTTGCCCAATTTGCCGGACGCCAATGTTTTGGAGCGATTGGTGGAGGCAATTTTCGGTGCCGATCAGGACGCCGCCAGGCGCGCTGCTCAACAATGGCAGGCTTGGAGCGGACAAGTGGCTCTGGGGAATGACTATTTGGAGAGTATGGAGTCGGTCAGCGAGCAGATGTTGCGGCAAGTAAAAATGGAATTGTCTTATGCCATACATGATTATTTCATCCGCGAAAATCAAATCCTGGAAAACTGTGCAGGGTTACAGGCGATACCGACTATCATCATTCACGGCCGAAACGATTTGACCTGTCCTATAGAAGCCGGCTGGCGCCTGCATCAGGCCTTACCGCAATCTCGTTACGTAGTGTTGCCGAATGCCGGGCACATTGCGCGGGGCGACGAAATGATCGATGCTTTGGTATCCGCGACCGATGAAATGGCCAAGCTTTTAGCGTAGACAAGGGAATTATGAGCAACAAAAAACGACTGGTTATTGCCATGACCGGCGCTACCGGGGCCATCTACGGCGTCCGGATGCTGCAAGTGTTGCGGGAGCGAGACGAATGGGAAACTCATCTCGTCGTATCGACAGCTGGTTTCGTTAATCTAAAATACGAGCTGGATATGGATCGCGCTACCTTGTATGAGTTGGCGGATGTTACGCACGGCATAAACGATATTGCCTCCTGTATTGCCAGCGGTTCTTTCAAGACCGAGGGCGTGGTGATTGCGCCATGCTCGATGAAAACCCTGGCGGCTGTGGCGCATGGGTTTGGCGACAACTTGATTTCTCGGGCGGCGGACGTGGCATTGAAGGAGCGCCGCAAAACGGTGCTGGTGCCTCGTGAAACCCCGTTAAATTTGGCGCATATCCGCAATATGGCCAGCGTCACGGAAATGGGCGGGATTATCTATCCGCCGATGCCGGCTTTTTACAACAAGACCGATTCCGTAAGGGCGATGGTTGATGAAGGTGTGGGTCGAATCCTGGATATGTTTGGGGTTGATGCGACCGGTCTTTTCAAACCATGGACCGGTCTGGACGGTTAAGTTTTTATCGGTCCGGACTGAATACAAGGTTTTTACTGAGTAAATAGTCGGTCTTCAATTGACAGGGTGCCTTATTCTGATTTAGAGTTGCCGCACTCGCGAAAACTGCCCATCGACAAAGGCTTGCGGCGCTCTCGACTTAATGACCTGAAAATGGCGTTTTGGTCGGGGGGTGGGTCTTAAAACAATAACTGTAACTATAACAATCGGAGCACATAAATATGGCAAGACCATTAATTCAAATGGCGTTGGATTCACTGGATTTCAACCAAACTGTCGAATTGGCTGATAAAGTAGCGCCTTATGTTGATATTTTTGAAATCGGCACTCCTTGCATCAAATACAACGGTATCAATCTGGTTAAAGAACTGAGACAGCGTTACCCAGATAAATTGTTGTTGGTTGACCTGAAAACCATGGACGCAGGCGAATACGAAGCCGGTGCTTTCTATGCTGCTGGCGCGGACATCTGCACCGTACTGGGCGTATCCGGTTTGGCCACTATCGCCGGCGTTATCAAAGCCGCGAAAAAACACGGCGCTGAAACTCAAATCGACTTGATCAACGTTGCCGACAAAGCCGAATGCGCGAGAGAGTCCGTTAAATTGGGCGCGCAAATCGTTGGTATTCACACCGGTCTGGACGCGCAAGCAGCCGGTCATACACCATTTACCGATCTGAACGACATCGCTCGTTTGGGCCTGAATGTGCGTATCTCTGTCGCTGGCGGTATCAAACAAGCGACTGTACAACAAGTCGTTGAAGCTGGCGCGAACATCATCGTTGTCGGTGCTGCTATCTATGGCGCGCCATGCCCAGCAACAGCTGCTCGCGAAATCCGCGAACTGGTTGACGCTGCTGCTGCATAAGCCAGCTTTGGCAATACCTAGTTTTTAGGAAATATTAAGGACGGGTGGTTAACGCCACTCGTCCTTTCGTTCGTTATAACCCCCAGTTTTTACCGGGCACGGTCGATCATGAGCCGGCTCGCACTACCAGATTCAAAGGAGAATTAAACATGCCTTCGCGCCGAGACTTAGCGAACGCCATCCGCGCACTCAGCATGGACGCCGTACAGAAAGCCAACTCCGGGCACCCCGGTGCACCGATGGGGATGGCCGACATCGCAGAAGTATTGTGGAACGATTTTCTGCAGCACAACCCCAGCAACCCTAAATGGCCTAACCGCGACCGCTTCATCCTGTCCAACGGCCACGGCTCTATGCTGATTTATTCTTTGCTGCACTTGGCCGGCTACAATTTGCCGATCGAAGAACTGAAACAGTTCCGCCAACTGCACTCGCAAACCCCAGGACACCCTGAATACGGCTACACCGAAGGGGTCGAAACCACTACGGGTCCACTGGGGCAAGGTATCACCAACGCGGTCGGTTTTGCCCTGGCAGAACGCACCCTGGCCGGTCAATTCAACCGTCCGGGCCACGACATCGTCGACCACCACACCTACGTCTTCCTGGGTGACGGCTGCTTGATGGAAGGTATCTCCCACGAAGCCTGCTCCCTGGCCGGCTCCATGAAGCTGGGCAAACTGATCGCCTTCTACGACGACAACAACATCTCTATCGATGGTGAAGTGCGTGGTCATGGCAATGTCGCCGGCTGGTTCCTGGACGATACCCCCAAACGTTTCGAAGCCTACGGTTGGCATGTCATCCCTAAAGTCGACGGTCACGATGCCGATGCTGTCAAAGCCGCCATCGAAGCCGCTAAAAAAGTCACCGACAAACCGAGCATTATCTGCTGCCAAACCACCATCGGTTTCGGTTCGCCGAACAAACAAGGCAAAGAAGAATGCCACGGTGCGGCCTTAGGTGAAGCGGAAATTGCCCTGACCCGTGAAAATCTGGGTTGGCCGCATGCGCCGTTCGACATTCCTGCCGACATCAAAGCCGGTTGGGATGCCAACGCCAAAGGTGCCCAACTGGAAAGCGCCTGGAACGCCAAATTTGCTGCCTACAAAGCCGCACATCCTGAACTGGCGGCCGAATTCGAACGTCGGGTCATCAAAAATGAACTGCCAGCCGATTGGGCGGCAAAATCCAGCGCCTTCATCGCCGCCGTCAACGAAAAAGGCGAAACCATCGCCAGCCGTAAAGCCTCACAAAACACCCTGAACGGCTTTGGCCCCTTGTTGCCCGAACTGCTGGGCGGTTCCGCCGACTTGGCCGGCTCCAACCTGACCCTGTGGTCCGGCTGCAAAGACGTCAACCAACCGGGCTTCGACGGCAACTACGTCTACTACGGTGTGCGTGAATTCGGTATGTCCGCCATCATGAACGGCATCACCCTGCACGGTGGCTTCAAGCCCTACGGCGCTACCTTCCTGATGTTCAGTGAATACGCCCGTAACGCCCTGCGCATGGCCGCGTTGATGAAAATTCCGACCATCTTCGTTTACACCCACGACTCTATCGGTCTGGGCGAAGACGGTCCGACTCACCAACCCGTCGAACAAACCGCCACCCTGCGCATGATTCCGAACATGCAGGTCTGGCGTCCTTGCGACGCCGTCGAGTCGGCCGTGTGCTGGAAAGTCGCGATCGAACGCACTGACGGACCAAGCACCCTGATCTTTTCCCGGCAAAACCTGGCGCACATGGCGCGCAGCCAAGCCCAGATTGACGGCATCAGTAAAGGTGGCTACATCCTGAAAGACAGTGCCGGTACCCCGGATGCCATCATCATTGCCACCGGCTCTGAAGTGGAATTGGCGGTTAAAGCCGCTGAAGCGCTGGAAGCCAAAGGCAAAAACATCCGCGTGGTGTCCTTGCCATCGACCAACGTCTTTGAAGCGCAAGACCAAGCGTACAAAGACAGCGTATTGCCGCCAAGCGTCACCAAGCGCGTGGTAGTAGAAGCGGGAGTAACCGACAGCTGGTGGAAATATGCCGGCAGCGCGGGTAGAGTCGTAGGATTGGACCGTTTCGGCGAATCGGCCCCGGCAGGTCAACTCTTCAAAGAGTTCGGCTTCACCGTGGACAATGTCGTCGCTAATGTGGAAGCTGTGCTTTAATAGGCACTAAGTAAAAGGCCTGTCGGTGACAATGTTGCCGGCGGGCTTGTCTTTAATCAATAGAGTAAGGTGGAATCATGATAAACACGCAATTGATTAAGAAGTTTTTAACGGGCTTGCTGTTAGCCGTATCGGCCGCGGTCAGTGCTCAAGATTATCCTGCTGCGGATTTTCAACCTAAGGTTGTCTATAGAGATCCGGCTATTGCTGAAGTAGCCAAGGCCAGCTCTCCGGTCGCCGCTACCAGTAATTCTAGCGCGCCTTGCGCCGAAACAAAGCATGAGCAGACCTCAGAAATTGACGCCAAGTACCCGGCAGCCAATTTTCAGCCTAAAGTAGTATTCAGCGCAGCGGGTTCCTAGTATTTTTAGGCTATACCGTGAATTTGATGAACTCGTCGTCTAGACACATAACAATTATTACATTCAGGAGTATTCTCAAATGGCAACAAACAGTTTGATGAATAGCTTATTCGGCTTTTTGTTCGACAATTCGAGCAGTAGTGATAGTCGGTCAGAAGCTTATTCTCGTGTCGACAGCGAAGACGCGCAATTGACCGGTGTAGCCCGTTATCTGCAAAAACTTGAGCCGCCTAAGCCGGAACTGGACGAAAACGGCCAGCCGTTGACCGGGGTGGCGAAATATCTAGCCTTACAAGCACAATTGGAAGCTGCCCGGAAAGCCGCCGAAGAGGTGGCTGTTGTGGAGCCGGTTGTCGAGGAAGCAGTAGAAGAAGAAGTTGAAGAAGTTATCGAAGACGTAGTGGAAGAAGTTGTCGAAGAATTTACCGAGAGCGAGCCGGTTGCGACAGGCGTCGATAAATATTTGACTCAACAAGCGGAAAACCCGGTTACTCGGGTGGCTAAATACCTGATCAAACAGTCCATTTTGTCTAAAGAAGCGCCGGTGACTGGGGTTTCTAAATACATTACCAAAAATGATCGCGAAGACCATGCGGTGACCAATGTCGCTAAATACGTCATTCGGCAAAATATGCAGATCGGTTCGACGCCATTGGTTACAGGCGTTGCCAAATATGTATTGAAGCAAGATGTATTGGCAAAAGAAGCGCCAATAGCAACTGGTGTGAGCAAATACGTCACCAAACAAGCTTTGTTGGCAAAAGATGCGCCATTAGTAACCGGTGTGGCTAAGTATGTCGCTCAACAGGAACGCTTATTGAAAGAACAGGCCCCTTTAACCGGCGTGGCTAAATTTTTGGCGGAACAGGCGGCGGCGGAGAGAAAAGCGGCCGCTGCGGCTTTGATTGCACGATATGTTGCAGCGGAAGCGCTAGCTCAACAGGAAAAAGCGGAGGCCCAGTTGAATCAAGAACAAAATGCTCAGCAAGAATTGGCCGAGGAGTTGGCATTTGAGGGTTCCGCTGTTGAGCGTTACCTTGCCAGACAGGCTGCGTCTGCTCAGCAAGCACCAAAGCCAACCGGTGTTGCCAAATATCTGGCTAAACAGTTGCAATTGCAAAGTCAGGCAGAGCCTTTAACCGGTGTTGCCCGTTACCTTGCCAAGCAGGCAATATTGACCAGACAGTTGCCGCCGCCTACGGGTGTCAGCAAGTATTTAGCCAAGCAAATATTAGCGCAAAAACCTGTTGCCGAAGTGAGCTCGGTTAGCCGATATGTCACTAAACATGAGTTGCTGGATAAGGATTCGAAAGAACTCACTGGTGTAGCCAGATATATGTCCAAACAGGATGCATTAGCGAAGGATGCGCCTGGCGTGTCGGGTGTCGCGCGTTACATGGCAAAGCAAGCCTTGCAGTCCAAGGACGAGGTTGTGGCTAGAACGACGGGTGTAGAGAAGTACTTACGTAAACAAGCCTAAAGTCTAGCTGATTAAGCCGGCACTTCCTTTTGGTAGTGCCGGCTTTTTTATGCCTGCTAGTTTTAGTGCGTCGAAGGGTGTCGGCAAGCCAGGGATTTATGCGGCATTACCGAATCTGTATTATCATGACCGCCCACATTCAAATTTTTGCAGGGATCTTGATGTCTCGTTTATTGGGTTTTAGCTTGATGCTGTTTTTACCGATCTTTGCTTTTGCCGCAGGCCCTGATGCCAATGAATTGGCGCCGGTTCCGGAGCCGCCTGATTTGCCGGCTCCGGTGCAGTCCGGGGAAGAGATGGAGCCCGACATTACCATTATTCGTAAAGGCAAAGACACTATCCAGGAGTTTCGCCGCAACGGCAAGCTATACATGGTGAAAATCCAGCCCCAGGTAGGGCCGGCCTACTATATGTTGGATACTAACGGTGATGAGCAGATGGATGTGAAGAAAAATGATTTGGACGAAAACACCAATATCAACAAGTGGACACTGTTCGAATGGGATTTCAACTGATCTTGTGATCGAAAACAATTTATCTAATTGAGTGTATCTTGCCGGCATTGCACCTGAGATCATTCGGAAACTTTTAACAGCCAGCCGCCGTCCGCATCGCATTTACTGACTTTTGCTTTGGCTTTTACCGAGATTCTGACGACAGTGTTTTTAAGCTCGTCAGGCAGTTTACCTTTTACCAAATAGAACGTGTCCTTGTCTTCAATTTGAACCGAGACCGGTTGCTGTTTAATGCTGACGTGAATGTGGCCTGGGCCATTGCTGCCGGAAACCGCGAACGAAAACTCTGAGCCCGGTCTGACTGTGGCTAAATGTTCCGGCGTATAGCGGCTAATTTTAGCATTGATGCATCCGCCAGCATCTCCGCCGCTCGCTCCGCCGTGGCCGCCATGGCTCGGTGTGGATTGCGACCAAGCAGAATTGCCAAAACCGATAGTTAGCAATGCTATGGCAAAAAGACGTGCGTGCATGGGTATTCCTCATGTTCTTGTTTTAGGATGGCGGCGATTATATGTTCTAAGTCTGCAAGTTTGAAGCACAAGCTATAAGCGGTCTGATGGTATTGATTTGATCTTTCTGCCGGGATTGGTTTACATTGAGTTACGGTCTGGTTTGCTTTTTACAACAATAAAAATGGGGGAGAAGATGTTATTTCTGGCTAAGTTATGCGGTATTTTGACCTTGGTTTGGTTTTATTTGACGGCTAAAAATCACGGCGGTCCGTTAATTAATTGGTCTGTGATTGGTCTGATAGGGTACTGGCTGACTTGGTGGTTATCCAAGATGCTGATCGTGGTGCCTCTGGCTGGCATGGTAACCAAGCATTCGGTGACTGAATTTTTGCTAACCCAATTACCGGTGTTCGTCGCGCTGGCTGCTTGTTATCTTATCAGAAAAAAATTGATCTCCAGTTTGCCTGCCGCTGGTCAATAAGTGTCTAAAAATGTGCTGATTACCGGTGCGGCAAGACGTATCGGCGCGGCGTGTGTCCGGTTACTGCACAGTGAGGGGTGTAATGTGATTTTGCATTACAACCGCTCCGATGCAGACGCTTTACGTTTAGCCGTTGAGTTGAATGCTGTGCGAGCCGATTCGGCAAGGTTATTAAACGCCGATTTATCGGTATTCAGTAGCATCCAGAAGTTGGCTGAAGAAGCGCTTACTCAATGGGGTGATGTCGATGTCTTGGTGAACAACGCGTCGTTGTTTCAATCAGTGCCCATCGGGCAGGTTACGGAACAGGATTGGGATTTGACAATGGCCAGCAATCTGAAAGCGCCGTTCTTTTTGTCGCAAGCGTTGTGGTCGTCACTAAAAGCTAAACGGGGCTGTATCGTCAATATCGCCGATATTCACGCGGAAACAGGATTGCCGGGCTATCCGGTATACAGTATGGCTAAAGCCGGCTTGGTGGCGATGACGAAGGTATTGGCCAGGGAAATGGCGCCGGAAGTTCGCGTTAATGCGGTGGCTCCGGGGGCCATTTTATGGCCGGAACAAGATGTAGCTGACGCGGAGCGGGTGGAAATCTTAAAAAAAGTGGCTTTGCAGCGTTGCGGCGAAGCAGACGATATTGCTAAAGCAGTAAGGTTTTTGGTTGGAAACGCCGATTATATTACCGGCCAAGTATTGACTGTGGATGGTGGACGGACTCTGTTTCGGTAAAGGTTTCAGAGCGTTATTTCTCGAGTTTGGTTTGGCGTAAATCGCGTTTGTCGAAATCATGCCAAAGATCTTTGTAACAACGCTTGCTTATCGGATGAGTGGCGTTTGGCGCAATTTCCGCCAAAGGTTCCAGCACGAAGGCATAGTGTTCTATTTCATCGCGTGGAATTTGTAGTCTGCCGTCGCTGATAATTTGGTCGCCGTATAAAATCAAGTCCAAATCCAGCGTTCTGGCGGAGAATTTTTGGCTCTCCCTGCTGCGGCCATGGTCCAATTCGATTTGTTTTAGCAATTTGGCGACTTCTTTCGCGGATAATGTCGATTCGAATTGCACGACTAGGTTATGAAAGCTGTCGCCAACAAAGCCCACCGGCTCGCTTTCGAAGATGCTGGAAATTGTCAGTTCTCCGAACAGTTCACGTAGTGTTTCCAGGCTGGAGGGAATGTGGATTTCCTTATCTATATTGCTGCCGATGCTGATAAATCCGGTAGGCATGACTATCTTTCGCCGCGTTCGATGATGATGCCGACGTCACGAGCGCGGCTAATGGCGCCTTTTTTGTTTAGGGTGATCTTTACCCACGGAATCGCAAATTCGCTGCGTAAAATTCCGGCAATTTCTTCTATCAGCTTTTCCACCAAATAAAATTCGCTGTGCTCGACAAAGCTGACAACGCGATCCGAAACGGCTTTATAGTCTAGTGTGTGTGTGATGTCGTCGCTGGCGGCGGCTTTTTGGATGTCAAAGCCCATTTCGATGTCCAGGATGATTTTTTGTTTGATCTTCCTTTCCCAGTCGTAAATACCGATTACGGTATCGATTTCAAGCCCGCCTAAAAAGATGATGTCCATCGTTGCTTTCCGGTTATTATATTTCTTGAAGAGGCGGCAGTATCGAGTAAATAGCGCCGCTGTACAAGTATTGACGAGAGGTTGATTAAATGATGGATTGGTTGTTGGTGCCTTTGGCCTACTTAACCGGCTCGGTGTCGAGCGCGATTATCGTATGTAAGATGATGGGTTTGGCGGATCCTCGGGAAAACGGTTCCGGTAATCCGGGGGCAACCAATGTGATGCGTATCGGCGGTAAGAAGGCAGCGGCGATTACCTTGGTGGGTGACGCTTTAAAAGGGCTGTTGCCGGTGATATTGGCGAAGGCATTGGCTGTAGACAGCCAGGTGCTGTCCTTGGTGGTGTTTGCCGCTTTTTTGGGGCATCTTTATCCGATTTTTTTTGAATTTAAAGGTGGCAAAGGCGTGGCAACATCGCTGGGTGTGACGCTCGGTGTTGCTTGGCTGCTGGGTTTGGTGGTTGCCGCCACCTGGTTTGTCGTTTACAAAATAGGCAAAATTTCGTCGTTGGCCGCTTTGGTGGCGGCAACATTAACGCCTCTGTATGTTTGGCTGATTGTCGGCGATGTCAATTTGACCACTACCTTCACCATTATTTCTCTGATTTTGCTGTGGCGGCATAAGAGTAATATTCAGCGGCTACTGGCTGGGCAAGAGTCTTGATCAAAGGCTGATTAGCTGCTCCATCGGCCAGCGCGGCCGGGCAAAGATTTCCAGATTTTGGGTTTGCCCCGCCATTAATCTTTGGCATCCCGCATAGGCAATCATCGCGCCGTTATCGGTGCAAAATTCCGGACGGGGAAAGCGTATTTCTGCTCCTTCTTTTACGGCCATCTGTTGTAATTGTTTCCGGATTTCGTGGTTGGCGCTCACGCCGCCAGCCACTACCAGTGTTTTCAACTGCGTCTGTTGTAAAGCCCTTTTGCATTTGATGCTTAATGTTTCCGCAACGGCTTGTTGAAATGCGAAAGCGATATCCGCTTTGTCCTGCTCGGTTTGCTCGGTGGCATGCAGGGCGTTCATTGTGAAGGTTTTCAGGCCACTAAAACTAAATTCCAATCCTGGTCTGTCGGTCATTGGTCTTGGGAATTTAAAGCGGTTTTGGCCGCTGCGCGCTAACTCAGCCAATTTGGGGCCGCCCGGATAGTCCAGGCCTAAGAGCTTTGCGGTTTTGTCGAAAGCTTCGCCCGCGGCATCGTCCAGTGATTCGCCAAGTAAGCGGTATTTGCCAATCGCGCGGACTTCGATAAGCAGGGTATGGCCGCCTGAAATGAGTAATGCGACGAACGGGTAGGCGGGCGGATTATCCTCCAGCATCGGTGCTAATAAATGGCCTTCCATATGATGCACGGCAATAGCAGGTATTTGCCAGGTCCAGGCTAAGCTTTGAGCTGTGGCGGCGCCGACTAGTAGCGATCCCATTAAGCCGGGGCCGGCGGTATAGGCAATGCCTTCAATGTCTTTGGCGGTTAATTTGGCTTCTTTTAATAGCGTTTTGATCAGCGGAACCAATTTGCGGATATGGTCTCTTGAGGCTAGCTCAGGAACGACGCCGCCATACTCGGCATGCGTGGCAATTTGGCTGTATAAGGTGTGGGCAATTAAGCCCTTGCTAGCATGGTACACGGCGACTGCCGTTTCGTCGCAAGAGCTTTCTATGCCTAAAACGTACATTAGTTTTTGAATAAAAGAATTTTATGAGTATAATCGGCCGTTTTCGGCGGGCTTGCTATCGCCGATAGCGTCAAAAGATACTAACATAAATCGGATTATTGATAATGCCATCAGTTAAAGTTAAAGAAAACGAACATTTTGACATCGCGATTCGTCGCTTTAAACGTGCGTGCGAAAAAGCCGGTGTTTTGGCTGAAGTACGTCGTCGCGAGTTTTATGAAAAGCCAACCACCGAGCGTAAGCGCAAAGGTGCTGCGGCAGTTAAACGTCATTTGAAAAAGCTGGCACGCGAGCGTTATGCGTTGAAAAACTTACGTCGCGGTCGTCCGCAAATTTAAGGAAGACAATGGATGCGTTAAAAAAACGTATCACGGACGATATGAAAGCCGCGATGAAAAGCGGCGAAAAAGCTAGGTTGGGCGTGATCCGCATGATTTTGGCTGCCATCAAGCAAGTTGAAGTCGACGAG
The DNA here is from genome assembly GCF_000515215.1 of Methylomonas sp. 11b. Lineage (NCBI taxonomy): Bacteria > Pseudomonadati > Pseudomonadota > Gammaproteobacteria > Methylococcales > Methylococcaceae > Methylomonas > Methylomonas sp. 11b. The sequence continues at coordinate 3,611,166 of NZ_KI911557.1, forward strand.
CGTATCGAGCTAAGTGATGAGAGAATCATACTGGTGCTCGACAAAATGCTGAAGCAGCGGCGCGAGTCCATCAAGCAATTCCGAGATGCCAGTCGCAACGATCTGGCGGAAATCGAGGAGGCTGAAGTGTTGGTTATTCAGGATTTTCTCCCGCAACCGCTTAGCGATGCTGAAATCGATGGCATGGTCGCCGATGCTATAGCTGAAGTGGGCGCTACATCGGTAAAAGACATGGGTGGTGTGATGGCTTTGCTTAAGCCGCAAATGCAAGGTAGAGCTGACATGGCGAATGTCAGTGCGAGAATTAAGGCCTGTTTTATCGCTTAATATCTTGTCGGTAACATGTCCGGCAGGATACCTCGTCAGTTTATAGATGATCTTTTGGTGCGGGTCGATATTGTCGATCTAATCGATTCGCGCGTCCCCCTTAAAAAATCCGGCAGCAATTTTATGGCGCGCTGCCCATTCCACACGGAAAAAACTCCAAGCTTTTCAGTCAATCGCGGTCGGCAGATTTATCACTGTTTCGGTTGCGGCGCCGGCGGTAACGCGATCAGCTTTTTGATGGAATTTAATCATCTGGGCTTTGTCGAGGCGGTCGAAGATTTGGCGGCCTTTGCAGGCGTGGATGTGCCTAGGGATTTGATTGATGGCGAGTCTGGGCTGCCTGATAAAAAAAATGTGTTGCATGTTTACGAGGTTTTGGCGGGGGTCGCCGGGTTTTATGCGGAGCAATTGCGCGGAAATCCGGAAGGTCGGCAAGCTGTAGAGTATATGAAAGCCAGGGGCATTAGTGGTGAGGTAGCGCGAGATTTTTCCCTGGGTTATGCGCCGAATAAATGGGATGCTCTGGTGGCGCGTTTCGGTCAAGCGGAGTTGATCGACGCTGGTATGCTGGTGGTCAGGGATGATGGCAAGGTTTACGACCGCTTTCGGGGGAGATTGATGTTTCCGATTCGAGATAAACGGAAGCGGGTAGTGGGGTTTGGTGGCCGAGTACTGGATGACTCTTTGCCAAAATACCTTAATTCGCCCGAGACTGCGGTTTTTTCTAAAAGTAAGGAGCTTTATGGGCTTTGTGAGCTTTTAGAAAAGAATAGTAAGCCCAGCCGGATACTGGTGGTAGAGGGCTATATGGATGTGATTGCCCTGGCTCAGTTTGGTATTTTCAATGCGGTCGCTGCTCTGGGTACTGCGACTTCGAAAGCGCAAATCGATTTATTGTTCCGATTTACCTCCGAATTGGTGTTTTGTTTCGATGGTGACAATGCCGGTAGGCAGGCGGCCTGGAAGGCTACCGATGCTGCTTTACCTTGTTTGCGTGATGGTAGGCAAATCAAAATAATGCTATTGCCGCAGGGGCAAGATCCTGATTCTCTGTTGCGCGCTGAAAATTTATCCGCGTTTATGGAACGAATTGGTAATGCGCAGGTCTTGTCTGATTACTTTTTCGAGAATATTGTCGGTCAATTGGAATTGACAACCGTTGAGGGGCGGTCTCAGTTGCTGGCGGCGGCAACACCTTTACTGGAAAAGGTCCCTGCCGGGTTTTTTAGGGAAATGATGTTTACCCGTTTGCAGGAGTTGTCGGGTTCCCGAATTGCTGTGGATGTTGTCGAAAATCAGGCTAGACTTAAGTCTAAATTTGATGTCGGCAAAAAAGGCATCTCCTCGCCAAGAATCAGTTTGGCTCGCAAGGTCTTAGGGTTGTTACTTCAACACCCGCATTTTGCAAGTTTGATTGAGCGTGAGGGAGTCGTGCTCGATGATCTGAGTTTTGCCGGGGTCGAGTTATTAAGAGAGGTTTTGCAGCGGATCGCCCTTGAAAAGCCAGAAAATAGCGCCATCTTGTTGGAGTCTTTCCGAGGAACATCCCAGGAAAAAGCTGTAAAAGCTTTAGCTAGTTTAGATCTCGATGTGCCGGTGGGCGGGGAAGAGTCCGAGTTTTGCGGTGCGTTGCAACAACTTTGCAAACAGGCCAAGGAAGCTATGCTAACCCGATTGATCGAGAAGGAGAGTCGAGAAGGCTTAATGATTGAAGAAAAAGAGGTACTGCGGAAGCTTTTAAGGGACAAGGCTTAGGTGACCGCATTAATTTTTGCCGTTATAATTTCCTGTTCTGCGGCGCTTGGTGCTGAAAACGTATTGTGAGTAAAGAATGAATCAAGAACAACAGCAATCCCAACTGAAACAACTGATAGCAAAAGGTAAGGCGCAGGGTTATTTAACTTATGCGGAAGTCAACGACCATTTGCCTAGCGATATTATCGATCCCGAGCAAATCGACGATATTATCGGCATGATCAATGATATGGGGATTCAGGTTTATGAGGTGGCGCCGGATGACGACGACTCACTGATCACCTCTGATGCCGTAGTCACTGCAGATGACGACGAGGAAGTGGCTGAAGTCGCGGCCTTGGCGTCTGTCGATAGCGAGTTCGGCAGAACTACTGACCCCGTGCGCTTATATATGCGCGAAATGGGTTCGGTCGAGTTGTTGACTCGTGAGGAAGAACTAAAGATTGCGAAACGGATTGAAGAGGGGCAGCGCCAAGTAGTAGGTGCTATTGCTCGCTCCGGATTCATCGTAGAGTCTTTTATAGACGCCTTTGATTCCGTTCAGGTTGAAGACTCCGGCGTGCGACTCAACGATTTGGTGTTGGGTTTTGTCGATCTCACAGAGGTTGAGGACATTGACGTCAGCGGTATTGAGATTGAAGAGCCCGCTGAGGATGCTGAAGAAGAGAGCAAAACAGTCGATTACGAAGAAGTTAAGCAAAAAGTCGATTTACTCAGAAAGGCTTTAAAAGCCGCGACAACCTCAGTTAAAAAGCATGGTTACGGCCATGACAAAACCGAAAAACTGTTCGATGCGATAGACGAAATATTTTGCGAGTTTAAATGGACGCCGCAGTATTTGAAAAAAATGGTATCGATTTCTGAAGAGTTGATTTCAGCTATTCGCGAAGAAGAGCGTTTTATACTGGATGTTTGCGTTAAGAAAGCAAAAATGCCGCGTAAGGACTTTATCAACGCTTTTGCGGAGAATGAGGCTAACCTTGAGTGGCTGGATCAGTTTATCGCTGCGAGGCCTAATTTTTCCGAGGTTTTCAGCAGTCACCGCGATAATATTAGGGCTGCACAGCAGCGATTGGCCGATATCGAGTCTCGCTACGGCTTGAGTATTGCGGTCCTGAAAAGTATTTGTCGTAGTATCTCCCTAGGTGAAGCTAAGGCGAGACGCGCTAAAAAGGAAATGATCGAAGCTAATTTGCGTTTGGTTATTTCTATCGCCAAAAAATACACCAATCGCGGCTTGCAGTTTCTGGATTTGATTCAGGAAGGTAACATCGGTCTGATGAAGGCTGTCGATAAATTTGAATATCGGCGCGGCTACAAATTTTCTACATACGCAACATGGTGGATCCGTCAGGCGATTACCCGTTCCATTGCTGATCAGGCCAGAACTATTCGTATTCCGGTGCACATGATCGAGACCATTAACAAGCTGAATCGCGTCTCCAGACAGATTTTGCAAGAATTGGGTCGGGAAGCCACGCCTGAAGAATTGGCTGAGCGTATGGAAATGCCCGAGGACAAAATTCGCAAAGTGTTGAAGATCGCCAAAGAGCCGATTTCAATGGAGACACCGATTGGTGACGACGAAGATTCGCATTTGGGTGATTTTATTGAAGATTCCAAGATGCTTTCGCCGGTAGAGTCTGCTACAATCGCCGGCCTTCGCGAGTCTACTCAAAATGTATTGGCGGGCTTGACAGCTAGAGAGGCCAAGGTGCTTCGGATGCGTTTCGGTATCAACATGAACACCGACCATACGTTGGAAGAGGTTGGTAAACAGTTTGACGTGACCCGTGAGCGGATTCGTCAGATCGAAGCGAAAGCGCTGCGGAAATTAAGACATCCTTCCAGATCAGAGCAGTTGAGATGTTTTCTTGACGGCGAGTAAGGCGTTTCTATTATTCGTAGGCTAGATAATTAAGGGCCCTTAGCTCAGTTGGTTAGAGCTTCCGACTCATAATCGGCAGGTCGTAGGTTCAAGTCCTACAGGGCCCACCACAGATAACAGGCCGTTTGCGCGGCCTTTTTTTATACGCGCAAGTTTTAATTTTGGCGAGGGTGTAACCGTGAATAAAAACTACCTTTTTACCTCAGAGTCTGTTTCGGAAGGTCATCCGGACAAAGTTGCTGACCAAATTTCCGATGCTGTTGTTGACGCCTTGCTGGCTCAAGACCCGCGTTCCAGGGTAGCCTGCGAAACATTGGTCAAGACCGGCATGGTGGTTTTGGCCGGCGAAATTACCACGAATGCTTGGGTGGATACCGAAGAATTGGTAAGAAAAGTAGTTTGCGATATCGGTTACGACAACGGCGAAATCGGTTTTGACGGTAATAGCTGCGCGGTATTGAATGCCATTGGTAAACAATCGGCGGATATTGCGATGGGTGTCGATGAATCCGAAGACCACGAACAAGGCGCCGGCGACCAAGGTTTAATGTTTGGTTATGCCAGCAACGAAACCGATGTATTAATGCCGGCCCCCATCACCTACGCGCATCGCTTGGTTGAGAGACAAGCCTTGGTGCGTAAGAATAAAACCCTGACATGGCTACGTCCGGACGCAAAAAGTCAGGTGACTTTCCGTTACGAAAACAACAAACCGGTCGCCATTGATGCAGTTGTTTTGTCTACCCAGCATTCCCCGGAGATCGGTGGCAAACAGCTTGAAGAAGCGGTGATGGATGAAATCATCCTGCCGACTTTGCCGAAAGAGTGGCTGCACAAAGACACCAAGTATTTCATCAATCCTACCGGGCAATTCATCATTGGCGGGCCTGTAGGCGATTGCGGTTTGACCGGTCGTAAAATTATTGTCGATACTTACGGCGGTATGGCGCGCCATGGTGGTGGTGCGTTCTCTGGTAAAGATCCGTCAAAAGTGGATAGATCAGCGGCTTACATGGGGCGCTATGTAGCAAAAAATATCGTTGCTGCCGGCTTGGCAGAGCGTTGCGAAATCCAGGTGTCTTATGCCATTGGTGTTGCGGAACCGACTTCCATCAGTATTGAAACCTTTGGTACCGGTAAAATCGAGGAAGAACGTTTGGTGCAAATCGTGCGGGAGCATTTTGACTTGCGACCAAAAGGTTTGATTGCGCAATTGGATTTGTTAAAACCCATTTATCGCCCAACCGCGTCTTACGGCCATTTTGGTCGCAACGAAGCCAGCTTCAGCTGGGAAAAAACCGACAAAGCCGAAGCATTGAAAGATGCGGCCGGTATTTAACCAGGATCAGGAAAATATTATGAGCCAAGCCGATTACAAAGTTGCCGATTTAGCCCTGGCGGAATGGGGTCGTAAAGAAATTAATATCGCCGAAACCGAAATGCCCGGTTTGATGGCTTTGCGTGCCGAGTTCGGCGCCCAACAGCCGTTAAAAGGCGCGCGTATCGCCGGTTGTCTGCATATGACTATCCAAACTGCGGTATTGATAGAAACGCTGACAGCATTGGGTGCAGAAGTACGTTGGTCGTCTTGCAATATATTTTCTACGCAGGATCATGCCGCCGCCGCGATAGCCGCTGCCGGTATTCCGGTTTTTGCCTGGAAAGGCGAAACCGAGGCCGAAGCTGAATGGTGTATCGAACAAACCATTATCGGCCCTAACGGCTGGCGTCCGAATATGATCTTGGACGACGGTGGTGACCTGACAACCATGATGCACAATAACTTCCCCGAATTGATGGCGGATGTGAAAGGCTTGTCGGAAGAAACCACCACCGGCGTGTTGCGTCTGACTGAAATGGTGGCGAAAGGTACGCTTAAAGTACCAGCCTTTAACGTCAACGATTCGGTCACTAAATCCAAATTCGACAACCTGTACGGTTGCCGCGAGTCTTTGGTCGACGGTATCAAGCGTGCTACTGACGTCATGGTGGCCGGTAAAATTGCCGTGGTCTGCGGCTATGGCGATGTAGGTAAAGGTTGCGCGCAATCGCTGCGCGGTTTGGGCGCCACTGTTTTGATTACCGAAATTGATCCGATCTGCGCATTGCAGGCAGCAATGGAAGGTTATCGTGTAGTAACAATGGACGAAGCGGCGCCTATTGCCAACATCTTTGTTACGGCTACGGGCAACGTCGGGGTCATTACTCACGATCACATGAAAGCGATGCGTGATCAGGCTATCGTCTGCAATATCGGCCATTTCGATTCGGAAATCGATATTGCGTCCTTACGCCACTACACCTGGGAAAACATCAAGCCGCAGGTCGATCATGTCATCTTCCCTGACGGCAAGCGCATCATCGTGTTGGCTGAAGGTCGTCTGGTGAATTTGGGCTGCGCCACGGGTCATCCTAGCTTCGTAATGTCCAACTCGTTTTGCAACCAAGTATTGGCGCAAATGGAGCTTTGGAGCAATGCCGCCAGCTACGAAAACAAAGTCTATGTGTTGCCGAAAAAACTAGACGAAAAAGTCGCGCGTTCGCACTTGGCGCAAATCGGTGTAAAACTAACCGAATTGACCAAAGAACAGGCGGCATATATTAATGTGCCGGTCGAAGGTCCGTACAAACCGGATCATTATCGTTACTAAGGATTAGGTCAATCCAACAAAAAAGGGGCGCAAGCCCCTTTTTTATGCAAGCTATGAATAATCAAACTATCGTTCAGCGAGATCTCGCGGTGCTCTGGCACCCCTGTAGTCAGATGAAGGACCACGATCCGCGGGCTTCTGCTCCGGATGGGTTGCCGTTGATCCCGATCAAATCCGGACAAGGCGTCTGGCTAGAGGATTTCGAAGGTAACCGTTATCTGGATGCGATCAGTTCCTGGTGGGTCAATCTATTCGGTCACGCCAATCCCATTATCAATCAAGCGCTACGAGAGCAGCTTGAAACGCTCGAGCATGTAATCCTCGGCGGATTTACCCATGAAGCCGCGCTAACACTGGCGGAAAAGCTGGTGGAACTCACGCCGCCCGGTTTGGATAAATGTTTTTACGCGGATAACGGTTCGTCAGCGGTCGAAATTGCGTTAAAGATGAGTTTTCATTATTGGCGTAATCTCGGACGAACTCAAAAAATCAAATTCATCACATTGGAAAACAGCTATCACGGCGAAACTCTGGGGGCTTTGGCAGTTGGCAACGTGGCGTTATACAAGGAAACCTACGCGCCGTTGTTGATGGATGTGATCACGGTAGCTGGCCCGGATTGTTACTATCGAGAAGAGGGCGAAAGCTGGGAGGCCTACTCCATTCGTCGTTTCGCCGCCATAGAGCAAGCTTTGGCGCAACATGCTGACGACGTTTGCGCGGTGATTGTCGAACCGTTAGTGCAATGCGCCGGCAGTATGCGCATGTATCATCCGGTGTACCTAAAATTACTGCGTGAAGCGTGCGATAAATACCAGGTACATTTAATTGCCGACGAGATTGCCGTGGGCTTTGGCCGTACCGGTACCTTGTTTGCTTGCGAGCAAGCGGCCATCAGCCCGGATTTTATCTGCCTATCCAAAGGCCTGACCGGCGGCTATTTACCCTTGTCCGCGGTATTGACCAGCAATCAGGTCTATCAAGCCTTTTACGACGACTATCAAAATCTAACCGCGTTTTTACACTCGCATAGCTATACCGGCAATGCATTGGGATGTCGGGCGGCATTGGCGACGTTGGGGATATTTGAACAGCAACATGTGATTGCAAGCAATCGTCATTTGGCGGGGCTTATGACCAAAGCGGTAGCTCGGTTTAAGGAACATCCCAACGTCGCGGAAGTGCGGCAAACCGGCATGATCGTCGCCATAGAATTGGTTAAAAATAAGCAAACCCGGGAAGCCTATCCCTGGCAACAGCGGCGCGGTTTAAAAGTTTATCGCTATGCTTTGAGTCGTGGCGTGTTACTGCGGCCGCTAGGAAATGTGATTTATTTCATGCCGCCTTATGTGATTAACGAGCAGGAGATACAGCTAATGACAGAAGTGGCCTGGCAGGGCATTCAACTGGCGGTGCAGGACTGATGCGGGTTTCTCGTTTATATGTTGTTGCATCGCTAAATGTTGGCGGGCGCATTGAACTGGATGAAGACGCGGCCCATTATGTGCGCAGTGTTCTGCGTTTAAAGCAGGACCAGAGCATCGTGTTGTTCAACGGGGAAGGCGGCGAATACCTGTGCCGTTTCAGCGAAGTCAGCCGTAAGACTGTTCGCGTCGAAATCGAGCAGTTCGTTGAGCGTAATGTCGAATCCCCTCTGGCGATCAATCTGGGTTTGGGCATTTCTCGCGGTGATCGGATGGACTGGGCGGTACAAAAAGCCGTTGAACTAGGTGTGACGCAATTGACACCCTTGGTAACCGAGCGTTGCGTGATCAAATTCAACGACGATAAAAAACAGCAACGCCTCCTACATTGGCAGCATATTGTCCAGCACGCGGCCGAACAATCTGGAAGAACTTACTGTCCGTCAATTGGCGAGATTGTGAATTTAGGCGATTGGGTGAGCGGGCAGCAAGGATTAAGCGTGTTTCTCGATCCCTATGCCGAGCAATCCCTTGCGGACCTGAAACCGGAAAACTCCCGTGTTACCTTGCTCTCCGGACCCGAAGGCGGCTTTAGCGAGCAAGAACGACAAATTGCCAAGGCAGCAGGATTCGTGCCGGTTCGAATGGGTGCCCGGATATTGCGTACCGAGACCGCGGTGTTATCGGCATTGACCGCTGTGCAAACCTTATGGGGAGATTTTCGTTGATCCGCTGGTTTGTCTATGCGTTGGCGCCGTTGGTCATATTGGTCATTGCGGCGATTATTGCCAGCATGTTGGGATCCGGTTTGCTGTGGATTGCCGGCGACGTTTTGCCGTTGGCAAAAGTCATCAGCAAAATTACGTTGGTTCTTTTGCTGCTGAGTATTTTTCCGCTAAAGAACTATCTGCAATTCACTTGGGCGGATTTGGGATTCGCGCCCAAAGCGGTGTTTTTCAAACAAATGGCTCAAGGTCTGGCATTGGGTTTATTGACCTTGCTGCCGGTATTGTTGACGCTGTATTGGCTGGATGTTCATGTCTGGGATGATACCCGGCATTGGACAGCGGGCAAAATCGCGGAAAAAATCGGATTGGGTTTGTTTTTTGCGATGCTGATTGCGCTCGGCGAAGAAATGTTATTTCGCGGCCTGCTGTTGGGTGCTTTAGGCAGGAAAATGTCAATTATGGCTGCCGTGACCGTCAGCTCAATCTATTACGCGGCGCTACATTTTTTAAAAAGTCAGTCGCAACCGGTTTACGCCGATTTAACGCCGGGCAGCGGTTTAAAATTAATCGCCGAAGCCTTTGCCAACTGGTTGAATCCGCTGATACTCAGCGCCTTGCTGGCTTTATTTGTCGTTGGGGTGTTTTTAGCAATCCTTAGAAGCCGGGTGCGGCAAAGTCTGGGCCTATGTATCGGTTGTCATGCTGCTTGGGTGTGGCAAATTAAGGTGAGCAGAGATTTGTTCAACGTCAATTTGCACGCAGATTCGCTATTTCTGGTCAACACCTATTACGACGGCGTGGTAGGCCCTTTGGTCAGTAGCTGGTTGGTATCGGCGTTAATCGTTTATGGGTTTTGGTCCCAGCGGCAAGCTAAAGTTGGACGCGGCGATTAGACCAAAACGGGATACCAACTTGAAAAAATGATTGCCAGATACCATGGTGTTTTGCAATATTTCTACCCATCATTTCCAGTGCATCATAAGAGGACATATTTATGCGCAGAGTCAGACCGAATACTTCCGTTCTTCTCTTCACTTTACTGGTCGCCGGTTGTGCAAGCGAGCCTGTCGCCCCAACAAAGCAGGCGGACAAAATTCTGTCCGGTGAACAAATGTTGCGGGATAGTCAGGGCATTGCGCAGTTGGGTAGCCGTTGGCAGGAAGGTAAGCAAATGGTCGAACGCGGACAAGTGATGCAACGTGAGGGTCAGATAAAGATCGACGAAGGCCGCAATCTGGTTGAGGAAGGCCAAAAAATCATGCGTGAAAGTGAGGAAGGTTATAAAAACATAAAACAGTAGGCAACCCGAATGCAGTAGCCGGATGCTTTTTGTAAAGTTTAGCGATGATAGAGTTTTTCAGTCCGGTGGCTGCCAGCGTTTAAGTGCTTTTGCTACCGGATTGATGCGGTTAGGCCGCGTTGCTGTCTTGAACCTTTGGGTTTTGCGGGACTAAGGTTAAGACGGGTTGGGATATTTTAGTGCTTGAGTTATGGATATCCCTGCATTCCAGCTGCGTGTTGTAGCAAAAAGCACATAGCGAAGTATTTGGCAAAAATTGCAATTCGTCTGGCGGAATTTCATCCCCGCACCTTGAGCAAAAGCTTAACTGCGTTGCCTTTGGTTTCATGTTTCCCCCTCTTTCTCGTGAAAATCGCTGCTGAGGATAAACGGAATATTTGTTGCCTTCTGTTGGAACGCCGGCATTTTTCAACACTCCGCGGTTAGGGCAATGTGATAAAGTCCAAAGTTCCTGAACTAACACCGGGAGACCGGCGCTAATCGGTGATTGCGACATAGTGCAAATATGCGAAATATCTAATGCGATTATCCAAGCAGTGAGGATTCCGTAGCAAGCTTTTTTCGTTGTTGGGCGCAAGAATCTAAAAAATATGCTACTCCAAGTGCTTTAGGGGGATTATGCGTCGGAGCAAGCTGCTATGACAGTTGAGATGAATCAGGTGGGGCGCATTGAGGCCGCGCAGGGGCCGGTGGTCGATGTGCGTTGCGAATATCTGCCGCCAATCGGTCAGGCGCTTGATGTGGTGAACGGTGCGGGTCGCTATGTGCTGGTTGTGTTTCAGCATCTGGAGCCTACGCTGATTAGGGCGATTGCCTTGCATTCGGTCTCGGGGCTATTTCGCGGCATGCCGGTGTTCGACCGTGGCGATGCTCTGAATGTGCCGGTCGATCCCAGTTGTTTGGGGCGCATGCTGAATGTGTTCGGCGATCCGCTTGACGGTGGTCAGCCATTACCAAATGGTGTTTTCCGCAATATCCTCTCTGCGCCGCCTCTGTTGTCCGACACTCTGCCGGCCTCGCAAATTCTGGAAACCGGCATCAAGGTCATTGACCTGCTTTGTCCGTTCGTGCGTGGCGGCAAAACCGGCTTGTTTGGCGGCGCCGGCGTCGGCAAGACCGTGCTGATGATGGAGTTCATGCACGCGGTCAGCGTGGCGATGCAAGGCGTATCGGTTTACGCCGGTGTCGGCGAACGCATGCGTGAAGGCCACGAACTCTGGCATGAAATGGCCGATGCCGGCGTATTACCCAAAGCACTGCTGGTCTACGGGCAAATGGACGAATCACCCGGCGTGCGCTTTCATGTGGGTTACACCGCTTTGGCGTATGCCGAGTATTTGCGCGATACGCTGGATACCGAAGTACTGTTTCTGATGGACAATATTTTTCGCTTCGTCCAGGCCGGCAGCGAAATTTCCGGTTTGCTGGGGCGGATGCCGGCCACGGTCGGTTATCAACCGACCTTGCTGACCGAGGTCGCGTCGCTGGAAGAACGTATCGTCTCCACCAAATCCGGCTCCATTACCTCGGTGCAGGCTGTGTATGTGCCGGCCGATGACATGTCGGACCCGGCGGTCGCTACCATCCTTGGGCATCTGGATAGCGTGGTGATCCTGTCCCGGCAACAGGCCGCAAAAGGCATTTATCCAGCCATAGACCCTTTGCGTTCCGGTAGCCGAATCATGGATCACCATATCCTGGGCGACCGGCACTATCAGGTGGCCCGAGCTGTGCGCGAGCATTTGTCGCGCTATCGGGAGTTGGAAGATATTATCGCCATGCTCGGTATCGAAGAGCTCTCGCAGGAAGACCGCCGTATCGTCGAACGAGCGCGCCGCTTGCAACGCTACCTGACTCAACCGTTTACCACCGTTGCCGACCATACCGGCATGCCGGGCGTAAGGGTGCCGCTAGCGCAAACCATCGCCGATTGCGAAGCATTTATGGACGGCAAATATGACCAGCTCAGCGAAGCCGATTGCTATATGAAAGGCGCAATGTCGGCATGAACGGTTTTGCGTTAACTTTGTTGGATAGTCGTGGCGCTGAGCATTTCGATACCGTCACCCAGTTTATCGGCGCCGATGCCGACGGCAGTTTCGGGATTTTGGCCGGACATATTCACTGCGTGGCCTTGCTGAGATACGGGCTAGCCCGTTTCAGCGATCAAGCCGGTGTCTGGCATTATTTGGCCTTGCCCAGCGGTGTGCTGCGCTTTGCCGACAATCAACTTACCGTTACTACGGTACGCTATTTTCTCGGCGAAGACCGCGATGCCATCTGCGAACGACTTGCGGCGGAAATGGCCCAGGCTGATTCCGAAGTACACACCGCGCGGGCTACGCTGTCGGAAATCGAACGTTCTTTGGTGCGACGCCTAGCCGAACTGAGTAGTCGCGGATCAGCAGGAATATAGACATGAGTTTTCGCAACAAACTAATCGAACACACCCGCCGCGATCTGCGGCGCCTGGAAGAAAAAACGCGACGTCCAGCGACTTGGGTAGGCATGTTGTTTTACGGCGGTACGCTGGGTTTGCTGTTTGTAGTACCTATCGTCGCCGGCGCTTATCTGGGGCGCTGGCTGGATACTTTGGCTGCTGGTTATTCGGTACGCTGGACGGTCAGTTTGATTGTGTTGGGTATTGTGGTTGGTGCCTATAACGTTTTTCGATTTTTGCAGGAAAAAAGCTAATTTTTTTCGGATTTATTCTTCACGAAAATTCGAAATGAGCGCTATTATTTATTGAAAATACACGAGGAATATTTTACGACTCTTCGGCGTAGCAAACTTTACATCGATCAATGTTGCATCCAATACCCAGACCAAAATGAAACCACCCTTGCTGCGTTTAACTCTTCCCTTATTAGCCTTGTTGTTACTCAATGCTTGCACCAGCAGTTCGCCGGTAAAGCGAGATAAAATGGTTTCGGTTAGGCCGAATATCGCTCAACAACGACCGGCTTATCAACCGCAACCGACCCCATATAAACCAGCGTTTTATACGGGGACTTTCCCAAAACCCGCAGCGTTAGAGCCGGCCGTGGATTTCTGGCGAAAAACCTATGCGGTCTGGCAACGTTCCGAAGTGGCTTTTCACGATGATCGTTATCTGGATGTCGTCTACGAAGTGATGACCTTGCCGGGCTATGTCGGGGAAGGCCTGACATCAGAGCAAAAAGACATGATCAGCCAGCGGCGCGAATACTGGAAAGCGCAACTGGCCGAATTGGAAAGTAAAGTGCGTTACGGTGCGGCGTTGAACGCCAACGACAGGCAATTGATCGCCAAACTGGAAAGTAACGGCAGATCACTTAACAGCGTATTGCCTGGCCTTAGCGACAGACTGCGTTCGCAGCGCGGCACGCGTGAGCGTTTCAAACGCGGATTGGAGATCAGCGGCCGCTATGATTTGCAGTTTAGAAAGACCTTCCGCGATGCCGGTTTGCCGGAAGACTTGGCTTATCTGCCGCACGTAGAATCCTCGTTTCAACCGTCCGCCAAATCTTCCGCCGGAGCGGTCGGCATGTGGCAATTTACCAAAGCCGCCGCCAAAACCTTCATGCCCGGCGGTGATCGTGTCGATCAACGTTACGATCCTTTCGTCTCCGCCAACGGCGCGGCCCGTTACCTGAGTTACGCTTACGGTAAGCTTGGTGATTGGCCGGCGGCTGTGACTTCATACAACCACGGCATCGGCGGGATGAAGCGTGCACAAAACCAAGTCGGCAGCGATTTCGTGCGTATCGTAGACTCTTATGACGGTCCCGCCTTCGGTTTTGCTTCCCGCAACTACTATGCGCAATTCCTGGCCGCCCGCGAAATTGCTTCCAACCCCGAACAGTTTTTCCGTGAAGGCGTCCGCTACGAAAGTCCGTTGGCCCCCGGCCAATATCTGGCTGTCGAATAAGTTAACCTTAGTGCTCCGGCCGTTTTCCGGGCGGAGCGCATAGCGCCCTCGCCAAGAGAGCTATCGTAAGAGTCAAATGTAGCTTGGGCAGAGCAGAGCGAAACCCAAGAAAATCAAAATGTTGGGTATCTAGGCTGGCTTTCGGCTATGCCCTTATGTTTATCGAGGTGCGGATATGAACAACTCAGAATCTGTCGCCAACACTGTTTTTCAACTCGGCCCACTGGCGATCAGTAACACAGTAATCACTACTTGGGGTGTGATGCTGGGCTTTGTGATGTTAACCCTGTTGCTGCGCTTCAGCCGTCAGCCATCTTCATTGCGAAATTTGCTCGAAGCGGTGGTCGTGGCGATAGAAGGCGCGATTGCCGAAGTCTTACCGGCGGCTTCAGTGCGGCGGGTGTTGCCGTTCGTGGCAAGCTTATGGCTGTTTGTATTGGTCGCCAATCTGGTGGGTTTAATTCCGGAACTACATGCGCCCACCCGCGATTTGTCCGCCACCGCCGCGCTGGCGGTGCTGGTGTTCGGTTCCACGCACTGGTTCGGGATTCGAGATCGCGGCTGGCGGCAGCATTTTCGCCATTACGCTGAGCCCAGCATCATCCTGTTACCGTTCCACATCATCAGCGAGTTTACCCGCACCCTGGCTTTGGCCATCCGCCTATTCGGCAACATCATGAGTCTGGAAATGGCGGCCTTATTGGTGCTGTTGATCGCCGGCTTCCTGGTGCCGGTGCCTTTATTAATGCTGCACGTGATCGAAGCCGTGGTCCAGGCCTATATCTTTGGTATGCTGGCGCTCATCTACATCGCCGGTGCGTTGGAACCTAGCGAATCCGATACATCCGCAATTCCCGAGGAATAGCCATGAACGACATCCATTTATTCAGCATGATTTCCACCGGCGTGGCCGGTCTGGTGATCGCCCTTGGGACGATGTTGCCGGCTCTGGCAATGGGTAAGGCCATCGCTGCCGCTTTGGAAGCCCTGGCTCGTCAGCCGGAAGCCGAAAAAACTATCACCCGTACCCTGTTTATCGGCTTGGCGATGATAGAGTCGTTGGCGATTTATTGTTTGGTGGTGGCCCTGATCGTGTTGTTTAGAAACCCGTTATTGGAATATTTTTTAAAATAACCCACGTCAGATTACATAGAGCGGTCCATTCGGTTACTTGGACTCTTTGCTCAGCCATTCAGCGAATTTGTCGAAAATAAACTTACTGCCGCGCATGGAAAGATGGTCGTCGTCGTAAAAATAAGACATGTCATCGTGCATGCCGCCGCAAGTCGATTCATCGCATAAATATTCGTAGGCGGGAAAAATCTTAATCCGCTTATGCGTGGAGGCATCGATAGCATCGACAGCTCTTCTGTAGTTTATATTCCGCTCTTCAAAAGACTTTCTGGAGACATCGCACTCGGGCAGGGCTCTTTCGGTAATGCGCAGCGGGCGCTCGTCCACACAGTTTTTGGCACTTACCCCAATCTCCGGTACGTCTTCAATAAAAACCACCGATTTGCCCAGCTTTAAAATCTCATTGATGGTTGCGACATAGCCGGAAACAAATTGATTGTAATTTTCCGCCAATACATCATCCGGGCTTTTAATAATCCGATAGACGTTTTTTGTTTCGGTATTGCCGAATCCAGAACCTTCGATATACATTGCGCCTCTGGTCGCAAACACCACGCGCTGAATTGATGGGAATTCCTTCAGCAGCTTCAGCACGATAGGAACGACTACCCGGCATCTGGTCGATTTTTCTGCAAATTCTTCCGTGGGATTAATGCTCACCAGATCGATAAACGGCAGGCAGCCATTGACGGCTACCAATGCCAGATCGTTCGAGCCTTTGGTAATCGAATCGTAGACAAATTGCGCAGCATGACTATCGCCGACCACCAGCGTTTTTGGCGTAGCCGTGGTAAAGCGACACATCAAATAATTGTAACTGGCCCCTCCCAATACCCCCTTACAGCGCTCATCGACCCAGTCTTCCGGCGTGTTGTAGAGTACTGTGCCGTTCACGTCGGCATACATCTTGGTTTTTGTCTGCGCATCGGCTTTACGAAACTCCAGGCCATCCCGAGAATATGAAGCGTAGCCGACATAGCCGATACCGAGCATCAACAGCAGCAGTACCGCCGTCTTGGCTCTGCTGTGACTACCCAAACGTATCGGTTTTTCCACCAGTCTGTAGGTCAGCCAAGCCAATACCACGGCCAGCAACACCGCAATGGCGCGGATATTCATACTGGGCACTTCGGTCTCGATGATTTGCGCAAAAGATAGGAGAGGCCAGTGCCACAAATACAATGGAAAACTGATCAAGCCGAACCATACCGCTAGCGGGTGGGATAAGACGATGCGATTAACCCAGGCATTGGGTCCGGCCGATATGATCATGACCGCAGCCAACATCGGTATCACCGCCCAACGGCCAGGGAAATTGAAATCTTTATTGATGATGAAAAAGCCGAAGGCTAACAGCAGTATGCCCAGAATAGACAGCGCGTTGGCCAGCGTCTTGCCGTCGGCGGCGTGAGAGTGTCGATAAACCGCGCAAGCCAACCAACCGTCAAGCTTCAGTTTGATAGAAGAGAACGAGTCCTTCTTGTAGAGCGTCATCCAAGCCAGCAAACTACCGCATAACAGCTCCCAAAACCGGGTTTGTGGAGAATAAAACGTCGCGACAGGATGGGCGATGACGCCTGTGATATTCAGGCCGAAAGAGACGATGGCAATCAGAACCGTAATGGTCAGCAGATTGAAATTCCGCTCCCAGGCAAACCAAAGCAACAAGGGCCAGACGATGTAAAACTGTTCCTCAATGCCCAAACTCCACAAATGCAGCAGCGGTTTAGTCTCACCGGAGTTGTCGAAATAGCCGGCCTCGCTCCATAGCACAATGTTGGAAACGAATCCCGCGCCGGCGGCAATATGCTTGCTCAACTGCTTGTACTCGTCGGCAAACAGCGCGAACCAGCCGAAGACATAACACGCAACTAAGACCAGAATCAGTGCCGGGAAGATTCGCTTAACCCGGCGGGCATAAAATTCGGTGAAGCTGAATGTACCCTTTTCCAGGTTCTGAAAAATGATGGTGGAGATGAGATAACCTGAAATCACAAAGAAGATGTCTACACCTATAAATCCACCTTGCAAGCTCTTGGGAAAGGCGTGAAAGGCGATAACCGAGAGAACGGCAATGGCTCTCAAGCCGTCAATATCGGGCCGATACTTGGGGTGTGACAGATGTTCTTGCAAAGAGGTCATAGGGTAACGAAATGCTGAGTTGGTTCGGGCTTCCCGTCTTATTTGCCCTGGCTTAGGTGGTCGGGCAGGCTCGAATCCGGAAAGTCGGGCGGTATTCTAAGCCGTAAGTATTCGAGCCTCAAGACGTGCCTAAATGGCAAGCTACGCGGGCTAAATTTTCAGACATCAAAGCCATTGCGGGGTTTAAGATAGCGGAGAAACAAAAAATCGGCGGTTTTTTCGGAACAACGCCGCAAGTTCATATCCAACAAAACGGGTTACCCATCCATGATGCAATTCGACTGGACAACCTTTATCCTGGAAATCCTCAATTTCCTGGTCCTGGTGTGGATACTGCAACGCTTCCTGTATCGCCCGGTGCTGGCAATGCTCGATGCCCGGCAGCAGCGCATCAAAGATGAAACCGAGCAGGCCGCACAGTTGCGCAACGAAGCGGAAGCCTTGCGCCAACAATACGAACAACGGCTAACCGATTGGAATCAACAACAAGAAGCCAGTCGCCGCCAACTAGACGAAGAGTTAACTCAGTTGCGCAATACTGCAACGGAGAATCTGAAACAGACGCTTGCTGACGAAGAGGCTAAATTGCGGGTCCGCAACCAGACGCTGATTGCGGCACGGGAAGCCGCTTTGATAAGGGAAGCAGCGGGCGCGGCATATGGACAGGCAGCGGCGATGTTGCAACGACTGGCGTCGCCGCAGTTGACGCAGACTATTGTCGAGGTATTTTTGCAAGATCTGCTGAATATGCCGGATAGCGAACAAACTGCACTGCGCAAAGCGGCGGCGATGCTGATTGCCGCTTCTGCGGTCGAGGTGCTTAGCGCGCACCCGTTGAGCGAAGCCGATCAAGCTCGAGTGACGGAAGCCTTATCGAGCGCTGCCGGACAAACCTTGCAACTCAGGTTCAAGGAAGACCCGGCCTTGATTGCCGGCCTGCGTGCCATAGTTGGCGAATGCCAATTGCACGCTAATCTGGCCGATGAGTTGGCGTTTTTCCGGCGCCAAGCCAATCATGGTTGAGCCGGTTAAAGCCTACCAATTTGGCCTGCGTCTATCCGAGCGCGGTTGCGTGGCCGGCATCGGTGACGGCATCGCCTGGATACGCGGGTTGCCCACTGCCCGGCTTGATGAATTGATCGGTTTCGACGACGGCAGTACCGGTCTGGTGTTTCAGTTGGGCAGGGAAGTGCTGGGGGCGATTTTGTTGTCGCAAAACCGTGGCGTCACCGCCGGCATGGCCGTGCAGCATATCGGCCGCAAACTGGAAATTGGCGTTGGCGATACCTTGTTGGGGCGGGTGGTCGATCCGCTTGGCAGTCCGCTGGACGGATTGCCGCCACCGGAATTGCGCCAATTTCGCTCGTTGGAAGCTGCCGCGCCGCCCATCATCGAGCGCGATTTCGTCTCCGAACCTTTGTATACTGGCTGCAAGATTGTCGATACGCTGATTCCGATCGGTAAGGGCCAGCGCCAATTGATCATCGGTGACGACGGCATAGGCAAAAGCGCGCTGGCCCTGGACGCCGTGCTCAATCAACGTGGCCGTAATGTGTTGTGTGTGATGGTGTTGATCGGACAGCCGCGTTCTTCCGTAGCCGGTACTATAGAAGTGCTGCGCCAGGCCGATGCGCTGGCCTATACCGTGGTGGTAGTGGCCGAAGCCAACGCCTTGCCGGGTTTTCGCTACCTAGCGCCGTTTGCCGGTTGCGCAATTGCCGAGCACTGGATGCGCATGGGCCGCGACACGTTGGTGGTCTACGACGATCTGACGCGCCACGCCCAGTCCTATCGCGAGCTGTCGCTGCTACTGCAACGGCCGCCTGGCCGCGAAGCCTATCCTGGCGATATTTTTTATCTGCATTCCCGGCTGCTGGAGCGTTCCACCGTATTGTCGTCGGCATATGGCGGCGGCAGCATGACGGCCTTGCCTATCATCGAAACTCGCCAGGGCGAGCTGTCGGCGTATATTCCCACCAACCTGATTTCGATCACCGACGGCCAGATTTATCTGGAAAGCAAGCTGTTCGCGGCGGGCATGCTGCCGGCCATCGACATCGGCCGTTCGGTATCGCGCATCGGCGGCAAGGCTCAACATCCGGCTATCAAAACCGCTTCCGCGCATATTCGGCTGGATTATTTGCAATTTCTGGAGCTGGAGCTTTTCGCCCGTTTCGGTACGCGTTTAGAAGCCGGTGTCGAGGAAAAACTGCAACGCGGTCGCTTGCTGCGGGAAATATTGAAACAGGACCGCTTGCAACCTTTGTCCGAACGAGCCCATCTGGCCTGGCTGCTGGCCTATGGCGAGGGCTTGCTGGAAAACCTCAAGCCGGAACAGGCGGCCGGCGTATTGGCGGAGCTGCTTGTAAAATTGCCGGATACCTTGATCTTGGATTCACCTAAAAAGCAATGGTTGTCAGCGTTGCGGCAATTATTGGCGGATAAAACATGAGCCAGCGTCGGGAAGTTGAGGCGCGATTAGCCTTGTTCGACGATTTGTCCGGCATTCTCGGCGCGATGCGCAGTTTTGCCTTGGCTGAGCTGCGGAAAGTGGGTAGGCGCGAGGCCGCGCAGCAACAAGTCGTGCAATCGTTGCAGACGGCCTTGGCCGATTTGGCCGATAGCTTGCCGGAGCCGGCTTTAAGCTCGCCCGCCAACGACATCTGGCTGTTATTCGGTTCCGTGCGCGGCTTTTGCGGCAGCTTTAACGAAGACGTGATGCGCTACTGGCGAACAGAATCCACTCAGCAAGGCCCATTGATTCTAGTTGGTGAACGCCTGCACCAAATGGTTGAGGAGCGCGCCGCATTGCAACGGCTGCGCGGTGCCGACGGCGGTTTGGATGCGCCGGCCGCGATAGATAGTATTCTGGCGGCGGTCGCGGAACTGCGCGGGGTCGAGTTTGGGTTGATAGCCTGTGTGCGTGACGAACAAGGTGCGCGCAGCCAACGTCTTTGGCCGCTGTCTGATGTGGCTAGTAGCGCCAGGCTAAACCCGCCGTTGACGTTCGCACCGCCGGCGGAAGTGGCCCAAGGCGTTGCCGAACATTATCTGTTTCACAGCCTGCTGGCCTTATTGTTGCGCTCGATTCGGGTGGAAAACCACATGCGGCTGATGCAGATGGAAACCGCGTTGCGACATCTTGAGCGCGGCGGCGAAGAATTACAACGACAACGCAATCGGCTGCGCCAGGAAGAAATCGTCGAGGAAATCGAGTTGATGGTGGGTCGGCGTTAGATAATTCGGCTGTAGTCTAATATGAGCTATTCATAGCTTATTAGCGTTGCAGATCTTCCTGTTTGAAGTCTCGTCGCTTGTGGATTACGCCATGGATATAAACGGTTTCGCCGATTGTTTCGTAAAGTATCCGGTATGAATATATGCCGATTTCGCGCACATTTTCCTCGCCAATTTCGGAAACTGTCCGGCCCAGCTTTGGCATGGTCGCCAGTACATCCACTTTAGCGAGAATGTCTTGCGTTACGCGGTTTGCGTAGAGTTTGGAATCACGAGCAATAAATTGATGTATCGAGTGGAGGTCTTCGCGCGCGGGTTTTGACCAAACAATCACCATTGTTCGATTTCGCGCTTTAACTCTTCTTGGTGAATGAATTGGCCTTCAGTGATAGCTTCGCGGCTTTTACGTAACTTGTCGACGACGTAAAGCTGATACATGATTTCGTCAATGTCTGCGTTGTCAGGCAAACGGTCAATCGATTCCAGCGCTTCCTGTTTTAGAGTGGGTGTTTGCATGAATAGACTCCCATTGATGAATGGAGCTACACCATAAGACGCAATCAATAGGACGTCAATACGATATTGGCGTGGCGTTGACGCGATTAACCCGCCAATAAAGCAAATTTATAAACCATACTTCCGCCGCTTCCGCCAAAAAGTCGCCCGACTCATCCCCGCATATTGCGCGGCCTGTTCCAGATTGTCCGGGTTATTTTCCAAGGCTTCTCGGATCAATTCCGCTTCGTTTTGACTTTTCGGGCGTGCTGTAAGGTGTTGGTCAATCGTTGCTGTCGGTCTAAGCGGCTCGCGGAACTCGGGCGGCAAATCGCCTATGCTTAGCTCGCTGTCGCGGCCCACCGCATAAGCGTATTCGACGACATTATTCAATTCCCGAACATTGCCCGGCCAGCGGTAATCCAACAGCAGGCGCATCGCTTCCGGCGCGATGCTGTCGATATGGCGATGGCCTTGGGTGTTATGCCGGTCTATCAGATATTGCAGCAACAGGCTGATGTCCTGGCGACGTTCGCGCAGCGGCGGCAGAAAGATCGGCACGACCCGTAAGCGGTACATCAAATCCTCTCGAAACCGGCCGGCCTTGACCTCTTCGCGCAGCGATCTATGCGTGGCGGCGATAATCCGCACATCGACGCTGACGGCGCTATCGCCGCCGACCGGGATGAAATTGCGTTCTTGTATCACGCGCAATAGTTTGGCTTGCAGTTCCAATGGCAGTTCCGCTATTTCATCTAAAAACAGCGTGCCGCCGTTGGCGCGTTGAAACAGGCCGGCATGGTTACGTACCGCGCCGGTGAATGCGCCTTTCACATGGCCGAATAACTCGCTTTCCAACAGGCTGGGGGTCAAGGCCGCGCAGTTGATGGCCAGAAAGGGTTGATAGTGACGCGGGCTTTCCAAATGCAGCGCATGTGCCACCATCTCTTTACCGGTGCCGGATTCGCCGCGGATCAACACGGTGGCTTCGGTTTCGGCGACGTTGCGAATAATTTTGATGGCCTCTTTCATCGCCGGGTCACGCGACAGAATGCCGTGAAAGCTGTCGCTGTCGTCCGGTTTTTGCTCGGGCGCTGTGTCGCTTTGCGCTTGCAGAAATTCAATCGCCCCGGCGAAGCCGCCATTGCTGTCGTAGAAGGCGCGGGCGGTTCGATAACAATTCAGCGTCCGGCCATCCGGGCGATGTATCCGTACCGCTTGCGACTTGACGATGCCGAGTTCGGCCAGGTTGCAGGGGTCGTTGTCGCTGTCGCAATTCAGTGCGGTCTTGCAAGGCTTGCCGATGGTCTCGGTCGCGCTCAGGCCGAACAATTGTTCGGCACCTTTGCTCCACAGCAAAATGTCGCTATTGCTGTCCACAATAAAGGCCGCACCGCTTTCGAATAAGTCGGTCAACACTTCTACGACTTGATCGGCGCCGATTTGGCCGAGCCAACGTTTGAATAGGGGCGAGGAGGATGCCATGCGGAGTATCTTGTCTTGTTTCAGGGATGTTTCAAGTGTATCAGTATTGTTTCAGTATTTCATATTGAAACATCGTCTGTGGCCGTTGCGAGGCCATGCTATGGAATCTATCGACTTATCAATCCAAGAGATGAAAAATAAAATATTCGTTTAAAACAAACACATATCTGTATTTTGTCCACGTTCTGCAGAGCTGATTTTATAAGTAGTGCGGAGATAAAGGCTGCCGATAAGCTGGCACGAGTATTGATATGCAAACCCTATATTCTTCTTATTTTGCGATAAACGAGGCTGGTCATGATTTTCAGACAACTCTTCGAAACAGAAACCTCTACCTACAGTTATTTGTTGGGCTGCGAACGCAGCCGTCGCGCTTGCTTGATCGATCCGGTCGCTTCGGAGCTGCCGATTTACATCGATCTACTGCAAAGCCTGAATCTGAAGCTGATTTACACCTTCGAAACTCATGTGCATGCCGATCACATCACCGGCGCCGGTTTGCTGCGCGAAAAACTTGGCAGCAAGAGCGTGGTGCATCGGGATGCCGGCGCGCTCTGCGCGGATTTGCTGGTCACTGATGGAGTATTGTTGCAAGTTGGCGATCTGGATATTCAGGTACGGCATACCCCCGGCCATACCGGCGGTTGCGTCAGTTACGTGATGGCCGACCGGGTGTTTACCGGCGATGCCTTGCTGATCGGCGGCAGCGGCCGTACCGATTTCCAGCAAGGCGATGCCGGCCAGCTTTACGACAGTATCACCGGCAAATTGTTTACTTTGCCCCCTGATACTTTGGTTTATCCGGGACACGATTACCAGGGCAATACCGTGTCCACTATCAAACAGGAAATGGCTAAAAACCCCCGCGTGGGTCAAGGCCGCACGCGTGTTGAGTTCATAGCGATCATGAGCGAATTGAAGCTGGCGTATCCCAAGTTTATCGATCAGGCGCTGCCGGCCAATCAGTCTTGTGGGACGCTGGCCGAGTAGGCGGAGTTAACCGATGATCCTGACGCTGATCTTGGCAATCTGTATCGGCTTGCTGCTGGGGCTGTTGGGTGGCGGCGGCTCGATTTTGACGGTGCCGATGCTGGTATATGTGCTGCATGTGCCGCCCAAGACGGCCATCGTTACCTCTTTTGTGGTGGTGGGCGTCTCCAGCTTGATGGCGTTAATTCCGCATGCGCGGCGCGGCCATGTTTGCTGGAAAAGCGCTCTGGTATTCGGTTTGGCCGGCATGTTAGGCGCATTCGGTGGCGGTCGCTTGGCCGGGCATTTTTCCGGCGAATGGCTGATGGTGTTTTTTGGGGCGATTACCTTTTTGACCGGCCTGGCGATGATCTTCAAGAGAGCGCCTAGCGAGCCAACTATTGAGCAGGCACTACCGATGTGTCCTTTACAAACACCGATATTGCGTTTGTTGTTCGATGGGATTTTGGTCGGCGGTTTGACCGGTCTAGTGGGGGTCGGCGGCGGATTTTTGATCGTGCCCGCATTGACCTTGTTGGTGGGTTTGCCGATGCCGGCGGCGATCGGTACCTCGTTACTGGTTATCGTGATGAACGCCACCGCCGGCTTGAGCGGTTACGCCAATCACGCACAGCTGGATATCGAGTTGATGGTGCTGGTCACCGCCGGTGCGGTATGCGGCAGTTTTCTGGGTGGTTGGTTATCCAACTTTATTAGTGCGGCGGTGTTACGGCGCGGGTTCGGCTGGTTCGTGATGGTGGTGGCGGTTTACGTGTTGTTTAACGCCGTGAGTTGGCAACTGTTGGCATCTTTAGCGGTGTGGCAGGATGACGAACTTGCCTGGCGACGGGTGTTGGCCGGCTTAGCTGCCATCTTGGCACTAGGCCTAATCGGCAATCGTATTCATAGCCGTAAACCGCGTATAGAAGCGGTGCCAATGCCGCCTCGGCAGCACCTGTAAATTAGGCTAGACTAATATTGACGGTTGTGTTAGACCGTCACATTAGCCATCCGGTGTTAACCGCTTGGCGCATAACTATAAAAAACGTTTGAGGAGGGTATATGTCTTATTCATTCAATAAGTCCCGTCGGCGCTTTTTCGCGCAAAGTGGAGCCGGATTAATGGCGTGGGCGGCAACGCCCGCGTGGCTGCGGGCCATGGAAAACATGGGCGACATGCCGAAAATGCCGCCGAGAAAAGCCTCGGCCAATTTTCACCCGGATGTGGAATTAGACTTGATCTGCAAACCTGGCTCGGTCGCTATTTTGCCCGGCCAGCCCACGCGGGTGCAGCAATACTTTGCCAAATTGGTGAAGGGACCGGCGCAGACCTTGACCGAAATTCCCGGTTCTTACCTGGGGCCGGTGCTGCGCTTTGAGAAAGGCCAGAAGATTCGAATCAATCTGCACAATCAGCTTAACGAGCCCAGTATCACCCACTGGCATGGTTTGCACGTGCCTGCCGAAGTGGATGGTCATCCGCTGTACACGATAGATAGCGGTCAAGTGTTTGTGTATGAGTTTGAAATGCTCAATCGGGCCAGCATGAATATCTACCATCCCCACCCGCACAACACCACGGCGGAACAGGTTTATCACGGCCTGGCGGGCGCCATTTTGGTGAACGACGAGGAAGAACGGCGTCTGGAATTGCCCGGCGGCGAATACGAAGTACCTATCGTCATTCAAGATAAATTGTTTGACGACAATAACCAACTCGTCTACGTGCGGCATATGCGCGATCGGATGATGGGTTTTTACGGCGACCGGATTTTGGTTAACGGTCGCCCGAATTTTCAACTCGACGTGGCCAGTCGAGCTTATCGTTTCCGCGTCCTCAACGGCTCAACGGCGCGCATCTACAAACTGGCTTGGGACGACAAATCGCCTATTACCGTCATCGGCACCGATGGCGGCTTGCTGGAAGCACCGGTCAATAAACCTTACGTGATGCTGGCCCCCGGCGAACGTTTAGATATTTGGGTGGATTTCAGCGGGCGTAAAGTCGGCTCTCAGCTTGTATTGCGTAGCCGTTCTTTTTCTGGCGTGTTGCCGGGAATGGCCGAACGGATGATGGGCGGTGGCCAAGGCCAAAAAGGTCGCATGGGTGGTGGCATGGGCATGCATGCCAGTGTTTTGCCGTTGGGGAGCGACTATCCGATATTTACCGTAAAAGTTACTCGTCAGGTGAGTGATAGCCCAAAATTACCTAACAGCTTGGCGCAAATTAGTCATTACAGTTTAAGCGACACAGCTAATCCCGGTAAACCGGTGCCTATCGCTATTTCGGAAGGGCCCATGCGCATGGTTTTAAATGGCCGGCCCTATGCCTATAACGATATTTTACCCAGCGAGCGCATTCCGCTGAATACCGTGCAATTGCTGGAGATTTTTCATGTGCACGGCGGTGGCCATGGCGGCAAGGTCGGTGGCGAGCACGGCGGTACGGAGAAACCCGACTCCGGTAGCCACAAAATGGGTGGTATGGGCATGATGGGCGGCATGCGGCACGATGGCGAAACCGGTCAGAATGAAGGTGGTCATCGGCGCATGGGTATGATGGGCATGCGCCATGATGGCGATAGCGACGAAGCCGGCGGGCATCAGATGGGTGGCATGGGCGGTGGCATGATGATGTCGATGGCGCATCCGATTCATTTGCACGGCCAATATTTCCAAATCCTAAGCCGGACCATAGCCACCAACGCCGGCGAAGATTACGCCACGGTTAAAGATGGCTTCATCGAAGGCGGCTGGAAAGACACAGTGCTGGTCATGCCAGGCGAACGGGTAAAAATCATTAAGCCCTTCCAGGACTTTAAAGGTTTGTTTATGTACCACTGCCATAACCTGGAACACGAAGATATGGGCATGATGCGGGATTTCTTGGTTGTATGATCAGACCGAGACGCCAATTGCCAGGGAAGGGGATATGACGATAATCAACAGGCATTTGACGGTCGAGGGCATGCACTGCCCGGGTTGTGAAGACACCATTCGCCAAGAATTGGCTGACTTACCGGGGGTGATAACGGTAGAGGTCAGCTATGCGCGAGCAACGGTTGATGTGCAATTCGACGACCAGTTGGCCGACGAAGCGGCGCTGCACCAAACCATTCGCGCCAAGGGTTACGGCGTGGAACTTACGCCACCCTCTGCTAGCGGCAAGCTAAAAGGTCTGTTGATTTTTATATTGTTATTGCTGGCTGTCGGTGGCGTGGCCTTCTGGGGCAAGAGTTTGATGCCAGGCGTGATGCAACAAATCACACCGCATATGGATCACGCGGTATTGCTGGGCATCGGCTTTCTCACCGGTTTTCATTGTATCGGCATGTGCGGCGGTTTTGTAGTGGGTTATACCGATCCGGCCAAACCCAAATCCCGCCAGTTGCTGGCGCATTTAAGTTACGCGTTCGGCAAGACCTTGTCTTACAGTGCACTGGGTGCCGGCTTTGGTTTGTTAGGTGCCACTATCGCCATGACCCCGCAGATACGCGGCGGACTGGCATTAGCCGCGAGCGTATTTCTATTGCTATACGGTTTGAAGATGCTCAACTTCTTCGCCTTCTTGCGCCGCTTTACTTTGCGCATGCCCAGGGCTGTCAATCGCCAGCTTGCAGACGAAATGCGCAAACCGCGCAGTGCTTTACGTACCGGCTTATTGACAGGTTTATTGCTGGGCTGTGGCCCGCTACAAGCCATGTATGTAATGGCCGCCGGCAGCGGCGACCCGGTGCAGGGCGCGCTGATTCTGTTCTGGTTTGGCCTCGGCACTTTGGCGCCGTTGCTCGGTTTTGGGTTTTTCGCCAGTTTATTGTCGCCGGTATTTATGCGTCAGCTCGTCAAGGTATCCGCAATATTGGTTATCGCGATGGGTGTCATGATGGCGCAACGCGGCTTGAAAATCGTCCAAGCAGGCCAGATGTCCGCAGCGATGCCCTCGCATACCCAACCCGTTCAGTGAGTTAAAATCTTGGATATTCACCGTTTCAGACAATTGAACGAGCAAGCCAAACTACTGGCGGACGAAATAGGCAACTTGCTGATCGAAGTTTTTCATTATTTGGCCTTGTTTGTCATCGGCGCCAGTATTGTTTGGTCGGCGGTGGTGGCATACGGCGGCATGATGCTGCAAGGCCATGCCACCATTGGCGACATTTTGCTGCTGTTTATCTATTTGGAGCTGGGTGCGATGGTCGGCATTTATTTCAAAACCAACCTGATGCCGGTGCGTTGTCTGATTTACATTGCCATCACCGCGCTGGCTAGATTGTTGATCGCCGACATACAGGCGCATCACCAGGCCGATATGGGGATTTTATTAGTGTCCGGCGGTATTTTATTGCTGGCCTTATCGACCATCATTATTCGCAAGCCTAGCGACGAATCGTAAAACTCAATTCAACCTCAATCTCGACAGATTTAGGCGGCTACCCGCGGGTGTTTGGTAACGCAGATGCCCGATTCAACTCGAATATTTTGTGAGCTCGGCTCATTCACACAGGACGATTTAGATGAAAACAACACTATTTCTAGCTGCCTTACTGCTATCGGTCTCTGCAGCCGAGGCCATCCCACCGGTCGATCCGGCACGACTGGACGAAGTGCAAGAACGTGGCAGTCATGTCATGCCGTTTGATCTGGAAAAAACTTTACATATTTTTAATAAAACCGACACCGGCGGCATCCAGCAAGTCATTGCCAAAGATGCTGCGGATACTGAGCAAATCGGCTTGGCGCGCAGCCACCTGGCGCAACTGGCTGCGGGGTTTGCCAAAGGCGATTTTTCCGGGCCGAGCCGTATTCATGGCGACGATATGCCGGGACTCAAAGCCTTGGCGTCAGCCGCCGGAAAAGTCAGTTTTATGTATCGGGATTTGCCGAACGGTGCGGAAATCGAGTATCGAACGGAAGATAAACAGTTGATAGCAGCGGTACACAGCTATTTCGATGCCCAACTTAGCGACCACGCTCGCCACGCAGTGCCGGGCGGACAGCATATGCACCACGGCCACCACCAGCCTTAATCGTTAATAAGACGGAAAGTTGTCACTGAACACCTACTGAATAGCCAGGTGTATTCTTGATTCAATCTGCCCGCAAACTCAGGAATCGATTCGCTGTGAAATAGTGCCATTCGATTGGCCTTTCCTTGCGGCGATTTTGTTGTTAAAAAGCCCTTATCTAACGGCGATAAGGGGGACGACATGTCCGGACTGGCGACAAAACACGCGGCGGGTAACGACGCTGCGGTTACAAAAATGCTCCCCCGGTATTGGCTGAGCCGCCCTGGATACTGGTTAGGCTGGGCCTTGATGCTAGCCTTGCTCTCTACCGTCATCGCCTTCCAGCAAGCGCCGCACCGCAACGCCTATCGCCCTGAACCCAAATTGTTGAGTTGGGATTATTGGGCTTACCCCGTCGAGCGCAACGCTTTTCGGAGGTTGCCGGCGATTGCCGGGAATCTTAATGATCTGGCTGTTTCCGAAGATGGCCAGCATATCTGGGTGGTCGGTGACGGCGGTTTAATTGTGTTTAGTGAGGACGGTGGGGTGAGCTGGCAGCAAGGGCAAATTGGCGCTGCGCCAGCTGTGCCGCTGGCGCAGACCGACGGTTTTTGGATCAAGGAAGCACAAGCCGGGATGCCGGGGGCCTACCCACCACAACAGCAATCGGCCCCGACTAACCTCGACAATGCGCCTTTAAGCGTTCGAAAAACCGACAGCGGTGAGGCAAATGCTGCCAGGGAGATAAACCCTGCGCTCGATTATGCAAACCAGTCGCCAGTCCAAAAGGCGCCGAGTGCGCCGCTAGAGCAAGAACTAGCTGCGCCAAAGACCAATAACGAGCCAACGGCGCCCACTTCAAAAAACCTGCCTCAAGCAATTACAGTCGAGAAGGCGGGCGACTCCGTTTCGCCGCCACCCGTTCAGAAGCAAAAGCCGAGTGAACGAGACCCGAAGCGCGCCAATTTATATTCCGTGCATTTCGTTGATACCTCTCATGGTTGGGCGGTCGGCGAAGATGGTGTGATTCTGGTTACCGCCGATGGCGCCAAAAGTTGGCAGTTCCAAGCCAGCGGCACCAAGGAAATATTGAACAGCGTGCATTTCGTCAATCCTGCGCATGGCTGGGTAGTAGGCCAGGCGGGCCTCATTCTGGCTACCGCAGACGGTGGTAAAAGTTGGAAAAATCAGGCGAGTGTTGCCGAGTCGCATCTGAATAGTGTGACGTTTTCCGATGACCTGCATGGTTGGGCCGTCGGTGATCTTGGGGCCATACTTGCCACCGCAGATGGTGGCCTAACTTGGCAAGCTCAAGCTAAAAATGCCAATCAAATTTTTCAATCGGTAGATTTTATCGATCATCTGCGAGGTTGGGCCGTGGGAACCGGTGGGCGCATCGTTGCCACCGCGGATGGCGGGAACACATGGCAGTCGCAACCTAACCAGGTGTCGCAATTTCTGCGTAGTGTCCGCTTTCTAAAAGACGGCTTACGGGGTTGGGTGGCTGGTACGAACGGTATGCTCGCAGCGACGACTGACGGCGGACTAAGCTGGCGATTACTAAACAGCGGAACTTCAGGTGAGTTGCGTAGCGTTAAATTTCTTCTTGATGGTTTGCACGGTTGGGCCGTCGGCGCCGACGGAACTATAGTTGCCAGCGCTGACGGTGGTAATAGTTGGCAGGCTGCAAGCCAGAAGGTTTTTAGCAGTGTGCAATTTATGACTAATCGTCAACTTGGCTGGGTAATTGGCGCTGATGGCGCAGTTTTATCCAGTACCGATGCTGGTCGAAATTGGCGAACGCAGGAAATTCAAACCCATCAAGACCTATTTGGCTTGCACATTTTAGCTGACGGCCAACGTGGCTGGTTGACCGGTAGCAATGGGGTTATTTTTGCTACCAGCGATGCTGGGAAAAATTGGCGTGCTCAAAACAACAACACCAAGATATTCTTATTCAGAGTGCAATTTCTCAATGACGGTTTGCACGGCTGGGCCGCGGGTGACGGGGGGCTTCTGGTCACCCGTGATGGAGGCAAAAACTGGCAACTTGACCCTAATATATGGGGAACACTTTTTGCCATGCATTTTTCGGAGGATGGTCAGCGAGGTTGGCTGGCCGACGTCAGCGGTAAGTCGGACTTTACTGAGGATGGTGGCTTGACTTGGCAATCGCAAGTGATTGGTTCAAGGGCAGGCATTCTCGATCTTCAGTTTCAGGCCGACAATATAAACGGTTGGGCTGTCGGCTCTAAGGGGGCGATTTATTCCACATCCGATGGCGGAAAAAATTGGCATGCTCAAGTGAGTACGACCCAACAGAATCTCAGAGGATCAGCTTTCGCCGGCGATGGCAGTCGTGGTTGGGCAGTCGGTGTCGGCGGCACGGTAGTGTCTACTACAAATAGCGGTGGCACATGGCAGGCGCAAAACACTAATACCTCAGTAAATTTGATTGATATAGATGCCGACAACGAAGGCCGATATGCCTGGACCGTCGGCGCAGCCGGCACCCTACTCGCCACCAGCGACGGCGGCGAAAATTGGCAAGACCCTGTGTTGCCCTATCAACGCTATCCGGCACCCTGGTATTACCTGAGCTGGTTGCCGATCATGCTGTTGTTTAGCCGTGGCTTGCACTTGCAACTGACTGAATTGCGCGAACCGGAAGCCCATGATCCCAACTTAGGCATCAATCCCACCGCTGCTTCTGATAAACCTACCGGGCCCGGCAGCAAGGACTATCTGGGCAGTTTGCAGTTGGCTAGAGATTTGTCCGCGTTTCTGCGCAACGAAAATACCCAACCGCCATTGACGTTGGCCATAACCGGCGATTGGGGCAGCGGCAAAAGTTCGGTGATGAATTATTTGCAAGCCGAGTTACGCCGCGAGGGTTTGCGGCCGGTCTGGTACAACGCCTGGCACCATCAGGAAGAACAACAGGTGCTGGGCTCCATCCTGGAATGCGTGCGCCAGCAGGCCACGCCGCCGCTATGGCCTTGGCTGTTGCCGGGCCTGTGGTTTCGGTTGCGATTGTTGACGCATCGGCGTTTTTGGTTACAGTTGCTGGCGGCTGCGCTGTTGACCGGATTTTGCTGGTTGGCGGCGTTTGCGTATTTTCATGAAGAGGCGGAAGAAAATCAGGTGTGGCACTTCGCTTCCCATCTGGCCGGCTTGGAGCAGCCGGCGGTGTTGACTGTACAAGGCCACGCCCGCTTATGTGCTCAAGCCGATGGTGTCAATAGTCCTGCCAAGTCCCTCGCCGACCAGCTGTTTAGCCGTGCCGATTGCGAGAAACTGCAATGTTTGGTGAATGCGGATGTCTCCGGCATAGCCAAAGATCCGGCAAACTGCAAAGATACCTTAAGCGCCTTTGCCAGCGACGACGAGTTACTGGCTCAAGCCGGGAAAGTACTCGAGCATGAATTAACTCAGGAACGTAAACAAGCCATCGTTAAACAACTGGAACATAGCCCCGGCAAAGCGCCGTTTGCTTTGCCGGCCTGGTTGACAGCTTTGTTGACGGTGCTGACTACCGTGGCTGGTGTGGTGGTGGTTAAGGGGGCGTCGTTGTTTGGATTGGCCAGCACCGATTTATTGAAAACCGCGATCAGCAAAACCGGCGTTATCGAAGCAGCCGAGCCGGTGGGCACCCGGCAAATATGGGAACGGCGCTTCGAACGTTTGACCGGACTTTTAGGCCGGCGCCGCTTGGTGTTATTTATCGACGATCTGGACCGGTGCAGCCGCGAGCATGCGCTGCGGGTGTTGGAGACCTGTAACTTTTTGGTCAGCAGCGGCGAGTTGTTCATTGTGATGGGCATCGCCCCTTAGTATGTACTGGCAAACGTCAAACTGCATTTCAAGGAACTCGCGGAAGCCCTGCACGAATTTGACGACAATGGTCAAACTGGGGTTGGTACAGAGGGCCAGACTCAGCATGCCCCAATTCAAAAACCACGCAGTCTGGCACGCTTTTATCTGCAAAAATTGATCAACATTGAAGTGCCGGTGCCTACCGCCGGTAGCGAGGCCATGTTGAACCTGTTAACCGGCAACGGCGGCGAGGAGGATGGTCTTGGCCAACGCGATCAGCGTTTACAAAAAATGGGCAAAGGCTTGGTTTTGACCTTACAAGTTTTACTCCTATTAGTTGCGATGGTTTGGGCGGGCTACCATGCCAGTCAACCGATACCCTCCACTCCCAAACCGCTGGTTGCGGCTGCGCAGCCGGCGACGGAATCGACGGCTAAGGCAGTGGAAACCAGCGTCGATCCTGTCGCCGATCAGCTGGACCAACCTCAAATCGTGTCCGGCATCGCTTCGTTTCGCGCCGATTTCAACCTCGAACAACTGACGCCCTGGCCGCAACGCATCGGCTATGGCTTGTTGCTGCTGTTTATGCTGTTGGTCGGTGGTTTGGCGTGGGTAGGTGTCAACGAAAGGGCGCGAAATTGGCTGGTGGATAATCTGGACGTGGCTTACAAAGCCTTTGGTCGGGATTGGTTCGGACCCAGGCAAACTCAGGACACCCCGGAGTTTGCCGCAGCCTTACGGATCTGGTACCCGCTGATTCACCAAACCCAATCCCAGCCGCCGGAGATTAATTCGCCGCGTACCGTCAAAGCCTTTTTAAATCGCTTGCGCTGCTTCGCCAGTCGCTGGCCGAAAACGACTGGCGCGCACGGCGAAGCGCAGTTGGTGGCGTTGGCAGCTTTGCATTTTTATTTGGGTGAAGAGGGCTTTGAAAAAGCCGCCAACAATTTAAAACTAGCCAAGACCCGCGGTGCTTATTTGAGTGCGCATCCAAATTCCGTGCAATCCATAATCCAACATTTGCAAGCATTTGGTCCGCCCAGTGACGACGACTGTCGACTGTTTAAATATTTCATCGAAAACCTGGAAATCCATAAGCCGCAGTGAGCCGGAACGGAATACTTGTGAAAAATAGAGCCGGGTTAATAGCCCAAGTATTTATTGTCTCTGTTCAGCGCTTGTGACGTGTAGGGTGGATAAGCTGTGCGCATCCACCAAAATTGCCGGATGCGCTTCGCTTATAGCCACGATTGTTTTACGCTGTTTTGACTGGATAGCCTCGGTATTAACGTATTTGCTTAAATTCCCTGGTCCCCGGCCCGCTCGCGGAGGGGCTGTCGTAAAAGTCGATCCGTCCCAACAACTAATTTTTCAGCCATTCCTGATTCGGCAGCCAATTAGTTATCCATCGCGGTAAGTCCGCGGCCGGCATGGGCCGGGCGATGCCATAGCCTTGGGCGTTGTCGCAGCCCAGTTTCAGCAGCAGCAGGCCGTGTTCTTCCGTTTCGACGCCTTCGGCTATTACTTGCCGATGAAAGGCGGCGGTGAGATTGATAATGCCGGCGACGATGGCCAAATCTTCCGGATCGCCGAGAATGTCGCGAATAAACGATTGGTCGATCTTTAAGGTGTCGGCCGGTAAGGCTTTCAGGTAAGTTAGTGACGAATAACCGGTACCGAAATCGTCCAATGCAAAGCCGACGCCTAGTTTTTGGCATTCCTTCATCACGGCGGTGACCCGGCCAATATCCTCCAGCGCCGCTGTTTCCAGTATCTCCAGTTCCAGGCAGTGGGGGCGCAATTGCGGATGCGCGGCAAAG
The DNA here is from genome assembly GCF_000515215.1 of Methylomonas sp. 11b. Taxonomy (NCBI): domain Bacteria; kingdom Pseudomonadati; phylum Pseudomonadota; class Gammaproteobacteria; order Methylococcales; family Methylococcaceae; genus Methylomonas; species Methylomonas sp. 11b. The sequence continues at coordinate 3,645,253 of NZ_KI911557.1, forward strand.
CCGGTTTTCAAGGTTTCGACGAAGTCCTGGTGTAGTAAGTGGCGCGGGGCGATATTGATACTAATGGCAATGTTCAAGCCCATGTCTTGCCAGATTTGCAGGTGGTCCAGGGCGCGGGCCAAGACCCAATTGCCTAGCGCTATGACCAGCTCGGTGCCTTCTATGTCGGGTAAAAACGCCGCAGGCGACAATAAGCCACGCTCGGGGTGCTGCCAGCGAATCAATGCTTCCGCGCCCAGTACTTTACCCAGGCGCATATTGACCTTGGGTTGAAAATACAGCACGAACTGGTTATTCAGCAGCGCGGTTTCGATTTGCGTTAAGGTTTCGCCGCGTATCAGCGCTATCCGATCCAGTTCCTGATCGAACAGGTGGTAGCGATTTTTGCCGCGTTGTTTGGCGACATACATGGCCTGGTCGGCATGCCGCAACAAGGTGTCCGCGCTCGCCAGATCGTCGGGGTACAGGGTAAGGCCCACGCTGGCGGAGACGCAGACCAGGTTATCTGCAATCGACATGGGTTCCGCGACTTTGCAAAGCATGCGCTCCAATACCGCCTCGCATTCGCGGCTGTCGTTAAAATCCAGCAATAGCAGCACAAACTCATCGCCGCCGATGCGAGCCACAGTATCGCCGGCGCGCAGGCAGTCGCGGATGCGTAGGGATGTTTCAATCAGCAATTGATCGCCCACTTCGTGGCCGTACTGATCGTTGACCGGTTTAAAACCATCCAGATCCAGATAGCATACCGCCATATGGTTGCCGGCACGGTGCGTGTGGGCCAGTGCTTGTGCGAGGCGGTCGGCCAGCAACACGCGGTTGGGAATGCCGGTCAGCGGATCGAAATGGGCGATGCGTTCCAGATCGTATTCATGGTTCTTCAGCGGAGTGATGTCCGCCGATAAGCCGATGTAATGATGAATTTGGCCGTCGTCGTCCCGCACCACCGAAATTGACGTCAGTGCCGCGAAGACCTCGCCCTTTTTGTTGCGGTTCCACAGTTCGCCGCTCCAATGATCGTGTGTGTTTAGCGATTGCCACATAGATTTATAAAACTCCGCCGATTGCCGGCCGGATTTGAGCATGCTGGGGTTTTTACCCAGCACTTCTTCGCGTGCGTAACCTGTGATTCGGCTAAAAGCCGCGTTGACATCGATGATGCGATTCTCGCTGTCGGTAATGACTACGCTGTCGTGAGTGTGGGCGAAGACGCTGGCTGCCAAGCGTTGTTCAGCTTCGCGGCGTTGCAGTTCCTGACGAAATTGTTCGCGTTCCAACAGGTTGCGAATCCGCAAGCGGGCAATTTCGATACTGATGGGTTTGGTCAGATAGTCCGCGGCGCCCAAGGAAAAGCCCTGGGCTTCGGCTTGAATTTCGTTCAAAGCGGTCACGAACACAATCGGAATGTCCTTTAATAGCGGACTGGCCTTGATCCGCCGACAGGTTTCGTAGCCGTCCATATCCGGCATCATAATATCGAGCAGGATTAGATCGGGCGGCTCATCCAGCGCCAGTTCCAGGCCTTTACCGCCGGAGGTGGCGATTTGAATTTGATAATCGTCCTGTAATGCCAAGCCCAACAAGGCCAGGTTGGCGGGGCTGTCGTCAATGGCGAGAATTTTCAACTGTTTGCTGTTCACTCGGTTTGTGCTCCGTCCCAACCCAAGGCTGAATAAAGCTGCCGCAATTGCTGGCGTGCCTGGTCGAATTTCATTTCGTTGACCGATTGAGCTATTTCGGAAAACCGCGGTTCTACCGCACTAGCGCGCAGTAAATTCTGCAATGCTTTAACGTGATTAATGGCATGGAACATGTTTTTGGCAAGTAATGCGTCGAGTTCGTCCAGTAGCGGCCGTATTTCTTGGTTGTGGTGAAGCAAGTAGATGTCTTCCTTACTGATTGCCGGGTCGGTCACCGCCATGACGGGTTGCCCAGGATGGATGGGTGTGTCTTGATAGTGTTCGGCATTGATTGCTGCGGAATACATTTCCGCGCACGGGACGGGTAAGCGCTGTTGTTCTGAGTTGTGGTTATGCAGTTGACAATCAGCCAGGTCGCAGCGAATTTTGAACCAGAACCGTGCGCCCATGCCGGGACTACTTTCCACTCCGGCTTCGCCCTGCATCAGCCCGGCAAAACGCTGGACGATGGATAAGCCCAGGCCGGTGCCGGTGTAACGCCGCGTCGAACTGGCGTCGATTTGGGTAAAAGGTTTGAATAGTAGGCTTTGTTGGTCGGCGGCAATGCCGATGCCTTGATCGGACACAGAAAATTCCAGTTGTGCTTGCGAACCTTGCCGACGCAACTCCGTTACCTGGATTTGGATCGCGCCATGATTGGTAAATTTGATGGCATTGCTGACCAGATTTGAGAGCATTTGCCTTACTCTGATTTGATCCAGTAGATAGCATTGCTCGCAGGGGCCGAGCCAGACGGTTTCGATTTGCAGGTTTTTCTGAAGCGCGCTTTCCCTGAACAGCGACTGTACTTCGGTGATGATTTGCCGAGGCTGCGCGGCTGAGTAAACCAGTTCCAGTCGATTCGCCTCGATTTTGGACAAATCCAAGACATCGTTTAACAGGGTTAACAGGGTTTGTCCGGATGCGAGGATAGTGCGGGCGCATTCTTGATGCCTGCTTGGGTCGCAGTCTGGCAGACTCAGCAGTTGCGCCATTCCCAAGATACCGTTCAATGGGGTGCGGATTTCGTGCGACATGGTGGCCAGGAAATTACTTTTGGCCTGATTCGCGCTTTCCGCGATGCGGGTCTTAATTTCGTTGCTTAAAATCAGCGCCATGTGCGAGAAAAACGGCGATAGATAATCGCGCATTTGCGCAGAGCCCAACATGTCGGTCATTTTGATGGCGCCGATTAATTCTTTGCCCACCTGTAAGGGCATGACCCAGGTGCAGGCAATGGCCGGGGTCATGCCGCGCAGTAAGGTATGCTGAGAATCCGTGGCTTGTTCGACAAAGCGGCGCTGCTGAAAAACTTCGTTGATCAAGGGGTCGTCGATATGGTCGATAACTTGGCGGTCGCCGGCCAAATTGGCGTAATGGATGATCCCCGCGTCCAGATAATAAATTTCGATATTGCTGCCGCCCAAACTGCCGCACAAAGCAGTCATTAAGCTCTCCAGCAGCCCTTCGACGCCGGCGATGGGGTTTAACAGCTCCAGCATGTGCAGAATCAAATATAGATTCGCCTTTTCTTCCGAAAGCTTGCGGACGCGGGTTTCCAATTGCTTGATCCGTTCCTGCAACTCTTGATTGGAAGGTGCTTGAGTCATTGTTCCCCGGCAAGCCGGCGTTGAATGGCATCGGCCAAAACGGTTTCCAAATGCTCCAGGCCGACATCCATCCATTCCAGCGGCAAATCCACGAAGCGCGCAGCGGTTTCGGCGGCGGCGCTGAAATCGCCGTTACACGGGGTGCGCAGCGCCAGGATATATTTGTGGCTACTGTGAAATATCTCCCTGATCACCGTCATGTTCGCGCCGAAGCAGGCGGTGATCATCGGTTCCCAGGTCAAGGCCCAGTCTTCCAGTAAAAAATACGCGCCTTTTTCCAGTTCCTGCATGAATAATTCGTAGCCCAACAGCATCACAATACAGTTTTGGCCTTGGGTACGGCAGGTGTGGTGGCCTTCCAGATATTTTTCCATCAACGGGTGGCAGCCGCCGTAAAACACCACGGTTTTCTCGCCGAGTTTTTCGCGCTCTTCCAATGCCTGATTCAATTCCGTCGATAAACGATTCAGGTAATTGTGCAGGGCCGAATCCAGATAATGGGTGTGGACGTTCCAGTGATTTTTCGCGATTAATCTATCCACTTCCTTCCGTAAGATGCCGCAGCCTATCATGGTCAGCGGTGTTTGATTTTCCGGCTGTATCGCGAAGGTTTTCATGGCTGTCTCCCATATTCGAATGCGGCAGCGACCATGGCTCTAATATTGGCCTCGGGCACTGCCAATGGCATTACGCCGTTACCGAACAAAAAATGGCCGCCGGTTTTGCCTATTTCGACAATACGCTGCACTTCGGCGCGGGTTTGCTCGGCGCTCCAGTGAATCATTTTTATATCGTCGATTACCCCGCAGGTCAGGCCGCGAGTATTAATCAGGCGTTTGGCTTCGGCAATGTCGGCGAGCGGGCTGATGTGGTGGGTTTTGATGTGAAGTTCATCGAAAACTAAGTCGATCACATCGTTGAATGGCGCCATGCCACAGTAATAGACGATGTCTTCGTTATCGCCAGGCAGCAGGTCTCGCCGCATCCAGGGCATCACGATTTGCTCTATTTGTTTGCGGCTGACGAAATACGGTGAGCCGAATGGCGTGGAATAAATCAGTACATTGGCGCCGAAGGCGCGGAGCGCAGCGATTTCCTTTTGGACGAAATCCGAGCACTTTCGCAGCAATTCGTCGCGGACATCGAATGGCCCGAGCAGGAATAGCTCCATCCATTTATCCATGCCCATCAAGATGGCCGGCAACGTGGTCGAGGCCGTGATGTACGCGCAAATCGGATGCGTGGCGCCGACTTCGCTGCGCAAAATCTTTAGGCTGTCGGCGACGGGTTGCCAGGCTGGTTGTTGGGTAATGTCGGCGGGAATTTCGAGTTTGGCGATGTCGTCCAGGTTTTTGATGATGAAGTCGGCGACATTCGGTACGCCGTCGTCGGCAAACAGGATTTCCCGGCACCCCAACAATTCGGCTTCCTTGCCTACGTAATGCAGGCTCCAGATGTTGTCGTAGCCGTAGCGCTGCAACAGGCGTAATTGACCATCGGCGACATATTCGCCCCTGCTGAAGTATTCCTTGGCGGTCATAGCTAATTCCCGGGCGCCGTGATCGGGCAGATTGCAAAAAACCGGGATGCGCGGCGCGGGGCTGCCGGTCGTCGCGGCGCTGAGAATTTCCAAGGGTGTCATGGCTTAACCTCGCGAATCAAATCGACGATGACTTTGGCGGCGGTGACGCCATCCGGCGCCCAGGCATCCGCGCCGACCTTGGTGTATAACTCGGGATCGAAACGGTAGGGAGCACCGCCTACCGCCAGTTTGATTTGTTGCTCCAAGCCGCGCTCCTGTAATAGTGCGCGCACACCCAAACTGCCTTTTTCGCTGGTGGCGGTGTGGACCATCATGGCGGATACCGCGATGACTTGAGCGTTCTCGGTCATTGCGGTATCGACGAATTTTTCGGCGCTGACATTGGTGCCCAGATCGACCACGTCCACCATCAGCGATTTCAAACAGCCGCTGACGATCCGTTTGCCTAAGGAATGCAGGTCGCCGTAAGCGGCGCCGATGACGACGCGACCTATCATTTCCGGCGGTTTACTGAATTTTTCCAGCATTTTTTCGGTGACGTCGGCGGCGATTTGCGCGGTCATGAAATGCTGAGCCAGATTGGCGTCAGGATCCTTTTCGATCAAAGTCATCATCAATTCGACAGCGGGGATGACTAATTTGAAGACGATATCTTCCGGGCTGAATCCGTCGCTCAAGGCCTGATTGACGACATCCAGAGCCCCCTGTTTATCGGTCTCGAATACCGCTTGGTTGTAGGATTGAATATAAGCGTCGAGCATTACTGGAATTCCTCGATGGACATGGGCTGCAAGCGTAAATTGTCGATGAAGCGGTTTTCATATTCGAAAACCCCGCCGAGATTGACCACGTGCGCCCGTTGCACAATATTACTTAAGAGACTTGGCCCGGCTGGATTCAACAGCAGTTGTTCGCAGCCGGCCAGACTGGCATTGGCCAGCAGGCTGATCCGCTCGCGGGGCATCGTCGGCAGTAAACCGACCCGGAACGCGCTGTTTAGGTCCAGATGTTGCCCAAAACTTCCGCAAATCCATAACCTGTCTAAATCGTTTACTGACAAGTCTGCTAAAGCCAGCAATTGTGCCATGGCAGCGGCTGTCGATGCCTTGGCACGCTGGAAAATATCGATGTCGCTCGCAAAAATGGCACTTTTTGGCATATCGGCTTGCAATAAAAAGCCATGTTCGGTTGGGGGTTCGGCGAAGCGTCCGGACGGTTTCAGGTGCTTTTGGTCCAGCAGCAAGGCAATTGCATCAATGAAGCCGCTGGCGCAATAGCCGCGCGCCGGGGCATCTCCTATCGTCTGTAAGCCGTTTGCCGACACTTTGCAAATTGCACCGGCCTCGGCGGTTAAACCGTTGCGCATGCCTACTCCTTCGAAAGCCGGGCCGCCCGGCACCGAACTGGCCCACAGGTTTGTGCCGTCCCACACCGCGATTTCGGTATTGGTGCCGAAGTCGGCCAACAACATCGGTTGCGATTGTTCGGTAATACCGGTGGCGAGCAGGTCGGCCAGCAAATCCGAACCAATAAAGCCGGCCAGCGGTTGGGCAATGTCGATGTCGGCATGCGGGGTACGCCATGCCTGGCGCCAGACATCGGCATCGGCGGGCAGGCAGGTGATGGGGCTTTGCCAGTTTTCGGGTTGGTAGAGGCTGTCGCCGCTATTGCCGCAAATCAGCGTCAACATCGCGGTATTGCCGACGATCAACACCTTGCCCAACTCTGCCAGTATCGGCGTTATTTCGCCCATATCGCGGCTGAGAATATCGCGTATGCCGTCCATGATCGCGTCGCGCGCTTGCTGGCCTATGCGGCGGCAATCTTGCTCGTCCAGGCGCTCAGCATCCAGCCGGGTCAGAACATCGGCGCCATACGCGACTTGCGGATTGATGCTGTAACGGGTGCCAATGCGTCGGCCGGATTGTCGATTCCACAATGACAGGCGGATGTGTGTCGTCCCCAGATCGACCGCCACACCATAGACATATTCGGAAACGGCTGGATTGCCTTGTGCTTGATAAAGCGGGGTGGGGTCCAGACTTTTCCATGCAGAACGCGGCGCTGGATTTTCCAGGTAAAGCTTGCAGTCGCTGCGCGCCCGCAACTGGCAGGCCAAACGTATGCCGCTAGCCAGATCTTCCGGTAGCAGCTTTTGCCGTTCCGCCAGCGTCGGCGGGTTAAACTCGCCGTCGACGGTTTGAATCAGACACGCGCCACAGGTGCCCAAACCGCCACAGGCTGCGCGTACGCGTAAATCGGTGGTGTCGAGGGCTTGGCGGACCGACAGATCAGGTTTAAGCGGTATGCGTAGCGTCTGTTCGTTACTGGCGACCGTCGCCAGCATATCGCCAGCTGGGGGCTCTGGTCGTCCGGTATCGGGAGCGATGGTGATCATAGGCGATGGAAACCTGTATGAGTGATAGCAATTGCGCCTTCGCCTTCGTTAAGGTCTGGCATGATCTGGGTTTTGATCTATTCGGCATTGGTAAAACAGCCAGTGGTTTTCCCCTATCATTTTAGTGCGTATCGGCCGTTTCGCTGGCCCAATCCTGTTGTGTAAGCGATTTGTCTTTATCAGATCGGCTTTTACGGCATAAACTCCCCGATATGCGGCTAAGCTTTGCCGAAAAGGCGCTTTGGGCTAAGGGCACACTGTTCGTGATGGAATGTCATCGACAATCGGGTAAACTTTGCCGATGCGCCAAAAAGCGGATTCGTGACTGGAACCCGCCTGCCTGAGACGCTTGCAGTCAATCCAGATCATGGTTTTACCCAATCCAACGGAATTTAGATGGAATCCGATAAACAATCGACAGAGCGCCAAGCCACCATTCTGTTAGTCGATGACGAGTCCATCAATCTGTCGGTGTTCGGGCAGTTTCTCGCGCCGTATTATCAGGTTTTGGTGGCTACCAGCGGGCAGAGAGCCTTGCAACTGGCGCGAGGTACCCCAAAGCCGGATTTGATTTTGTTGGATGTGATGATGCCCGATATGGATGGGTATGAAGTCATCGGCCAGCTAAAAGCCGATCCCAAAACCGGCGATATTCCGGTGATATTCGTGACCGCCTTGACCTCTGATCTGGAGGAAGAGCGGGGGCTGTCACTCGGTGCGGTGGATTACCTTTACAAGCCGTGTCATTTGTCGATTCTATTGGCCCGAATCAAAACCCAGCTGGAACTGAAGCATGCCCGCGATTGGCTAAAAGACCAAAATGCCTATCTGGAAACCGAAGTGCAACGCCGGCATCAGGAGAATGAGGCTGTGCATTTGCAATTATTGCAATCGGAAAAATTGGCGGCGATAGGGCAATTGGCGGCCGGCATCGCTCACGAAATCAATAATCCCATCGGTTTTGTCAATTCCAATTTGAATACGCTGAGCGGCTATTTGCGCGATGTTTTTTGCGTGATGGATGCCAGTAACGCGGCCTTAGACGAAAATCCCTTATCGGCGGAGACGCTGCAAAGCTTGCGCGAGCTGAAACATACCAAGCAGCTTGATTATTTACGTAATGATATTCCGGAATTGATCGCCGAATCCATGGAAGGCTTGTCGCGGGTGCGCGACATTATTCAGGATTTGAAGGATTTTGCGCATGCCGACAAAAACGATTGGGAATTGGGCGATTTGCACAAGGGGTTGGATTCCACGTTGAATATCATCAACAATGAACTGAAGTACCATTGCACCGTACACAAGCAATACGGCGAGATACCGCAGATTTATTGTTTGCCTTCGCAATTGAATCAGGTGTTTATGAATTTACTGATTAACGCCGCGCACGCTATCGAGACCAAAGGCGATATTCAGATTAGTACGGGTTGCGCGGACCGGGGTGTCTGGGTGGAAATCAGCGATAACGGCAAAGGTATTGACCCGGAGAACCTGCCGCGTTTGTTTGAGCCGTTCTTTACCACCAAGCCGGTCGGCAAGGGCACCGGCTTAGGGTTGTCGGTGTCGCAAAATATCGTCCGTAAGCATGGCGGTAGAATCGAAGTGACCAGCCAGCTTGGGCAGGGTAGCCGGTTTCGAGTCTGGCTGCCGATTCGGCCGCCGGAATTGGGGGCCGCCGAATAGTCTGGCTGTCTGGCGGTTTTTTAAAACCGAACTTGCAGAAGGGGCGTTACCTGCCAGACTATCTCATTAATAGATTACTGATATTGCAAAACCATGAACCAGGCAGACATTAAAATACTGATCGTCGACGACGAGCCGAACGTGTTGAAAGCGCTGACGCGTTTGCTGAAACAATACGAGCCTATTACCGCAATCAGCGGCGAGGAAGCGCTGTTGTTAGCCGAAGAACATAGCTTTGATTTGGTGATTTCCGATTACCGGATGCCGGGAATTAACGGTATCGACTTTTTGATTTTGTTCAAGCGCATGCAGCCCGATGCAGTGCGCATTGTGTTGACCGGCTTTGCCGATCTGGAAGGCGCGCAGCACGCCATCAATGAGGCGGAAGTGTTTCGCTTTATCAACAAGCCATGGAGTAATCTGGAAATCGTCAACGTCGTTGAGAATGGTCTGGCGCACAAGCGGATGTTGTTGGAAAACCGCGCCTTGGCCGATCAGGTGCGGGCGCAGCAGATACTCCTGAATGAAAAAGAAGCGATTATTAAAGCGTTGGAAGCCGAGGAGCCGGGTATCACTCAAGTCAATTGGGCGCAAGATGGTTCCATTATTCTCGACGACGAGGATTTGCAATAGTCAGAGGTCTTCCAACGGTTCCTCCTTCGCGTTAACTGAAGATTCTGTCTAATCAGAAGAATCTTTATAACCGGTAGCCGTTTTAGAGCTGAGTTACAGCTGTTCGGTACGCTCGTCATTACTAAAGGCATTGAAAAATTGCTTCGCGGTTCGACCGTTTTTGGCGGCATTCTGATGGGCAAAGTCCAACGCGGCCTTGTGCAAAGCCTCACGGTTGCCGGGATAATCGACGAAATAACTGTCGACAATGTCCAAGTAAGTCTGGGTGTGTTGCGGGTAAAACGCCAGCCGCAAACCGAAGCGGTCGGACAGCGAGATTTTTTCCTCTATGGTGTCGGAATAATGCACCTCGTTGTCAACCAGCAGGGTATCCAGATTGTCGCGCATATGTTCCGGCAGCAGATGGCGGCGATTGGACGTGGCATAAAACAACACATTCTCAGGCGGCAGTTCGATAGAGCCTTCCAATACACTTTTCAGCGGCTTGTAGAGCGCGTCGCCATTCTCAAACGATAAATCGTCGCAATAAATAATAAAACGCTGATTGTGTTCGCGGATGTCGTCGACGATTTCCGGCAGATACAGCAAGTCTTGCTTATCGACTTCGATGACGCGTAAACCTTCGTGCAAATATTCGTTCAACAAGGCTTTCACCAGCGAGGACTTGCCAGTGCCGCGCGCACCCCACAACAAGGCATTATTCGCCGGCAGTCCGGCCAGAAAGCGAAGGGTGTTGTCTATCATTTGCTGCTTTTGCGGCTCTATGCCCAGCAGTTGGTCCAGCCGGATCGGATCGATTTGCCGAACGGGACGCAGAAACGCCTGGCGCTGGCGCCAAATTGCCGCATAGGTGTGGTTCCAATCTATCATCTGTGATCCTTGGCTGGGGCCGGTCGAAGTGCCGGTTTGTGTAAAGAAATGAATATTGTATAAATTTTAGACAATTTAACGCCACTCTAAGCACAGCAACAACTTAGCGCGGCTTTTAACGGGTTGCCAACAGAGTTATCCACAGATTTTGTGGGAAAGTTATAGCTATTGTGGAAATGTGGCTACCCACTGTAGCCAGTATATGCCGCTTGTGCCGGTAACCAAGGACTGCTTAGACTTTATTTTAAGTCGCGGCTTTGGCTGCCGAGGCTCGTTTCTGCGCGATGATCGACTTATAATCGATTGTTATCATTTAAACGATAGCTATTGGCTATTTACGGGGTGGCTATGAATCTGCGGGATTTACATTATTTAATCGCCGTTGCCGACTTGCGCAGCTTTGTACAGGCGGCAGACCGTTGCTGCATCAGCCAGCCGACCTTGAGTACCCAGATAAAAAAGTTGGAAGACGAATTGGGTATCCAGATTTTCGAGCGCACCAATAAAAAAGTGCTGCCTACCGAGCTGGGCGAGCAGATCGTGGCGTCGGCAAGGCGCATCTTGAAGGAGCAAGACAATATCAAGGAACTGGCCGCTACAGCCCAGGACCCGCTGGCTGGTAACCTGCGTTTCGGCGCCTTTCCCACTCTGGCTACCTATTTATTTCCGCCATTGGTCCCCCTAATCAAGAGAGATTTACCGCGCATCCGGCTGATTCTGGTCGAGGAAAAAACCGAGCAATTGTTACAGCAACTCCGCAGCGGACAGATGGATTGCGCCTTGCTAGCCTTGCCGATTTATGAGGATTTTCTGGAAAGCCAGGCCTTGTTCGACGATGAGTTTTTACTGGCGGTGGCGGAAGGTCATCCGTTGGCGGCCAAGCTGCAAGTCGAGCAAGATGATCTGAACGGCGAGCATTTACTGCTGCTTGAGGAAGGTCATTGCCTACGTGGGCATGCCCTGCAAATCTGCCAAACCATCGGTGCCGACGAAGAACAGGATCTTCGCGCCACCAGTCTGGAAACCTTGCGGCAAATGGTCCACGCCGGCACAGGCATCACCTTCATGCCACGTATCGCGGTGCGCGACGAACCAGGGGTACGTTATCTGCCGTTCGCTGCGCCGGCGCCGAGCCGGACCATAGGTATGGTTTGGCGCAAGACCAGCGCCAGAGGGGATTTAATTCGGCGCTTGAGCGGATTGGTGCGGGATGCGGCTAAGGACATTTAGGTAGCACCGCTGGCGTGGCGACTATTTTATTGGCAGTTAGTGAACTGACGGCCAAATGACATTTTCCACGAAAACCTTTGATGTTCTTTTGCTCTGTATGGCAGCCTGTCGGCTGCGGGTATTCGTTAGAAGTAAATTTGTATTTAGCCGAAAAAAAGGCGGCCCTTGTCTCGTATGTCCGTTTAAAAACTAAGATAGGTACTTACTGCGGCATACTGGAGTAATCGCCGACGTGAAATTACAAATCGTCTAATATTTGAAAAGTCCTTAACCCTTATTGCGCCTGATAATAGCCTGATGCTTGGAATATTCGAAGGCGGAGATGAGAGGCGCGACAAAAATTGCGACTATTGCCACCAATGCCTTGAGCCTTATGGCCAAGCAAGCACGTTGCCCGATCTCAATGCCGAGCTTTTACCTTGGGAGTACCGATCATGAACAAGAAACAGTTATTACCTGTTGCTATTGCCCTGTTGACTTCACAGCCGATTCTCGCCAGCGTGTCCAGTTCGTTCGATGTCGACAGCGAGAACTGGCAAATCGTCAGTTTTGCCGATTTCAGCCAGAACAATTATTCGATCATTGGTCAATACCAACCCAATTACGTGTCAGGTGGTGGCAATCCCGGCAATTATCTCGCCGCCAGTGATCCGGACGGGGGCGATTTTACCTTCTCCGCCCCCGCTGCTTTCCTGGGGCCGCAGACCGGTGCTACCGGATTGTCCTACGATTTGACGTATCGCGATGGCGATGTCAACTGGCAAACCACCGACGTCATGTTGGTCGGCAACGGCCAACGCTTGCTATGGAAACGCAATCCGAACATCGTCCCAAACAGTGGATGGACTCATGTCAGCCTGAGCCTGGCACCGTCCTCCGAATGGCGACTGGGCACCACAGACGGAGCGTTCGCCAGCCAAAGTGATTTTCATAATGTGTTGTCCGACTTGAGTGGGCTTTATATTCACGGCGAATTTACCAGCGGTATCATGGAAACTGCCGGCCTGGACAATGTGGTTTTGCAAACGGTGCCGCTACCGGGGGCGTTTTGGTTATTTGGCGTGGGGTTTGCGGGGGGGTGGTCGCGTATTCGTCGAGCGTAACGCGCTGACTCGTTATGTCGTTGTGTCGCTGGCGCGACGGCTGGTTTTGGAGTCGGGTCTCGGCCCGACAGCCGAGTAACTTTTCTTTGTTTGGCCAAAGAAAAGTCACCAAAAGAAACGCCACCCGGATGCCGCTTTGGTCCTGCGCTCCGAAGCTTTTGGCGGGGGTTGGCGAAAGGGGCTTCCTGCCCCTTCGCCAACGTGCGGCATCCATGCCGCACCCCTTCGGGCTATTCCCACCAAAAGCTCCGGTGCTCGGCGCGGCATGCGGGAGAAAACCGTCCCGTGATTTGGACGTTGTTTAGCACTGGAAAGTCTAGGGTGCAATATAGCCAACGCATTACACCAACCCGACGGCCAATATTTGGCGCAATACGGCGAACACCAATTACAGCCTATAATTGCAGCTCATCGGATTACTTAAGAGGGTTTATATGGCTAAAGACGTAGATTTGGAGTTCTTGCGACAGGAGTACTTTCATTTGCAAAGTACCGTTGAATCCTTTGATGAAAAAGCGCTTACCATTAAAGCGTGGAGCGTAACATTAAGCATGGTTGGGATCGGAGCGGCCTTCACCGCTAAGTTGCCATTACTCCTTTTACTTTCTGCGGGAGCGTCATTGCTTTTTTGGATTGTGGAGGGTTCGTGGAAAACATTTCAGCAAGCAAATTATTTCAGACTTCGGAAGATTGAAAACTATATGCAGGGAAAAGCAACAATAGAAGAAGATTTCAGTGTTCCCTACATAACTCACGCTTGGTCGTTGGGTTGGAGGGAAGTTCGCCTCAGTAAGGTAATGTCTTGGCCTCACGTCTTTCTGCCACATGCAATAGTCGTTATGACAGGCATTACGTTGTGGATAATAAATTCTTTTGTGCGGATTGTTCCATTGTGAACCAACGCCAAAGGGAGTGTCCCAAATTTTGTGTAAACGGTAGTTTGGTTTAATGGCTAGGGAAGCGATCTTCGAACTGAATACTAAACCGATTCAAAGCGGCTTTCCAATCGTAGACGGGCATGGTCCAATTTTGGCTGATATTGCGCAACGCCAAATAGAGCAGTTTGGACAAGGCGTCATCACTGGGGAAGACCGCGCGGTTTTTCATGATTTTTCTCAGACTTCGATTCACCGATTCGATGGTATTGGTGGTGTAGATCACCTTGCGAATCTCGGGCGGATAGTCAAAAAAAGGGATGATGTGCCCCCAGTTTCGTCGCCAGATGGGGGCGATCGTGGGATAGGTCTCCAGCCAGTTGGCCTCGAATTCGGTCAGCTTTTGCTCGGCTTCCCTCGCCGTTGCGGCTCGATAAATCTGCTTGAGGTCGTCGGCAACCGACTGGCGCCTTTTGTAGCTGACATAGTTGAGGCTATGACGGACCAAGTGGACAATACACAGTTGAACGGCCGCTTTGGGAAACACGGTTTCGATAGCCTCCGGAAATCCCTTCAGACCATCGACACAGGCGATAAAGATGTCGTTGACGCCACGGTTCTTGAGCTCGGTGACCACTTGCAACCAAAATTTGGCGCCTTCGCTTTGGGCAATCCACAGCCCCAGCACTTCTTTGTGGCCGTCCAGATTGACACCGATGGCCAGATAGACGGCCTTGACCCGCACGCTGCCACTATCGCGCACTTTGGTATGCAGACAGTCGAGGTACACAATCGGGTAAATCGGATCCAGCGGGCGGCTTTGCCAGACGCCCACCTCTTCGAGTACCGCGTCGGTCACCGAGGAAATCAAGGTGGGGGATACCTCGGTGCCGTAAAGCTCGAATAAATGGGCTTGGATTTCCCGTACCGTCAGTCCTCGGGCATATAACGAAATGATCTTATCGTCGAAACCGGTCCAGCGCCGTTGATGCTTAGGAATGATCTGCGGTTCGAATTCGCCATGACGGTCGCGGGGAATCTCGATAGGCAAGTCGCCGAAGTCACCTTTCAGCGTTTTCCGGCTTTTGCCGTTTCGGGCATTGCTGCTGGCGTTGGTCACCGCCTCATGCTTACCGTGGCCCAAGTGCGCGGTCATTTCCGCTTCCAGGGCCCGTTCGACTATCGCTTTGGTCAACTGCTTCAGCAGACCATTGGCACCGATCAGGTCCTCGGGTTTTTGATAGTGCGACATCAAGGCGTCGAGTAGGTCATCCGGTATGGCTTTTGATGATACGGTCATGGTTTCCTCCTTATCAGGATCGGTAGTTTCCTACCTCAGGGCCGTTTACACAAAAATTCTTACACCCTCACGCCAAATTCTAAGCGCCAGCAAATTTTTAAACGATACTGTTGTTACCGTCTCCTTCTTTTAGCTCACATAAACCATAGATTATGCTCAGAGACACTTTTGCGCGCCGTTTTACTGAGTTGGAAGCAAGTTTTTCTTCCATCCCTTTCAAGTCTCATAGTAGGGGAATACCAGGTAGTTATGTGCCAGATGGGCAATGGCAAAAATGGGCAACAAGTACTCAAAGCCTAATTCGCGCGGCGTTTGGGGAACTATCCCCTCACTATCAAAACTTCGTCAATGCATACAAAGAATGTGGTGGATCTGATAGCAGTGTAAGAACTTTGAATGCGCTGTTTCTAAGCGCAAAAGAGGACTTTGAGGGCGGTTATCTATTCGATGTTGAGTTAAGGGTTTCCGGTGAGGTATTCGGCGACTTCATAGCGCTTGCCCGCAAATCCCTCGCGGAAGGACACAAAGACGTTGCGGCCGTTCTTGCCTGTGCTGCACTCGAAGATGCTCTTAAGCGATTTGCCGATGTTAATGGACTAGCGGTTGGAGACAAGTCTATGCAAGAAGTTGTGAATGCATTGAAGTCGTCAGGTCTTGTCGCTGGCGCCCAGAAGACGCTACTGGACGCTATGCCGAGAATTCGAAACCTTGCTATGCATGCTGATTGGGACAAAATCGCTGAACCAGATGTGAGCAGTGTATTGGGTTTCGTGGAGCAATTCCTGCTGTCCAAGTTCAGTCATGGCTAACACGGTGGGTTTTTCCCGTATGCCGCGCCGAGCACCGGAGCTTTGGCCGGGTATAGGGCCGTAGGATGTGCTGAACAACGTGAAGCGCATCGTTCGCGATTGATGAGCCTCATTGCGTGGGTACATTCTATAGTATTGGAATTGTGGGACGGTTTTGTTCCCGTTATCCCGCCCCGAGCATCGTAACTTTTAGCCTAGTAAAATAAAGTATCGCGACTATGGGTTCGCGCCGGCATATAAAATCCATCGCGAAAGCGACACAAAAAATTAGTCTAGCGCCGCCAAAGCCGCTTCCGGTGCCCTGTCCAATACTTTCAGCAACGCCTTGGCTGCGCCAGTGGGTGAGCGTTTGCCTTGTTCCCAGTTACGGATGGTTTCTAATGAAACGTCGATGCGTTTGGAGAATTCGGCTTGACTCAAACCCAGGCGGTTACGGACTCGACGGGCGAAACGTGCGGAATCCAGCATCGCATTGGTTTCGTCCTGGGCTATTTGTTGGGCTATATCGGCTTCCGTGGTGGTATCGATACGAGCGGGATCGACACGGCCAACTTCTGAATCCGGTTCAATTGTCATGCGTACTATTTTCATAGAATTTGATCTCTCGTTGATTGGCTTTGCGGGCCGAGATAATCCGAATGGCCTCTGGGCGCGGCGTGTAGGCCACTACAAATAGGCGCTGGTGAATCATTCCCATTAGTTGATACCTGTCTTCGCCGTAAACGCGGCGGTTATCGGCTCGAACTAGTCGATTGGGGTCAAAAAACGCCTTGGCCGCATAGGCAAAATCGAATCCGCGTTCCCGAAAACAGGTTTCGCTTTTGGTGTCATCCCATTCGAAATTCATGGGGTCAGTGTAGTTCATTGGCCTACCAGGTGCAAGGGCAGCATCACTTTGGCAGGGTAATGTTCAGGAGGCTATGGTTTTTAGGTGTTGCTACGAAGGGTATAAGCGGCCGGAAACACTCGCACTGATCCGGCCTGCCGAGGCTGCAATATTTCCTTAAATCCTAAATTCTGCCGACCGCGCATGCGCGGTAAGACTCTCCCCCCGCGCCAACACCGAAGCAATCTTGCCCAAATTCTGTGCACCAACCGCCGAACAATTGATCAAACTGCTGCGCTTTTGGAAGTCGTAAACCCCTAAAGGCGACGAATAGCGGGCAGTGCTGGAAGTGGGCAGGACGTGGTTGGGGCCGGCACAATAATCGCCCAGCGCTTCGGCGGTGAAGCGGCCCATGAAGATCGCGCCGGCGTTATGGATTTGCTCGCACAAGGCTTCCGGCTCCGCCACGGACAATTCCAAATGTTCCGGGGCGATGCGATTGGCTACCTGCGCGGCTTCGGATAAGTTAGCGACTTTAACAAACGCGCCGCGACTGGTCAGCGAGGCGCGGATGATGTCGGCGCGTTCCATTTCCGGCAGCAGTTTATTGATGCTGGCTTCAACTTGTTGCAGAAAAGCGGCATCGTCGCTGATCAAAATGGCTTGGGCGTTTTCGTCGTGTTCGGCTTGCGAGAACAAATCCATCGCAATCCAGTCCGGGTTGGTCTGGCCGTCGCAGATGATCAATATCTCGGACGGGCCGGCGATCATGTCGATGCCGACTTGACCGAACACCAGCTTTTTGGCGGTGGCGACGTAGATGTTGCCGGGGCCGACGATTTTATCCACCGCCGGAATCGATTCGGTGCCATACGCTAAGGCCGCGACGGCTTGGGCGCCGCCGATGGTGAATACTCTATCCACGCCTGCGACATGCGCCGCCGCCAATACCAGCGCATTCGTCTCGCCGCGCGGGGTCGGGACCACCATAATCAGTTCGCCGACGCCGGCGACTTTGGCCGGAATCGCATTCATCAATACCGAGGATGGGTAAGCGGCTTTGCCGCCCGGCACATAGAGGCCGGCTTTATCCAGTGGCGTGACTTTTTGCCCCAACACAGTGCCGTCTATCTCGGTGAATTGCCAGGATTGCAGTTTTTGATGCTCGGCATAAGCACGGACTCGGTCGGCGGCGGTTTGCAAAGCAATGGCCTGGGTGCTGGGTAAGGTATCCCAGGCCTGTTGCAACGCAGTTCGGTCCAATTCCAGTTCGGCAGCGGTTTTAAAGGCGGTGCCGTCGAAGCGGTTGGTGTACTCCAGCAGCGCTTTGTCGCCACGTTTTTTTACGTCGGCGATGATGTCCAACACTCGTTTGTGTATTTCCAGATCGTCGCTGGCATCCCAGGCTAAGCGGGCTTGCAGTTGTTTTTCAAAGTCGATTGCCGCGCTATCAAGGCGGAGCATTTTTATAGCAGTCATGATTACGCCCTCTGGGCCAACGTGGTTTCGAACTGATCGATGAGTGCTTGAATGGCTTGATGTTTCATTTTCATCGCCGCTTTATTCACCACCAGTCGAGAGGTGATGTTGGCGATTAGTTCTCGTGGCTCCAGGCCGTTGGCTTTCAGAGTGTTGCCGGTATCGACCAAGTCGACGATGCAATCGGCCAAGCCGACCAGCGGCGCCAACTCCATCGAACCGTAAAGTTTGATGATTTCGGCTTGAATGCCTAAGTTGGCATAGTAGCTCTGCGCGGTTTTTACGTATTTGGTGGCGACCCGCAAGCGGCCTTTCACTTCCGGGGCATTGACCGGGCCGGCAGTCATCAAGCGGCAACCGGCGATGCCTAAATCCAACGGCTCGTAAAGACTTTCCGCACCATGCTCCATCAATACGTCCTTGCCGGCGATACCCAAGTCCGCCGCGCCGTATTCCACAAAGGTGGGGACATCGGTGGCGCGGATGATCACCAACTGCACGTCGGGGCGGGTGGTTTGCAGAATCAGTTTGCGGCTTTTGTCCGGATCATCGATCGGCGTGATGCCGGCCTGTTCCAGGAAGGGCAGGGCTTCTTCGTAAATACGGCCTTTGGATACGGCAATGGTCAACATGGCTTTGCAATGGAGTTAGTTAGGAACGCGGCGAATGGTGGCGCCCAGTTGCGACAGTTTTTCTTCGATGTGATCGTAGCCACGGTCGATATGGTAAATCCGGTCCACCAGGGTTTCGCCTTCTGCAACCAGTCCTGCCAAGACCAGGCTGGCGGACGCCCGTAAGTCGGTAGCCATCACCGGTGCGGCTTTTAACTGAGTACTGCCGGTGCAGATAGCGGTGTTGGATTCCAACCTGATTTGTGCGCCCATCCGTTGCAGTTCTTGGACGTGCATGAAGCGGTTTTCGAACACGGTTTCGGTGATCAAGCCCACGCCTTCGGCAACCGAGTTCAACGCGGTGAACTGGGCCTGCATATCGGTCGGGAAAGCCGGATAAGGCGCAGTGCGCACGGTAACGGCTTTCGGGCGTTTGCCGTGCATATTCAGTTCGATCCAGTTTTCACCGCAGGTAATGTCGGCGCCCGCTTCTTTCAGTTTCACCAGAACTGCGTCCAGCGTTGATGGGTCGGTGTTTTTCAGTTTGACATGGCCGCGGCTGATGGCGCCGGCCACCAAATACGTGCCGGTTTCGATACGGTCTGGCAGTATGTCGTAATGCAAACCTTCCACGCCCAGTCTTTCCACACCTTCCACGGTCAGTATGTCGGTGCCGACGCCGGTAATTTTGGCGCCCATTTTGTTTAAAAAATGCGCCAGATCGGTGACTTCCGGTTCTTTCGCGGCGTTTTCGATGATGGTGATGCCTTCGGCCAGCGTGGCGGCCATCAGGATGTTTTCGGTGCCGGTTACGGTGACTTTATCCAGCACCAGATGACAGCCTTTCAAGCGCTTAACCTTGGCGTGGATATAACCGGCTTCGACAGTAATATCGGCGCCCATTTTGAGCAGCGAGTCGATGTGAATATCCACCGGTCGGGTGCCGATGGCGCAACCGCCGGGCAGCGAGACATAGGCTTCGCCGAAACGGGCCAGTAACGGTCCTAATACCAGAATCGAGGCGCGCATGGTTTTCACCAGTTCGTATGGCGCTTCGTACTTATCGATGGTGCTGGTATCGACTTCGATGTTCATTTTTTCGTCGACGGTCAGGCGCACGCCCATTTGTCCCAACAATTCCATGGTGGTGGTAATGTCGTGCAAATGCGGAATGTTGCCGACGCTGACCGGCACATCGGACAACAAGGTGGCGGCGAGAATAGGCAGAGCGGCGTTTTTGGCGCCGGAGATTCTCAGTTCGCCGTGCAGCGGTTGACCGCCGGTAATCAGTAATTTATCCATGGATTTTTATTGGTTTGTAAATTGGAACGCAGCTTAATGCGTGTGGATTGCAAAATATTCGGTTTCGTCTAAGCCGCTGAGTTTGGCTAATGCCAGCAGCTGAGCAGGGATGTTCTTGAAAGACAGCTTGACCCGGCCCATGCGGCTGAGCCTGATCCATTCGATCATCAAGGCCAGACCGGCGCTATCGGTGGTCTGTACCTTGGCCAGATCGATGCACATGCTATCCATGCCTTTCAAAAACTTAAAGGATTGCAAGGTTTGTTTGTCGATGCTGGCAAAAGTCAGGCTGCCTTCCACGGTAAAGTGGCCGGGAGACTGTTCGGTTAATGTCAGCTTGGACATTATTTGCCTTCCGCTTTGTTCAGCATGAATTTGCCTATCATTTCTTCCAGCACAATCGCCGAGCTGGTGATGTCGATGGTGCTTTTATCCTTCAAATATTCTTCCGACGAGCCGGGGTCCAGGCTGACGTACTGTTCGCCCAGCAGGCCGGCGGTATAAATACTGACGCCGGAATCGCTGGGTAGATTGTTGTATTGCGATTCGATGCGCATTTCCACGATGGATTCGTGGCTGTCCTTATCCAGTCGAATTGCTGAAACGCGGCCAATACGCACGCCGGCCACGGACACCGGGGATTTAACTTTCAGGCCGCCGCTATTTTGAAAGTGGGCGATCACGGTGTAACTGTCGTTGCCGGTGTAGCTGCCGAGATTGCTGACTTGCAACGCCATGTAAAACAAGGCGGCAACGCCGCTGGCGACAAAAAAACCGACCAGAGTATCCTGGGTCTTGGAATGCTGCATGTTAAATGTCTCCAAACATGAGTGCGGTTAAAATGAAATCGAGTGCCAGAACCGAGAAGGCCGAATTGACCACAGTGCGAGTGGTGGCGCGGCTGACGCCTTCTGAAGTAGGAATCGCGTCGTAACCTTCGAATAAGGCTATCCAGGACACCACAAAACCGAACACCACGCTTTTCAGAATGCCGTTCATGATGTCTTCTTGAAAATCGATGCTGGCTTGCATCTGCGCCCAAAATGCGCCGTCGTCAACGCCCAGCATGCCCACGCCGACCAGATGGCCGCCCATGATGCCGATGGCGCTAAACAAGGCGGCCAGCAATGGCATCGATAAAAAACCTGCTAAAAAGCGCGGCGAAATAATGCGCTTGATCGGATCGACAGCCATCATTTCCATGCCTGATAGTTGTTCGGTGGCCTTCATCAAGCCGATCTCGGCGGTTAATGCAGAGCCGGCCCGGCCGGCAAACAAAAGTGCCGATACCACAGGTCCCAGTTCGCGTACCAATGACGCCGCGACCATGACCCCCAGCGATTCCTCGGCGCCGAAGTCCGACAGAATGTTAAAGCCTTGCAAACCTAAAACCATGCCGACGAACAGGCCGGAGATGGTGATAATCAGAAATGACAAAACGCCGACCGAATACACCTGCTTGATCAGCAAGTTGGGGCGCGGCACCACATCACTGATGCCGGCTAAGGTGTGGCTCAGAAAAAACGAGGCACGGCCGAGCTTGGCAAAGCTGCTGCGAGTGGTTTTTCCTAGATTTTGCAGAAATTGAAACATTGATGAATACAAGGTGGTTATTTGCTGGCCAGCAGGTCGTCGAGATAATCAGGCGCCGAATAGTGAAAGTGTACAGGGCCGTCGGCATCGCCGTGCATAAACTGTTGTACCCACTCCGAATCGGACTGCTGTAACTCTTGTGGGGTACCCTGGCCGATGATTTTGCCGCCGGACAAGACATAAATGTAATCGGCGATGGCAGCGGTTTCTTGTACATCGTGCGAGACGATGATACTGGTCAGGCCCAGCGTGGTGTTCAGCGACTTGATCAAGTGCACCAGTGCGCCCTTGGAAATCGGATCCTGGCCGGTAAACGGTTCGTCGTACATGATCATCAGCGGATCGAGAGCAATCGCACGTGCCAAAGCCACCCGTCGGGCCATGCCGCCGGATAATTCGTTGGGCATTAAATGGCGCGCGCCGCGTAGGCCCACCGCGTGCAGCTTCATCAATACTAAAGTGCGGATCATCGATTCCGGCAAATGGGTGTGTTCGCGCATGGGAAACGCCACATTATCGTAGACGCTCATGTCCGTGAGCAGGGCGCCGCTTTGGAATAGCATGCCCATGCGTTTGCGCAATTCGTAGAGTTCGCGAGTTTTCAGGCGGTGAACATTTTGCCCGTCCACATGAATTTGGCCGCGATCCGGGGTCAACTGACCACCGATCAATTTCAATAGCGTGGTCTTGCCGGTGCCGCTGGGGCCCATGATGGCCGTGACTTTGCCGCGCTGAATTTCCAGGCTGACGGCGTCGAAAATTTTTCTGGGGCCTCTGGAAAAGCTCAAGTTACTAATCGAAACGATATTGTCTTCAGGACTTGCGCTATTGGCCATCTACCGGAATCAAAAGAGTTTTGGGATTGGGAGCAGGCTATTTTCTATGACTGGCCGAGAATAAGTCAATGACTTGGGGTGAAAAGTCGGTTAATAACATGCAATAATGGTTCCTTTTTGTTTCGGTGCGTGGAGTTAATTTGCGTGGGTTGTGATCAAGACATACAGGCGTTGGCGTTGGCGGTGATTCAGACCGAAATGCAGGCGGTTGCCGGCTTGGCTGCACGCATCGATGAACAATTTGTTAGCGCCTGCCGTTTGCTGCTGGCCTGTAAAGGCCGGGTGGTGGTCACCGGCATGGGTAAATCCGGGCATATTGCCGGTAAAATTGCCGCCACGCTGGCTAGTACCGGCACCCCGGCTTTTTTTGTGCATCCGGGAGAAGCCAGTCACGGCGATCTGGGCATGATTACCCGGCAGGACGTGGTGCTGGCTTTGTCCAATTCCGGCGAAACCGAAGAAATCCTGACGATATTGCCTATTATTAAGCGACTAGGCGTGCCGCTGATCGCGTTGACCGGCAATCCGGAATCGGCTTTGGCCCGGTTTGCCAGCGTACACATCAATGTTGCTGTCGAACAAGAGGCTTGTCCGTTGGGTTTGGCGCCCACTGCCAGCACCACCGCGGCATTGGTGATGGGCGATGCGTTGGCCGTGTCGTTATTGGAAACCAAGGGATTTACCCGTGACGATTTTGCTTTATCGCATCCAGGCGGTAGCTTGGGTAAGCGCTTGTTGTTGCAGGTTAACGACATCATGCACCGCGGTACTGAAGTGCCGGTGGTCACTGATAGCGTTTTAGTGAGCGATGCATTGCTGGAAATGACCGGCAAGAAGCTGGGCATGACCGCAGTGGTCGATGGCGAAGGCCGGGTCGCCGGGATATTTACCGACGGTGACTTGCGGCGCATGCTGGAAAAAAATCTGGATGTGCATGCGACACGCATCGCCGAAGTGATGACCGGTCCTTGTAAAGTGATCGATGTGGATATGTTGGCGGCGGAAGCCATGCAAATCATGGAAAGTAAAAAAATCAATGCCCTGCTGGTCGTCGACAGCCAACAAAAATTGTTGGGCGCGTTGAATATGCACGATTTGCTGCGGGCCGGCATAGTCTGAAGAGTGACGAGTGATGTTCGATTTAAATTCCCAATTACTGAGTATTGTTAAGCAGCTAAAGCTGTTGATTTTGGATGTGGATGGGGTGCTGACCGACGGTCGTTTGTTTTTCGACGATAACGGCAAAGAATACAAATGTTTTCACGCGCGTGACGGGCATGGTATTAAATTGTTGCGGCAGACCGGTGTGGAAGTGGCGGTGATTTCCGGCCGCAAATCCAATTCGGTCGCGCTGCGTATGCAGAGTCTTGGGGTCGAGCTCGTCTACCAAGGTCACGAGAACAAGCGCGCGGCATTCGCGGAAATTTTGCAGCGTCTGGTCCTAACGCCGGAACAAGTGGCGTATATCGGCGACGACATTCTGGATTTGCCGGTTATGCGGCAAGTGGGTTTCGCGGTCGCGGTGCAAGATGCTAATTTCGTGCTAAAAAATTATGCTCATTGGCAAACCCATACTGCCGGCGGTTTAGGCGCGGTTCGGGAAGTATGCGATTTAATCATGCAAGTCCAAGGTAGCTTTGACGGCGTGCTGCAAACCTATTTATGACCGTACTGAAAAATCTCCAGATTTTTATTTATGTCGGCTTGGCCGCATTGTTGTCATGGTGGCTGGTGCAGTTGAATGAGGAACGTGACGCCGAAATGAAAATTGCCGAGAATAGCCCGGATTTTTTTAGTTTGGGTTATTTCAAGAAAGAGATGAATATTGACGGCGTGCCGAAAAGCGAATTGGCCGCGGAAAAAATGCAGCACTTTAAAGCCGACGGCAGTACGCATCTGGAAAAGCCGGTGATGACTTTGTATAACCCCAACCAGATGCCTTGGCTGATCAGGGCCGACAGCGGCGTGATGGCGGCGGACGGCGATAATTTACAACTCAACGGTAGTGCTTATATCAACCGGGAAGCCTCGAAAACCAATTCGGCGCTGACCATCAATACATCGGATTTGCGGGTGAAACTCGCCAGCCATTATGCGGAGACACAGGCGTGGGCGGAGATCATCAGCCCGCCCAACAAAACGGCGGGAGTAGGAATGGAAGCGACTTTTGTTAGTCCGATTCACCTGAAATTGTTGTCCAAAGTGAAAGGTCGCTATGAAATTAAGTAAAATGGTCGGTGTAGGCCTGTTATTCTCGGCACGGGTGGCGTTTGGTCTGGAGTCGGATTCCGAGCAACCCATCTACATCGACTCGGATAATGCGGTTTACGACGAAAAGGCGCAGATCAGCACCTATACCGGCAATGTGGTTGCTACTCAAGGGACGATTAGAATCGATGGCGACAAGTTGGTGGTTTATCTGAAGGATGGCGCGATTATCAAATTGATTGCCACCGGTAAACCGTCGCGATTCAAGCAGTTGCCGGCGGTTGGCAAGGAAGAAATGCACGGGGAAGGTTTGATCAACGAATTTTATCCCGACCAGAATTTGCTGAAATTTATGAAAAATGCCTCGGTCTGGCAGGGTGACGCCAAACAATCCAGTGAGTATATCGAGTACGATACCAAAAACTCCTTGCTGAAGGCTGGTGAGGCGCAATCCGACGGCAAGCGCGTGCACTCGGTTATTAAACCTAAGCCCAAGCAGGCGCAATAATGGCGCGATTGGTTGCGGAACAGCTGTTTAAACGCTACAACAACCGAAATGTGGTCGATGGGGTCAGCCTGCGGGTGGACACCGGGGAAGTAGTAGGTTTGCTGGGCCCGAACGGAGCCGGCAAAACCACCAGCTTTTACATGATGGTGGGTTTGGTCAAAGCCGATAGCGGCGAGATTTTTCTCGACGAGCAGCGCATCACGCATCATCCGATGCACCGGCGGGCGCGCTTGGGAATAGGTTATCTGGCGCAAGAGGCTTCGGTGTTCCGTAAGTTGAGTGTGGCCGACAATTTACGCGCGGTATTGCAGATTCGGGCCGATTTGACCGATGGGCAAATCGAGTTGTTGATTGACGAGTTACTGACAGAGTTTAATATCAACCACTTGCGGAATCAGGTGGCGCTGGGTTTGTCAGGCGGCGAACGGCGCCGGGTGGAAATTGCCAGGGCGCTAGCGAGCGAGCCGCAGTTTATCCTGCTGGACGAGCCGTTTGCCGGGGTCGATCCGATTTCAGTGCTGGAGCTGCAAAAAATCATTGCTCACTTGAAGCACCGTGGTATCGGTATTTTGATTACCGAGCACAAAGTGAGGGAGACATTGGAGATTTGTGATCGCGCTTATATTTTGAACAATGGGAAGGTTATCGCCGAAGGCCAGTCGCGCCAGTTGGTGGATAACGAAGAGGTGCGTAGAGTGTATCTGGGCGAGAAATTTAGTTTATGAAATTCGAATAGTCATGAAGCAATCTCTACAACTCCGTATCGGTCAGAGTCTGACCATGACGCCGCAATTGCAGCAGGCCATCAAGCTGTTGCAAATGTCGACTTTGGATTTACAACAGGAAATCCAGCAAGCCCTGGAATCCAACATGATGTTGGAGATCGATGAAGAGGAGCTGCCGAATCTCGAGTTCAGGGACAAAAAGCTGGAAAACACCGATCAGCAGACCAGCGAGGGCTCGCAAACGGATATGCCGGATGAGTTACCGGTCGATGTCAGTTGGGACGACGTTTACGAAAGTTCGTTGCCCAGCGGCGGCGATGAGGGCGATAGTCCGGAGTTTGAGGCCTTTCGCGGTAAGTCAGAGTCTTTACGCGATCATCTGGTCTGGCAGTTGGAACTGATTCCGATCTCGGACCGCGATTATGCAATTGCCACGGCTATCATCGACGCCGTCAATGACGATGGTTATGTGACTAGCGAATTGACTGATATTTTTCAGGGCTTGCAGGATCAACTGGAAGGCTTGGAAATGGATGAGGTTTTGGCTGTGCTGCATATGGTGCAAAACTTTGACCCCGTCGGTGTGGCTGCGCTGGATTTGGCCGATTGTCTGGGCTTACAGCTACAGCAATTGCCGGTTACGACGCCTTATCGGTCGGAAGCTTTGGAGTTCGTGCATAGGCATTTGGATTTGTTGGCCAGTTGCGACCAAGCCCGGTTGATGAAACGGGTTGGCTTGACTGAGGACGTGATGAAAGGCGTGCTGGCGCTGATTCGAACCCTGGACCCCAAACCTGGCGCACGCTTGCAGGATTCGGACGTCGAATATGTGGTGCCGGATGTGTTTGTTGCCAAAGTGAATGGGCAGTGGCAGGTTAATCTAAACCCGGAGATAGCGCCCAAATTGCGCGTCAATCCTTTTTATTCCGGGATGATCAAACGTGCCGACAATAGCCATGACAATGTCAGCATGAAAAACCATCTGCAGGAAGCGCGTTGGTTTATTAAAAGCCTGCATAGTCGTAACGACACCTTGTTGCGTGTGGCGAGAAGCATTGTCGAAAAACAAGGCGATTTTTTCGAGCACGGCGCGATTGCGATGAAGCCGATGGTCTTGCGCGATATTGCCGAGGAATTGGAATTGCACGAATCGACGATCTCTCGGGTCACCACGCAAAAATACATGCACACCCCGCACGGTGTGATCGAGTTTAAATATTTTTTCTCCAGCCATGTCAGTACCGATGGCGGGGGAGAGTGTTCGGCGACCGCGATTCGGGCGCTGATAAAAGAGTTGGTCGGCAGTGAAAACCCGGCCAAGCCATTGAGCGATAGTAAAATATCGGACTTATTGAATGAGAAGGGCATTAATGTCGCGCGCCGCACCATTGCCAAATATCGGGAAGCGATGTCCATTCCTTCAACCAGCCAGCGGAAAAGGCACATTTGATCAATCTGGAAGAATAATTTTTAAAAACAGGAGTATTCCATGCAAGTCAGTATCACAGGTCATCACGTAGAAGTCACCGAAGCATTAAAAGCCTACGTGGATGAAAAAATTAGCAAAATCAAACGTCATTTCGACAATGTCGTTGATGTTCACGTCATTTTGACCGTTGAGAAGCTTGAGCAAAAAGCCGAAGCAGCCGTGCAAATCAGCGGTGCCAAACTGTATGCCGAAGATGTACAAGAAGATATGTACGCGGCTATCGACAATATGGTCGACAAACTCGATAGACAAATCGTCAAACATAAAGAAAAAAATCAGAACCATCGTTAAGTTGAGGTCGAGCGGTACAGAGTGGATAAGGTAATTTGCTCTGTATCGGTTTGGATATGAAACTAGTCATTGTTAGCGGCTTATCGGGATCGGGTAAGAGTATTGCCCTAGATACGTTGGAAGATTGCGGCTATTACTGTATCGACAATCTTCCCGTGACCTTGCTCGACGATTTTGTCGATCATGTGATGCTGAAAGATCCGGCGACCTACAGTAAAACCGCTATCGGTATCGATGCCAGAAACCGTAACCAGAAGTTGGCGGATTTTCCGGATAGTTTGAGTTTTATTCGCAACAAAGGCATCGATTGCGAATTGGTTTATATGGAAGCGGACGAGAATATTATTCTGAAGCGTTACAGCGAAACGCGCCGCCGCCATCCGTTGACGACCGAAAGCCGGCCGCTGCGTGAGGCTCTGGAAATCGAACGGGAAATGCTGCGGCCGGTGGCGACGCGTGCCGACATAGTCATCGATACCAGTTACACCCACTATCATCAGTTACGGGATTTACTGAAAAACCGTTTGGGTGAAAAGGGCAAAAGTTCTTTGTCGATTTTGTTTCAGTCTTTCGGTTTTAAATACGGTATTCCGTTGGATGCCGACTTTGTGTTCGATGCCCGCAGTTTGCCCAATCCCTATTGGGCGCCGGAGTTGCGAGGATTGACCGGCAAACACACCGAGGTCATCGATTTTTTGCAGAACGAAGTGATCGTCAAAGAGTTTCTGCATGACATAGGTTATTTCATCGGTCGCTGGGCGCCGCGCTTCGAGTCGGATAATCGCAGTTATTTAACCATAGCGATCGGTTGTACCGGCGGTCAACATCGTTCGGTTTACTTGGTTGAGGCATTAAGTAAGCACTTTCAAACTATTACTCCTAACGTTATCGTCAGGCATCGGGAATTGCGTTAACGCAACTATCCAGCCCAATTTCTTGGTTTTTACCCATGACATCAGCAGCAAAGCTTGAAAATACCGAGCATCTTTTAGATCGCGCCATCGAAGTGCTGGCAAAAGACTCTCTGATCGAGATTAGGAACTTAGTGCGTTCCTTATACCCGGCGGAAGCGGCGCATATTCTCGAGTCGTTGGAGCCGGAACTGCGCGCCAAGCTGTGGGCAGTGATGCCGCCCAGCGTGATCGGCGAAATTCTGGTTGAAATAAATGTCGAAGTGGGCAGCAGCTTGCTGAAAATCACCGATAGAAAGGATTTGATAGCTGCTACCGAATCCATGGGTGCTGACGGCATGGTCGATTTGCTGCATGTATTGCCCGAGCCGTTGCTGTCGCAAGTGATGGAATCGATCGGCGTACATAACCGCAATCGCATCGAAAAGGCGCTTAGCTACGACGAGCATACTGCTGGCGGCTTGATGTCCGACGATGTATTGACCATTCGCGCCGATGTGACGCTGGATGTGGTGACGCGTTATTTACGCTTGCGCGGGAATATGCCGACCGCTACAGACAGTCTAATCGTGGTGGACCGCAAAGAGCAGTTTCAGGGCTTGTTGCCGATTAATCAATTGTTGACCCATGATCCGCACACCAAGGTTGAGTCGATTATGGATGCCCGTAGTTCCGGCATTCCTTACAGCATGCCCAGCCGCGACGTCGCTGGATTGTTCGAACGGCGGAAATTGTTGTCCGCGCCGGTTTTGGCGGATGACGGCAAGGTATTGGGGCGTATCACTATCGACGATGTCGTGGGTTTGATTCGTGAGGAAGCCAATCACTCTTTAATGAGTATGGCCGGCTTAAGCGAAGAGCAGGACATGTTTGCGCCGGTGTTTAGTAGTGCGAAGCGCCGTGCGCTCTGGTTGGGCGTGAATTTGCTTACCGCGTTCCTGGCGGCTTCGGTCATCGATTTGTTTGAGGCTACCATTCAGCAAATCGTCGCTCTGGCGGTATTAATGCCGATTGTTGCCAGTATGGGCGGTATCGCCGGTAGTCAGACGTTGACACTGGTTGTCAGAGGTTTAGCCTTGCGGCAGGTCACCACCAGTAATGCTGTGAGTCTTTTGTTTAAAGAGGTCTCCGTGGGCCTGTTAAACGGTTTGGTATGGGCTGTTGTGGTGGCGGTAGTGGCCGGGTTGTGGTTCCATAATCCGCATATCGGTATGCTACTTGGTGTGGCGATGTTGATCAATTTGGTATGCGCAGCTTTATCCGGCGTGGCGATTCCGGTGTTGTTGGACAAGATCGGTGTGGATCCTGCTCTGGCTGGCGGTGTGTTACTGACCACCGTTACCGATGTGGTTGGATTCATGGCATTTTTGGGTTTGGCAACCTTGTTTTTACTGTAAGGAACTGTGCTTTTTGTCACGGAAAATGATAGTATTTCGGACATTCAGTAGCGGATTTTCCAAACTCGATGTCAACCGGCGCACCTACTTCGCAAAAAACAGCTTTGGAGTTTAAAAGCACGTCTCTGACGGTGCCGGTGTTGCTGTTAGCCAGTAACGATATCTCTCTGATCGATCAACAGCTCAAGGAAAAGGTGGTTCAGGCCCCCGAGTTTTTTAAAAACTCGCCATTGCTGATCGATCTGCAAAAACTTAACGCGCAAAACCTGCCAATTGATTTCACCGAAATAGTTGCTATCGTCCGTCAGCACGGCTTCATGCCGATAGGGCTGCGCGGCGGCAACGAACAACAGAACGGCGACGCCTTGGCTATGAATTTGCCTCAGCATTCCCTGCACGGCAGCAATGCGCCCCTGGTCAACAAAGCGCCGGCAAAAACGTTGCCGACACCCGCGCCGGAAGAGCAAAAGCAAGCTAGTCAATCAATAGAAAATAAGTTAGTCACCCAGCCGATACGCTCGGGTCAGCGGGTTTATGCCAAAGGCGACTTGATCGTCACCGCAACCGTTAGTGCCGGCGCGGAAATCATGGCGGAAGGTAATATTCATATTTACGGCTCCTTACGTGGACGAGCGTTAGCCGGTGTGCTGGGTAACGTCAACAGCCGTATTTTTTGTTCGGATTTGCAAGCCGAATTGATTTCGATAGCCGGCATTTACCAGCTCAGCGACGATTTGAGCAAGTATCCCGCGCACAAGCCCGTACAGATCAGTCTGGATAACCAGACTCTGATTATCAAAGATATTTAAGCTTTTCTTGGAGGAACAACATTGGCCAGAATTATCGTAGTAACATCGGGAAAAGGTGGTGTGGGCAAAACCACAACCAGCGCCGCTATCGCGATGGGCTTAGCGAAGCGTGGACATAAAACCGCTGTGATCGATTTCGATGTGGGGCTGCGTAACCTCGACTTAATCATGGGCTGTGAGCGTCGCGTGGTTTATGATTTGGTTAATGTGATCAACAACGAGGCCACCTTAAATCAGGCCTTGATCAGAGACAAGCGTTGCGACCAGTTATTTATATTGCCGGCATCGCAAACCCGTGATAAAGATGCATTAACGACGGAAGGCGTCGGCAAAATTCTGGAAGAGTTGTCCAAAGACTTTAAATACATCGTTTGTGACTCGCCGGCAGGAATAGAGCGCGGTGCTACACTTGCCATGTACTTCGCTGATGACGCGTTTGTGGTCACTAACCCGGAAGTCTCGTCCGTCAGAGATTCGGATCGGATGCTGGGTATTTTGTCCAGTAAATCGCGCCGCGCCGAGAATGGCGAAGAGCCGATCAAGGAATATTTGTTGTTGTCGCGCTATTCGCCGGATCGGGTGAAATTGGGTGAGATGCTCAGCGTTGACGATGTACAGGAAATTTTGTCGTTACATTTGTTGGGCGTTATCCCTGAGTCCAAGTCTGTGTTGAATGCGTCAAACTCCGGTACGCCGGTCATCCTCGACGAGCAGAGCGATGCAGGTCAGGCTTATGCGGACATCGTGGCGCGTTACTTGGGCGAAACCAAACCACATCGTTTTATTGAGGAAGAGAAAAAGGGCTTATTCAGTAAGCTATTCGGGAGCAAGTGATGAGTCTCTTAGATTATTTCAGATCCTCGAAAACCAATACGGCATCGCTGGCTAAGGAAAGATTGCAAATTCTGGTCGCCCATGAGCGTGCATCCAGAAATCAGCCGTCCTATTTGCCCGAGTTGCAACAAGAATTGTTGGCGGTGATCCGTAAATATGTCAATGTCGGGCAGGATGCCATTACCGTTAATTTTGAACAGGATGGAAACCAGGAAACCCTGGAACTTAATATTGTGCTGCCTGATGAGCGTTAGTTGTGCTGACTGGCTTTTGCTGCGGCTTATGCCGCGTGAGGCTGGATAGCACGACTAAAACCCCCCGATTTTTTTTGTTGTTTAAATGATGAGGAGTTGAAATGGTGGATACAATTGGCGAAGCAGCTGGAGCAGTCTGGCAATATTTGCATACGCATGGCGAAGCTAGCGTTAATAAAGTCACAACCGAAACCGGCTTGGGTAAGAACGACGTACAGCGAGCGATCGGTTGGCTGGCTAAAGAAGACAAACTTAATATTGAAATGAAAGGCCGCGTAGAAACCCTTTCATTGAAGTAAAAGTTTTCCCGCAACCTGCTTAAGGTTGAGCTAAGCGTGGCGGCATTCAATACCGGCTCCTTGCCCGGTATGAGCGTCGCCGGGGTTTGCCCTTGGGCGGGTTCCTAAATGCCGCTGTGTTTTGTTGGTAAATCTGTTACCTGACAGGAATGCGTGGCCCGCTTAGACACGCGCCAGGCGCTCTGTCGAAATCAGATACCGTAGCAAACCCATTTTAATTTGCCGACGGAATGGCTGCGTGATGCCGTAAAAAACTATAAAAATACTGATTCTAATAACCCTCTAACGCGGAGTCTTTCTGTCGAAATGAAAGCCAAAATTGCCACATTTTTCACCTTGGTGCTACTGGTTGTCATCAACCTGGGTATCTGGTCTTACGTCAATAACCCGTTAAAACTGCCATCCTGGAGCGATACCATGATGGGGGTGACCTTTAACCCCAAGAGCCGCGATTTCAATCCTGCGGACGGCGTATTTCCCACCAGGGAGCAAATTCAATCCGATCTGGAGTTGTTGTCCGGTAAAGCCCATTCGATAAGAACTTATACCTCGTTGGAGGGCATGGAGGTTGTGCCTGAGTTGACGGCCAAGAATGCAATCAACCTGGCGATGGGGTGTTGGGTGGATTTGGTTGATGACGACAGCTCTGAGGACGATCCGCAAAAAAAATTAGAGAACACGCAGAAGCGGCTGGATAAAAATCAGCGCGAAGTCGAAAGTCTGATCAATCTAACCAATCAATATCCAAAAACTATTGTCCGCACGCTGGTTGGTAACGAATCCTTGTTGCGTTACAGAAACAAGGTTAGTGGCCCCATCGCGCAGAAAGTTCGTCAAGAATTTTCTGGCTCAATGAGCGAACAAGATTTGCAACTGAAAATTGAGGCGGATGTTAAGGCTGAGGTAGCTGGCAAAGCCAACGAACTGATCGAGTATATTCGCGAAGTAAAAAAACGCACCTGGAAGCCGGTTAGCACAGCTGAAACCTGGGATATCTGGGTATCCAATCCGGCCTTGGCGGCGGAAGTCGATTACATCGCTGTGCACATTCTGCCCTATTGGGAAGGTGTGCCGGTAGATTTACCCAAAGGTGCGGAAGGCGATAATGCGGTCGAATATGTGTTCAAGCGTTATTACGAATTGCAGCAGTTGTACCCCAACAAAACCATCGTGATCACCGAGGTGGGTTGGCCGTCCGACGGTCCGCCGCAAAAAGCCGCCAGCGCATCGTTGGCGAATCAAGCTAAGTTTTTGCGCGAATTCCTGAACCGGGCGACGGCGGAAAACGTGATTTATTACGTGGTCGAAGCGTTTGACCAGCCTTGGAAGATCAAGCTGGAAGGTACCGCCGGTGCTTATTGGGGCTTATTCAATGCCGACCGGCAGCCGAAATTCCCGATGGAAGGCGATGTCTTAGCAAACCCGACCTGGCGCAACTGGGCCAGTGGGGCTGCGGTACTCAGTATTATCTTGATGGCGGCCTTCTTGTTCACTCGTAAGAGTCTGAAGCTGCCGGGCAAATTTTTCTTCGGTATCGTTGCCAACTTGGCGGCATCGGTCTTGTTCTGGTCGGCGTCAATCGCGGCCGCGCAATATCAGACCAGCTTTTCGGTGGTGTTCTGGGCCATTTTGCTAATGATGCAGGCTATGGCAATCTTGGTGTTATTGACCGAGAGTCTGGAGATAGCCGAAGTCATTTGGCACCGCAAAGGCCGGCGGACGTTTACGCCGTTAACGCCTTCGGCGGATTTTCGTTATCCGAAAGTGTCCATCCATTTGCCGATTCATAACGAGCCACCGGAAATGGTGCGGAAAACCCTGAATGCGTTGGCTAAGGTCGACTATCCGAACTATGAAGTATTGGTGATGGATAACAACACCAAGGATCCGACAGTTTGGCAACCAGTGCGTGATGATTGCGACCGCCTTGGCCCGAAATTCCGCTTCTTCCATTTGGATAATTGGCCAGGTTACAAAGCCGGTGCGATCAATTATGCGTTGACCAATACCGCCGAAGACGCAGAAATCATCGCAGTGATCGATAGCGATTACATCTTGAGCCCGGATTGGTTGAAAGCGATGGTGCCGTATTTCGACCAGGAAAATGTCGGCTTTGTGCAGTCTCCGCAGGATTATCGCGATTCCGGTCAAAGTACTTTCAAGGATATTTGCTACTGGGAGTATGCCGGCTTCTTTAATATTGGCATGGTGCAGCGTAACGAATTCAACGCCATCATTCAGCATGGCACGATGACCATGGTCCGCAAGTCGGCCTTCGACAAAGTCGGTCCGTGGGGCGAATGGTGCATCTGTGAGGATAGCGAATTGGGTTTGCGTCTTTACGAAGCCGGGTACGACTCGGTGTACTGCAAGGAGTCTTTTGGTCGCGGTCTGATGCCGGACACCTTCTCTGGTTATATGACGCAGCGTTTCCGCTGGGTATACGGCGCTATGCAGATCATCAAAAAGCATTGGCGGCATTTCTTGCCTAACAAAAAGTCTTCGCTGACCTCCGCGCAGCGTTATTACTTTGTGGCGGGTTGGTTGCCCTGGTTTTCCGATGCGCTGGCGTTGTTGTTTACCGGGACCAGTTTGATATTGACCGCGCTGATCGTGTCGGATCCTATTCACAGCGAACTGCCGGTAAACGCGTTCTTGTTGCCGACCATAGGCTTGTTTGCATTCAAGATTTTGCGCGGTTTGTGGTTGTACAAAGCGCGGGTGGCTTGTTCGATGCTGCATGCCTTAGGTGCGGCGTTGGCGGGTTTGTCGCTGACGCATACTGTGGCACGCGGTACCTTGCAGGGTTTGTTCACCTCCGGCAAGCCCTTCATGCGCACGCCAAAATACGAGCAACAAGGGCCGTTGGTGGCGGGGTTGTTGATCATTTGGCAGGAGTTGTTACTGCTGACCTTACTCGTCGCCGGTATTCTGGCGATGCGCTCCATCGAGCATTTCGACAACTTGAGTGGCCGGCTGTGGATGGCGGTATTGGCGGTGCAGTCTGTGCCTTATGTCGCCACTTTACTGACGATCCTGATCAGCGTTGCGCCTAACTATTTTCCAGGCAAAAAACTCTCCGCCGATGAGTTAGACGCGGACGAATAAGTATTGCTTGCTTAGTCTCTGAAAACCCTTGTCGGCTAAAGCTGGCAAGGGTTTTTTGTTTTTTTGGGTGGGACCGGTTCCAGTTGCTACCTGATGTGTTGCTGAGGTTTTAAGGTTAAGCGCCAAAACAGAGGGTATGGCGGGAGTGAATAAAATAAACTGTGTTATATGGCTTATTTCACATGAGGCATTTGCCGCATAAATGGGTTATTTGCGTAGCGTATTTGATGATGTTTTTTATTAATTGATTGATAAAAAAGCAATAATTTATTAAGGGTTGAAAATTGCTTATCTCTACAAACGGTTGTTTTAAAGTGTGTGAGATCACCCAAAACCCTTGGTGTTTTAAATAGCGCTTTTGCCGACAATCAGTCCTTAGAAATAACAAATCGCATACCTTCGCAATTTTTAACCTATGAAACACGCAAAATTCAAACTTAGCGCCAAGCCCTGTTTATTGGGAGCGATGCTGCTCACTGTGTTACCGGGAGTCTCGGCGACTGAAGATGGCAAGCCGGACAACAAAACCGGTAGCAATCAAACCGCTGTATTGCCGGAAATGACTGTGACTGCCGAAAGCGAAAAAGCCGCTACGCAAACAGCCACAGAAAAATATAAATTGCCTGCTGTGACCGAAAGCGTTACCCGCGAGAAGATGGAAGATACCATCAACGTGATGAACACCGAGGATGCGATCAAGTATCTACCTAATATTCTGGTGCGCAAACGTTATATCGGCGACAAGGAAATGCCGGTGTCGATGCGCACTTCCGGGACCGGTTCCAGTGCGCGCAGCTTGATTTATGCCGACGGCATTTTGCTATCGTCGCTACTGGGCAATAACAACGGTATGACCGGTTCGCCGCGCTGGAATATGGTATCGCCGTCGGAAATCGAGCGGGTTGATGTGATGTACGGACCGTTTTCCGCAGCCTACGGCGGTAACTCGATCGGTGGTGTTATTGATATTACGACGCGGATGCCCGAGAAATTTGAGGCCGGTGGCGGCGTGCAGTCGACTTGGCAGGAATACGATGTTTACGGCCATACAGACGTCTATGATTCGCAACAATACACGGCAAATCTAGGTAGCCGACACGGCGATTTTTCTTGGCGCTTTGATGTCAGTCATTTGGATGCGCATAGTCAGCCTATTAGCTATACCTATCTTCCCACTAGTTCCGGCACGGGTGGCGTACCGGTAACTGGTGCCGTCGGCGATGTCGATAGAACGGGCACGCAACGGATATTTGCCATCGGTGAAGGTAATATCAGACATACGGTGCAGGATAATTTTAAATGGAAGTTGGCTTACGACATCACGCCAACCCTAAAAGCCTCGTACACATTGGGTTTGTGGCAAAACGACGAAAGCGGTGGCTTTAATAGCTACTTGCGCAATGCCAGTACCGGAAGGCCGGTAAATAGCGGCATAATCAATATGAACGGACGAAACTACAGTCTGGGTTCGACGTTTGCCGAGAACGATTACCAGCAGATGCATTGGTCCCACGGCATGGCGCTCAAGTCGAACACCGGCGGTATTTTCGATTGGGAATTGACCGGCAGCGTGATCAATTACGGTCAGGATGAGCAACGCGCTCCCACTGTTGCGCCCAATCTCGCCACAGCAGGCGGCGCGGGAACCCTTACCAGCTTAAACGACACTGGTTGGCATACCGTGGATGCCAAAGGTATATGGCGTCCGGATTCCGCATGGGGACCGCACCATGTCAGCTTTGGATTTCATCATGATCTTTACGAATTAAACAACCAACAATATGTAACCTCCAATTGGATCTACGGTGCACCAGGTCGCTTAAATACCAATTCGCAAGGTAAGACCGAAACCAATGCTGTCTGGCTTCAAGAAGCATGGACATTTGATCCGGATTGGACACTGACATTGGGCGGGCGATTAGAAAACTGGAATGCCTTCGATGGTACCAATACTGGCACCAATGGCAGAACGATCAACCAATCCAACCGCAGTGATTTACGGTTTTCGCCAAAAGCATCGCTGGCCTGGAAGCCAACAGATAGCTGGAAATTTACGAGTTCTATTGCACAGGCTTACCGTTTTCCGACGGTGACCGAACTGTTTCAGGGTACCAATATCACCGTAAGTGGGACATCTAATATCGTCAATCCCAATCCAACTTTAAAGCCTGAAGAAGCATTGTCCTCCGAGCTTTCCGCGCAATATTTCTTGAGCGAAGGTTCGTTGCGCTTGAGCTTGTTTCACGAGAAAGTCTACGATGCCATCTATAGTCAGACCACTTTCAGTCCCACCGCAAACTCGACCCTGTCCTATGCGCAGAACATCGATCAAATTAGCACCTATGGTTGGGAGTTTTCCGGTGAACACAGTAATGTCGTTATCGATGGTCTGGATTTGGCGGGTAATGTGACGTGGGCGAACTCGCGTATCGATAAAAATGCGGCGTTGCCGGCTTCGGTTGGCAAGTATCAGCCTAGAGTGCCGGAGTGGCGGGCCAGTGCCACCGCCACATACCATGTGACTAAGGATTTTACGTCCTCTATCAGCGGACGCTATAGCAGTCAGCAATATGGACAAATCGATAACAGCGACGTCAATCCGGATACCTACACCGGTACCGGCAGTGCGTTTTTCGTTGTGGATACCCGTGCCAAATATCAACTGACCAAGCAACTGACGCTTTCAGCAGGTATCGACAATATCACCAACGAAAAATATTGGCTGTTCCACGTGTTTCCGCAGCGCACCTATATCGCGGAATTGAAATTTAACTATTAACCGGGTATTGAATGTATCCAGCAAGGATAGGACAGAGTGCGTCATATCCTTGCTCTGCGTTAAATGACACAGTTTAATTGTATCCTGTCAAACGGGTAAAAATGTTCGTAACTTTCCGGATGCCTACTAAAAGACGATGATGAAATTTCAACTTCCTTTGGCAATGATTACCTCGTTGATTTTGACCGCATGTGCCAACGAGCCGGTTACAATCCAGCAAGGCGCTGAGTCGGCTAAGCACGAACAGCATGCCGACAAAAAAGCGCTATGCGCTGATCTGCAAACCAGTCCGGCCATCGGATGTTCCGAGACGGTCACCGCGACTTTCGACAATAGCGGTGTGCTGTGGTTGGCTTGGGTAGTTCGCGATCATATCTATGTGCAATCGTCTACCGATAAAGGTGCGAGCTTTTCCGCACCGGTTGCGGTAAACGCGGAGCCGGAAGCTATTGCCGCGCGCGGCGAATACCGGCCAAAAATCAAACTCGATGCGCAAGGTAATATCTATCTGACCTGGACCCAGAACCTGGAAAAACGCCATACCGGCCATATTCGTTTCAGTCGTTCGACGGATGGCGGGAAAAGTTTTTCCAAGCCGGTGACGGTCAACGACAATCCGGATGTGATCGGTCACCGTTTCGATGCGTTGGCGGTGGGGAAGAATGGCGAGATTTTCGTCGCCTGGCTGGATGCGCGCGATAAAGAAAAAGCCAAGGCCGCTAAGCAAGAGTTTGCCGGTACTGCTGTGTATTACGCTTGGTCGGATAATGGCGGCAAAAGTTTTTACCCCAACAAGGTTGTCGCGCCGCATAGTTGCGAATGCTGCCGCTTGGGCGTGGAAATAGATGCCGACAATTTGCCGGTGGTGCTGTGGCGGCATGTTTATGACGGCAATATCCGCGACCATGCATTGGTTAAATTTAATGATTGGCACACGCCGGGAGCTGTGCAGCGCGTCAGCCAAGAAAACTGGAAAATCGACGCCTGTCCGCATCATGGTCCGGCCCTGTCAATTGCCGACAATGGCGTTTACCATTCGGTATGGTTCAGCGGAGCCGCTGATAAACAAGGCTTGTTTTACGGCCACTCCAAGGATGGCGGTCTAAGTTATTCGCCAGCCTACCGTTTTGGCAATCAAGGTGCCAAACATCCCAACGTGTTTGCCAAGGGCGAACAAGTAGCAGTGGTTTGGTCGGAATTCGACGGCAGCCATAATCTGTTGCAGTTGATTAAGTCTAATGATGGCGGACTGAGTTGGTCGAAACCCGAAGTCGTCGGTAAATCGGCGGAAAGCGCGGACGACGCTTTTCTGTTGAGCGATGGCGATAATGTCTATTTGTCCTGGCAAACTGCGCAGGGCTATCAATTCCAGCCGATTTAGGTTTTATTGATCTAAGGCCATCCCGCTATTACCGCGGGATGGCGGCCTGATTGATCAGTTCAATTTCCAACCAGTTTCAATTCCGCTTCCCGATATTTTTCAGCGCATTTTCTGCTAACTTCTTCCGGCAATTTCGGGCCGGGGGCGGTTTTGTTCCAATCCAATGTTTCCAGGTAATCGCGCAGATACTGCTTATCGAAGCTGGGTGGGCTGATGCCGACTTGATATTGTTCGACCGGCCAGAAGCGTGATGAATCGGGGGTCAACGCTTCGTCGATTAAATACAGTGTGCCGTCTCCGTCCAGGCCAAATTCGAATTTAGTATCGGCGATGATGATGCCGCGTTCGCGAGCGTAATCAGCCGCTGTCGTGTAGAGCTGCAAGCTGGCGTCGCGCACTTTGCCGGCCAGTTCCTCGCCCATTAACGCCACCGTATCGGCGAAGCTGATGTTTTCGTCATGCGTGCCCATTTCGGCTTTGCTGGACGGTGTGTAAATCGGCTGCGGCAGTTGTTGCGCTTGTTGCAAGCCGGCCGGCAGTTCGATGCCGCACACTGCTCCGCAGCGTTGATAATCCTTCCAACCCGAGCCAATCAGATAGCCGCGCACGATGGCTTCCACCGGCAGCGGTTTCAGGCGTTTGACGATGATGGCCCGGCCTTCCACTTGTGCTCTTAGATCGGCATCGGGAATTACATCTTCCAGCGTCAAATCGTTGCTTAAATGATTGGGAATAATATCGCGCATTTTTTCAAACCAAAAATTACTCACCCGGGTCAATACGCGGCCTTTACCGGGGATCGGGTCGGGCATGATCACATCGAACGCAGACATCCGGTCGGAGGTGACGATCAATAGATGTTTGTCATCGATTTCGTACATGTCGCGGACTTTGCCGCGGCCGAGCAATTTCAAATGCGGCAGAGAGGATTCGTAAAGTGCGGCGGGGGCATTCATAATACGTTTGTGGAGTCAGTGAAAAGTGGCCGCAATTTTATCATTAAACCTGTTGAGGATAGGAAACGCATGAGTTGGCTGGGCAAGTTGGTGGGTGGGGCGTTTGGATTTATGCTGGGCGGACCGCTGGGGGCGATTTTCGGTGCGTCGGTGGGGCATCAGTTCGATGCAGGGCTGGAAGGGATGGCCGGCGAGTCATATAATCCTGGCGACCAGCAGCGCGTGCAAATGGCCTTTTTCACCGCCACCTTCGCGGTGATGGGGCATGTCGCCAAGGCAGATGGCCGGGTTTCCAACGAGGAAATCGGGTTGGCGAAACGGGTAATGGACAACATGGAACTCAACCCCGAGCTGCGCGAAGCCGCCGTGCAACTGTTTCAGCAAGGCAAGCAGGTCGATTTTCCGTTGGCGGAAGTGTTGCGGCAATTTCGCGTGGAATGTCATCGCCGTACCCATTTGGTACGAATGTTCGTGGAAATCCAGATTCAGGCGGCTTTTGCCGACGGCGTCTACGATGCCAAGGAAGAAAAGCTGTTGCTGGATATTTGCGCGCAACTGGGTGTATCGCGTTTCGAATATCAAATTATTAAAGGGCAAGTACAGGCGCAGCATCGTTTTCAGCAGTCCGGCGAACAGTTCCAGGCTAAGTCCGGCCTGTCAAAATTGGAGGATGCTTATGCCGTGTTGGGCATACCCCCGACAGCCGAGGATGCCGATGTGAAAAAAGCCTATCGGCGCCTGATGAGTCAGCACCATCCGGACAAGTTGGTGGCTAAAGGTTTACCCGAGGAAATGATGCAGATGGCCAAGCAAAAGACTCAGCAAATCAGGAAAGCCTACGAAACGATACGTGAAGCAAGAGGGTTTTAAAAAGAGCCCGCCAGCCACAGAGGCGGCTGACGGGCTTGAAATAAACAGATTAACTGCTTAACAACGAGGGAGGTACAACAAAACTTAAGCGCGAAACGAGTCGCTGAAATCCAGATTGCTGGCGATGGTTGCAGCGCCAAATAGCATGGTGGAG
Source organism: Methylomonas sp. 11b (assembly GCF_000515215.1). Lineage (NCBI taxonomy): Bacteria > Pseudomonadati > Pseudomonadota > Gammaproteobacteria > Methylococcales > Methylococcaceae > Methylomonas > Methylomonas sp. 11b. The sequence goes on from NZ_KI911557.1 coordinate 3,686,609, forward strand.
ATGATGAACTCGCCAGACATGAAGCCAAACACGCCGGTGGTGAAAAACAGGCCGGTGAGTACGTCTTTATACAGATTGTTCGATTTGTTCATTTTTGCTCCTAGACTGAATACAGTCGATACCAATGAAGACGACTTCACTATAAGCTTTATTTTTTTATTTACAATACCGGCAATAGTGGATTATTTGTTTCCTTTTGAGAAACAAAAGTGAAATAAAGCTGTCATCTAGGCTTGTTATAAGCTGTTTTTAATCCAGGAATGCGCGAAGCGCGGGCAGATTGCTCTTGGGTAGTTTGACGGAGAGCCTTACCGAATCGGAAAAATCCTGGCCGATAATGCTGCCGTCCAGTTTTTTTAACTGGTATTCCAGCGCTTGTAGCCGGTGGTAATCGAGATTTAATGTCAGCTCGACAAATTCAATGTATTCGACAATGTCGGCGGCCTCTATGACTTGCTTGGCGACATTGCCGTAAGCGCGGGTCAAACCGCCCGCACCCAGTTTCACTCCGCCGAAATAACGAATCACCGCCACGACTAGATTGATTAACTGCTTGCCTTCCAGGTGCTGAAAGATCGGCTTGCCGGCGGTGCCGCTGGGTTCGCCGGCATCGTGAAAGCGACAGATCAGACCGTCCGGCGACTGGATGCGGTAGGCGTAAACGATATGACTGGCATCCGCATAGCTTTGATGCAAGTCTCGCAGTAACAGCAAGGCTTCGCGTTCGGTCTGGCAAGGGCGGATGATGCCGAGGAAGCGGGATTTCTTGATGATTTCCTCCACTTCACAAGTCTTGACGACGACACGCACCTTACAACAGCCCGTTAATCGCCGGATGCTGGTTCAGCAAATGCTCGCGAAACGCTTCTATTTCCGTCTCGTCGTTACGCAGTTCGCGGGGAATGTTTACCGGAATATCGCTGACAATCCGCATCGGCGGCGGCGACAGGAAAATCAAGCGGTCTGCCAACGCAATCGCTTCGCGTAGATCGTGACTGACGAATAATACCGTATGCGGCCGCTGTTGCCACAATTTATACAATAAATTGCGTACCTGCCGGGCGCTGGGCGCATCCAGCGAGACGAAGGGTTCGTCCATCAGCAAAATGTCGGGGTTGATGGCAAAGGCGCGGATGATCGCCACCCGCCGTTGCATGCCTAGCGACAGGCGTTCCGGATACACCTGCTGCACATCGCTTAGTTGCATGTCCGCCAATAAGGCATCGATCAAAGTGGCTGGCGGCGTTTGCGCAAATACGACTTCGATATTTTGGCGGACCGTATACCAGGGCAACAATCTGGGATTCTGAAACACATAACCGATCTTGGCGGATGCGGCTTGGCTACCAATGCGGATTTGGCCCTGATAATGACTATCCAGCCCGGCGATCATATTCAGCAATGTGGTTTTGCCGCAGCCGGACGGGCCGAGCAGGCAGACGAATTCGTTACGCCCCACGCCGAGTTGTAAGTCGGCAATCGCCTGGTGTTGGCGGTCGTCGACATGCCGGGAGCGATAAGTCTTATCCTGGATGCTGATGGTAATATCGTTCATCGCCGCCACCGTAAGGCTTTGCGGTCCAAGGGGCGGAGCAGCAGCCATTCGATTAGTTGGATCACCGCGACGAAGGCAAACGTATAAGCCAGCAGGCTGGCGACATCGAATAATTGAAAGAACAGATGCAGCTGATAGCCCATACCATTGCTGCGGCCGAGCAGTTCCACCACCAAAATGATTTTCCAGATCAGCGCCAGACCGGAGCGAGTGGCGGCCATCACGAACGGGTGCAACTGCGGCCAGATCACATGGCGGAAGGTTTTTTTGCGGTCGAACCGGTAGCTTTCCGCCATTTCCAGCAAATCCTTATCCAGCGCTCGCGTGCCTTCGCGAATGGTGACAATCACATTCGGCAACTTATTGATCACCACTGCCAGAATCGCCGCCGATTCCGCCAGTCCAAACCAGACATAGCAGAGAATAATGGTGACCAGCGCCGGGATATTCAGAAAAATCACCAGCCAGTGATCGAAAAACGCATCCAGGGTTTTATTGTTACCCAGCGTCACCCCTATCGCGCAGCCTAATACCATCGCAATCGAGAAACTGACCACCAAGCGCAGCAACGTCACGCCTAAATGGTAAGGCAGTTCCCCGGATTGAGTGGCCTGCCAGAACACCAATGCGACTCGGGCTGGATAGGGTAATGTGGGGCTGTTTGCCAAGCCAGCCGCTAGCTGCCAGATGCCTAGCAGCATTAACAGCGACAGCAGCGTAAGGGCGGTGTGATTAAATTTAAAAGTGCCCGTCAACATCAATCCGCCGACCAGAATGTCCCCGCTTGTAGTTGAGCCGATTGGCCGGTCAGCTTGTTGTTACTGAGTTGGTGCAGCATGGCGTAGATTTTAGCGGCAGCGCTTTGTTGAGTGGCGCCCCATTGTTCTACCCGGCCCTGGCAATAGCGCTCTCTGAGTTTTTGTTGTTCTTTCGGACTGGTTGCGTCGGTAAGCGGCACGATTTTCTGCCATTCCGTATCGGAGCTGCACAGGGTGTCGTGGGCTTGTTTACTCAGACTCAAGAATTGTTTAAAAGCCACTTTATGTTGATCGGCCCAGTCCTGTTTGAATACGTAGCCGATGCTGGGTACGGTTTCGCTGATGCCGAGTTGGCGGATGATGTCTTCGCCGGTCAATAACGCCTGGTAGCCTTGCGCTTCCAGATGCGCGGCAAATTGCCAGAAGGTCAGTATGGCATCGACGCGTTTTTCTAGCAGTTGCTGGTTCAGTAATGGAGGCGCGCCGTAGATCTTTTCGACGCCGGCGTTTAGATCCAGTTGTTGCTGTTGCCCCAGGGCTTGCAACAACAGCCAGTTTTTATCCAGCTCGCCGCCGGCTATACCCAGTTTTTTGCCTTTTAGATCGGCCAGCGACTTGATGGAGCTATCAGCCGGCACCAGCAGCACGCCGGACGTGTCGGAAAACGGGTAAAAGCTCAAATTTGTACCTGTGCTGCGCATGCTGGAAGTCCAGATCCAATCGGAGACGATTACATCGACCGAGCCGGCTTGCAGAGCAACCTTACCCGCTTGTTGATTGGCAACCGCAATGTTCTCCACACTGAATTCCGCTTTGTCCAGTAGGCCTTGGTTACGCATCGCCGCCAGTTCCCAATTTAAGGTACCGGCGGCCATGGCGCCTATGCGGATAGTGGGTTTCTCGTTGGCGCTGGCAAACTGCGGCAATAAAGCGGCAATGGCAAACAGGCAAATTTTCATATTCATCTGCAAAGTCCCTAGTCGGATGGTTAACGCGACGATTTTAACGCAGCCGCCGCGAATACGAGAATGTTTGTCGGATTTGCTTGGCGGCGATGTGTTGTCTAGGGTTTAACGGCAAGCCCTTCGACCGATATTCCCAAAAGCCCGAGCCAGCTAGACCTCGCGCGTAAGCTTGGGTTCCGGAATTGCTGGTCAGCGAGGAATTCAAGGGCTAGCTTAAACAAGCTTTAGCCGTGTGCCTTGCAGCCGCAAAATCGTCCTTTCGGCAAGGAATGCTGATAGCTATAGGTATAGCATTCAGGAAAATTAACGGCTGTGGTGCAGACACTTCCCGGTGCTTATTCGCCTATCACCCGGTGGGAAGTAATCTGTCTTCCCGCTCAAATCTGGCGGCGGCCACCGGCCGGCCGGTGTAATAGCCTTGGTAGGATAGACAGCCTTTATTGCGTAAAAAGATCATTTGTTCCTGGGTTTCCACGCCTTCTGCAATCACATGTAGACCTAAGTTTTTAGCCATATTGATAATGGTCTCCACAATCACCGCGTCGTTGGGGTCGCTGGCGATGTCCCGGACGAAACTCTGATCGATCTTCAATTGGCTGATGGGCAGTTTTTTCAGGTAAGACAGCGATGAATAGCCGATACCGAAATCGTCGATTGAGGTTTTCACGCCTAGGGTTTGCAAGTCGCGCATTTTTTCCACGGTGTCGTCTATGTCACTGATGACGCAGCCTTCGGTCAGTTCGATGACCAGACGCTCAGCCGGCAGTTCGGCGTCTATCAAAATGCGTTTAACTTGATCGACGAAATCGGCTTGACGGAATTGCCGGGAACTGACGTTAACCGCCACATGATGAATGGCTAGATTCTGTTCGTCCCACACTTTAATTTGCCGGCAGGCCTCGCGCATTACCCATTCGCCTATCGGCAGAATCAACTGGGTATCTTCGGCAATCGGGATAAACTCCGCCGGCGAGACCATGCCTTTTTCCGGATGTTGCCAGCGGATCAGTGCTTCGGCACTGACTACCTTGCCTTGATGATCGACCTGCGCTTGATAGTGCAGTAAAAACTGCTTTTGTTTCAGCGCCTGACGAATCTCTTTTTCCAAAGTCAGACGGCGGTCGGCGGTTTCCTGCATCGATGGCCGATAAAAACTGATGCCGTTACGGCCGCTTTCCTTGGCCCGGTACATTGCGGTGTCCGCTTGTTGAATGACCTCTTCCGGCTGCTCGGCTACCTCTGGAAACAAGGTAACGCCTATGCTCGTGGAAAAGTGATGTTCGCTGCCCTGTACCGTGAAAGGTTGATTGATGGTGTGCAGAATTTTTTCCGCCAGCATCGCCGCATGACTGGTCGCTTGCGACAGTTGCGCATAGCGGCCCGGCACCATCACGATAAATTCGTCGCCGCCCAACCGACACGCGGTGTCTTCGTCGCGGATAATCGATTTAAGACGTTGGGCCACCTGGATCAGCAATTCGTCGCCGACTTGATGTCCGCGCGAATCGTTAAGGGTTTTGAAATGATCCAAATCCAGAAAAAACAGCGAACCGTAATAGCTTTGGCGTTTGGCGGCGGCGATTTCCTGTTTCAACCTATCCAGCAGCAAACGCCGGTTCGGCAAGCCGGTCAGCGGGTCGTAAAATGCCAGTTCATGGATTTCCCGCTCGGCGGCTTTTTGCTCGCTGATGTCGGAAAAAATCGCTACATAATTAAGCAGGCGGCCCTGCTCGTCCCGGACGCCGGTAACGGTGAGCCATTCCGGAAATACGTCGCCGTTTTTGCGCCGATTCAAAATTTCGCCCTGCCATTGGTTATCCCTGTCCAAGGCCTGGATCAAGGCTTGAATAAATCCGGGTGCTTGATGAGCCGACGACAGAAAATCCGGCTGGCGGCCAATCACTTCCTCTGCGCTGTAGCCGGTGATTTTGTTAAAGGCGTTATTGACGCGCAAGATCGCCCCATCGGCATCGGTGACGATAATGGCCTCGTGCGACTGGAACGTGGTCGCGGCAATGCGGAGCTCGTTTTCCTGCTGTTTGCGGCGTTCGATCTCGGTATTCAGGGCCTGGTTGCTGCGCAACAAGTCGCGGGTTTTCAAAGCCACCAGATCTTCGATGCGGGCGGTGCGTCCGCTCATCAGCATTAAACCGAAGCTGGTCAGGCCGCAGAGCAAAAAGCTCCCGGAAAGCAGCCACCAAACCGTCCAGGAATGTTGTTGCGCATAAAACTCCGGCAGTGGTTTATATTCAAGCGTCCAGCTCCGGTCGGCAACCGCCAGCGATTGCCGTCTGGTTGGCGGAAAGTAATATTTTTTCGATTCAGCGCCTTCCGGAGTGCTGCGATATAACAGCAGGTCTTGATCATAGATGGCTACGGACAAACTTATGCTTTGCAGGCGTGTGGACAATTCCTGAATTTCGCTGCTTAACTTAAAAACGTTGGCGACCAAGCCCAGAAAAAACTGCTGGCGTTGGGCGCTGGTGTTAAGTGATTTTCCTTTAAGATAAACCGGCGAATAAATGGCGAAGCAGGGTTGATTATCATCGCAGACGATGCCGGCCGTCACCACCGTTTCGCCGGAATTAATCGCTTTGTGGATAGCCGCTAATAGCTGTTGGTTGCTGGCAACATCGAAACCTATGTTGTGCTGATTGCCGAAGGAGTAAGCAATGGGTAAATAAATGTTTCGCTTACCGGCCGGTATCAATTGATGATTGCGGTCGAGTTCGCGGATGGTGGTTTCCGTCTGTTGTTCGAATGCGCCACGGTCTTCGGCATTGACTCTGGGTATCCATTCCAATGCCTCCAACTCGGGATGTTTGGTGAAGATGGTATGGGCAAATAGCCTGAACTCGTTGGGATTGACCGATTCCGAGCTGTCGAACAAGGCTTTCAGCAACTGATTATTCAGAATGTCGTCGCCGAAATGTTCCTGGAGGTTGGTATGGGTCAGATTAATCTGATTTTCGAACAGCCCATTAATGCGTTGATTTTCCAGATTGCGGCTGTAGACAAAGGCGATGACCACCAACAACAGCGAAATCGATAAAGGATAGGCCACGAATTTTTGCCGCTGCCGCCAGATATGGCGCGGTGTACCGATGAACAACAGCAGCAAGGGCGCGAAGATCACCGTGCCTATCGCATCGCCTATCCACCAAGTACACCAGTTCAGGCCGAATTCTTCAGCATCGATGGTGTCGAAAATGTACAGAAAACTAGTGCCGACGCTAGCCGATATTAAGCTACTTGCAATTGCCAATAAGAAAAACCAGACGACATGCCGATCTTCCATCAACGGATTGTGTTTGCCTATCCAGCGGTTGATCAGGGCCGCACCGAGCAAAGGCTGGGCGATGGCGCCGACGCTGGCGGCGGAGCCTACCCAAATCGGGGTAAACCAATCCTCTGGGGTGGCCAGGTCCGCAAAAGCGTAAATTTGCGTGCCCAAGGTGCCGATGATCAGGCCCGGCAATATTCTGGGGCCGTAACCAAGCAACGCGGCCAGAGCGATACCCGCTGACGGCCAGATTGGGCTGGCATGGCTGGGCTGCATCGCCAGCAAATGCCCTAAATAGCCGCCGATAAAATAGGCAAGGGCCAAGGCGCTGTTGATTAGAAAAAGTCTAAGAGCTGTCGGCATGATTAAACAGGCGGACTCTGGTTTTCGCCGACGCTGGGCGAAGCAGCGGCTTTAATGATTTGCGGGTAACAGAATGCCATTCTCGACATCGATGGTAAATGCTTTGCCAAAACCGGCGACATATTGGCCACGCAAAGGGGTTAGCGCCAGTAAATGAAAATCCGCGAGTGAGCGCAAAACGGTAACTGTTTCGCCGAACCGGTCTTGCAGCATATCTAACAACTGGGCATATGCCGCCTGGAGTTTGTCAATTTCACCAACAGCACATTCGAACACCAGGCGACGTCTGGCAAACGGATTGACCGCTTCGGCCTCGGGTTCGATAAACATGATGGATGCCTGGCTTTGGCGCAACATATTGCCGGTATGCCGGGCCAATTGGCTGACATAGATGTAATAAGTATTTTGGTATTCCAAAAACGGCGCATAACTGACTTCGGCTGTCCCTAGCTCGGAACTGCTGGCGATTATCAGGCTTTGGCTGTTGGCAATTAAAGTCCGGTAATCGGCGGCTAGCGGTTCGGCGCTCATGGTGTTGTGGTAGCTGTCAGTTGCGAGTGGCGGAAACAATCGACGGTGTGATCGTTGACCATGCCCACCGCCTGCATATAAGCATAGCAGATGGTTTTGCCGACAAACTTAAAGCCGCGCTTTTGCAGATTCTTGCTCATCCGTTCCGATTCCGGCGTGTAAGCCGGTAACTGGCTATGTTGCAGCCAACGGTTCTGCCGCGGCTCACCGCCAACGAAGCTCCATATGTATGAGTCAAAACTGCCGAACTCCTGCTGTACCCGTAAAAAAGCCTGGGCATTGTTTACCGCGGATTCAATTTTCAGGCGATTTTTGACGATGCCAGGGTTTTGCAATAACGACGCCAGTTTTTTGTGGTCATAAGCGGCGACCTTAACCGGATCAAAATGATCGAAAGCGGCGCGGTAAGCCTCGCGCTTGTCGAGTATGGTCCGCCAACTGAGCCCGGCTTGTGCGCCTTCCAATATTAGAAACTCGAACAACATCCGCTCGTCGTGTAGCGGCACGCCCCATTCGTGATCGTGATAATGCTCTTCGTTAGCGCTGCCCAGCGCCCACACGCATTTGCTGGGCATCAGTCTTTCTTCATCAGGTTTTTCAAATCGGCGAATGGGTTGAAGGTCGCTACCGGTGCCTTGCCGTCCGATGTGGCTTTGCCGCCGTAACGCACGTGCTCTTCGTAGCGTTGATGCTCGTTGTCGTGGCAGTAAAGGCACAACAACTCCCAGTTGCTGCCGTCGGGCGGATTGTGGTCGTGATCGTGGTTGACGTGATGTACGGTCAGTTCGCGCAGGTTTTTATGATCGAACTCTCTGGAGCAGCGTCCGCAAATCCAGGGATAAAGTTTTAACGCTTGCTCGCGGTAGCCTTTTTCCCGCTCTTCCTTGTAGCGTCGGGCTTCGGCGACGATGTGATAGGCTTTGTTATCCGACATAAGGTCCTCCGTATATTAGCCGCCGGTGGCGTTCATGTGCCGCAAAATCACCGGCTGTTCGTGAATATTGAATTCGTGTTTTTCGGGTTTGATTTGCATGGCTTCGACGATGGCTTGTTTCAACATAGCTTTGTCGCCAGGATGATCTCTGACCACCTGTTTCAGATCAACCGAATGTTCGTTGCCTAAGCAAAGCAATAAGCGGCCTTCGGCGGTCAGGCGCACCCGGTTGCAACTACTACAGAAGTTGGCGCTGTGCGGCGAGATAAAACCGACTTTGCTGTTACTGCCTGCCACCCGGTAATAAGCCGAAGGTCCGCCGGTCGAGTCGGTCACGGCTTCCAGCGTAAAGCACTGTTGCAAATCCTGCCTAATCAACTCGCTGGGATAAAAAGCGTCGCCGCGATGATGGTTGTCCACCGCGCCTAGCGGCATTTCTTCGATAAAGCTGATATCGATGCCACGCTCGACAGCAAATTGCACCAGATCGCAGACTTCTTGATGATTGCGGTTTTTCAGAATGACCGCGTTGAGTTTGATGCGCTGAAAGCCGGCTTCCCTGGCTTTGGCTATGCCTTTCAGCACTTGTGCTAAATCGCCGGTACGCGTCAGCTCCTTAAATTTGGCCGGGTCCAAGGTATCCAGGCTAATGTTGACGCGTTTGACGCCGGCTGCTTGTAAGTCGTCGGCCATTTCGGCCAGATGTGAGCCGTTGCTGGTCAATACCAGTTCGTTCAGGCCAGGCACCCGTCCCAGGTCTTGCAGCAAGCCTAATGCGCCTTTGCGCACCAGCGGTTCGCCGCCGGTAATCCTGATTTTGCCCACGCCCAGCTCGACGAAGGTTTCACAGATAAAACGGATTTCTTCCAGGCTGAGAATCTGGCTACGCGGCAGAAATGTCATATCTTCAGCCATGCAGTACACGCAGCGAAAATCGCAGCGGTCGGTAATCGATACCCGCAGGTAGTTGACCACTCTGCCGAAGCGGTCTATCAGTTGCAACGGTTTGCTAGGCGCCATTACATTCAAACAGAAAAATAAAAGAAGAAAATAGTAACACAGCGCCGCGCTGTGTTATTGCCGTTTGCTAAAAGAGTAGGATTGAACTGACAAGTTCCTGTGACGGTTTTTACGTGACTATTCGTTGCCCAAGCGCCGCAGCAAAGCCAACACCGCCGTTTCTATCTGCGGCAAGGCCTCGCTCGGGTGGGCGTCTTCTATGTCGTCCACCTGCCAGTATTCCACGCGCTCCACCCAAGCCGGGAAGCGGCTATGCAGCAAGGGTTGATGCTCGGTTTGCTTCAAGGCAATGATGTGGCGGGCGGCGGCTAAATCCTGCTCGGTCAGTGCAATTGGCGCGCGGATGGGCTCGATGGGAATCTCCCGCAAGGCCAAGCCATGCCGGGTGTGCGGTGAAATCGGCCCGGCATCGTCTTTCAGTAACTCGATAGCCAGCCCACGCGAAAACGCCCGCCACGGCAATGAGTAATCCGGTGCATGATGATTGAACAAATACTCGGCAAACCGGCTGCGGTAGTAGTTGCCGGTGCAGAGGAATAGGATTTGGGAGTGGGTGGTGCTCATAAAACTCCTTTTGGTTAGGCGGCTTAAAGCGATTACTTACATTTGTGCAGAGGGTAAAAAAAATTTTGTTTAAGCTATCATGGTGGTGATACCGTATATGGTATGCAAGAAATTATAATGGATACCAATGTTCTGTTTGCCGGTTTGTATTCCGCCAATGGCGCATCCTTTAAATTGCTGGAGCTTTTAGCAGGCGGGCAGCTACAAACAGCCATATCGACGCCGCTTTTGTTCGAGTATGAGGATGTTCTGAAACGCAACCGTTCCATGCTGCAACTGACCGATGCCGAAATAGATATAGTGTTGGATAACCTGTGCGGATTCAGTCGCCATCAAAAGGTGTATTTTTTATGGCGACCTTATTTGCCGGACCCGAAAGATGATTTGGTCTTGGAGTTGGCCGTTGCCGCCCGAGTAAACACCATTGTTACCCATAATTTAAAAGATTTTACTCGTATCGAAAAATTCGGCGTTGAAGCTATCACGCCAAAAACCTTGCTGGAGCGTTTACCATGAGTGCATTAAGTTTGAGATTGCCGGACTCCATACACCGCCATATCAAAGAGCTGGCGAGCAAGGAAGGTGTATCGATCAATCAATTTATTGCCAGTGCGGTTGCCGAAAAAGTGTCGGCCATCGCCACCGAAGACTACTTGCAGGCCCGTGCGGAACGTGCCGACAAAGCCGCTTTTCAGACCATTTTGGCTAAGGTGCCCAAGCGTGAGCCCTTAGTTGGGGATGAGTTTTAGTGTTGGCGGGCAGCATAGGTCGATATAACTGTTTCGGTAGAAACTACTCCGAACTCGGGCTGCTTGATTAGCTCGATGACTTATATCGGCAGGACTAATTTAGAAACTCTTCCAGCATTTTGATCCGCTTTTCCGTCAAATAGGTTTTCCAACTGGCGGCGCTGACGGCTGGGTTTTATATTTAGCTTAAGTTGACGCCATTTGTATAGCGCTAATTTAATCCAACAATTCCGAGATTCTTTGCCCTCTATGAAGCCTTTTCTAAATACGACCGTCAAGGCTGTTTTCGACGAGTATCCGCCGGAAATTCGCCGAAAAATGCTGGTGCTTCGCGAAGCGATCTTTGCTGTGGCGGCTAGCGAGGGTGTCGGACAACTTGAGGAAACTTTAAAGTGGGGCGAGCCTGCTTATATTACCGCCGAAACCGGATGTGGCAGTACGATCAGAATGGCGTGGAAAAAAGACAAGCGGACCCAATATGCAATGTATTTCATCTGCACCACGAATTTGGTTGAGACGTTTCGGACGCTGTTTCCATACCAGTTCAAATATGAAGGTAATCGGGCGATTGTTTTTCAAGAAACGGAAGATGTCGATATGGATAGTCTCTCTATTTGTATCTCCGCAGCCTTGACCTATCATTGGAATAAGGGAAGAAAGCAACCTTAGGTGCGTAGTCGGCTTTAGGCTTCTCTGCCAAGGGTATTTTGCCCGGTGGTTGCGGATGGCAGGTGTCGTCGCAAAAACTCGCCAATCCGCTCTTCCACCCAATACTCCGGCCTAAGCAACGATCCACCCACAAACCCCACATGCCCGCCACCGGCGCAAATTTCCAATTGCACTTGATCGGACAGTTCGGCATTGGCCGGCAATACCCGCTCGGTCATGAACGGATCGTCCTTGGCTTGTAAGACCAAGGTGGGGACGCGGATGTGCTTTAAAAATTGCCGGGAACTGCTGCGCCGGTAGTAGTCGTGGGCGTCTTTAAAGCCGTGCAGGCCGGCGACGACTTTATCGTCGTATTGCCAGAAGGATTTGATGCCCGAGAGATCGCCTAGTTTTAGAATTCTGTCCGCTTGTTCGAGTTGACCGATGTGCTGTAAATGCCGGAGTTTTATGCGCATATACTGTTTCAGCTCGCGCAGCAGATAGTCGCGATAGAGTTTCGAGAAGCCACGATCCAGTTTGTCGGCGCATTCGTTCAATAGCAGCGGCACCGATACGGCTATCGCCGCCGATAACTCAAGCTTATCGCCTTGTTCGCCCAGCCATTTTAGCAACACGTTACCGCCCAGGGAAAAACCTATCGCCGCCATCGCCCGCTCCGGAAAACGCCGACGCAAGGTTTTATACAAAAAGTCGATGTCCTCGGTTTCGCCGGAGTGATAACAGCGCGCCATGCGGTTCATCTCGCCGCTGCAACCGCGAAAATTCAGCGCCACGCTGGCAAAGTCGGCAGCGAGTAAACTGTGTTGCAAACCTTGGATGTAACCGGAGCGGCTGCTACCGGCCAAACCATGTAACAGAATTACCAGCGGCCGGTCGTCATTGTCGATCCAGTCGATGTCCAGAAAGTCGCCGTCCGGCGTGTCCAGTCTCTCGCGGCGGACGCCATCTGGCGGCGTTATGCATCGCAAAAAGGCCGGATAGATAGTCTGCAAATGCGGACTGTTCAGCCACCAGGCCGGGCGGAAGGCGTTGTGCATGGTTGTGGACCTGCTTTATAGTAGTTGTTAGGCGATAGTTCGAGAGGAATATACCTTTTGTGTCGCTAAACGCTAGCGCGAGTCTTTGCGGCGGATGTTTCGCTGTTGCCTGTCTGAGGTTTTCCGGATTATTTCCAACCATGTTTCACTGTTCTTGATGAGTCGGCCAATTCCTATCGCCAAAACACCGGTCAAAGCTGTCCCGCCTAGCCGAGCAAAAGCGGGTTCCGGGCGCAAGCCAGGCAAGCCGCGCCGCAAAACCAAGCCCTTGCGCAAACCAAATTGGTGGCTGATCGTTTTGGAAGGCTTGGCACTGATGATTGCTGCTGTGTTGGCGACCATGTTTGTGCTTGGCTACTCGGCCAGTTGGTTATCCGGTCCCGGTTTTTTTACCAGTTTGCTGCCGTTCGCGATTGGCGTGGTGATCTTGATGTTGGCAGCGGCTGCGCTATTGCTGGCCTGGTCGCGCTTGCGTGCTTGGTTGCATGGCCGGTTCGATTATTTGCCTGCCGCATTGGCAGTCGGTCTGGCCGCTTCGACCGGTTGGTTTGTGATGCACGGCGGCTACACCCAAGTCTTCACGCATTTTCGCACCTTGGTCGGCGGCAAGCAGGAAGCCGAAAAAGTGACCCTGGCCCATCAAGTCTATGCCGCGTATCGCCGCCACGGCATCGGCGGCTTACAAAAAATGATGGCCCGTGCCGATGCCTTCAATCCGGCGATAGTCGAGGCCGCCAAGGCATTTGATGTCGATGTCAATTTGCTGCAAGGCATCGCCGCGACCGAGTCTTCGTTTATGCCACGCGACAGTTTTGATGGCGGCAAAGGCTTGTTTCAGATTACCGCCGTGCCCAAAGCCATAACCCGTGAGGCAGCCGATGAACTGGATGTGGCGGAAGTGCAAGTCAACGATCCCAGGCACAATGCGTTTGTCGCCGCCGCCACCTTCAAACATTATCTGCAAGAAATGAACGGCGATTTGTTTTTAGGTTTACTGGCTTACAACATCGGGCCGCGCAACGGCGGCTTGCGTTTCATCATGCAGCAATACGGTGCCACAGACTTTGTGACGATGCAGCCTTACTTACAAACCTTGCCGCGCGATTATCCGATTCGGGTATTGTCCTATGCCCTGGCTTTCAAGCTTTATCAGCATGACGGCAAACTGCTGGCGTATGAAGAAGGCGATAACGCCATGCGGATTCAGCAGATGGGGATCCCGGGTTTGTAAGACTTCTGCCAAGTGTCAGCCTCTAGTGGCTACCCCTTACAGTCAGGAAAATTTGACGATGATGTCTTGTTGAATATGGCGAACCATGTGATGGAGCTTTTCCGATTTAACAGGGATATGTCTCAGTGGGTCATGTTGGCGCAGTACGAATTCCTGAATGGCTTCATCGTTCCAGGTCTGATGGTTATCATGCACCATACGTAGTACAGCATTCAATTTATTGGCGGTGTAAATCACATCGTCTTCGTTATCGTCATAATCCGAGTGGATCAAATCCTTTATCGCGTACTTAACTTGAGTAAGGGCATTATTTGCATCCGATGGTGTGGCTTGTCTCACGATTTTTTCTCCGGCTTTCAGTTTGGTATGGCGATCACTATCACCTCAAGCCCTTAAATTAAACTTAATAAAACCGCTGATGAAAGAAGTGATGTCAAAACATGGATGAGGGCGACGAGTGCTGAGGTGCGTGGCGTTGATCAGCTACAAGATATTTATCGTCTGGACTGGACTCATAGGCTTCAACCTTTGGCTGGTCACAACGCATAACCGGCAATCCCGGGGTAATGCTGACTTTTCAGTTCAAAAGCATTTCGAACTGTTCAAGTGGTAACGGCTTACTAAATAAATAGCCTTGAAAGTGTGTGCAGCCGTTGTCGATCAGAAACTGTTTTTGTTCCTCGGTTTCCACGCCTTCGCCGATTACGTTCAGATTTAGCGTGCGAGCCATGGCAATGATAGTGCGCACAATTGCCTGATCACTGGCGTCTGTGGCAATGTCGCGTACAAAGGATTTATCGATCTTGAGTTGATGCAGCGGTAAACGCTTCAGATATTGCAGCGATGAGTAGCCGGTGCCAAAGTCATCCAATGAGAAGTAAACTCCTAGGGCATTCAATGCTGTCATTTTTTTGATGGTGTCTTCTATATCACCCAGTAACATACTTTCGGTCAATTCCAGTTTTAGCCGACCAGGCGCAATTGCATGACGTTGCACTGCTGTCTCCACTTTGGCTACAAAGTTAGTTTGCTGAAATTGTTTGGCGCTGACATTGATGGACAGAACTAGATGCTTGGTTATCTCGTTTGCCTGCCATGCATTGATTAACTTACATGACGTTTCAAAGATCCATAGGCCGATGGGCAGAATCAGACCCGTCTCTTCTGCCAGTGAAATAAATTCATTTGGGAGTAGCAAGCCACGTTTCGGATGCTGCCAGCGAATCAAGGCTTCGGCACCATTAATATTCCCTAAATGATCGATTTGAGCCTGATAAAAAAGCGTGAATTGCTTATCCTCGATCGCATTGCGCACTTCCGACTCTAGGACGGCACGGGCGGAAATATTGTCCTGCATTTGTGGGTCGAAGAAGCAGATGCCATTGCGCCCGGACTTTTTGGCTTGATACATGGCGATGTCTGCTTGTTTCAGCAGTTCGTCATTCGATTGTTGCTCTCGCCCATTGAAAAGGACGATACCAATACTAGGAGTATTCCTGTAGGGATGTTGGCCCAACTGGTACGGCTCATTGAGTGCTGCCAGGATCTTATTGGCAATAAATTCAGTTTTTTCGGCCGCTTCCATGGCATGTTCGCTCAGATCTTCAAGCATGACAACGAACTCATCCCCGCCTAAACGGGCAACGGTGTCGCATTCTCGAACGCAGCTCGTAAGGCGCGTTGCCACCTGTTCAAGTAACAGGTCGCCAATGTCGTGACCCAAGGTATCATTCAAGGTTTTGAAATTATCGAGATCCAGAAACAGCAAGGAAGCGGTTTTTCCGTTGCGCATACTGGAATTGACGGCCTGTTTGAGCCGGTCGGAGAGCAGGCGACGATTGGGCAGGCCTGTGAGCGGATCGTAAAACGCTAGGTTTCTGATCTCGGTTTCTGCAGCTTTAATCTGGGTGATGTCGGTGAAAGTAGCCACGTAATTGGTCACCGTGCCTTTGCTGTCTTTCACTGCCGTAATGTTAAGGTATTCAGGAAAAACGTTCCCATCTTTTCGCCTGTTCCATATTTCACCTTCCCACATGCCCTGAGTATTGATGGATTTCCACATGGCATCGTAGAAACTTGCATCGTGCCTGCCTGATTTAAGTAGGCGAGGATTTTGGCCGATGACCTCTTCTTGGCTGTAGCCCGTGATTCGTGTAAAGGCGGAATTTACTCGTAAGATCAATTCATTGGCGTCCGAAACCAGCATGCATTGCTGCGAATCGAAGATGGTTGCAGCGATGCCAATCTCCCGCTCTGCGTTTTTACGATCAGTAATGTCTTCAACCATAGCCGTTAAATAATCCACTTCTTGATTGGGCTTGCGAACACATCCCGCTACCAATTTTGTGGGTATGATTTTGCCCGTCCTGCTTATAAAGCGTTTTTCTAAGCTATAGCCATCAATTTCATTCGCTAGTACTCTGTTGAATTGTTCTAAATCGGCAGCCAAGTCTTCTGGATGGGTCAACTGCGCCCAATTCATGCCTCGCAATTCTTGTTCCGAATACTCCAGCATGCGACACAAACAATTATTCACGCGAATCCAGCCTTGGTCGGGTGAGGTAATCGTCAAGCCCACCAGGTTTAATTCGTAAAAGGATCGAAGTTGTTGTTCTCGCTCATTCAAGCTGTCCAACATGACGTTAAACTGTTTGGCCAATCTAGCGGCTTCATCAGTGCCGGAAAGTGCCACGCGCATATCGGCACTTCCGGTCTGCACGGCGTCAGCTACTTTTTGGATGGCATAAAGTCGACGGGTCAGAATACGGCTAGTCAGTGCGACTAACAACACACTCAAGCCGATGGCTGCCAGCACATAACTGAAGGCACTTTGTTTTATAGTGGCTAATTGGGCGGTGAAAGACTCAAGATTTAAGCCGATCCGGACCCAGCCCACATGCTTTTGGCCCAGGATGATGGGGGTGATGACGTCAAGCGATCTTGCGGTACGTTTCAAAACAGGCTCAGCGATACCCTGAGGCAGGTCGTTCAGATACAGGCCAATCTTGCTGGGGTCATTGTGGGCTAATATATGGCCCGACCGGTCAAGCACGATAACGTAAGTTAAATTGGGATACTTTGAGGCGCCCAGGACGATTTCTTGCAGGCCACTAAAATCGCGGGACATCACCCATACCGCCGAGGATGTTGCCAAACTGTTGGCAAGGGCGCTACCTTGTTCGTAATTGTGCGCCAACTCGAGTTTCTCTTGGCGTCTAGTCGTATCCCAGACGAATAGAGACATCATCATGGAAACAGTGACCGTCATGCCAACTATCAATTGCTTGCGGAGGTTGCCAAATAATAGATTTTTCAATTTACCCATCTTTATTGAAGCTCCACCGGGCGCACGTCTTTCTCAAAGCGCTTGATATAGTCAGCCACAACCGCGTAGCTGGCATCGTCGGCGGCCTGGAATCTGGCAGTGCCCATGTCTGAAAGGATGATTTTTCCCTCCGGCGACTGGACCAAATCAAGCAGTGATTTTCTGACGTATTCGCGAACGCTTTCCGGCACATCATCCCGCACCATTACGGAATTATTAATCAGCGACGGGGTTTCCCAGATTAACTTGAGTTGTGCTGCTTCTGTTGGATGGTCTTTTTGAAATGATCGCCAGGGTGGCGGCCATGTGGCGCCCGCTGCAGAGTTACCCAGATAGACATTCATTATCGATGATTCCTGCGAACCAACGTAAATATTCTGAATGTCTCGATTAACATCGATGCCATGTGCATAAAGAAAATATTGCGGCATGATGGCGGCCGCCAATGCGGAGGGTGAAGGATAGCTCACAACCTTGCCTTTTAAATCGCTAGGTTTTTCAATCCTGCTGTCCCGCCGCACGATAAAGATACCTTTGAAGTCTTCTGCGCTGCCTGCCATTGCTATGACATGGTATCCAACCTTCTGTGCCTGGAGGGTTTGCCAGGGATTGGGCAGCAAAAATGCGGGGCTACGTTCACGGAATTTTTGCTCATAGGCTTGGTAATCGCGGGAGGCTTCCAGCTCCAATCGCACGCCCTGCAATTGGCTATTGAGATGGTCGATAAGAGGCTGATAGGTCTCGCTAAGCTTTTCAGGGTTATGCAGGGGATGAATGGCAAAGCGATAGATTGGCGCGTTCGGCTCCAAAGGGCTGCTGGAATATTGCAGGGGGGTGTCCTCGGGAATTTGTTGCTCACAACCCGTCAATTGAAAAATGATAAATAGGCCTACAAGTGTCAGCAAAACATTCATATCTGTATACGTATTTGATCTTGATACTGGGTAAAAAATAAGGGCTAGAGAATTTCCCATATGCCATAGCTTGCTATGACAGCCATTTGCCTGATAGCCGGCAATCAAATGACGAATTCTTCTTTCAATTTACTCTTTATTATTGGCTGCTTGCCAATCAATCATAGATGCAAGCTTTAAATTCCGGATTTCCTGGAGAGGAAATTTTTTCAATTGGATGTGCGCAAATCATTTATTGCGAGTTCCCAACAGATAATCAAACCCCGGCCAGGTGACGCACCAGTTGCCGGAGCCGGGCTGGGTATGATGTTGGTAGTGCCAGGCTAAATGCTGTTTAGCCCACTCCGGATCGAGATGAGCCTTGCGATGCCGATGGTAATAAAGCGTCAACGAGCCATATAAACCCGTCACGAAAGCCGGCCAGTACCAAAGTATCGGCAGATGCGCCAATACAATCGCGGCCAATACCGCCAATTCCTTGGTTTGAGCATTCCAGGTCGATAAATCCAACCGGCGATAGCCGGGATCAAACATATGATGTTTGGCGCATATTGCATGGTGTTCGTACCAATGATAGGCCCAGATGCTATCCGGCTGTTTACCTAAGCGATGCAAGATGAATTTATGCATCAGCCATTCGCCCAGATTGGCGTAGAGCAGGGCTAATATGAGTTGCAGCGTCATTGAGAGCATGGATGTGTTTGTGCGACGGATGGCGAGGCGTTTATCTTCGCCCGGTTTACCGTATCCGGCATAGTTGTTTTAAGCGCAAGCTTGGCCGAGCAGCAAGTTGTCCCCGTTTTTAATCAGATTTTAATCAATTCTGCCCCGGCAAATTTCAAAAACTCTGCTAAAAATTAAAGCCATTATTTGATTGAGGCACGGAATTTAGCCGGTTAGTTTGCTGTGCATCGCTTTTTTCGGTTTTTGTTGGCGGATTGCCTCACAAAATCGACTTGCGTACAGTAGACCTATGTACTAGGCTATGCTACCGCTCAAGTAGGGGAGGGAAAATGGCTTCGTACCGGGGAGTGACCGGCGCGCTTTTGGCGTTGGAATCGTTCTTGACTAGCAGATTACCTGCCGAGCTGAGCAGCGAGCCCACCAATGCCCAAGCAAAACTGTTGGGTAGCGCAGACATCGCCAATATCCTCACCGGCAACCTGCTGGGTATCTACCTGCACCGAATTACCATCGATCCGCACGGCCGGCAGCGCTCCTTTGCGCAGCGCGGCAGCGATCAAAGCGCTCCGCAGGCCGAGCTGCCAGTCAATCTGCATTTCCTGTTAATCGCCAACGCCGCCAGCGCCACCATCGAAGCCGACTTGCTGAGTTGGGCGATGGTCGAGCTCGCCAACCAATGTCAGCTCGACATTTCGCATATTCAAGACATCGACGACGAATGGGGCCAGGCCGAAGTGCTGAATATCGCCCCGGACGAGATGACCACCGAGGACTTGATGCGCATCTGGGATGTCTTCAAATCGCCTTACACCAGCACCGTACCCTATGTGGCGCGCACCGTGCGCTTGCGCTTGCAGCGGCCGCGCACGGAAGGGCCGCCTGTATCGACACGGATATTTCCCGGAGGCACGGTATGAAAGCCGTCAAAGTGCTGGAAACCAATATCCTCTACGCCAGCGACGTGATCTATTGGCTGGACGGCAGCAGCGCCGCGCAGGAAGCCGATATGCGACGGCTGAGCGAAGTCGTTGTTCTGCAACTCGATACCCATCCCGCCGATCTGCAATTTTTACACACGCCAGGCAAAACTGCGTTGTGGCGGCGTTCGGCCGGCAAAACGGTGCAAGGCGCGCCTAGCGAGGCGGACAAATTGCGTCCGGCAGAAGTGGCATACGCTATCGTCGGCTCGGTAGCCGACAGTCAACGCCGCTATGTCTCGCGCCGCTTTGAGATTCAAGCCGGTAACGCGGCCGGGCACAGCGTTGTACTTTATCCGACGCCATTCGGTACCAAGTTAGGTCGCGGCGGCGGTTTGCGCGGCACGCTGCGGTTCATCGGCAGCAATGCTCCGGTCGTCTGGGCCTTGCTGACGCTGACGGTCAATCTGGGTGTCGGAGGCAATTTGATCTGTCGCGCCCAAGCCGACGCCAATGGCGATTTCATCATCGCGATGCACCGGCTACCGCCCTTGCCGGAAGGGGTGGTCGAGTATGCCGCCACACTAAGTATCCGGGCTCTTGTTGCCGCCAATGCCACAGAAGCTATCGATCCGGACGATCTTGTAGCGATGACGCTGGGTGCGCTAAATGCCGAGAATAGTTTTGCCGCCGAGCTTACCCTGGCCGTGGTGCCCGGCGAAATTGGTTTAATCCGGTCCTTTAATCGGGATCATCTTGCCGTTCAACCCAATTGAGTCATGCATGAGTTGAGTTCGTCCTTTAAACGCTGGTCCACATAAAAATTAAGGAGGGGAGCATGCCTGAATATCTTGCACCGGGTGTGTTTGTAGAAGAAGTTAGCTTTCGCGCCAAATCGATCGAAGGGGTGGGGACCAGCGTCACGGCGGTGGTCGGTCCCACGCGTTTCGGACCGTTGCGGGGTAATCCCGAGGTAGTGACTAGCTTTGGCGAATTCAGCCGCATCTACGGCGACATCCAAAATCTCACTCTGGCCGGCGTATCGGTTCTTAATCACACCGCCATCGCCGCGAAAGCCTTTTTCGACGGCGGCGGTAAACAACTCTATGTGTCGCGGGTCGGCAATTTTCCGCAAAACGCGCCTGGGGTGTCGACGCGGTCTGTGCCAAATGTGCTGAGTTTCAGCAGCCGGTTTCCGGGAACGATGGGCGATTTCACGCTGGAATTGCTCTGGCGCGATAGCGAAAATCTGTTAAAAACCGAGGCCACTTCGGCGCCCGCCGAGGGAGAAGTGGTGTTTCTGAATGCCACCGGCTTGACCAATGCCGTGCGCTCAGCCGGCATCGCCGCGCAATTTCCCGACGAACGCTTTCCCTTGAACGTTCGCGCCCTGGTGCGCCGGGAAGGCGATCATTTCGTCATCGTCAATAATCGCTGCGAACTGGATACCGCCGACGATGTCGCGGCGGGCGGCACGGCCCTGCGGCCGAACGGCCAGGCCGACGGCAGTCAGGGTGTATTGATGGCGGCCGGCTTGGTGAACGGTCCCGGTGTTGCGGTCAGCTACACCCGGGTGTTTGCGAAAAACCCCAGCAGCGGGTCCTTGGCTAACGGTACGTCGGCGGTGTTAACCCTGAGCGCGGAAACCAACTTGTCGGTGTATACCGGCGCGGCGCATTGGGGCACCCTAACCGCGTTGCGCGGTACGCTGAATGCGGCCGGCAGTGAGTTTGTGGTGGACGGCGGCGGTTTGAATGTGGGCGTCAATGCCGACATTACCCTGCCGCTGGCGGCTTTGGCTGCTGCGCCGAATACGGTGCGGGCGGTGGTGGTGCAGCGCAATTTCGATATTGCCGTGCATGCCGGCGGCCGCGACGGCCCGGTGATTTACAGTTATGGCGATATTTCCAGCGCTCCCGACGCAAAAAACAGTCTCAGTGCGATGTTGCCCGTCAATCCCGACAAACGTTACGACCAATTGACCAGCCCGGTCAGTTGTACCCTTAGTGCCGGCATTAGTGGGGCAGACGTGGTGGCAGCCTTGTACAGTCTGTTTGAAGCGGATGGTTTAAATCCCGGTCCGATGTCGGTCCAAGGCCCGCGCTATTTGATAAACCTGTCCGGCGGCAGCGATGGCAACGTGCCCGGCGCTGTTCAATACGGCGGCGTGGAGGACGAGGTCAACGGCAGTAGCGGTTTTGTTGCCCTGGAAAATATCGAAGATGTGTCGATCGTGATGACTCCGGCAGCGGCGGCTGACGCCACTAATCATCAAGCCATCGTCGCCGAGGTACAAAAACACTGTCTGAAAATGCGCTATCGGGTCGGCATTGTCGATAGCCGTGACGGCATGGCGCTGTCGGAAATACGCGAGTTCCGCTCCAACTTCGACGATTCGCGGCTGGCGCTGTACTACCCCTGGGTGGTCATTGCCGATCCGCGCGGCCTGCTCAGCACTATCAACGTGCCGCCGTCCGGTTTTGTCGCCGGTGTGTATGCCAATACCGACGTACAGCGAGGCGTGCATAAACCGCCGGCCAACGAACCGGTCATCGGCGCCTTACGATTTGCCCAGGAAATCAACCGCTTCCAGCAGGAATTGCTGAATCCCAACGGTATCAACTGTCTGCGCTCGTTTCCGGGGCGCGGGCATCGGGTTTGGGGTGGGCGGACCTTGTCCAGCGATCCTGAATGGAAATATGTCAACGTTCGTCGTTACTTTTTGTACCTAGAACGCTCCATCGACAAATCCACGCAATGGGCGGTGTTCGAGCCCAACGGCGAGCGGCTGTGGGACAACATTCGCCAGACCGTGGAAAGCTTTTTGTACAACGAATGGGTCAACGGCCGACTGTTGGGTAGCGCCAAAACTGCTTATTTCGTGCGCTGCGATCGCAGCACGATGACTCAAAACGATCTGGACAATGGCCGCTTGGTCTGCGAAATCGGCGTGGCCGCTTTGAAACCGGCCGAATTTGTGATTTTCCGCATCGGCCAAAAAACCGCCGACGCCTGAACCCTAGACTGGAGATAAACCATGGCTACATATCGGGAAACGCCCTATGGGGTGTTCAATTATCTGGTCAACCTGGGCGACGGCAGCGAAGGCGAAGTGCAGGGCGGCTTTTCCGAGGTATCGGGTCTGAATGCCGAAGTGACGGTAGCGGAATACCGTAACGGCAACGAAGCGGTGAACTATGTACGCAAGATTCCGGCCATCAACAAGGCCGGCGACGTGACGTTGAAACGCGGCGTGATCGGCGCTGAAAACATTTATAACTGGCTGGAGCAAATTCGCGGCGGCGATGTGACCGCCAAGCGCGACGTAGTGATCAAGCTTAAAAACGAAGATCCCACCAGCGCCAGTGCTGTAGTCACCTGGAAACTGGTCAGGGCCATGCCGATCAAATGGACAGGGCCGACCTTAACCGCCAAGGGCGGCAGCGACGTGGCGATGGAAGAGCTGGTGCTCTCGGTCGAAACCATCATCCAAAGCTAGCCGGAGCGATAGCGAATGGAATTGTTAGCGGGAGCGCGTATTGCCTTGACGCCACGGCCGGTTGAACGCCGGATTGCGGCGCTGCAAGCGGCCATGCTCGGCCATTGTCCGGGCCGGGTCAGGCTTGAGCGCCTGCTGCAATTGCCGGCGGCGCTGGCTGATATGCGTGCGGTCGGATACGGCTTGGCGGTCGATGCCTTGTTGCGCCCCGGTGCTGTCAGCGAACTTTACCATCTGCCGATACCGTTGCAGTCCAGCGCCGAATTTCACGACATTTTCCCGGATGCGCTGGATTCCGAGACCGCATACGTCAGCCTGTTAGCCGGTAAAAAAGCCTGGCTGGGGCTGGCGGTAGACGATTTTTTCTCCAACGGCGGTGAAAAACTGTGGGTGCTTCGTATACCGGAAAGTGCGGGACAAGCCGGTTTTCTGCCCGCTGCCAACACGCAATTGCACGATATTGCTACCCTCCAAGGCTTGGCCTGTGTATTGGTGATTCCGGCCTTGGGCGTAGTGAGTTTTCCCGATTTGGAACGTCTGCAAA
Organism: Methylomonas sp. 11b; assembly: GCF_000515215.1. Taxonomy (NCBI): domain Bacteria; kingdom Pseudomonadati; phylum Pseudomonadota; class Gammaproteobacteria; order Methylococcales; family Methylococcaceae; genus Methylomonas; species Methylomonas sp. 11b. The sequence goes on from NZ_KI911557.1 coordinate 3,710,151, forward strand.
TACCGCCGCGCCTGCCGGATATTCCCAGGGTACGTCTTGAAAACAACGATCCGCAGTTCCTGCCGTGCACGCAAAATACCGATGACGATCACCGCGAACGCCGTTACAGCAATGAGTTAATCGACATGCCGCCGCCTTGGCAATTGCCGCAGGTGTTGCGCGGCATGCTGCAATTCATCAGCAGTCATCGGCCGGATTTGCAATGTCTGTTCACCTTGCCGCTGTCCTACTCCGGCGAACTGGATAGCCCGGTAATCGATCCGGCGGCTTTGAGCGCACTGGCCGGGTATCAAGAAAATCGGGATGCGGCGCAAGCGCTAAGGTATGTGCAGTTTTTGTTTCCATACTTACGCGGGCCGCGCTTTGCCTTGCATAGCCCGGTTGGTTTGATCGCCGGCCAGCAGGCGGCAGCGGCGCGCCGCGACGGCCCTTGGCGCTCGATGGCGGCCAAACCCTTAAACACTGACGCTTTGCCCTATCCGCGTTTGTCCATCGCCCAAACCTTGGTGTTACGCGATAAGCCCGGCATCAGCGTGATCAACTATCGCCATTCGTTTAGCGGCGGCGCGCAACTCAGTCTCGACGACGAACGCCTCGTGGTGCCAGCCTTGCCGGTCGCCGATTATCCGTTCGACCGCCAGCGATACGACGGTTTTCGTTCCGCGGAAGTGATGCGTTTCCTGGGTTTTTTGCGCCGGCAATTGCAGGCCTTGGGCGAGCAATTGATCTTTAATCTGGATTACCGCGACCCCCGCCCGCGTTTGCTGCTGGAACAGTTTTTCCGGCGTTTATACAGCCAGGGTGCGTTGCGCGGCGCGTCTGCGGAGCAAGCTTTCTCGATCAGCGAATCGACACCGCAGGAAGGGGCGGTGCTCTACGAGATCATGCTGGCGCCGGCCTTTCCGATAGACAAGCTATTTCTGACCTTCGCCAATCTGAACGGCGAATGGCGTTCGGAGGTGGTCGATGGCTGAAGTCAGCGAATTCGTCGCCTTTCGCTTCAAGGTCAATCTGTACAACAGCGACCAGAGCAGCTTGTTATGCAGCGGTTATTTCAGCGAAGTGACCGGCTTCGAAGCGACGATGGAACCTAAGGTCATCAACGAGGGTGGCCATAATTGGGGTGAACATCACCGCTCCGGGCCGACTAAATTCGCGCCGATTATTTTGAAACGCGGCGTCACCGACATCAACGATTTATGGTCCTGGTTCGACATCACCACCAGCCAGGCCAACTACGGTTACCGGCTGAGCGGCGAGATTATCGTGTTCGGCAATCCCAGCGTCAGCGGCGGCAACGTCACCGATAACGCGGTGCTGGTTTGGAAACTCAGCGGGGTGTTGCCGACCAAGTTCAAAGGCCCGGATTTGTCGGCCACTGCCAGCCAGGTGGCGATCGAAGAACTGCATCTGGTGCATCAAGGCCTGGAATTGCAAAGGCCGGCTCCAACCAGTACGCAAGGCAGGGGGACAGCATGATAGCCATAGAACGCGGCAAACTGATCCCGGTCAACGGCGACAACGACAGTCCTGATCTGGATAACGCCATCGACGTGCAATTCAATCCGTCCAGCCTGAAAGTCAGTCTGGCGAACACGTTGAAAGAAAACGCCCGCAACGGCAATAGTCGCGCCGCGCAGTTTGTCGATAAGAGCTCGTCCAACTTGACCATAGAACTGATTTTCGACACCACGTATATCGAAGCGCCCGGCGGCGGAGAGGGCGGCGGGCAGACCGCCAGCAGTGCCGGCAGCAACAGCAGCTCCAAGAAAGCCATCGAGCAGGGCTCGGACGTGCGGCTGGAGACCAAAAAAATTGCCGATACCTTTATTAAGCCGGTAGAAGACGGCAAAAAAATGAAGGCGCCTAAGCGCTGTTTATTTCAATGGGGGGCGTTTGAGTTTTTGGGCCTGGTACAGAGCTTTGACGAAACCCTGGATTTCTTCTCGCCGGAAGGCCGGCCGCTGCGCGCCACCGTGTCCTTAAAGCTCAGCGAAGACCGCTACCAATTCCGTAACCGTGCTGTGGAGCAAGCCGCCCGCAACACGCCCAGCCTGAGTTCGACCGGCGCCGGCCCGCAAGGCGGTTCCGGACAGAATGCCGCACCGGTGCCCGGCGGTAGCGGCGAAGGTGCCGGTAACTGGCGGGATACTTCGCTGTTTAACGGCATAGAGTCACCGAGAATGCCGTCTCTATCGGTGGTGGCGGTGCCTAGCCTGAGCTTGAGTGCTTCGGTGGGCATTAGCGGTGGGATGGGTTTTGGCTTAAGTGCTGGCGTCAATATCAGTGGTGGTATCTGCGCCAATGTTTCGGCAAGCCTGACTGCCTCAGTCAGTGTCGGTGGCGGCGCTGTCGCCGGTTCGACCAATAGTGCCGGCGGGGCAAAAGCTGCGCCACAAGCGGTACCACCGGCAAGTCCGGCGTTTAAATTCGGCAATTCCGCCAGCCTAGGTACCGGCATTGAAGGTGCGTTCAGCCCGGCTGGAAAAAAGGGCAGCTTGAATGCAGCTAACATTCAGACAGGCAGTGTGCCGCTAAGAGTCGATGCTGCGCAAACCTTTGGCGGCGTGCAAAACGGACAAGCGGTAACTGCGGCGACCGGAGGGAGACCCTTATCAACAGCCGCCGCGAACCAAGCCGGTTCGGCAACTGTGACCCGCAAAAGTAGCGGCGTATCGGTAAGCAGTTTATTAAAAGCCGCCGCCGACAGTGGCGTTGGTTTCGATTGAGCAGGAATTAGAAATGCCGGTTTTGATAGACGAAGTGATATTGGACGTGCAAGACGGTGTCACCGAATCCGCCGAGCAACAACCGGCTGCCCAGCAGACGCCGTTGTCGCCTGCGGAACTCGAATTGACGCAAATGCTGGAATTGATCAGGCAGAGGCAGGAGCGGTTGAGGATTGATTGAGAGGAGAAAGTTGAGAACATAGATTTTAATCCCCTCACCCTAGCCCTCTCCCGGAGGGAGAGGGGATTTGTAAAAGGGTTTTAGGAGACTTTAAGTTGCGGAAGCGGTTTCTTCCCGTATGCCGCGCCGAGCACCGGAGCTTTTGAACGGACAAATCGGCAGGATAGCCGATTTGCATGCGGAGCACCCGTGAGGGCGAGGTACAGGGACGTACCGAGTGAGCAGCCCGTAGGGGCGCCGCATGGATGCGGCGCGTTGTCGAAGGGGCAGGAAGCCCCTTTCGGCAACCCCGTTCAAAAGCGAGGAGCGCAGGGAATAAGCGGCATCCGGGTGGCCTTTCTTTTGGTGATTTTTCTTTGGCGGAGCACAAATTCGCCTGGAGCGAATTTGAACAGCCGACTGGCTGGCCCGCAGGGCGAAAACCACGGACGGTTTTCGTAGCGAAAGTATCGCGGTTGTCGGTCCGCGAACCGACATTAGAAAAACCGTCGCGTTAGCGACTCAAAAATAAATAAACAACAACAAATAAAAACAACACTATGCCCGAAACCGCCTTCACCAGCTCCCGCCCAACGATCAAGATCGACGGCGAACAACGCGATGACCTGCAGCAGGCCTTGCTGGCGATGCAAGTCAATCTGCCCTTGCACGGCTGCGCGCATGCCGAATTGCAGCTGTCCAATTGGGGTAGGCCGGAGGGTGGGCAAGATCCTGACTTTGCCTTGAACGACATAGCCTTGGGTGCCGGCGTCGAGATCGAAATGGGCAGCGACACCCCGCAACAGCTGTTCAGCGGTGAGATTACCGCGATAGAGGAAAGCTACGGCGAAGGCGCGCCCAACATCGCGCTGCTGCTGCAAGATAGACTGCACAGATTGGCGCGCAGTCGGCATAACCGCAGCTTTGAAGATCAAAGTCCTGACGATTTAGTGCAAGCCGTCGCCGGCGAGGCTGGCCTGCAAGCCGATGCCGCGCTGTCCGCCATCACCGCCACTTGGCACCAACTCAACGAAAGCGATTTGGCGTTTTTAATGCGGATCGGCAATCGCTTCGATATTGCGGTGCGGCTGGACGGCAATCGTCTGCGCGCCAAGGCCGAAGAATCCGATCCTAATCCGATCGAGCTCAGCGCCCAGGACAGTGCCCTGAAAGTACGCTTGATCGCCGATTTGAATCATCAACCGCTCAGCAGTCAGGTCAATGGCTATAACCTGGCTAGTGCTGAACCAGTGGATTTTACCGCCGACGCAATGACGCCGGCGCCCAGCGGCACCAGTGCGGCGGCGGCTTTAGGCAATCTGAGCTGGCCCGGCCCGGAAATTGTCCCGCAGCCGTTTCCCGGCACCAGCAGCGAGGCTGAAGCCTACGCCAAGGCCGCGTTCAAACGCCAAGCCAAACGCTTTATTCAAGGCGAGATCGTCTGCCAAGGCGAGGCGACCCTAAAACCAGGCCGGGAAGTGGAATTGGACGGCGTGTCGCCGCGCCTGAAAGGCCGCTACCAAATCGTGCATTGCGTGCACCGCTTCGATAACAACAGCGGTTTCGAAACGCATCTTAAAGTCAATAAAGGCGGGTGGCAGTCATGAACAGTCACGCCTTGGGCAATCTGCACAGTTTGCAACTCGGCCAGGTCACCGACAACGCCGACCCGGATAGCCGTGGCCGCATCAAGGTGCGCTTGCTGGCGACGCAGATGGAATTATGGGCCGGCGTCGTCGCGCCGTCCGCCGGTCAGGGGTACGGTGCCAGTTTTGTGCCGCGTCTGGAAGAAATCGTGGTGCTGGCCTTCATCAACCCGGAAATGCCGTTGGTGCTGGGCAGTGTTTGGGCCGGTAGCAGCAGCGTGCCGGCAGAGGCCGATCCGCAGGAAGATCATTATGTGATCCGCACCCCGCAGGAAACGGTGTTGGATTTCGACGACGGCAACGGCCCGAAAGTGGAATTGCGTACCCGCTCCGGTTACAAGATTTCGATAGACGAAGCCGGCGGCGGGGAAATCGTTATCGAGCGCGCCGACCAGAGCGTTACGCTCAACAGCAGCAGCATTGCGGTGCGCAGCAGCGGCAGCGTCACGGTCGATGCCAGCACAGTCACCATTAACGCCAGCATGGTGACGGTGAATGCCAGCATGTCCAAGTTCAGCGGCGTGGTGCAAGCCGACACCGTGATCGCTACCTCGGTGGTGGGCAGTTCCTACACGCCGGGCGCCGGCAATATTTGGTAAGGGATTATGAAAATAGAGCAGGCGCTGCATCCGCTTAAATTGAAACCGCCGTTTTATCAAGAGGGCGGACAATGCGGCTTGCATCGTTATCTGGATGCGGAGTTTATTAATCGCTTCAAGCAGGACATGCAGCGTCGCCAGTTTGATTTGCCACAGTTCAATGCCTGGCAGCAGGAGGAACGTCACAGTCGCCATGGCCAGCAGCCGGTGCTGCGCCTACCGCTGCATCGGGCCTTTCATATTGTCAGTTGCGAAGTGGTTTGCGACCGCTTCGGCGAGCCGGCGCTGGATCCGCAAAAAATTAGCTCGGCCGGCTTCGTGATTCGCCGGCTCAGTGGTGGTCGCGAGCAGGCCTGGATGCTGGAAGACGGTGAAGCGTTGGGCTGGCAAGACGCGCCCAGCGAACTGCGTGACCCTGATTTGCATCGCCGGCTGTGCGCCAACGGCGTGCTGCACAAACGCGATGATCAGGCGGCCTATAGCGGCGAGGAAGTACATCCCTTGCATGTGTTAAAAACCAGCGATGCCAACCGTAAAACCCACACGCTGTTGTTCGGTTATTTGCCGCTCGGCGGTTTTTATTATCTGCGTGATGTCAGTCAGGCTTTCGATAGTACCGATCAAGCGCAAACCGCCAGCGTCGCGGCGGCGATGTTGCCTTGGCCGTTCGGTTATCGGCAGCCGTTGAATCAAACCTGGCTGGCCGAACACAGCAAGCCGGTGGCGCAAGGCGTAGCCAGCAAAGCCTGTTTCGAGTTGCTGAGAATGCTGGTCAACCGCTATCACCTCGGCGAAGCCGGCATTGCCGAGAATGCCGTGCTGGAAAATAAAGCGCAGCAACTGTGGCTGTACGACGAAGCCAAACTGCCGGCGGGTTTGCAAGGCCAAGCCTACACCGAAATCAGCCAGGGCTTGTTCGCCGCATATCGGCAGCAAAGCTTTTACAGCTATCTACAAGCCTGCTTTGCATTAGGCGGCGAAAACCCGCTGGTGCGTTGGCTAATTCTGCAAGAACAAGTGATCGATGCGGTCGGCGGCTTGGACAAATTAGGGGCATTACCGGCCTTGCCGAATGCCAACGGTGTGGGCAATCTCAATTTGACCCTGTTGCTGCTGGCCGCCGATGCCCAGGAAATTCGAGTGTTGCTGGGCCAACGCCTCAGCGATCAGGCTCTGAGCAAGGTCAAGGAAATCCCTCTGCCCAAGTTTGCGCAAAATGCAGGCGATGTCTATCAAATAGTGGCCTTCGTCCGTGCCAAAAACGATCAGGGGCAAGAACAGATTCAATGGGCCAATGCCGACACCCGCAGCATTCACTTCCGCGTCGCCGCGCCCTTCGATCCGGATGCCAGCCGACCAGCCTTGATCCAGATGCCGTCGTTGGCCGATCTGCGCCGTGGTCTGGCCAAGGGCGCGGCGATGATTACGCCGGCCGATACCTTCGATTTGATGAACAAGCTGAAATTGAACAAAGGCGCCAGCGAAGACACGGTAAAAGACACTTCCGGCCCGGATTTTGGCATTCAATGGATTTGTTCGTTTAGCTTGCCGGTGATTACGCTGGTGGCGATGATTTTGCTGATGATCATGATCTCGCTGCTGAACATCGTGTTTTTCTGGCTGCCGTGGGTACGGATTTGCTTGCCGTTTCCAAAAATCAAAGGAGATTAAGGATGCGTACGCCGGTACCGGAAATTTTGAGTTGGCCCCTGGGAAATATCGACTCCGACGGGCGCTTGAGCTGGACGCGTGACGATCAGAGTATTCGCGAAGTGATGCTTAACATCCTGCTGACCCGGCCCGGGGAACGCTTGCAACGGCCAAACTTCGGTGCCGGTTTATTAAACTTCGTACATCAACCCAATAACGAAACCACCCGGCATTTGATTGCGGGTGTGGTGCGCAAATCGCTGGAGACCTGGGAACCTAGAGTGGAAATCGACGAAGTGCAAGTGCAGGCCAGTCCGGCCAGCGTCGCCGATGTGCATATCAATATCCGCTACCGGCTGCGTAACAGCCAGCGTCCGGCGGAACTGGGATTCACGCTAAACCTGAGCCTGCCGGCTTGAGGCTGCAAGAGAGGCCGCTATGCCATTACCGGTACCGAATTTAGACGACAGACGCTTCGACGACCTGGTTGCCGAGGCCAAGGCGCGGCTGGCGAGCCATTTGCCGGAACTGACACAGATTGCCCCCGGCGACCCGCTCAACAGCTTTGTCGATTTGTTCGCCTGGCTGACCGAAACCATTTTGTATCGCGCCAATTTAATTCCGGAGCGCCAGCGCCGGGTATTTTTGAATTTGTTGCAAATTCCGGTGCGCGCTGCCCGACCAGCCAAAGGCATCGTCAGCGTTGACGCTGGGCCGACCAGCGTGTTGCCGGCGGCATTATTGGCGGACGGCAGCCAACTGCGGGCTGGAAAACAGATTTTGACGGCGGTTGGCGAATTGCAACCCACTTGCCTGAGCTTGCAAGTGTTGATTAAACAAAAGCTGGAGGCTGCCGATTTGGCCGCGCTGGGTTTGACTTTGCAGGATTTGCAGGAGCAGTACGGTTTGCGCAACGGCCAACGCCCGGAGCCGTTTCAGCCGCGCCGCTTCGAGCCGGTTAAGGAAGTGCTGGATCTGACCGGCAGTCTGGATCGTAGCTTTTACCTGGCCTGCATCGCCCCCCGGCAACTGGAAGGCCAAATTGCCTTGCTGCGCAGCCATCTGGCCGGCATCGCCTTTAACATTGGCATCGCGCCCGCCGACGATTTGGACGGCGAAGCGATTAACGAGCTGAATCCGCGTAAGCTGATCTGGGAGCTGGTTTCCACCGGCGAGGCCGGCGAAACGATTTATCTACCATTGGATGTGCTGGCCGACAGCTCGAAAGGCGGTCGGCAGACCGGCGTGGTGCGCTTGCGCTTACCCAAAAATCCGGCGCTGTTTCAGGCTTTTGTGCCCACCGATCCTATGTTTAGCGGTGTCGGCGACCGGCCGCCGGAATTGGCTGATCAGGTCGAAGCCGGTCGGGTGGCTCTTTGGTTGCGCTTACGTTGTCCGGAACATCCCACGTTACAACTGGGCTACCTGGGATTGAACGCCGTCGATGTGCTTGCTCAAGGTTTGCAGCAGGATTTACTGGTGGGCATGGGTACTGGTCAGCCCGATCAGGTGGTGGTATTGCCTGATCAGAATATCGAGGCGGCGACCTTGCAACTGGATGTCGAGGAAAATGGTGCCTGGGTGCGTTGGCAGCAGGTGGCTTTTCTGGCCGGTCAAGCCGCCGATGCTAGAGTATATCGACTCAATCCACAGTCCGGCTATGTCTACTTTGGTGACGGTACGACCGGGCGCCGTCCGCCGTCAGGTAGCCGGATTCGTATCGCGGCTTATCTGTTTGGCGGCGGCAGCGCCGGCAATATCCCCGCCGGCACCATCAAAGAGGTGGTTAACGGCAGTTCGCGCTACAAAATTCGTCACGAATGGCCCTTGCAAGGTGGTTTGGATGCGGAGACCGTCGAACAGGCCGAAAAACGCATCCCGCAATTTCTGACTCATCGCAATCGGGCGGTGACCCAGCAGGATTTTAAAATCATCACCGAGGCCAATCCGCTGAATCCGGTGGCCCGCGCCGAAGTATTGGTCGGTTTTCTGCCCGGCGCCAGCATCCGCGCGGCGCGGGACGGTGTGCCGGGTGTGGTCAGCGTATTCGTGCTGCCGCCGGCCGAAACGGCTGTGGGTCACACGCCCAAACCTAATCAAGGCTTGTTGAAGGACGTGTTTGCCTACTTATTGCAGCGGACCATGGTCGGCACCGAGCTGTATGTATTAAGTCCGGAGTTTGTGCCGATTGCCGTCAGTGTAAAAGTGCAGGTGCGCGACATCGAAACCGAGCAACAAACCCTGCGCGAAGTGCAGCAGACTTTGCTGGAATATCTGTGGCCCCTGGCGCCCGGCGGCGCGCGCGGTGCTGGGTGGCCCTTGGGCGGTGCGGTGCGCGCCAACGAATTATTGACTCAAGCAGCACGGGTGGCCGGGGTGCAGGCCGTGAATAGCTTGAGTCTGTTTCAACGAGGCAGCAATGGCTGGCGCCGCTTGCCAGCCGACGAAACGATCAGTCTGACTCAGTATCAGTTGCCCGAACTGCTGGGTGTGCGCGCTGACGGAGGTTCCGGCACGCCGGCTTTGCCGGACGGTATTGGTTTGCTGGAAGGCCAAACCCCGGACGACAGTCTGGGCGTGGCTGTACCGGTAATACCGGACATTTGTTGAGGGTGAGCGATGGACGTCAACAACACCCCGTATTTTTTACTGAAAGGCCAGGCCGATTTCGAACAGGGCTCCAGCCATTTGAACTGGAATGCCGGTTTGCAGGCGCTGACGCTGGCACAAAACCAGGTTTTGCGTTTGCCGGCCTCCGATCCGGCGGCGGCTTTGCTGGCGTGGCAGAACAGTGCGCCGCTGGCCTTGGACAGTTTTAATCAGATTGGGCGTTTGAGTGCCGACGGCGCTCGCGTCGAATTCAATAGCGGTCGCGGCTACCTGACTTTGCAGGACAACGAGTTGCGAGATGTCGCTGCGCCGCAGGGCCGGTTTGCCGATATGGCTTTCGCGGCGGTCGCGAGCAGCGGCAAGCCGGACTTCGGGCAACCAGCCGGCGACGGCAGATTGGCCTTGCCGTTCAGTGACGGGGTTAATCAGCATGGTTTGCTGTTGTTTCATCTGGCCCGGCGCTGGCAAACCTTTTGCGAATGGGACAATGCGGAAGGCGAGGACGTGGCGTCGCAAATGCCGCTAAGGGCGTGTATCGACGCCGAGCAGCGAATCTGGCTAATCAGTAATTCCGGTTTGATGTTGTGCAGCGGTCAACCACTGCCCTTGCCGTACACGCCGCAACCGGTGCGCTTCGAACCCGAGCAGGCCAATCCGCATCCGTTAACCCGCATCTGGCAGCAAGCCTTACCCGAGGGCTTGCAGGCCCTGGCCCTGTGTTGCGATTTGCAGCAGCTTTATATCTTGTGCCACGACGGCGCCGGCGCGCAGGCCATATTGACCCGGCCTCTATCGGCATTAGCTGATGCGCCATTCAAAGCCTACGCCTGTCCTGCGGAATTGCCTTTCGCTATCGATTTGGCTTTGGCTGCCGATTCGGCTTTGCCGGACAGCGGCCGGCTGGCGGCTTTGGTGCCGCGCGCGGCTGATGATCTGAATTTTGCGCAACGCGATTGCCCGGTATTGACCCTGCATTGGGATAGCGAAACCAACACCGGCCAGGCCCGCTTGCTGCACGAGCGTTATCCAATGTTGTCGCAAGCCTTACCGCGTTTTGTCAGCAGCGCCGACGGCCAGCTGCGTTATCAAGCCGAGGCCGATCCGGATTTTCCTCAGATTGTGCCGCGCCCCAGAGAATTACACGCCTTGCGCCGGCCGCAGTTTCATCTGGAAGGCACGGCTTTGCTGCATGAGCTGGATTCCGGCCAAGTCGATACCCAATGGCACAGGCTGTATCTGGATGCCTGCATTCCGCCCGGCTGCGACATTCAGATTGCGGTGCGGGTATTTGCCAGCAGGCAGGCGGTTCGGCCCAAGCCTATCGAGCAACCCGCGCCGTTATGGAATCCGTTGCCGTCCGAATTGCCGTTCGCGCCCAGCTTGGCGGGCCAGCAAACCGGTACTAGCGGTCTGTTCGAAATTTTGTTGCAACAGCCTTCCGGTCGGGTGCGGCAGTTGCGCGGACGTTATCTACAAATTCAAGTGACCTTGCGCGGCGACGGCCGGCAAAGTCCGGCCTTGCACGCCATCAGGGTGTATTACCCACGGTTTTCCTATCAGGAAGCTTATTTCCCGGAATTTTACCGGCAGGGGCTCAGTTATGACCCGGGGCAAGTCGTCGGTCCGGCCAATGGCGCTGATGTGCGAGAGCGTTTGCTGGCAGCCGTCGAAGGCGTGTTGACCCCCTTGGAAGGCCGGATTGCCGCCAGCGAGCAATTGCTTGCTCCGGAGGCGACGCCTGCCGCTAACCTGCCTTGGCTGGCCGAGGCGGTCGGTGGCCGCCTGCCAAGCCACTGGCCGGAAGCCCGGCAGCGGCGCTGGCTAAGGGATGTGACCCTGATTCAACAATACAAGGGCACATTGGCGGCGCTGAATCTTGCCTTAGATATTGCCAGCGACGGTGGCGTGCAGCGTGGCGAAATCGTGGTTTTAGAGAATTTCCGCTTGCGGCGCACCATGGCGACAATACTGGGTGTAGACATGGACGACGGCGATCACCCCTTGACCTTGGGTACCGGCATGAGCGGCAACAGCATCGTCGGCGACAGCTTGATTCTGTCGGAAAGCGATGCCCGGCAATTTCTGGCTTTGTTCGCCCCGGAGTTGGCGACAGTTGACGAGGCGGCGCAGGTCAAAGCGTTTTTCGAGGAATACGCGCACCAAGTCAGCATCTTGCTACACGGGCGGGCGGTGAGTTTGCGGACTGCTGTGGAAGACATTTTGACGGAACAGCTACCGGCGCATTTGCAATACCGGATCATCGAAACCGAACACCCCTTCGTGCTAGGTATTGCGCCGCTGCTGGGCATGGATACCTTTATAGAAACCGCGCCGCCGTTCCGCCGCGTGACGCTGGACGACACTTATCTGGGCCGCGAGGGGATCTTGAAAAACCCGGCGGCATTTTCACCGGAGGACATCAATGCGTTGGCGTTGTGATTATCGGATTCTTCAAGTCCGCCAAACTGATCAGGCGGTTTCGGGGCGTATGTCCGGAGATCGTCAAGGTGTTGATGTTGGGGTGATATCAATCGCCCTCCACGCAACGCGTGGCACCGTATTCCGCGCCACCGGGCGAATGAATTCGCCCCTGCAGCAATTGGCTAATTTCCTATTAGAGGCCCGATTAGGGCCATACGCGGAGGCCGCATGGATACCCTAGACGATTTCACCACGCTGGAACAGGACGCCAGTATGTCCGAACCCTTGCGCCGCGTGGCTTACGAGGCCGGGATGATGCTGGGACTGGAAGCGACCCGCGACGAACAGGCCTACCATCGCCGCCGACTGACCCGTCATCAATATTGGCTGCAAGGTTACGGCACACTGGCGGGCATGGTGGTGAGCATGGCACCCGCGACGCACCCCAACAACACAGACAATCTAACCGTGCGCTTGCTGGTTAGTCCCGGTATCGGCATCGACGGCCTGGGCCGCGAGGTGCTGATCCACGAGCCTTATTGCATCAATCTCGGCGACTGGCTGGCGGCGCAATCCGAGAGTCATCTGCGCGAAGGTTACAGCGACGCCGACAATTTGCTCTGGCTGAAAATCTGCGTGCGGCAAAAAGACTGCCCGGTGGCGATGCAGCCGGTGCTGGCGCGCAAGCTCAATCTCAGTACCGACGCGGTGCAACCTAGTCGCACCGCCGATAGTGTGCGTCTGGAATTGATTCCGGAATTGCCGCCGCCAGCGGCAGACGATGATTATCAACCTTGGGCTTGCCATCAGGCGCTGCCGGTGGTGATGCCGGCGTTGTCGGCCGCCGAACAAGCCTTGTTGCAGCAAGTGCAAAACGATAATGTCGAGGCCGGTGCGCAACTGGCGCTGCATGCCCGTTTGCTGTACGCGCTGGATGGAAACGGCGTTAATCCCCAACAACTGCAAGACGAGTTGGAGGAGGGCGCCCGCTTGCTACTGGCCAGGATTAGCATCAGCGTCGCAGACATCAACGCCATTCTGGTCAACCCGCAATTAATCTCGATCAACAACTTGGTGCGGCCGTTCCTGGCCACCGCCAGCCAATTGGCCTGGCTGGCGCGCCAGCCCTGATCATGGAGGGTATATGAGCGAAATTTTATTTCAACCTCTCGGTAATCCGATTGCCGCCGGGCTGGCGCTGGATCAGGTCGCCGACATCGATCCGCGTCTGACCCGCAGCCATTATTTCGATGGCCGCTTGCTGACTGCCGAAGACCTGACCCGTGATCAAATCTATCTGGATCAGCGCTTGCGCGAACTGGGCCGGGTGCTGGGCAGCGGCATAGTTGGCGGTTTAGCATTGAGCTTCGACCGCTTCACCGGCTTGCTGACTTTGGAACCGGGTTTGGCAATGACGCCGGCCGGCCGGGTACTGGAGCTGGGTAGCCGGCTGATCGTCAATCTGCGCGACCGGGCCCTGATCAGCGGCTTGAACGACGGCAATTTTTCCAACCTGAACCGAGGTTTGTACGCAGTCGTGCTGCGGTATGCCGATGTCGGTACCGACATTGCAGAGGTGTTTCCGAAAGATTTAAGTGCAAAGCGCGGTTTTCAATACGCGATGATCACAGAGTCGGTGCAGATGGGCCTGGTGCCGTTGCCTATTCCATTGCCGCAGCAAAGTCCGTTGCAGATTCGGGCCCGACTGATGCGGGAGTTGCTCGGCGACGATCAACTGCATGGCTTATTGCCGGAAGACGCCGTGGCCTTGGGTTTGGTGGCGATACAGGAAGGCGCGCCGCAGTGGCTGGACGCACAATTGCTGCGGCATCCCTTGCGCGCCGAACCGGGCATAGACTCATTGCAAAGCGATTTGTCGCGGCAATATGAAGCTCTGCTGGCCGACATTCTGGTTAATCGCCGTAGCGGCGGCCTGACCGGCGATTTTCATGCCAGCGATTATTTTTCCTTGCTGCCGCCGGTCGGCAGTTTGCCCAAGGAAGTGGTCGATCCGGTCAACGGTCGGCAGGGCTATTTCCCGGAAAACTACCAAGTGGCGATTGCGCCGTTACGGCAATCCGACGTGGAACAGATCCGCGCCGAATCCCTGGCTTTGCCGCCCATTGATTTAAGCAACGGCGAGCCGGTGGACATCGTGGTGCTAGTGCCGCTGTCCAATTTGGATTACGGTCATTACGCCGCGCAACTGGAACGTAATTTCGATCCGAATAAACGTCTGCTGCCGCAACTGGATCTACTGCGCCTGAAACTGTATCCGGTCAGGCCGGTACATGCGCTGGACACCGACCAGGCGGCTTGGCAGGCCATCTGGGACCGCTTCGGCAGCAACGCGCCGTTGTACGTGCGTCGGCCCAGTCGCGCGGCGGAAACCTCGATCAGCGGCATAGTGTTAGCGCTGGGCACGTCCTTGCCGGCACCGCCCGAAGTGGTGGGCGGACCGGCAGACGGCGGCGGTTTGATCGACGACGAAGACAGCGTGTTTTTGAAACGGGTCAATTATCCGATGCTGGCCGAACTGCGCGTTCCGAGAGACGATGCCGGCCGCGAGGCATTAGCTGCTTTGGTGGAGTCTTTCAGTGAATCAACATTAGTCGCCGCCAGCCAACGCATCTTGCTATTGGTGGAGCGCCAATACGACCCGGTCATCTGGCAAACCCTGCAACAGCTGGCTGCCGCGAATAACCTGGATGCATTTTTGGTTGCATTGCGAGCCAAGCCAGTCAACCAGACAACTCGCGAATTGGTTGTTGCAGGTGGTGCGGCGTTGGGTTTGGAGAATGGTTTAATCGGGCAATGGGTGGAGTTGGTGCCGTGATGGGGTGCTTGAGAAACGCTTAGTTGCTTTGCAATGCTTTAAGAGGATGGGGAAATTGGCGGTTTTAAATCCCCTCACCCTAGCCATCTCCCGGAGGGAGAGGGGACTGTTTCGACTTTTGATGAGTAATCAATAGCTTTGGGTTGGAGGGGAGTGTTATCTCGCCTGTCGGTGCGAGAACCGACATTAAAAACATCCGTCGCGCTAGCGACACAATAAAAGTTGTTCCAGGTCGGGGAAAGTTTATGCGAACAAAATTTCCCCAACAGATATTGAAAGAAGAGTAAGGAGTAGCCATCATGTCCATGATCCTGCTGCATAACCCAATCGCCAGCTCCCGCAGCTTGCAGCGGGTGCACATGTTTCCCGGCCGGCATCTGGGCGAGGAAGAGTTCGACCGCGAACAGGCGTATGCCGATGCGCGCCTGGCTACTGTTTTACAGAGCAAAACCGCCGGCATCGTCCATGGCCTGGATTTACAATTGGGGCCCAACGGTGTATCCGAACCCGGTTTTAGCGTCAGTGCCGGCTTGGCTTTGGCCGCCAATGGCCAGGCGCTGGGTCTTTACTATCCGCTACGTGCCGAGTGGCAGGATTTGATCGACGCCTACCTAATCCGCAACCAGGTCACCAGCGCGGTCGGTGTTTATTATCTGATGCTGACCCGCGGCGACCGGGAAATCGACGGGTCGGGCGTCGATCCGTGTCAGCGCACCGAGTTGGACCCGACCCGTGACACTCAGCGGGTATTGGCCGGCAGTCTGGCCTTGCAACGTATCAATATCAGCGACGCCGCCGTCAATACTTGGCCGCGCGAACGCATCGAAAACTGGGTCGCCGCCGACCGGGTCGATGCCGGTTTCATGGCCAAGTTGGGCCATGCCGTACCGCTGGCTTTGCTGGCGGCGGTGAGCAACGAGGATGCCAGCTACCGCATCGCCTGGCTATCTCAAGAAGCCGGCCGCTACGAAGCGGTGCCAAATAGTGGTTACCGGGTTTTGTTGAATCAAAGCGGCGCGGCGATGCGCCGAGTCATGCAAGCGGCAGGATTGCCGGCTAATGCTGAAATTCCGTTGCCGCAATTTCTGCAAGACAATCTGCATCTGGATTTTCTACCGGCAGCCGGTCAGTTGCCGCTGGATTGGCTGCAAAATCCCGCAGAGCCCGCGCCGAATTTGCTCTGGCTGCCCACGCATCTGGGCATAGACATGGTGCCGGTGCCGGAAGAAGCGGTGATCGAGTTGTTAAACGGCCATATCGCCCGGCGGGTAATCGATTTGCGCCAGCCGGCCGGCGATAAGATTCGCTTGCTGTTGGCGGTGAACGAGCCGGATTATCGGCCTAATTTATTGGACATTCCGCAAACCGACAGCGTACTGGAAAGCGATATTTTCCAGTTTTACATGCGTGCTTACGAGGCTTGGCGCAAATGGCGCCAACAATTCGATGCGCTGTATTTCGTCGAACCGTCCAACACCCCGCCTTTGGCTGGCGGCATAGGCGTTATCGAACATGCGGTGCTCGATCCGGCGCAATTCAAAAATCTGGATTTGCCTAAACCGGAAATGCCGCCGGCCTTGCCTTTGACAATTTTCGAGAAAGTCATAGCCCGCGCCAACAGCGAACAACAAGACCCGCAAAATCCCGGTACGCCATATCCCTATAGCAACGGTGTACCGGCGCTGCCGAATTTTTACAGCAATTGGTTAGGTGAAGACGGCAATCCGCCGCCGATAGCCGTGCCCAGCGACGATGGCTTGGTGGTGCAATATGCGGTAGCCCTAGTGGAACTGGAAGCCATCGAAAACCAGATTCGGGCGATCCGCAGCCGGGTCGAGAAAACCCGCGACTTTTTATTATTGCAACGCCAGCAACTGGATTCGCAAACCGTGGCCTTGGCCGCCCTGGCCGGCGGCGTGGCCGGCGACGGCACCGGCTTGCAGGTGGCGCGCTGGTTGCCGTACGCCAATCTCAACGCCACCGAAATTCCCAATAATGTCGAAAAAGCCGTCAGCACGGAAAGTGTGGTCAGCAACGCGCCTAAAGCCGTTTTTGCCACCGCCTCTGCAGGCCTGTTCAACAACGCGGTTAGTAAGATGGCGGCGCCGAAAATCAGCGCCAGTAGTGCCTTGAGCAACAATCTGTTGAGCAACGCGCTGGCGTCCACGTCATCGGTGTCCAAGTCGGCGTTTTTATTGACCAGCAAGCCGCAAACCTATTCGGCGTTTGAATTGGGCATCAACAAAAACCGCCTGGATATGTTGTCGCGCATTACCAAGGAAGCGGTCAGCAAGCCTGCTTTCGAAGCCAAGGAATATAGGTTCGGGGTGATCGATCACATCAGCCCGGAAATCAACGAATATGCCAAGGCCTATTACGGGATGAAGGAATTGCTGGCCACGTTGACCGATTTATTCGACCCCACCGATGCCGCCACCTTGCGCAAACAGATGGAAAAAATCGGCGTGGTGGAAGATGATCAGGCCGGCGCCAATGCCACCAACCCGTTTGAACGTAGCGGCAAACTGGAATCGCCGACCGTGCTGGATAATCTGGCCGACAAAAATGCCCCGAACAATCCGCAGCGTTCCAGCCTGTTGAAGACTCAATATCGCTATCATGCCTTGTTCAAAGCCGGACGGATTTTGACGCAATGGATCGCGATTTTCGAGGCGCGGTACAACAATATCGAACGCAAACTACAAGGCAAATTACGCGAACAAGCCAACAAGCTAGCGCAGATCGACAAGCTGGCAGGATTGATTCGGGTAGCGCGGGAAACTCTGGAAGGTATGGACAGATTCCGCGTCGAGCAACTCGGCGATTACGGCGTCGCGCAGCGTTTGCTGGACGAAGACTGGCGGCAGGTTTGGGCTTTGAATAAGGAACGCACTCGTATTTTGACCAAAGCCTTGCGCGGCCTGTATTACGTCAGAGTGCGCGGCTCGCCGGTCAGCGCGGCCTTGGCCGACCCCTTGACGCTGCGTTACGGCAGCAGCAAGGACATCGTCCCCGGCTGCGACTGGGAAGAAGAAGTGGATTTGCCGGCGGCGCTGGATCCGTTTTTTGCGGCGATCTGTGAAATTCCGATGGACGACTGGGCCGGCTTAAAACCCTTGCGGCCCAGGCTGCCGCCGTTTCAGCAATTCGATTACCTGGGGCAATTGCGCCAGGCCCGCTTCAAGGCCAGGCCCGCCAGCTTGCTGACACCGGCCAATACCGATACCTTGCAGGCCCGCCTGCAAACCGTGCATCTACAAACCCAGATCGTGATGCAGCAATGGGCGAGTTTTAGTTTGCCGGCTTTTACCGCCAGCAGTTTGCAAACCCAGGCCGCAGCCGCCAAGGTGTTGGCTTTGGAAGATCTGGCCGGCGTCGCTGGACCGCTACGCAAACCAGCCCACGAATTGCGCGAGCAGCTGGAGCATTGCCAGTTTTGTTTGCTGGAAAAACTCAATTTACTGCCGCCGTCCTTGCGTTTGCAATGGGGGCAATTGGCGGAAGACGATCAAATTCGGGTCGAAGACGTGTCCTGGTGGCCAGGCATGGATAGGGCGGAAGCCGATGATTTCAATGCCGCCCGCACCGTGTCGGAATTGATCGCCTGGTGGTTTCGGCAGTTGGACCGCGATGCCTCCGCCGCCAGTCGCAGCGCCATGCGCAATATGATTAGGGCAGTGCTGATTCACGCTTCGTTGGGCGATCCGCAGGAAATCATTCGCGGTAATGTGCATGTGCCGCCGCGCTTGGCGGCTGTCGGCGAGCGCTTGCAGGTAAAATTGAATCGGCCGCCTTTGCCGGGCACCCGGCTGCAATTGCTGGATACCGAGCAGCGCGTGGTGGCGGTGCTGGCGGTGGAAGACCACAGTCCGCAGAGCACCCAGGTCACTATCGTCGATATGCTGCAAAGCGGTGTGAAGATCAACACCCGCTTCAGCGTGGTGGCGAACAAGCTGACGCAGCAGCGCTTGTAAAGCACCGTCATGACTAAGCTGGCCGCTGATACCGTTGCGATACACCGTCTGACCGTCCGGGCCGGACAACAGCGGGCGGCGGAAAGCGTGCGCGACAGTTTGCAAAGCGTGGATTGGCCGCAAGCAGGGCAGGATAGCTGGGTGTTTATCCGTCGCCTGCACGTCAGCGGTACTTCGCGGCAACTGCCTGGGCAATTGCTCGACCAATCCCGCCAATATTTAACGCAAGGCAACAACCCCGAACAGGTGATGCGCTTCGCCAGCCTGGCCGAGCTGTTGGCGGCCTTGCTTACAGATCTGGTGCGCGGTCGCGCCGGCTTTAACTGGTATTGGCGACGCTGGGCGCATTGGTTCGATTTGCCGGTGTCGCGGGCGATCGCTGGCAACTTATCGGAGCATCTGGCTTTGCTGCCGTCGGTTGCTGCGCGGTTGGCGCAACGGGGTGGCTTAGCCGCCGTCTGGTTGAGTCTGAACGACAGCGATGCTCGACAATTGGCGGTTGAACTGGCCGGACTGAATGGTTTTCGATTGCCAACTGTGTTGGAAATATCAGAACTACTTGATCCTGGAATTGGGAGGGCGGAAAGGCTACACCCGTCAGTAGCTGCAACACACACTTGGGCTGGGCAAATATCCTTGCGGCCAGAATTATCGGCGCATTGGCGCGGGGTGTTGCAAGAGTTGAATGTCACCGATGGCCGCTATCAATTGGCCTTGTTACTGATCGGTCGGGAAGCGGCCCCGCTATTGTTGCAACAGCAGCCGACTAACGTGCTGGCGTTTTTATCCAGCTGTTTTGCCTTCCCTTTGCAAGCCAAACAAAAGGATGTTGGTGGCCAGCTTAGGTCAGCGCAGATGAATGACGCGACCCAGGCAAGGGTTCATCCGGCACCATCTAATGCCCTTCCCCAAGCACCGTCGGTGAGACAAGCCGGCCAGACGCCAGCGCAGGTAGGGCGTGATACAAAATTAAATTCCGATAACGGTGTGGAAAACCAAACGCCTTTGCTGTCTGAGCGCAACTATTATGTCGGACCTGACGGCACAAAGAGCGGACGATCATTGCAAAATCGTATTCAAGTAGATCGGTCATTTGCCGATTCGTCTGTTCGTGCTACGGAGCTTGAACAGGTTTTACATTCCTCACAAGTCAGCGAACGCCCTGAGTTTGCCGGATTCCATACCCGGCAAAGTGGCTTGTTGTATTTATTGAATATGCTCAACCGCGCGGAAATGCGCGGCTTGATGCTGGAACATGCTGAAATCTTGCCTAGCGGCTGGGCCTGGTTGTATCGGTTGGGGCAAGAATTGCAGTTGGAAGAGGACGATGCGCTGGTCGATTTCATCGCGCTGCAATTGGGTCTGGATGATAGCGCCGAACTGGTCCAATTGCCGCCTTTGCCAGCCCGCGAACAGGTGTTGAGTCTGGCCGAGCGCTGGTATGGCAAGACCGGCGTTTGGCAGCCTGAGTTGTTGGCGCTTGCCGGGAAAATTCACTACAGCCCCAGCCATATCGATTTGTACGCGCCGATGTCGGCGATCAGATTGCCGGTGCGCCTAGCCGGGTTGGACATCAATCCGGGCTGGCTGCCGTGGCTGGGCAGAGTCGTGAGTTTTCATTATGACTAAGTCGTCGCAGCCCTTTGCCGAATCGCTAAATCTGCAAGCACCTAACCGGCAGCAACCATTCGCGGCTTTGGTGTGGGTCGGTTTGGCCGAGTTCTGGGAGCTGATGATGCCGGGCGACACCGAGCTGTCCGTGCAATTACGTCGGCAAGCCGCCCGGCAGTTAAACGTGGAAGTTCTGCCGAGTTGGATACAAATGCAAGATGCTGCGGCGATGCAGTTTTTTAACTTGCCCGGTCCCTTCGGACATTGGCTGCGCGAACAACGTATCGACTTGCCGCAAGCCTTTTTGTTGGCCGTGGTCGGCAGCGCCGAGACCGACTATCTGGTGACCCTGACGCTCAGCGAGTTGCAGGCGCCCAATCCCGGCAATCGCTTGGCCGTGCATTTGGCTTTGACGATGTTGGACGAATTGTTCGGTGCCGGCACGCTGGATGCGCTGGATTTGCATGCTACGCCGTTGGTGCAACAACAGGTGTTATTACTGGAAGGATCGGGGCCGTTGTCGCTCAGGCAATTGCGTATCGAGCCGGCCTTGTGGTCGGTATTGTGCGGCAGACCGGCTATTTGGCCGGGCTGTCGGGCGATTGCATTGACTGACCGCGAGTTGTTGCCGCTGCGCGTCCGCAAACAATTGCCGCATCTGGCAACATTAATCGCGAAAGGCGAGGTGCGCGGCTTGGCTATACGCGGTAACAGCGGTTGCGGTCGGCGGGCCTTGGCCTCCGAATTGGCCGGTTTGTTGGGATTGACTGCCATCGAAGTGCCGAGTGAATTGTGGCAACAGCAGCCGGCCTTACCGCTGGCCTGCCAACTGGCCGGCTGGCTGCCGGTAATCAAGGTGCAGGTCTCGGCCGGCGAGAGCTGGCAGTTACCGGCGATACAGCCCAATATTGCCCATGTGATTGTGCTGGGGATGACCGATGCGGTGTCCGGTCAGGATTTGCTGGAACTGGAAATGGGCGTACCTGACGAAGCCGAACGCCGCCAGCTTTGGGCGCGTTATCTCGCCGATCCCGAATTGGCCGGCCGTGCCGCCAGTGCGCTACTGAGCGGGCCGGTGATTCAGAAAGTAGCCCGCAATGCGGTGCTGCGCGCCGAACAAAGCCGAAGTGTATTGAATGCCGAGCACATTGCCCAAGCCCGCCGCGACTTAGGCGCGGAGCGCTTGCGACTATTGGCCGAGCCGGTGCGACGGCGGGTCGAGCGAGAGGCAGTGGTGTTTCCACCCTTGGTCGAACAATACCTGCACGATTTCATCGCCCGTGCCCACAGCCGCGAATCGTTGTGGGAAGCTTTGGGCGTAACCTTGCAAGCGTCGCGCAATGCCGGCCTGCGGGCCTTGTTTGTCGGCGACAGCGGCACCGGCAAGTCCCTGGCCGCCAGTTATGTCGCCACCGCGCTGGGCGCGCCTTTGTACCGGGTCGATCTGGCGGCGATCATGAACAAATACGTCGGTGAGTCGGAAAAAAACCTGGGCAGTTTGCTGGATCTAGCGGCCGCCGCCGACGCGATATTGTTGTTCGACGAAGCCGATTCGTTATTTGGTCGCCGCACCGACGCCCAGCAAAGCGGCGAGCGTTACGCCAATATGTTGACCAACTTCTTATTAACCCGCATCGAAAATCATCCCGGCATCACCATCCTCACAACCAATAGCCGCGAGCGCATCGACAATGCCTTTACCCGGCGTTTGGATGCGATTGTGGATTTTCCAATGCCGGGGTTTCAGGAGCGTCTGGATTTATGGCGGAGCCATTTCGGCCAACGCAGCCCCAGCGACGATTTGTGCAAGACGTTGGCCAGCTATTGCGACATTAGCGGCGGCCAGATCCGGAACGTGGTGCTGACCGCCGCAGGTTGCAGTTCGGCTGACCAGCCTATCGGTGTCGAGCCGTTACTGTCGGCTTTGCAGCGCGAATATCAAAAACTGGGCCGCAATCCGCCGGCGCAGTTAAAACAGTTAAGGAGTTAGCTTATGGCAACCCTGGCGTCCAAACTCCGTAAAAAGCAGCCACAGCGCAAATCCAGTGCGCCGCCCAAACCCAACGAAGAAAAAAAACAGCGCAAACCGGCGTATCTGCAACGCAAGATGGCCGTCAGCCAGCCGCATGACCCCGAAGAAAAGGAAGCGGACCAAGTAGCGCAGGAAGTCAGCCGCGCCAAAAAAACCGGCGAACAGCCGGGGGTGAAGGAAGACAAGGGGATGATTTCCAGCAAGCCGGTGCCGAGTGCTCAGCGCTTGCTGCGGCGGTTAAACCGGGCGGCGGCGGATACCGCCAAGCCGGAAGAGGAGCAAAGACCGGTGCGCCGGGCGAAAAAGCCGGATGACGAAAACAAAAACCCGGTTGCGCAGCGTTCTGTGGAAACCGAAGACAAAAAAGAGGATCAACTCAAACGTCTGAGTCGTAAAACCAAGGAAGAAGAAAACCCCAAGTCTGCCCGGCTATTTCGCAAGGCCGCAGGACCGGAAAAAACAGACGAACAACAAACGACTGCTGCGCGTTTGTTGCGCAAATCCAAACCGGCGGAAGAGGAGCAAGCGGTCGCCCAAACCCGCCTGCACAGGGCTGCCGCCGAACAAGTGGAACAGCCTGGAGATACCGAATCAGCCGCGTCGGCAAACACAGTCGAGCAGTCGGTGGAAGCGCGAATCGAGGAAAGCCGGGGTAAGGGGGCGCCGTTGCCGGAAAATATCCGGCGCGAGATGGAGCAACAGCTTGGTGCGGATTTTGCCGGGGTGACCATTCATAACGATGCCGAAGCGGCGGATTTGTGCAAGCAACTTAATGCCCGTGCCTTTACCGTTGGTAACGATGTTTACTTCGCGCCCGGCGAGTTTGCGCCGGAAGCCGACGCCGGACGCGAACTGCTGGCGCACGAGTTGAGCCATGTGGTGCAACAAAGCGGTGGGGTGCAACGCGTAATGCGCGCACCGCCGGCGGCACCTGCTGCCGCTCCCGCAGCGGGCGGTGCCAAAAGTGCCGGTAAAGGTACGCTGAAGGGTGGGGAATTGCATGTGCCCCTGCTGACTTTGCCGCAAAAACCGGGCATGCAGGAAAAATTCAGCGCTAAATACGGCGGGTTGACCAATTGGAAATTGCCGCAAGCCGACGAGCGTACCAACCAGATTGACGACTGGAAAAAGCAGATCAAACCGTCGTCCGGCGGCTGGGATTTAAAACCCTACCTCGGCAGCGACAACACTTTGCCGGATACCAACGGTGCCAGCACGCAATATGCCTTGAAGCTGAAAGCCGGGGGTGGCGGCCAAGGCTATCTGATCGGCTCCGAAAGCGACATCCGCGAGCAGGCCATTCTGCCGTGGTGGAATAGTCAGGGCGCGCCGCACCTGTTCGATGTCGATCATATTCTGGAGCTTCAATTGGGCGGCGATGCGGACAAGCTGGAAAACTTCCAGTTACTGGATGCCAGCGCCAATCGCAGTTCGGGTAGCAAGATTAAAAACGCCATCGATAAGGCGATACGCGCGGCCATTCCACCCGAAGTGGAAGGTGGTGGCGACTTGCCGGAAAATCTCTCCAAACCGTTGCCAGGGCGGGGCAAAGCCGCCCCTGGCGCTGCACCGGCACCGGCTGCGAATGCCGCGGCGCCTACTCCGGCCCCAGCTGCGGGAGGCGGCGCAGCACCGGCTACCGCCGCCAAAGATCCGGCGTCGGCTGCACTGGACGCGATCAAAACCAGCTATCAGGATAAGCTGATTTTCGACGAAGTGAAATTCGAGGGGGCCGTCGGCGGCAATCCGGGCATCTGTTGGCAGGCCGACCGCGTCACGAAGATGGAGCATATGAAGCCGTTGGAGAAGGCCACCAAAACCAATGCGCCGGATCTGTTTGCCAACGATAAATTGCGGCTGCTGCCACGTCCCGGTGCCGGGGTGATGTTTGTCAGTGCGCTTAAGGGCGACCCCGGTAGCGAAACCTTCGATGCCGGCAGTTGGGGCGGCATGTCCGTGGTCGGCGGTACCTTTAACCGCAGCGCCGGTAGCGGTACGGTGACGCTGACCATGCCCAAAACCAAAAAAGTCGATGCGCAGAACACTACACTAAATTTTGTCAGCAGCGGTGCGCCGACGCTATGCCATATTCCGCCCGGCCAGGTAGCGGATGCTTATCGCAACGCTTTTAAAGCCAAGACTTTGAGCCCGATTGCGCTGAATAACGCCGATATGGATGCCAGCGCCAATATTGTTGGCGGTGGGGTGCTGACGATAGACGGCATTCCGCTGTTGGCCGGCACGACTGTCGATGTGGCGCTGGTAGGCGGCGATCTGGTGTTCTCGAAAACCTTTTCCACTGATGAATTCGATATGAAAGGGCCTATCCAATTGGATAGCAGTTCGCTGACGCTGAGTGCCGGCGCAGCCACGCCGATTGCAGCCGCCGGCTTGGTGGAGTTTCATATCGGCGAACTAGCCAAAGGTTCTTTGGAAGGCAGTGCCACCGCCGGAGGCTTTGCGATGGCCGGCCAATTGGAATTTGATAAACAGCTGTTCACCGGTGCGGGGCGCATCGATTATGACAGCGCTAAAGGCATCAAAGCTTCGGGTACGCTCGGCCTGAAGCCGGGGGCGTTGAAAGGCATCAAAAAAGCCAGTTTTACCCTAGCTTACGACGATGCCAAAAAAGCCATCGATTTTGCCGGCGATGCCGAGGTTTCCGTGCCCGGCTTTAAAGGCGCCAAACTGTCCGCGCATGCCGACGATACCGGCAATATCAGCCTGGGCGGCGAGGCAACGCTGTCCGACACCATTCCGCGCATCAAGGGCGGCAAGCTGACTATTGCAGCTGATCGAAAGGGCGATGTCTGGTCATTGGGCGGCGGCGGCGAGCTGGAACCCGATTTGAGCGGATTGGACGCCAGCGCCAAAATCAAACTGGATTATAAAGATGGCTTATTGAATGGCAAACTCACGGCCAATTACAAACGCAGCATGCTGGCCGGTAATATCGATTTGAATGCCAAAGCCGTGGTCGGTGAAGGTGGCGGCGAGGCCGAGCCCATCAAGGTGTGGGGCAGCGGCACGGTCGATGTCACTGCCGCGCCTTGGTTGAAAGCGACGGTTGGATTGACATTGGACGAGAAAGGCGAGATTACCGTGTCCGGCGAATTGGGTTTACCCAGTTCGTTGGAGATCTTTCCGCGCAAGGAGATCAACAAATCGTTGTTTGCCGTCGCCACGCAAGTACCGATTGTGCCGGGCATCGTCGCGGAAGTGGGCGGCAATCTCAGTGCGACGGCAGGCATTGGCCCCGGCAGCCTGGATCAGTTGAAAATTGGTTTGACCTACAATCCGGATCATGAAGAAAACACCAAAATTACCGGCGACGCGCATCTTAAAGTGCCAGCCGATGCCGGCTTGCGCTTGGCGGTGCGAGCCGGTATCGGTCTGGGTATTACCGGCGCCAGTGCCACCGGCGGCCTGGAGATTGGCGGCAAATTGGGCATCGAAGGCGCGGCGGAGGCCGGTGTGCACGTGGATTGGACGCCGACTACCGGTCTGGATTTAACCGCCAAGCTAGCGGTATCCGCCCAACCCAGCTTTACCTTTGATATTTCCGGTTACGTAGCAGTCACTGCGCTGGGCTTTAGCGTTTATGACCAGCGTTGGCAACTGGCTTCGTACCAGTTCGGCTCTGATTATAAGTTCGGTATCAGCCTGCCGGTGCATTATCACGAAGGCCAACCCTTCGATGTGTCGCTGGACGATGTGCAGTTCGAGGTGCCGGACATTTCGCCGGGTGACATATTGAACGGTTTGATTGCCAGGATAGCTTGATGAATGCGCTTAACGATCTGCTCAGAGAAGGGGTAATCGCCCATCAGGCCGGCAATCTGGTCGAGGCGGCGCGTTTGTATCGGGCGGCGCTGGAATTGGACGCTGACAATGCCAGCGCGCATAACAATCTGGGTTTTGTGTTGGCTCAGCGGCAAGAGTGGTCGGAGGCCTTGGTGCATTTGCGTACCGCGCTACGTCTGAAACCGAATATGGCGATGGCGCATTGCAATATCGGACAGGTGCTGGTGAATACCGGTCGTGCCGGCGAGGGCTTGGCACATCTGGAGCAGGCTACGGTATGCGATCCGGATAGCGTCACGGCTTGGGACAATCTGGCCCGCATCAGAGTCTTACTCGGCGACTTTCAGGGCGGCGAGTATGCGGCGATCCGAGCCTTGAAACTGCAACCCAACGCGCCGCAGCTGCATACTCGTCTGGGCATCGCCGTGGCCGCTCAGCAACGGCTGCCCGAGGCCTTGCAGCATTATCAGCAGGCTTTGGCACTGGACAACAGACATCAAGAAGCCTGGGCGCAACTGGGTATTACCTGTTTCCTGCGTAACGATCTGGGCAGCGCCCGCGACGCGTTGGAAACCGCGCTGGCCCTTAACCCGGAAGATAGCAATGCGTTGCGGCATCTGGCCTTGGTGAACCTGAGTCTGGGTAACCGTGATGTCGCCATCGCCCAGTTCGAGCATTTGCTGGAACATAATCCGGACGATGACGAATCCCGCCTGGATTTGGCCGTGGTTTTGTTATCCGGCCAGCATACGGCGGCGGCGTTGGAACTGCTGGAGTCGATAAGCGAGTCTGTACGCGCATCCAGCAAATATCAGTTTTATTTGGGTTTAGCCTTACAGCAAAACGGCGAGCAGGAATCCGGCGCGCAATTGCTGCGACAACTGGCGGATTTGCCGGATGATGCTTACGGGGTTAAGGCGCGGAAGATGTTGTTGGTGAGTTGAGTTTAGTGAGGCGGGAAGGTTTTGAATCTGCCGGGGGTTAACCAATTTGGTGAAAAGGATTTTTTGAACGGTGGGCAACGGTCAATCGGAGACATTCAATGATTTCCGCGTATGGCAGCCGCATAATAGCAAGCTGTCTTTCCTCTCTAAGCCAAGGGAAGGGGGAGATAAAACCCGTCTCGCTTCAACGCTATATTAATATTAGATGTTAAGAGCATTATTTCGTCGCGCCAATGAATATTTCAAATGGTGACACCTTGTACACTTCGACTCCCTGAAAACCCAATAGATTCATGTATTCGGCGATCTTTTCGGAAATGTGCATCGCGAAATCAACGCTTGGGACGGTTGACCCTGGAGGTATAAGGCCATGTAGAACTCCAATAAATTTTCCCTCTTCGTTCTTCTTTAGGAACATGTTTGGAATAGAAACCACAATACCTCCGCCGTTCGCTAATACTCTGTATGCTTCATGAAGCGACTCTTTTATATCAAAAAGGGTTGACTGATATGTTCTTAGCGAGATGTATAGATCCTTTGAAAAGGAGTCGATTTCTTTTAAATCCTCTGCACTTCCGATTTTTAGCACTGCATTGGGTAACTTGTCTTTTGCATAATTTAGCGCTTCAGGTGAGATATCAACTCCAGTTAAGCTCGCGCAATTATCCAAGAATACTTGTGATGCATAGGCATTTCCAATGCCTACGTCTAACACTTCAATGTTCTTAATATCCGTTATACCCAGCCTTGCCAAAAACAAGCACAGGTAAGTGTGCCATTCCTGGATCCCTTGAACTCCTAGTTCCGCAATGTTTACTAGTTTTTCATCTTCTCTAGGTGCAGCATACTTTGATGTAAAAGCTGTTTCACGGGCAAACCCTACTAAATGATCTATTTTTTCATCAGATAGTTGCTGATTTAATATTTTGATCCGCTTCTTAAGATCATGAATATTTACTCCCGGAACAATTTTAATTCCTCCAGTATTTACATTTTGCCTGTGAAGCTCATTCAATATGATATCGGGAGTGCTCTGCAGTCGGTATTTGGATTTCGAATGTACCGCGTTTTGCTGCTCTACATTATTTGCCTCCAGATGGACGGTGTGAGTTTTCCATATTGGAATGAATAGAATCAAAAAGAGCACAAACAGAACTGGAGCTATCCACCTGAGAGACTTCTCAATTTCAGGGGGAAAGCTTGGCACCTTAAAAATCCCAAAATCGAGTCCTCCGACGTAAGGAGCGAGCAGAAGAACTACTGTGATCACGAGGAAAGTATTTATTACGTTATCTGGGATACCGATCCTTTGATACGTATTCACTGAATTGAACTCCATCGTTCAGTATTACCATTGTTAATTAGTTAACGGTATATCTACCACTAATCTTGACTCTCCTCAATACATATCGGTCTGCAAGGGTTTTTCCTTCTGTTTATCATCCCGTACTGTGAAAATTAATAGCCGGTAAAGACCAATTTGCCGTCATTTGACGAATATAGGGATTGTCAGCAAAGAGTCGGTTTTGACAATTCGCCAATTCAAAACCGCCATCATCAATTACCAATATTATCAGAATAGGTGGCCTAGTTTAGATTAGGGAATGTGGTGGTTTTTAGTTGCGATGAATGGCTTGATTTAGGGGAATAGCAATCAAAAAGCCTGGAAATATTCACATCTGTTCGCCCGTTGCTTGTTGGTAATCAATTTGGCCTTTGGTTCACTGCATTTGTTAGGGGTACTGTTAGCAAAGAACCGGCAATTGCGACAGACGCGCGTGGCGGTGCGGCAGCCGGCGCATTTGGACTCGTACGCATAATCGGTTTGCCGTAGTTTGTAAGCACAGCGCCAACATTCGCCTTTACCCTCGATACTCATCACTACCCAGTTCTACCAGACAATATCTCGATTAGCATACGATTTTCCTGTCCATTTATCATCTGAGGTAGTTAGCCACTAAGCTTTTGTCATCGAAGCAGATCGAACGGCAGACCGCAACGGGTGTGCGCCGTGCAAAGGCGGCGCTTTACCAGTGGGTGAGAGACCCACCCGGCTAAATCGCTCCGGCCGGAAGCAATCGGAGCAGTCATGGAGGTAACGAAGTGGCTGGAGCCTCCGATGTAAAGAGATCGCTTTAGGCGATTCAGCGAGTGTGCAGGCCGTAATGTGAGTGAACACCGAGCAAGCCTCGAAAAGGTCGATGCGCAGGCCGACCCGACAACCCTTTCGGGGAAGGCTGATACGGCTGGGAAATCGAGCGAAGAGTATTTCCAGTCGCTGCGCCGGGGCAGTGGTGACAGCATGTACACAAGGTAAGCGCACGCAACACGGGAAGCCCTGTGGCGTGGCCAGCGATGACCAACCGGATGCCCGTGAGGGACAGGCCGGGCGCTGCAGGGTGGCGGAGAGGCTTGTAGTACCGAGGAAGCCGGGTAATGCTGGTGGAGGGAAGGTGCCTTAGTTCAAAATCAACGCAATAAGTGGAAAAGGACAGGAGATTGGGCAACCTATCAACTCCGTTAAGCGTTCAGAAACTACAGATGGCGTTACACGCAAAAGCGAAGGCTGAAACTGACTATCGCTTCTATGCGCTGTACGACAAGCTATACCGAGAAGACATCTTGGCGCATGCCTATGCCTGCTGCCGCGCCAACAAGGGTGCACCGGGTGTGGATGGTCAGAGCTTTGCGGATATAGAAGCGTATGGCGTGGAGCGGTGGCTTGGTGAACTGGCGCTTGCGCTCAGAGAGGAAACTTATCGACCAGATCCCATCAGACGAGTCTACATCCCCAAGCCGAATGGCAAACTGAGGCCGCTAGGTCTATCGACGCTACGAGACCGGGTCTGTATGACGGCAGCCATGCTGGTAATAGAACCGATCTTCGAAGCCGATCTGCCGGACGAGCAGTATGCTTACCGTTCGGGCCGCAATGCTCAACAGGCGGTGATCGAGGTGAAGGATCATCTCTATCACGGTCACCCGGATGTCGTCGATGCCGACCTTGCAGATTACTTTGGGACAATACCCCATGCCGAGCTACTCAAGTCGGTAGCACGCCGGATTGTGGATCGGCGTGTGCTGCATCTGATCACGATGTGGCTGGAATGTCCGGTAGAGGAAACCGATAAGCGAGGACGGACGAAGCGCACAACCGAGGCCAAAGATCATCGGTGTGGTATTCCACAGGGATCGCCTATCTCACCGCTGCTGTCGAATTTGTACATGCGACGGTTTGTGCTGGCGTGGAAGAAACTGGGCCTGGAACAGCGGCTCGGCAGTCGGATTGTCACCTATGCCGATGACCTAGTGATCTTGTGCCGACGAGGTAAAGCCGAAGAAGCATTGCAATGGATGCGCAAGGTCATGGGGCAAATCAAGCTGACGGTAAACGAGGATAAAACGCGAGTCTGTAATGTGTTGGAAGATGAGTTCGACTTTCTGGGTTACACATTTGGCCTGCAGTATCGGCCGCAAAACGGTAAGGTCTATTTGGGCTTCCGGCCATCGAAGAAAAGCATCAGGCGCATGGTCGAAAAGATCCATGCCTTGACGGCCTATTCAATGGCGTGGCATGACACCACGTTGCTGATCTATAAATTGAATCGCATGCTACGCGGTTGGGCAAACTATTTTAAGGTAGGAACCTTCAATCGCGCCTATCGTGCGCTGGATAATTACACGGCAGCGCGGTTGCGTCGGTGGTTACGCAACAAGTATAAGGTGAGAAAGCGAGCAGGCGGAGGCTATCCACTTCCGTACCTCTACCAGACGCTAGGTTTGGTGCGCTTAAGCCGCTTGGGGTGTGACGAACCGTGGGCGAACGCGTGATATTTTGTCCGAGAGCCGGATGCGGGAAATCTGCCAGTCCGGTTCGATGAGCGGGGTGTGGAAACGGGGTTAAGGCAAGGCTATTAGGACACCGTCAAACGAAAGGGACGGAAACAGCAAGCCAAATCTAATGCTACCGCGCCACATCTCGACTCTACCGCAGCAAGGCCATAGCGCCCTCCAGACCTGATTATCAATCTGCGCTAAGCGCTCTTTATAGCGCCCCAAGGTTATTAGTAAGCGCGCCAATTTATTTCTAATTGTTATCAGGTCTAAGGGATACGGCGTTACTTTCAACGTCCAGCTTGATGCCCTAATTGTTGAAACTGCGTCAATAACCCCCCGCAAAATCAATATTCCCGCTTGAAAAAATCGGCCGGAAGGCCAGAATGAAACGCAGAGCGCTACTGCGGTGTTAACACTGCGCAAGCGGTCGATGACGAGTGGAACAAATGAGCGGCAACGCGTGTCCTGTCTGAGGATTGAACGTTAGGGGCAATTACCACGTAAAGAGCGGGTACGGAAAGATTCAAATTGGTGCATAGTGGCGTCGAATCCCTCGAGCAATCGTGGTTTCGTATTTTGTTCATAATTGGCTGAAATGATGGCAGATGTCTTGGTTAGTGCGGCCTCACGGTAAATTTCGGGATTTCTGACTGACTACAGACCTCGAGTCTGACCTCGCCAACGGCATCGGCGGTAGGCTGGCGGGTTGGAAACTACAGTTTAGGCTGTCGAATCCCCCGCCGGCGGGCTCATCATCCATCTCCGGTTATTTCTCCCTTCCTGCTTTGCGAACAGCACTTCGGCTGTTTCTTGATGTTAGCACCTTGCTTCTGTATCCAGGCATACGCCGCAATGACATTAAAATTCCGTGGAATAGGCCTAACCGGTCAGCATTGATACAATAAGGCATTATTTCTCAAAGCCACATTATCCAGGGAGTACTTCATGATTCGCTTTCCAGCAGAATGGGAAACACAATCAGCCGTTATCATTGCTTGGCCGCATCACAGCGGCGACTTTACCAATCTGTCCGCCGTCGAAGACACCTATCATTTTGTCGCCACTACCATCAGCCGCTTTCAGCCCTTGGTGATTATTTGTAAGGACGGCGAGCATCAGCAGCATATTCAGACGCAACTGGGCCACAACGACAAAATTCATATGGTGCAGGCCGATTACAACGATATTTGGCTGCGGGATACGGTGTTTTTGACGATGGAATGGGAGCATCCTAAAGCCAGCGTGCAGTTGCTTAACTTTCGATTCAATGGCTGGGGTAAGAAATATCCGCATGCGGCCGACGATGCCTTGAATCTGGCGCTGTTTGCGCATCCGATTTTCAAAGGCCATCCTACCGCGACGCTGGACCTGGTGCTGGAAGGCGGCAGCGTGGAATCGGACGGTCAAGGTACCGTGATGACCACCAAAAATTGTCTGCTCAACCCCAACCGCAATCCGGATTTGTCGGAAGCGGCAATTGCCGGGCAGTTGCAAAACTATTTGGGCGCGAAGCGGATTTTATGGGTCGAGCAAAGCAATCTGGCAGGCGACGATACCGATGCGCACATCGATACGCTGGCGCGGTTTTGCGACGCCAATACGATTGCTTACACGGCTTGCGAAGACAGCGCAGATCCGCATTTCCAAAGTTTGAAAAATATGGAAGCGCAGTTAAAAACCTTTAAAACCGCAAATGGTGAAGCGTATCAGTTAGTGGCGTTGCCCTTACCAAAACCAATTTTTGACGAACAAGGCCAGCAATTGCCGGCTAATTACTCGAATTTTTTGATCATCAACGGCGCAGTGTTGGTGCCGGTTTATGAAGACGCGATGGATGCGGTGGCGCTGGAGCGGCTGAAAACCTGCTTCCCTAATCATGAAATTATCGCCACGCCTTGTCGGCCATTAGTACATCAGTATGGCAGTTTGCATTGCGCGAGCATGCAGGTGCCGGCATTTGTGAAATTGAATTTCTAAAGTCTTCACCCAATTTCTCGGTGCAATACGCTATCGCTATTGCACCCTACCTAGTTTTTAAAGCCGATTAACCATGAAAAAATCGATTATCGCCTGCGCCGTGCAGCAGCCTTGCAATCGCGGCCGGGAAACCAATCTGGCTTATTCGATCCGTCAAATCGAAACAGCTGCCCAACAGAACGCCGATCTGGTGGTCTTGCCCGAACTACATCTCGATCATTATTTCTGCCAAAGTGAAGACACTGCCTGTTTTGATTTGGCGCAGCCAATTCCCGGCCCGGCTTGTGAAACGCTGGCTGAAGTGGCCAAGGCCAACCAGGTGGTGATTGTCTCGACCATTTTCGAGAAACGCGCGCCGGGTTTGTATCACAACACTGCCGTGGTGTTTGATAGGGACGGCAGCATCGCCGGTACGTTCCGGAAAATGCATATCCCTGACGATCCTGGGTTTTACGAGAAGTTTTATTTCACGCCTGGCGACCTGGGTTTTACCCCAATCAAAACCTCGATAGGCAAGCTGGGGGTGTTGATCTGCTGGGACCAATGGTATCCGGAAGCGGCGCGCTTGATGGCGCTGGCTGGCGCGGATGTTTTGATTTATCCGACCGCAATCGGCTGGAATCCCGAAGATGACGCCGCTGAAAAGCAGCGCCAGTGCGATGCCTGGATTACGGTACAACGCGCGCATGCGGTGGCGAACGGCATTCCAGTTATTTCGTGTAACCGCATCGGTTTTGAAGCTGCGCCGGATCAGGCGCCGGGCATTCAGTTTTGGGGAAATAGCTTTATCGCCGGCCCGCAAGGCGAGATTCTAAGCAGCGCTGACGATAGTCAGGATGTGTTGTTATTTGCCGAACTTGATGCGCAGCGCAGCGAAGATGTCAGACGCATTTGGCCGTTTCTGCGGGATCGCCGGATAGATGAGTATGCCGATTTGAAGAGACGGTTTATCGATTAAACGCTGATGAGTTCAGCGACTTGAGAAAGCCGGGCAACAGCAAGAACTGTTGCCCGGCTTTTTTAATCAGTCTTCGCTAGCGCTACGGCTGATAGGTTCTTGAGGTGTTTCGCTGTGGCGATTGTTGCTGCGCTCGGCGAACTCTCTGTCATAAGAGCGCGGCTGGCTGGCTGCTTCGCCGCCTTCGGAATAGCTGGACGCGGGGGCTGGACGTTCGCCGTCTTGATTTCCCGCTTGGCTATTCTCGCCAGCTTCGCCACCGGCGCTTTGCTCGGGACGTCTCTCGCCGCCGTTGCGCGGGCCGCGTCTGCGGCTACGGCTGCGGCGGCTACGTTCTTGCCCGCCGTTCTCTTTTTTGGCGGTTGCAGCGGCGTCTCCACCGTTTTCCTGGTCAATAGCCACGGTTTGTTTCGGCTCGGCCGGTAAGTTGCCGGTAGCTTCACTATTTGCCGCGCCGTTGGGTGGGCGACGGTTGTTGTTACGGCGGTTGTTGTTACGACCTGATGTTGAGCGCTCGCCTCTCTCCCCTCGGTCGCCGCGATCTCCACGGTCCCGGCGATTGTTTCTACCGGATCTGGGTTTGTCTTCGCTGCTTTTTTCAGCGGCTTCAGAGCTTTCTGAGGCTTTGCTACTCCCGATCAGACGCTGCCAGAAGCGTTGAATCAAACCGGCAGAGGTTTTTTTGCTTTGTACGGGGGCAGGGGAGTCTGGTAAAAACTCCTTGATAGCGGCTTTTTCGGCTTTGGGACCGGCCTGTTTGGCAAATTCCGGTACTGAAATATCTTCTTCCTTGATATGCAAATGGCTGGCTTTTTCTTCGCTAACTTCGCCGGCCGATTTGATGCGTTCGATGTCGTAAGACGGCGTTTCCAGATGTTTGCTGGGCAACACGATAATGCCTACTTGCAGTCTGGTTTCGATTTCCTGAATCGCCGCGCGTTTCTCGTTCAACAAGAACGTCGCGCAATCGATAGGCAGATGGGCGATGACGCGCTCGGTGCCTTTTTTCATCGCTTCTTCTTCGATCAAGCGCAATACAGCCAGCGTGACGGATTCGACGTTACGGATGGTGCCTTGGCCCTTGCAGCGAGGGCAAGTCAGTTGCGTCGAATCGCCCAGTGAGGGACGCAGACGCTGTCTGGACATTTCCATCAAGCCGAACCGCGAGATGCGACCGGTCTGGATGCGGGCACGGTCGATTTTCAGGGCATCGCGCAAGCGGTTTTCCACTTCGCGTTGGTTTTTGTTCGACATCATGTCGATGAAATCGATGACGAACAAGCCACCCAAGTCGCGCAAACGCAGTTGGCGGGCGATTTCGTCGGCCGCTTCCAGGTTGGTGTTCAGCGCGGTTTCTTCGATGTCGCTGCCTTTGGTGGCGCGCGCCGAGTTGATGTCGACCGAAGTCAATGCTTCGGTATGATCGATGACTATCGAGCCGCCGGAAGGCAGAGACACTTCGCGGCGATAGGCCATTTCGATTTGGGTTTCGATTTGATAGCGGCTGAACAAGGGCACGCTGTCCTGATAGAGTTTGGCCTTGTGCAGATTGTGCGGCATCACCTGTTTCAGGAAGTTATGCACCAGCTTAAAGGCGCCTTCCTGGTCGATCAGGATTTCGTCGATGTCGCCGCGCAAGTGATCACGCAGGGCGCGAATGATCACGTTGCTTTCCTGGAATATCAGGAAGGGCGCCGTTTGTTCGCTGCTGGAACGGTCGATGGCTTCCCAGAGTTGCAGCAGGTAGTTCAAATCCCACTGTAGCTCTTCGACGTTTTTGTCGGAGCCAGCGGTGCGGATGATCAAGCCCATGCTGTCCGGAATTTCCAAAGCAGCCATGGTTTCGCGCAATTCGCTACGGTTGTCGCCTTCGATGCGGCGGGAAATCCCACCGGCTTTCGGATTGTTCGGCATCAGCACCAAGTAGGTGCCGGCCAGACTGATGTAAGTCGTTAGCGCCGCGCCTTTGTTGCCGCGTTCTTCTTTTTCGATCTGAACGACGATTTCCTGGCCTTCGCGAATATTGGACTTGGAGGATTTACCTTCTTCGTTATCGCCTGTTCTATATTCAGGAGCGATTTCCTTGAACGGCAGGAAACCGTGTTTTTCGGCGCCGTAATTAACGAAGGCGGCTTCTAGGCTGGGTTCTACCCGAGTGATGATACCTTTATAAATGTTAGATTTTTTTTGTTCTTTTGAAGGAACTTCGATGTCGAAATCATAGAGTTTCTGACCATCTACCAATGCCACCCGCAGCTCTTCGGGCTGCGTGGCGTTGATAAGCATTCTTTTCATTAAATTATCCTTATTGTAATTTGTATCCTACTTAGAGCTTAAACAGGTTTGGTTGTCGCGGATAAAGGCGGCGTGTTTCCCAATATGTACTTAAGTGAGCGGCCAGACTGACGGAAAACTGCAATTAGTTGTAGTAATTGTCGCAGCGGGTTATCGGCATTGCCGAGGGTGGCGCTTGAAAAGTGGGAGGTCTGTTATACCGAACTCTATTCTAAGGATGCAGCTCGCTCATCATGGGTTGAGCGATAAAACCCGAAAAAATTCTTTTAGGTCAGCGCGAAGACACAACGCTGAAACCCCGGTCTTTAAATTTTTATAGCTAAAGTCTATCCAAAGATAAACTAGCCTAATATAGCAATGTTTATTGACAGCAGCAATTTTAAACATGGCTGGCGGATATGTTGTTATTATTTGCTGCATGAATACCGCAGAAAATCAGACCAATCCGCAAGTACAATGGCTAGAGATTACCGAGGCAAACAGCGAACAAAGGCTCGATAATTTTCTGATCACTTATCTCAAAGGCGTCCCCAAAACCCGTATCTATCGCATGGTTAGAAAGGGCGAAGTTCGGGTCAATAAAGGCCGTATCGACGTCAGTTACAAGTTGCAGTTGGGCGATATTGTGCGAATTCCCCCGGTCAGAGTCGCGGAAAAAAAAGACGAAATCATCGTTCAGCCCACCTTGAAGTTCAGCCTGGAAAACCACATTCTCTACGAAGACGACGGCTTTATCGTGTTGAACAAGCCAGCGGGTTTTGCGGTGCATGGCGGTAGCGGCGTCAGTTCCGGCGTGATCGAGGGGCTAAGACAGGTTCGGCCGCAACAGAAATTTTTGGAGCTGGTGCATAGGCTGGACAAGGAAACCTCCGGTTGTCTGTTGATTGCCAAGAAGCGCTCGGTATTGAAGCTATTGCATGAACTTTTTCGCGGCGATGGTATTCAGAAGACGTATCTTGCCTTGCTGGTTGGGCAGTTCCAACGCAAGAAGCAGTTAGTCGAGGTGCCCTTGTTGAAAAACGTCGCCCAAGGTGGCGAACGGATGGTGGTGGTCAGCCAAGCCGGCAAATCCGCGGAAACCTTGTTCACCCGCTTGAAGCAGTTTCAGGATGTGACCTTGGTGCATGCTGCACCCAAGACTGGCCGCACCCATCAGATTAGGGTGCATGCTGCTTGGTTGGGGCATCCGATTGTGGCCGACGACCGCTACGGCGATGACAGTACGAATAAAACCTTTAAAAAGCGCGGCTACAAACGTTTGTTTTTGCATGCCGAGCAATTGCAGTTCGCCCACCCTGTAAGCGGTGCCGTGCTGCACTTCACGGCGCCTTTACCCGAGGATTTACAAGACTTGCTGAATCATGAAAAACCGCTTTGATTTAATTATTTTCGATTGGGACGGTACTTTGATGGATTCGGTGGACTGGATCGTGCATTGCATCCAGCAAGCGGCGATGAATTGCGAATGTGCGGTGCCAGACGTGCAAGCTGTCAGGGACATTGTCGGCTTGAGCATCGAAAATGCGATGAAGCAATTGTTTCCGGATGAAGAGTCCGATATCCGTCAAAAGATCGCTGCCGATTACGCGAAAACCTTTTTTACCAAGAAAATTGGCCCTGACGACTTGTTTCCCGGTGTGCATGAGATGTTGAAGCAGTTTCGTGACCAAGGGTATCACTTGGCTGTGGCGACCGGCAAGAAAAGCACGGGTTTGCATGCGGCAATGAATGCGACAGGTGCGGCAGGTTTGTTTTCTACCACGCGCTGCGCGGACCAAACGGCTTCCAAGCCCAATCCGCTAATGCTGGATGAAATCATGGCCGAACTGGGCGTAGATAAACAGCGGACCTTGATGGTCGGCGATTCGGTGCACGATTTGCAAATGGCTTTAAATGCGCAAGTCGCGTCAGTCGGCGTCACTTGCGGGGCGCATTCCGCGGCAACCTTGCAAAAGTACAATCCCTTGTTGTGTGTGAACTACCCCACCGACTTAATCGGAATCATATAGGAGACAAATGGTGGAGAATAATTACGATCTTCCCGAAGATAATGCTGAAAACAGCCCCGGTTGGGAAAAGTCGGTGCTGGAAAAATTGGCGTTCGCGGCGATCGATGAGCAAAAAGCCGCGCGGCGCTGGGGAATATTCTTTAAGCTGCTGACCTTTGCTTATTTGACTGTCGCGTTGGGTATAGCGGTGTATCCAAAATTTAAGGAGGGCATCGATTCCGGTACGGGCGAGCATGTGGCTATCGTCGATGTGTTGGGGCAGATTGTAGAAGGTGAGGCCGCCGGCGCCGATACGGTGATTGAGGGCTTGCGCGATGCAGCCAAGGATAAAAATACCAAGGGTATCATCCTCAATATCAATTCGCCCGGCGGCAGTCCGGTACAATCGGCATACATTTACGATGAAATCAGGCGCTTGAAAGTCGAACATCCGCAATTGCCGATTTATTCGGTAGTGGGCGATATGTGCGCATCCGGCGGTTATTATGTTGCTTCGGCTACCGACAAGATATTCGTGAATCAGGCCAGTATCATCGGCTCTATCGGCGTAATCATGAATGGCTTCGGTTTTACCGATGTGTTGGACAAACTGGGCGTGGAGCGGCGCTTGTTGACCGCCGGCGCGCACAAAGCCATGCTCGATCCGTTCTCGCCGGTCAATCAGCAAGAAAGCAAGCATATGCAGTCATTGCTGGATCAAGTACACCAACAATTCATCGGTGCGGTGCGGGAAGGACGCGGCAAACGTTTGAAGGAAGTCGAAGCGCCGGAGATGTTCTCCGGGCTGATTTGGACCGGTACGGAAGGCGTCAGGCTGGGGTTGGCGGACGATTTCGGCAGCGTTGATAGTGTCGCGCGCGACCAGTTCGGCACCGAGGAAAAAGTAAACTTTACCCCGCAGGAGCGCTTGATCGACCGCTTGGCCGGCAAGTTCGGCGCCTCGTTCGGTCATGCCATTGCCAGCAGTTTGCCTATTCCGGCAATACAGTAGCCGAGGGGCGTTGTCGGAGTTATTTACTTAATTTTGGCAAGACAGTTGCTTATCTGTTGGCTTTTATGGATAATGCGCAACTCTTCAGCGTCTTGCTGATGTTTTATGGTTACTGTGTCGGTCCTCTCGCAACGATACGCTGTAAACCCCGCCAGGTCCGGAAGGAAGCAACGGTAGCAGCGGACTCGTGTGCCGGGATGTGGCTGGCGCAGTAGCCGCCCAACTCTTGCCTTTCCGCGTTGCTAATGGCTTATCAGGTTCTTGCCAGAAAATGGCGTCCCA
This sequence comes from Methylomonas sp. 11b, assembly GCF_000515215.1. Taxonomy (NCBI): domain Bacteria; kingdom Pseudomonadati; phylum Pseudomonadota; class Gammaproteobacteria; order Methylococcales; family Methylococcaceae; genus Methylomonas; species Methylomonas sp. 11b. The sequence continues at coordinate 3,749,516 of NZ_KI911557.1, forward strand.
GCAACTTCACCCAGCTTGTCGGTCAGGAGCATGTCAGCCAATCGCTAATGCACGCCTTGCAACATGATAGATTGCATCATGCCTATCTGTTCACCGGCACGCGCGGCGTTGGCAAAACCACGGTGGCGCGGATTCTCGCCAAAGCCATCAACTGCGAAAATCTGAAAGATTTTAATCCCTGCGGCGAATGCCAGGTGTGCCGGGATTTCGAACAGGGCCGGTTTATGGACTTGATCGAAGTCGATGCCGCCTCCCGCACCAAAGTCGAAGATACCCGCGATCTGCTCGACAACGCTCAGTACGCCCCCAATCAAGGTCGCTACAAAGTCTATTTGATCGACGAAGTGCACATGCTGTCCGGGCATAGCTTTAACGCCCTGTTAAAGACCCTGGAAGAGCCGCCGCCGCACGTCAAGTTTCTGCTGGCTACTACCGATCCGCATAAAATTCCGGTCACGGTATTGTCGCGCTGCTTGCAATTCAATTTGAAGCGGCTGTTGCCGGAGCAAATCGATGCGCAGATGCAGTTTATTTTGGGCCAGGAGCAAATCGCTTTCGAGCCTGCTGCGCTAAAAATGTTGGGCCGAGCCGCCGACGGCAGCTTGCGAGATGGCTTGAGTCTGCTGGATCAGGCTATCGTTTACGGTAGCGGCAGCGTCGCCACGGAAGCGGTGATCGGCATGCTCGGTACCGTCGCGCAGCAACCCATCGACGATATTTTGCAAGCGCTGGCTGCTGGTGATGCGCGGAGGTTACTGGCAAAAATTGCCGATGTGGCGGAATTGACGCCCGATTTTGCAGATATTTTGCAACAGATGCTGCGAGTGTTGCATCGGGTAGCGCTGTTACAGCAAATGCCGGATTTCGTCGATCAGGAATTCGATAAACAGTTACTGGATACGCTGGCCCAGAGCTTATTGCCGGAAGATGTGCAACTGTATTATCAGATTTGTTTGATCGGCCAACGCGATCTGCCGCTGGCGCCCGATCCGCGCAGCGGGTTTGAAATGGTGATGTTGCGGATGCTGACTTTTCGGCCGCAAGCCGCAGAAGCGCAAGCGCTTGAGCCCATCAAACCGGTTGTCGTTAAACCGAATGCTAGTGTATCGGCGCCGGCTGCGGCGGTGGCGACCGAGGCCAGGCATATCGACGAGCCGCGTCCTACATCGGTCTCGCAAACTACCAATCCGGGCAATTGGACCGAGATTATCGCTGCGTTGAATATCAGCGGCCGTACCCGCGAACTTGCGAATAATTGCGTGTTGGACGGTATAGACGACAGCAGTTGTCGCTTGCTGCTCGATCCGAGCTTCCAGCAGATCGGTACTAAAGCCGAGGACAATCTAAGGGTAGCGTTGCAAAATTATTACGGTAAACCCTTAAAACTGGTCATAAGCAAGCAAGCAGAGCAGCAAATGACGCCTGCGCTGGAAATTCAAAAAGCCCGCGAAGATCGGCAGCAAGCGGCGGTGGATAGCATTAACACCGATGAAAATGTACAGGCTTTGAAAGACACCTTTGGCGCCAGAATCATGCCTGGTAGTATCGAACCGCTGAATTAAATATTGGAGAGACGATGATGAAAAATGCGCTAGCGGGCATCATGCAACAAGCCCAAAAAATGCAGGACAACTTAAAAAAAGCCCAGGAAGAACTGGGGGCGATGGAAGTACACGGCGAATCCGGCGGCGGCTTGGTGACGATTGTGATGACCGGCAAACGCGAGGTGCGTAAGGTCAGTATCGATCCATCCCTGGTCGGCGACGACAAGGATATGCTGGAAGACTTGGTGGCGGCGGCGATCAACGACGCCGTGCATAAAGTCGGCAAAATGAAAAAAGAAAAAATGGCCGACGTCACAGCCGGCATCCCGATTCCGCCCGGTTTCCAAATGCCGTTCTAAACATGCAAAACCAGGGTTTGCTGAAAGAGTTGATCCAAAGCCTGTGCTGCCTGCCCGGCGTCGGGCCGAAATCGGCGCAACGCATGGCTTTTCATCTGTTGCAGCGCAACCGCGACGGCGGCATGCAGCTAAGCAAAATGCTTGCGAAAGCCATCGCCGAAGTCGGCCACTGCCGCGAGTGTCGGACCTTGACCGAAGCGGAATTGTGCGAGGTCTGCGCCAACCCGTTACGCGATTCGGAAACCTTGTGTGTAGTCGAAAGTCCGGCCGATGTATGGGTGATCGATCAAGCTACCACCTTCAAAGGCAAATACTTTGTGCTGCATGGCCGCTTGTCGCCGTTGGATGGCATCGGTCCCGATCAGCTTGGTGTTGAGTTACTCGAGCAGCGCATGGCATCCGGGCAAATCAAGGAAATCATTCTGGCCACTAATTCCACCGTGGAAGGCCAGGCCACCGCGCATTTCATCGGCGAAGTCGCGGCCAAATTCAATATCCGCGCTACGCGCATCGCGCACGGTGTACCGATGGGCGGTGAGCTGGAATTTATCGACAGCGGTACCTTGGCACATGCCTTCAACGGCCGCCGGGAATTTTAGGAGGAAACATGAGCGATTGTTTGTTTTGCAAGATGGCCAGCGGCGAAATCAAGCCGGATGTGGTTTACGAAGATGAGCAACTATTGGCGTTCCGAGATATTCATCCGCAGGCGCCCTTGCATGTGCTGGTCATTCCGAAGCGACATGTCGCCAATTTAAACGATCTCGATGATGCCTTGCTAGGCGGGCGAATGCTGCAAACCGCCGCTAAAATTGCGGGGCAGTTTGGCTATGCGGAAAGCGGTTACCGGACAATATTCAACTGCAACGGCGATGGCGGACAGACCGTGCATCACTTACATCTGCATCTGCTGGCGGGCAGACAGATGCATTGGCCTCCGGGTTAAATCAAATAAAAAAAGCCGCGAAATTCGCGGCTTTTTTATGCATTTTGGTAACCGCCGGGCGGATCAATGCTGTTCCAGCCAGTCCTTTATCTCTAGCGGGGTCATGGAGGTTCCGCCCAGTTCGCGCATAAAAAAGTCGAAGTAGCGACGGCATTTTTCCAAAAACCGTTCAAGATCCGCGTCGCTGTTCACGTAAGGCGTACCGCCAGGCATCACCGAGGGTGAGTGAAAGCTGAACACAAAGATTCGCACGCCATCGTCCAGCAAGGAATTGGTTAAGCGGCGCATTTCCGGTTCACTGTAATCCTCCGGCGATAGCCTAATCCGTTCCAATAGCCGGAGCCTTGCGACAGCGCCCGATATTTTGGACTTGCGCAGCCAAGGATGCATCAATCGGCGGTAAAGGGGCGTGCCGCCTGCTCGTAAGCTTCCTACATAACCGCCGGAGCCCGGTAAGCTGAGCAGGCGGCGCTGGCTGCCAAACCAAAACGGGTCACTGGTGTAGCTAGAGTAGTCCGGACCGCCGTCAGCGCTGTAATCGATTGAAGCGGCAACGCTGATATCGACTTCATAGCCCAGATCCTCGAGAATCTCACCGGTATTGGGGCCGAAGCCGTAACGGCCGGCAAGATAAGTTAAGGGCGAGGTGCCGAACGAGGTCTTGATTTGCTCAGTGAGTAGCCGGAGTTTTTCATGCTCCAACGCGCGCGGTAAATTGCCGGGATAGGAATTGCGCGCATTCAGTTCTTCATCGTACGGTGGCGACACCCAGGGATGCAAATGCGCACCGATCAGTGCTCGGCCCGAATCGGCGTAGGCTTTAAGCGGACCGAAGGCTGCTTCTTGCGAGGCAATCGGATAGTCGACCACATAGTTCGGCACAATACCAAAACTATCGAAAACATTCTGCGCACGGTCGATGTGACGCATATGCTTGACGCCTGTGGCGTGTCTGTCGTGCGGCTTGTTCCAGTCGAACTCCTCTTCGGTATGGATGACTACCGTGAGGATGGGGCGAGTTTCGCTGTCTACGCGAATCAGTTTTCGCTCACTCACTGGTTTAGCCCCACGATCTCGGAATAAAAGTTGCTGATGTCTGACTCGACCAGCGTGTCGCTGCGAAATACTTTGTTGCGATAGCCGGCTAGTTCGTGCGAAATCAGCGGTAACCTAGGTAGCAGACGTGATTCCACTCGCGTATAAAAACAGCCGTTTTGTAACAGGTGCCAGCCGATGGTTTGTCGGTAATTCAGAAACAGCTCGGGATCGCTGAATCCTATTATTAGCGCGCCGGGTATGCCTTTCAATCGGTTCGGTTTCCACGTCACAAGACAATACGCGCCGGGTTTCCCAACGGCAAGATGTCTTAGCCAGGGTAGGTGGCGGTGATCATGAAATACTTTGGCATCCGCCGGCGCCAGCGCTTGCTCGATTGCATCGTAATCGGTAAGCACGCGAATGCCGGTGAGGCGGGCAAATGGCCAGGGAAGATTGGGCCACAGTGCGTGGCGTTCGTTCATGGGCTTGAACTTCAGGAACTGTAGCGTCTTCGATACCACTTCCGTCGGCGTCAGGTCGGTGAAATGGAAGCCGGGCTGCGAGACGACAGCCATCGCCAGCCGCATGCTTTGGGAGCGGAAGGCTTCCAGCACGCACCAACTGGTGATATTGCAAAATTGTTCCGCTTGGCCGCGGATGATGCACTCGGCATAGATCGCGCCTATGCCGCCGACAATTTTGCCCTCGTCGCGAATCAGAAAGCCGTTGTTGGGTTTGGCGACCCCCCAGTTCTGCTGGAAAGCTTGCACCCATTGTTCGGCGCTGCGCTCGGAACTGAGGTGCTCCGTAAGAAATTGGCAGAAAGCGAGCAGGTCGCCGTCTTGAATCGGTTCCAGCGTCGGCATGGCCATGATTATTCCTTCAGCGCAATGGGGTCAAATAGGCGTATGGGGTGATTATTATGGTTACGCTGGTTTGCTGGAAAGCAGAAAGTTGGTCATCGCGTTAATCGAGCCGAGATTGTCGATGTTCATGTCTTCCTGTTTGATCCGAAAGTCGTAGCTGGCCTCGAACCAGACCACCAATTCCAGAATGGCGCCGGAGTCGAGCAAGCCGGTGGCGGGCAGGATGTCTTCGTCAGTGACGCCGGACGCGTCCATATCCAACGCTTTGGCAAGTTCTATTACTTTGTTGCGAATCGCGGCTTTGATCTGGTCGGGATTTAGGTTCATTTATCGGTAGCCTCTGGTTTATGTGTGCTGGTTATGCCGGACGAGACAACGCCAGCAGCACCTGTGCGACGTCAAAACCCGTGAGAACACGATGATCGTAAGTGGCGCCCAATACGGCCTTGTCCGAATTTTTCGGGGCTGCGTGGGCGATAATCAGCGATGTTTGCGGCGGTAGAATAGGGGTGTGGCGGCTGACATTCCAGCGGGCCATACTCGAAAACGATAAGGTGGCGCCGGAGGCTTCCTGCGGCGGCAGCTTGTGAGCCATCGCGTGGCGCTGTACCTCGCCTAGGGCGCTGATGAATTGTGCCGCATCCATGTCTTGAGTGTCGCGGACCACAGTTAGATAAAGCATAGATCCGGCCTGCACGGTAAAGCCGATATTCACGGGCGTATATTGGAAACGCTGACCGTTGACTATCGTGGAATTGATCAAAGGCCGTTCGCGGCCCAGTTCGGCCAGACGAAAAGCCATCAGCGGCAGCAAGGGCGAGAGCATTAGTTTATGTTCCGCCGCATAGGCGGCGGCCCGCTCCTCCCAGGGTTTGGGGTCGTATTCGACCTCCAGATAGGCCGAGGCCGCAAAATCCCGATGCCAGGCAACTGTGTGCAGCATGCCCGCCGCTTCCGGCGACAATTCCTGCAAGTCGCCGGCAACTGCTGGCGTATCTTCCCGGCGGATAGCCGTTTGGGTCGATAGTGCGGATTTGCCCGGCTTGCCGCCCTTGCTCAGCCAAGCTTCGATATCGGCTACCGACAGGCGCTCGCCACTGGCAGGAACGCGGGCCGGGTCGATGTCCAGTTCCTTGAGCATGGCTCTGGCTTTTGCAGTGGGTTGGCGCACGGAGCTTACTGTTGACGAACTGTCCTTGGTTTCTTCCGGGATCGCTTCGTCGCGCGTGGCGCCCAGCCAGAACATCACTGCACCGACGCGGATTTTTTGTCCCGGTTCGCAGTCGACCCTCAGCACGTAGCCGTCCTGTTCCGCGACCACGTCTATCATGGATTTGTCGGTTTCGACGGTGGCGACTACGTCACCGCTATTGATGAACTCGCCTTGCTTGACGTCGATGCTGACGACGTCCACGAACTCGTCGTTGATGTTCACGCAGGGGACGGTTTGGAAACTGGGCATGGCTGTCCTTTAAAAAAGGTCGAGAATTTGGTCGATGATCGATTGTTCGTCGGGAATAATGCTGCGCTCCAGACTGCGGGCGGAGGCGATGGGCACGGGCGGTGTACCGATGCGCAGAAACTCGCCCTTGAATCCGGACTCGAGCAAAGCGGCGGCTATTTCGGCGCTGACGCCGAAGTCGTGGTGAGATTCCTCGATCACGACCACGCACTCCCGCGTTGCCAGATGCTTGATCAACGATTCGCGCGGCAGTGGCGAAAGCAGCGACGGCGAGACGATTTCAACTTCCAGCTCTTCTTCGTTTTCCAGCCTGTTTGCCACGGCTTCCGTCATCGTCAGCATGCCACCGTAGCTTACTAAGGTTACATCAGGTTCGTTCGCACCGCGACGTAATGTAGGGAACAGGTGGGTAGCGACATCATCCGTTGCCGCCAGCGCGACATAATCCGCCTGATCCATCTTTTCGCCGTACAGCAGTTTGTGTTCAAGAAACAGCACCGGATAGTGCCAGCGCAGTACCGCGTCGATCAGGAGTTCGGCGACATTGTGTCTGTGGCTGCCGTAAACCACGGTCAGACCCGGCACCGAGGTAAACAGGTGTTCCGGGCTTTGGCTGTGTGTGGGGCCGTAACCGCGCCGGCCGCCGCAAGGCGTGCGGATGACGATAGGCACCGAGGTGTCTGCGAACATGCCGGGAAACTTTACGGCATGGTTGAGCAGTTGATCCAGGCATAGCGACAGGAAGTCGGCGAACATGATTTCCACGATGGGCAAGTAGCCATCAAGCGACAAGCCGATAGACGAGCCGGTGATGCCTGCCTCGCTGATCGGTGTGGAGATGACGCGACCGGGAAATTCGCTGGACAGGCCTTGTGTGACTTTGAAGGCGCCGCCGTAGGGGTCGTGCAGGTCTTCGCCGATTAATAGCGTGCGCTGATCGGACTTGAGCAGAAATTGCAAGGCGGTGTTAAGCGCCTGACGCACGTTGCTGCCCGCCGCGACTAGCGGATAACTGGGCACTGGGTGCTCAAGTTGGGCGGTGAAGATATGGGTTGGGGGTTCGGCAAGCGTGGCTTCCGGCGAGGCGTTGGCTGCCTGGCGTACCGTTTCCACAAACTCGCGATTACGGGCCTCGATGGTTGCCAGCGTATCGGCAGGCAACTGTCTGGCTAACGCGGCCAAGGGATCGCGGGCGCGAATTTCTGCAAGTTCGTTTGGATCGCGCAGATCGTCGCCTTTGCTGTGCGGACCCATCCGTCGGGTGTCAATCACCAGGAAACCGGGACCGCGACTTGCGCGTACCGCGCTGACTACTTCCGCTACTTTGTCGCAAAACTCCGGATCATTGTCCGCAATGCGCCAGGTGGGTAGCCCGAATGCCGTGCCGCGGGCTTCGATGTCGCCGCCCAGGTTGTCGCGACTGACTGTAGTTTGAGAAATGCCGTTGTTCTCGACTACGACCAGCAGCGGTGCTTTCCAGACCGACGCCAGATTCATAGCTTCGTATAGCAAGCCCTGACCTAGGGTGCCGTCGCCAATGATGGCTGCTACGATTCCGGCACTGCCGTGCAGCTTGCGCGCCAAAGCCAGGCCGGCGCCGATGCCCAGCATGCCGCCTTGGACTCCGTTGCTGTGAAAATTGCGGTGGACCAGATGTTGACTGCCGCCCCAACCGCGGCAGGCGCCAGCCTCGCGACCCATAATTTCGCCAACCAGCCCGACAAAGTCGCCGGAGTACGACAGGAAATGCCCGTGATTGCGATGATTGGAGAGGACGGCGTCATCAGGATGATCCAAGGCACGCACCACCGATAATGCGGTAAGTTCTTGGCCGATGCAGGTGTGGGTGGTGCCCGAGACCAGGCCGCGGGAAAATTGATCAAGCACCAGCTCTTCGGTCAGGCGAATCAGGTGACCGTAAGCATAAAGACTTTCCGGCTCAAGCCCGATTTGCGGTTTACCGTGCTGGTCGCGAATGAAACCCGGCACTTCCCAAGTTTTATCCTCCGGAAGGCGTGCTACTTTATGTGTGTCCATTTACTGGTTCCGGCGGTCTTGGATAGTGCTTTAGTCATAAGAATATAATTTACGCGAACCGAGAATACCGTGCAAGAACCGATTGAATTGATCCGGGGTGCGAAATCATCTGTTTGGAGAGATTAGTTGCGATTGCCTGGCGGCATCTTTTCTCTGAGTTTTAAGAAGCGCTGATAGCGCTCGGAAGCAATTTGCCCCGCTTCTACGGCCAGCCGCACCGCGCAATCCTTGTCGGTGACGTGCCGACAGTCGTTGAAGCGGCATTTGGAAATGTACGGCTGAAACTCTCTATAACCCCAAGCCAGTTGCCCTTCCGACAACCCCGCCAAGCCAAATATCGCGACGCCGGGGCTGTCGATCAGATCGCCGCCGCCCGGTAAATGGTAAAGCGTCGCGGCAGTAGTGGTGTGGCGACCGTGGCGGGTGATTTCAGAGACGCTGTTGATCTTTAAATTCCGATCCGGCAATAGCGCATTAGTTAATGAGGACTTGCCAACCCCGGATTGGCCGGCGAACATGCTGGTTCGCTGCGCCAAAACCTGTTGCAAGCCGGCTATGCCGATTTTTTGGTTGGCACTGACTCTATGCAGGCTGTAGCCCAAGTTTTGATAATAGGCTAACCCTTCTTCAACCAAAGGTGACAGCGGCAGATCGACTTTATTTAACACCAAAGCAGCATCGATATTGCAGTTTTCGCAGATTGCCAGGTATTGATCCAGCAGCAAAAAATCGCATTCCGGTTCGGCGGCGAAGACGATGAAAATGGTATCCAGATTAGCCGCTACCGGCCGCGTGTCGTTGCCGCGGCTGGGACGCTGCAACACCGAGCGCCTGGGCAGTATCTGCTCGATGCGGCCTTGCTCGGGGGAGGACATGGAGAGCAACACTCGGTCGCCGACGACCACTGTGTCCAGTTTACGTAAAGTCTGGCAGAGCACGAGTTGCTCGGCAGCTTTGTCAGCGTCGTCGCTAACCTCGACGGCGATACCCTTGCCGAGATGGGCGACCACCAATCCCTCGTGCAGGCCTGCCATCAGGCGGACTGCATCTTTTCTTCGATATGCGCTATGCGGATCGCGGCGGGCGGATGGCTGTAATGGAACGCCGAGTAAAGTGGGTCGGGCGTCAGGGTGCTGGCGTTTTCTTCATAAAGTTTCACCAAGCCGCTAATCATTTTGCTGCCTTGGGCGTTGCGGGTGGCAAAATCATCGGCTTCGAATTCGAATTTACGTTGAAAATAGGCGCTGATCGGTTGCATGAAGGTGGTGAAGACAGGCGATACCAGCATAAACAGCAACAGCGCCGCGGCGTTGGAGTGGGTGCTGACGCCTAGGCCGTCAAAGAACCAATCCTGAGTAATCAACCAGCCCAAGACTGCAAAGCTGATTAGTGTCATTACCGACGATGCGACCAGCATTTTGATGGTGTGTTTGCATTTGAAATGGCCCAGTTCATGGGCCAAAACCGCTTCCAATTCTTCCTCGTCCAGCGAATTGACCAGCGTATCGAAAAATACGATGCGCTTGTTGTTGCCCAAGCCGGTGAAATAAGCATTGCCATGACCGGAACGGCGTGAACCGTCCATGATGAAAATACCTTGGCTGTTAAAGCCGCAACGTTCCAGCAAGCCCTGAATGCGTTGTTTCAACGACCCTTCCTGCATAGGCTCGAATTTGTTAAACAGTGGGGCGATTAGAGTAGGAAACAGCCAACTCATCAACAGCGAAAAACTCATGATGATGGCCCAGGCATAAAGCCACCAGAGGCCGCCGATGCTGTCCATTACCCACAGAATCAGGGCCAGAATCGGCAAACCTATCGCCAGCGTCAAGCCCATGGACATCAGTTGGTCTTTCACGAACTGCGGCAGTTTGCTTTTATTGAAGCCGTATTTTTCTTCGATGACAAAGGTTTGGTACAAGCTGAACGGGATTTCAATCACGGTCATCAGCAGAAAAATGCTGGCCATTGAGAACAAACTCGCTATCAGCGGCGACAAGTCGAAGGTCGACCAGAAATCGAATACCAGGCTGATGCCGCCACCCAAGGTCAGCGCCAGCAGAAATATCATGCCGATCACGCTGTCGATGTCGCCCAGCTTGCTTTTCTCTATGGTGTAATCGGCAGCCTTTTGGTGGGCGCTGAGCGACACCCGGTCTTGAAAGGCGGTCGGCACCTGCTCACGATGCTGCAAAACGTAGGATTTCTGGCGCATTGCCAGCCAGAATTGGGTGCCGTAGGAAAGGACTAAAGCTACTAAAAAAATGCCGGTAAACGTGTTCATCAAGCCTATGTAGGTGGGGTTAACAATTAGCGGTACAGATTAGCTAATGCTACAATTTGCCGCAACATTATTAATACCATGGAATGAAAATGGCTCAAGATGCCGACAATCTTATCTGGATCGATCTGGAAATGACAGGCTTAGATCCTGATAACGATCTGATCATCGAAATCGCCACGGTAGTGACCGACAAAAATCTGCAAATCCTGGCCGAAGGGCCGGTGATGGCGGTGCATCAATCCGACGCGGCGTTGGCGGCAATGGACGACTGGAACCAGCAGCATCATGGTCAATCCGGCCTGATTCAGCGGGTCAAAGACTCCAAAATCGATGCTGCCGAAGCGGAGGCTCGCACCATCGCGTTTTTGCAGCAATGGGTGCCCGCCAAAACCTCGCCGATATGCGGTAACAGCATTTGTCAGGATAGGCGGTTTTTGTATCGCTACATGCCCAAATTAGAAGCGTTTTTCCACTACCGTAACCTGGATGTGTCTACCGTGAAAGAATTGGCCGCGCGCTGGGCGCCGCAGTTGAAGGACGGCTTCAACAAGCAGGCCTCGCACAAAGCCTTGGACGACATTATCGAGTCCATCGAAGAACTGCGGTACTACCGGGAAACGTTCTTTAAATTCTGATGTTGCAATTGTTCGCGGTCGCACTGGGCGGCGCCATCGGCTCCATGTTGCGCTATCTGGCCTCCAGCGGGGTGTATTTGTGGCTGGGTAGGGGCTTTCCTTACGGTACGTTGACTGTAAATTTGCTCGGCTCGTTTCTGATCGGGCTGATGACTGAAGCACTGATCCTGCAAAGGCTTGCGATAGCGTTGGAATACCGGACCGCGATTATCGTCGGAGTGATGGGCGGCTTTACCACCTTTTCCAGCTTTTCCCTGGAAACTTTCTATTTGCTGGAACAAGGTCAAATCAGCAAGGCCGGGCTAAATATTGTCGCCAGCGTGTTTGGGTGTCTGTTGGCCGTATGGGCCGGTCTGGCGCTAGGCAAAGGGTTATTTTTCTATTCGCAAGGTACATTCCGCCTGTTCGATTGGCCGTTTCCTTATGCCTTGACGCTGGTTAATGGCATCGGCGCGTTTTTGATCGGCATCGTCGCCACGGTGTTGATGCACAAACTGTCCGTTTCAATAGAATACCGGGCTATTTTAGTGACCGTGCTGATTGGTTTATTCATCACCCTGTCCGGCTTATATTTAATTCTCTACCTGCTGGAAAGCGGCCATTCCTTTGAATCGCATATGGGGGCAATGCTGACCGTTTTTTTGAGTAATGTCGTTTTTTGCACTGCTGCGCTTTGGCTTGGCTTGTGGCTGGGCAAGCAGGTATAGCCGCCGTTTTCTCTCTTTCTTCAATTCAGGATATTCATCACCATGCTAGACCCCCGTTTATTTCGAAGCGACCTGGAACTGGTTTTACAACAATTGCAAAGACGCGGTTTTCAATTCGATGCCGCTGCCTATCAAGCCCTGGAAGACCGGCGTAAAGAGGTTCAGGTCAAAACCCAGGAGCTGCAAAACGAACGCAACACCCGTTCTAAAGCCATCGGCCAAGCTAAGGCCAAGGGCGAAGACGTGCAACCCCTGCTGGATCAAGTCGCGGATTTGGGCGATCAACTGAAAGCCGCAGAATCTGAGTTGAACGACATTCAAAACCAATTGAGTGTCCTAATGGAAGGCATTCCCAATATTCTCGACGAAGCGGTGCCGGCCGGTAAAAGCGATGCGGACAATCAGGAAGTCAGCCGTTGGGGTGAGCCTCGGCAGTTTGCGTTTACCACAAAAGACCACGTCGATTTGGGCGAGCCATTGGGCATGAATTTCGAACTGGGCGCCAAGATTGCCAGCGCCCGTTTCGTGGTATTGGCCGGCAAACTGGCCACTTTGCAGCGCGCAATTATTCAACTGATGCTGAATACGCATATCAACGAACATGGTTATCAGGAAACCTATGTACCGTTTTTGGCTAATGCCGACAGTTTGCGCGGTACTGGCCAATTACCCAAGTTCGAAGCAGATCTGTTCACGGTCCAAAACGATCCGACGTTTTATTTGATCCCGACCGCCGAAGTGCCGGTCACCAACATCGTCCGCGATGTGATTGTCGAAGCCAAGCAAATGCCGTTGAAATTCGTTTGTCATTCACCGTGTTTCCGCAGCGAAGCCGGCGCATACGGCAGCGACGTACGAGGCATGATTCGTCAGCATCAATTCGAAAAGGTCGAGTTGGTGCAAATCGTCACGCCGGAGCAATCGGAGCAAGCGCATGAAGAATTGACCGCCCATGCCGAAACCATTCTGAAAAAGCTGAACCTGCCGTACCGTAAGGTGTTGCTGTGCGCGGGCGACACCGGCTTTTCATCGTCCAAAACCTACGATTTGGAAGTCTGGTTGCCCGGCCAGCAAAAATACCGCGAAATTTCTTCATGCAGTAACTTCAAGGATTTCCAGGCGCGGCGTTTACAAGCGCGCTGGCGCAATCCGGAAACCGGTAAACCTGAATTGGTGCATACCTTAAACGGCTCGGGATTGGCGGCTGGACGGACCTTAATCGCGGTGATGGAAAATTATCAAAACGAAGACGGTTCGATCACTGTGCCGGAAGCTTTGCGACCTTATCTGGGAGGTCTCGAAAAGATTCAATAACTTACAACCAGTCGGGTCTTTGGCGGCGGTGAAATAGTTTGGATGCGAAACTATCATCGGGTATCATCGCCGCCGAGGCCGCTAAATCAGTCAAAATCAATAGTTTGCCGGTTTAGACGCCGCCTCGAAAATTAGAAAATTATAATGAGGGGGTAACATGAGTGAAGCAAACGAAGTACAAGGACCATCTTTATATGAACGTATCGGCGGCGAAGCGGCAGTCAACGCGGCGGTCGATGTGTTCTACGGCAAAGTGCTGGGTGATTATCGAATCAACCGCTTTTTTGAAAGAACCGACATGGCTAAACAAGCCGAGCATTTAAAAACCTTTATGACGGTGGCTTTCGGCGGCCCCAACAACTACACCGGACGTTCCTTGCGCGACGGCCACGCACGCTTGGTGAAAATGGGTTTGAACGACTCCCATTACGATGCCGTCATGGAACATCTGGGCGCAACCATGCAAGAGCTGAATGTGCCTGCCGAACTCATTGCGGAAGCTGCGGCACTGGTAGAAAGCGTTAGAGGCGAAGTACTCGGTAAATAAAATTGGTTCCGCTACCTGGTCGCCTGCGCAAATCGGGTAGCGGCTTCTCCTGCTAGATATTCAGTTTGAATTGCGTGGTTAGTTTTTGTAAGTTTTCCGCCAGCTGATTCAACTGGTGGGCTTCAGAGGTAGTCTGATTCGCCCCGTTACTGGTGTGTTCCGATAAATTGGTAATGTGGACGATATTCCGATTGATTTCCTCGGTCACGGCCGTTTGTTCTTCGGCCGCGCTGGCAATTTGCAGGTTCATCGCGTCGATAGTTTCCACCGATTGGCTGATCGCTTCCAGGGATTGCATCGCCTCCCGAGATTTCTCCACACCTATATGAGCTTGCGTACGGCTTTGCCGCATCACAGCGACCGCCTCGCGCGATCCGGCCTGTAATTCGCCTATCATGTTCTCGATTACTGCAGTTGATTCTTGGGTACGGCTTGCCAGGCTGCGAACTTCATCCGCCACTACCGCAAAACCGCGCCCGTGTTCGCCGGCGCGGGCGGCTTCAATGGCGGCGTTCAAGGCCAATAAGTTGGTTTGTTCGGCGATACTTTTAATCACGTCCACCAAGGAGCCTATGGATTCGCTGCTTTTTTCAAGGCTTTGAATCACATTGGCGGCGCCTTCGATGTCTTTAGCCAATTGGCTGATCGATATTGTGGCGCTTGCCACTATGCTTTGACCGTTTTTTGTTTGCTCGTTAGCGGTGCTGGCCGCTTGGGCCGCCGTATTGGTGGTGGAGGCAACGTCCTGGATGGTAGCGCTCATCTGGTTGACCGCCGTCGCGACCGAGGTGGTTTCTTCGCGTTGCCGGTCGAGATGAATCGCGCTTTGGCTGGCAACTGTGTAGACTTTTTGCGCCGACGTATGCAATTCGGCACTGGTATGAATGATTTCCCTCAGCAAAGCCGAACTGGTGTCTATCATGGCGTTGAAGTTTTCGGCAATCTCCCGCATTTCATCGTTGGCATCGATATGTACTCTCGCGCTCAGGTCGTTTTGGGCAACGCGTTTAGTCGCGATGTTAATAGCGGTTATGTTGCGACTGACCGACTTGGTCAAGCCCAGCAATAACACAATGACCACCAACAACACCCCGAGTAGTCCGGCCAGCGTAAATTGTAAAAATCGGTCAGCCGCCGCGCTGCGGGTGCGAAAAAGCAGGTCGAGTTCCGCTATCAGTCCGGTGTAAAGTTGGTAAGACTGGGTGATGGCTTGGGTGGAGGTTTCGAATACTGTGTCGCTACCAACAGAAATGGTTTCGCTTTCGACCAATTGCTGGCGTAATAAACCGAGCATGGTTTGTAAGGCTGTTTGGTAGTTTTCATTGGTGCCGCGCAAATTTCGCGACACCTCGGGATTTTCCGCAAACGCCACGGCCAAGCCTTCATCCACCTTGCGGGCATGGGTTTCTATATTGGCGATTAAGATTAACAACTTGGTTAATGTTTGCGGCGTGTAGCTACCCTTGGCTGCGATGCCGGAGGCCAGAGCCCGCGCTTGCCCCATCACTTCGATTAATTCGGGCAAATCGGACGTTAGTACGAATCCCATATGAAAACTATCGAGCTTGGGGTCGAGGATGATGCCGGATGTATTCGAAATATGGTTTAGTAGCTTCAAACCATCGGCAATCAAAACGTTATGAGCGGTTATCGCTGCACTTAACTCTTGATCCTGGGAATGTGTTTTGATGTCGTTCCATTGTTGGCTGAGCTTGGCGAGCATGCTGTCGGTTTGCAAGGCGTCATGCAGTTCACGGTCGGTTTTTTCAAGTTCCGTAAAATAGCCATCGATTTCTTCGCGTTTACTAGTGATGCGTTCCTTAAATTGGGTCGCGCCGTTACGAAACGCGCTGGTCATGCCCCGATGCTGTTGAATGTGCTCGATTGGTTTTCTGAGGGCGGCGATGTAACTTAGGCCATGGCGTTCTCGCTCCAAGGAGTCGATTTCCGTCTGAAATTGCCTGACCAAGGTGCCTGCCATGAACAGCATGGGGATCAGCACGATGCTGAATAGCAGCGCAAATTTTGCGGGATAGCGGAGCCTATCCATCAAAGCGATTGCGGGCGAAATAACAAAATCCATAGTTAAGATCCTGGCGATGTTGTTGAGGCGCGTTTGCAGGCAACTATAGTTGTTTTATGTTTTTTGGAAAGTATCTAGTAAATTTAATCGGCGGCTTAGCGCGGCGGTGAGCTTGTTAAGCAGTTTTATGTTCTACAGGCGGGCAATCAGCAGGATCGCCGCCGAAATGATTAAACAGCTTCCCGCCAGCCAAGTGCCTGGACGGGACGGTTTTTTCGAAACTCGCAGCATGATGAGGATTGTCAGGGAAATCAGTAGGGCCGGATACGCTATCATGAACGCTAACGCCGGTAGCGCGGTGTTTGGACCGGCTTCTTCAAGCGTGTAATAGCTGAAACAGCCTAAACCGGGTAGCGCTAGTATCAGTGCCAAACTCAATAATTTATGACAGAACGCGTTCACGGTATAAAGCCTACCTTGGTTGTGTTGCGAAAAGTATATAGCTTGCCGGTAAGCCCTTAATCATGACTGGCCTGAAGTAGTTTCTATCCGGCGGGAAAATTTGCCTAAAGCCTGATTTATTGGATTATGATGCACTGAAACTCGCAAGATGGCGGTCCTTGTGACCGTTTAACCCGCTTTGAGGAGTAGTTATGCAATACGATTCCGGTGTTTGCCAAACATTGGTAGCTTTCAGTTTGGGTTTTTGGCTATTGCCATGCGCTTCCGCGGAACTCACTCGAGAAGGTGTTATCGCGATTATAGCTGAAGCCGGCAGTCAGCGGCCGAACTTGATCAAGAAAGACCTGTCGGGTTTGGATTTATCCGGGATCGATTTCAATAAAGCCGACTTGTTTTCCAGCAATCTTGACGGTGCAAAGCTAACGGCGGCTAGGTTGGTAGGTGTCAATCTGAATCTTGCGCAGATGCGTAATGCGAATTTGCAGAATGCCAATTTATCCTATGCCAGCTTATATGGCGTGCTGATGGACTATGCCGACTTATCGGGCGCGGACCTGAGCCGCAGTCGTGTGACCGGATCGCTGAACAATGTTAATTTCGCGGGCGCCAAATTAGCACAGGCCAATTTAGGTCCCAATTCCGCGAGTCCGCGGCAACTGCGCGATAAGCTGGAAATCAACAATGCGATACTGAACGATGCGGATTTGAGCGGCGCTAATTTTAATTATGCGCTGATGAGCAATACATCGCTCCGCCATGCCAATTTAAGCGGAGGTCAGTTTATCTGGGCGGACTTGTCCGGTGCTAATTTAGACGGTGCGACCATTTCCGGCGCGGATTTTAGAAGTGCCAACTTTGATGACGCAAATTTGAGTAATGTGAAAGGGGCCGATACAGCCCTGGGCTTTAAAAAATGAGTTTAAATTGGCCGGTCCGGCAGGACAGGCTGAGTTCAAACAAACGCTCATTAAGACATTGCTGCGATCATTTCGCCGGGTGTCGATAATGACAACGCCGACAAAGCGGGCAGCGGATAGAAGCCCACGCAATCACTATCGGCAAAATGCGCGTCATCGGCAAAAACTATGTTCAATTGCGATGTCAGTCGGTTGGGTACACGATACCAAGGCATTAAACCGGCTGGTTGAGAATAGACTGAGCCCGTTGCTTTAAAATCCAGCTTGCCTTGCTCGTTACAATACGCCATTTGCGTGTAAGCATTGGCAATAAAATTCAGTCGTTTCCAGCCGCGCAGTTTGGCATGCCAGCGCGACTGGTCTTGCTTGCGGTTTTCCAGAAACGCCGCGTAATTGCTTCCCGATAAAACCGATTCCACTTCATACGCAAAAGTCAGCGCCTGGCTGAAAGTCCATTCGCCAGGAAGACCGGCATTCACCAACGTAAAATTAAGCTTGGAATCGTGATGAATCAGGCTGCGCAGCCGCAGCCATTTCAATAACTCGTCCCGGTCCGGTGTGTTAAGAATTTCATCCAAAGTATCGTCCGGGCCCAATTGGGCGTAGCCGAGCGCAACGCTGAGGAGATGGAGTTCTTGTTTGCCCAATACCACGACTGCCGCCTTGCCCAGGCTTTTAACGTAACGCAGTACCTGCAAAGATTCCGGCCCTTGATTGACAAGATTGCCGGCAAACCATACCCGGTCTTCCAACGGATCGAAGCCGATAGTCGTCAGAAGTTGCATAAGTCTTTGGTAATCGCCGTTTACGCTGCCGATGGCATAGGTGGTCATAGGTATTTAAATTCCAAAGCCATGTCTGAACAAATGCCCGGCCATGACCGGAAGGTCAGCGCAAGGCCGGGAGATTTCCATCTTATCGTTAAACGCTATCAATTTTGATGCCATCAGTCTTGGCGCCGGATTTCTGGCGGTGATGATCCTGCCAACTCACTGATTATTCGTTGGAAACAGATGAAAAGTCGGCAATAGGGTGTTGGGACTTAACTGGGTAAATCTGGTTCGTTCCCCGCCAAATCCGCAGTTTTGCGTGTGAAATGTAAAGTAATCGACAGGTTTTGCAGCGCTGATGAACAAAGCCAATCATCCCCGCTGGCGATACTGAGAACGCCGTTATATTCGACAAGTCGGGAAGGAATTTACTATATGTAAAATCTATTGAAGCTATAAAAACAATCAATTTTATTTGTTGCAGGGGTTTGTTCACAATGGTCCCCAAGCTGGATCGGTTGAATTTCCAATCAGATTTCCAGTGATTTATTAACCCAGTCGGAAAATACTGTTCTTACCGAACGGAGTGTCAATAGCAGATACGGCCGGGTTCATAACAATTATTACCAGGAGACTTATCATGAAAACCTTAAACACCATCCAAGTTGCTATCGTCCTTACTGCCGCTCTTGTTTCGACAAGTGTTCAAGCACAGGGTGATCGCATCGCCTCCGGCGGCTTTTTAAATAGTTGGGTTGCTGAAGTGGTTTACGACAATCCCGCGCACAATCGCGGCATACATAGTTATCCCAATCCGCTTGCGCCTGTTGTGGTAGCGGAAAAAGATATGATTTATGTCGATAAGGCCTATGGACAAGCTATTTACAGCTATCCCAGAAATACAAAATGAGCTCAACTCTTGGCGGACGCCTTCGGGCGTTCCGCTTGTATCGACCGAATAAGCCCGTCGCCGCCATTCTCGTGAAAGTGGGGATCCAAGATTACCGTTGGGTTCCCATCGGCGCGGGAGCGACGATAATTAAGGGTCGGATTAACAGATTCTTGCCTATCCGGGAACCAAGGCTTTAGGGGCGTCTAAGGGCATGGTTGATAATCTTGAAAAGGTTCAAACCAGCTGATTGGAATACGCGTTTACAAAGCCCTTACTAATAGCACCGGCATCCACGGGCTTACCAATAACAGAAAGCCGGTAAACCAGATATCGAAAGTAGGGCGCAAGGCCGGAGCTTCGAGTTGGTCTGCCGACGGATTGCTGGGGGCGAATATTAATACCAAAGCGACCAACAGCATCAGCGGCGGCGCGAACAAAAATCCGAGCAATATTCCCCAGGCCGAAGAGCCGATGTCGCGGCAGCGTTTTATCATGGCGGATACACCGAATAAGCCGCATGCCAAGGCGATAATCAGGTAAAACGGCACGGCATATTCGTCGGACGACCCGCTGGTCGTTATCTGATGCGCATACAAGGGTAGTGCCAAAGCATTCAGCAAAGCTGGCAGCCCTAAAGCTATATATCGAGAGCGGTCGTAACGCAGCATGGTTCTGTGTATTCCCTAAATTAGCAGTTAACGGGATCGTCTAGGTTAGCTCAGCGGCTGGCGATTGCCAATTTTTGCGTGTTTTTTGATGATCCCGGCACGAGGATTAGGGATTGTTTTAGTGGCTTTATTGGTTACTGCTATGGCCACGACCACTGCTGATACACTTACAGCTAACCCGCTATGAATCCGGCCCTTCAATATCGTCGCCTGCGGCTTCGCGGGAATCACGATTCCAGGGAATTTAAGCCCCGGGTTAATAAACGTACCGCAATTCAGTCGCAATTCGGCAGGCAAATGCGCAATGATCAAAAAAATTGATGTAGCCGACCTGAAGCCCAAGATGTTCATCCACGACATCAACTGTCCGTGGATAAACCACCCGTTTTTGCGCAACAGCTTTTTGATCGAATCCGCTCAAGACATCGAAAAAATCGCCGCCTACGGCATTCGCCAGGTCTACATTGATACCGCACTCGGACCGGATATGCCGGAAGCTCCGACTATGCATGAAGTAAACCGGCAGCTAGACGAGCATATGCAGCATTTGGGGCGCACGCTTAAGCGCGTGCCGCCGCCGCTGGTAAGCGTCGAAAAGGAACGGGTTAAAGCCAAGCAAGTCTGCCGCGAAGCCAATCGCATCGTACACAACGTCCTACAGGATTGTCGCTTGGGTAAGCAGGTTCAATTGGAGCAGGTTGAACCGGTGGTTTCCGGCATCATCGAGTCGATTTTTCGGAACCCGGATGCCATTGTCAGTCTGCTCAGAATCAAGCAGGCCGATAAATATACTTTTCAGCATTCCGTTGCGGTGGGCACGCTGCTGATTAGCTTTTGCAGAGCCTTGGATATAGACCGCAAACTCATCGAACAGGTCGGCCTTGGCGGTTTGTTGCACGACATCGGCAAAATGCAGGTGCCGAATAACATCCTCAATAAACCTGGAAAGCTGACGGAAAGCGAATTTGAGATCATGAAGAAGCATGTAAGCTACGGCTGCCAGGTGTTGGAGAAAACGCCGGGTCTTTCACCCATTACCTTAAGTGTCGCGGCTGAGCATCACGAGTGTTTTGACGGCAGCGGTTATCCATTGGGTTTGAAGGGCGATGAAATCAGCCTGTATGGGCAGATGGCATCGGTGGTGGATGTGTACGATGCGCTGACCTCCACGCGTATCTATCACACCGGCATCGAACCCACGGAAGTGTTAAGAAAATTGCTGGAATGGAGTGACCACCATTTCAATCTGACACTGGTACATCAATTTATCCGCAGCATCGGCATTTACCCGGTCGGCACCTTGGTGCGACTGGAGAGCGGCTATCTGGCCGTCGTAGTGGAACAACATCATGAAAACCTGCTGCATCCCAGGGTAAGGGTGGTATTCAATGCCCGGACTCGCTGCTACACACCTCCCGCAGATTTCGATCTGTCCAAACCCGATTGCCATGACCGCATCACTTCGTTTGAGGTACCCGCGAAGTGCGGGGTCGATCCTCAGCGCTATTTATAGTTACGGTTCAGATAAGCCAAAAATTTGATGGAGGGCTTGAGCCAAGCTGAAGTTGCCGTCTGATTTTATGACGCTGTATTGAGCTACTTTCGTCAGCTCAATACAGGTTAGATAGTCGATTTAAAAAGCAAAATCAGTTTATTCGGCTTCTTTGGCTATGGGGTCACCTGATTCATCGACTGGCTGCACAAATTCAAACAGTTTGGAGCCGGTGTTGATGACTTCTACGTTACCTTGAAAACCACTGCGCGCAGCAACATTTTTGCAGAACGTTCTTTTGATAAAACCGGTTGTACATTTATTGGTGCCGTTGCTCAGGTCGTCGGCTATGGTCCAACCGTCCGGACAAATAATCGTGGGAATATCAAACGTTTTGCATACCGGTTTTGGTGTCGTGCCGCCGCCGGTCGGCTGGGCATGGGAAATGGCGCTGGCGCCGAACAAAACGGCGGATAGGACAAATAATTTTGGGGTTTTCATGTGATACCTCTTCGATGATTTAATTGATCAAGCTCCCTGGGATGTGGGGCGGCATGAATAATCCCTTTCGAAGAGGATATTAAGATTTAAGCTTGGACTTTTATATGAACTATTCCATCTGATCCGGCGTGATTAATTAACAGCAATTTTCTGCGCTATTGACGGTGTTTGAGTGCCTGTTAGGCTAATTAAAATCTCGCTGCCAATCATTGATGATCCGGCACAACTGGTCCAAACCGTCGCTGAGTGCCGCCGGGCCGGGTTGTAAAATATCGCAAGACTTAATCTCGTAAACCCGCTGCTGTTGCACGGCCGGAATGCTATCCCAACCGGGGCGAGCAGCTAGATGATCCGGGCGGAATTTTTTGCCGCACCAGGAGCCGATGATAATATCCGGCGCGCGGCGCACGACTTCCTGGGGATCAGCAATGATGCGTTGTTTGGCGGAATGTTCGGTGGACAATTCGGCAAAACAGTCCTCGCCACCGGCGATGCCAATCAACTCCGATACCCAGCGAATGCCGGAAATCATCGGCTCGTCCCATTCTTCAAAATACACCTTCGGCCGTTTGGCAAACCTTAGGCTGTGTTGGCGGGTTGTTTCCAGTTGCTGCCGGTATTGCGCCACTAGCACAGCGGCCTTTTCCGGAGCGCCGACCATAGCTCCCAGCAAGCCAATCATTCGCAAAATGCCGTCCACCGAGCGTTGGTTAAAAACGTGTACTTCTACGCCGGCCCGGATTAAATCCGCGGCGATGTCGGCCTGCAAATTGGAAAATCCGAGCACCAAATCCGGTTGCAGCGCCAGAATTTTATCGATTTTGGCGCTGGTAAATGCCGAGACTTTGGGTTTTTCCTTGCGAGCCTGTGCCGGCCTGACGGTATAGCCGGAGATACCAACGATGCGCGCTTGCTCGCCTAACAAATACAAGGTTTCGGTGGTTTCGTCGGTTAAACAGACGATGCGTTCAGGGTAATCCATTTGGCAATCCAAATTAGGTAATCAGAGGCGTTAACTCAGTTTGCTGCGGACAATAAAAACCGCCCAACAGCGTGTAGCCGGTAGGCGGCTTTTAGGTCCAGAGCGGTTTGGTCTTAGTTGGCTTCGATCAGACTAGGATCGTAATCTTCCGGCGCATCAAAACCCAACAGATTTAAAACGGTTGCCGCTACATTGGATAGACCGGCTTTCGGTAAATCCTGGCGCAATGTGTAACCTGGGTTTTCTCCGGAGATCAACACAAACGGCACCGGGTTTAAGGTGTGGGAGGTTTTGGCTTTAGCGCGGCCTTCGGCATTGCGCGTGACATTGCCTTTCTTGTCGAGCTCGTACATTTCGTCGGCGTTGCCGTGGTCGGCGGTGATGATCGCGGTGCCGTTCATTTCCAGAATCACCGGAATCAAACGTGCCAATTGCAGATCCAGGCCTTGCATCGCGGTAACCGCCGCTTCGAAATTGCCGGTGTGGCCGACCATGTCGCCGTTGGCATAATTGACCCGCAGGTATTTGTATTTACCGCTGCGCACCGCGTCGATCAGGGCGTCGGTGATCTCCGCGCATTTCATCCACGGCCGTTGTTCGAACGGCACCACGTCGCTGGGGATTTCGACATAAGTTTCGGAAGCCTCGTCGAATTTACCGGAGCGGTTACCGTTCCAAAAATACGTCACGTGACCGAATTTTTGAGTTTCGCTGATCGCATATTGGCTGATACCGTTTTTGGCTAAATATTCGCCGAGAGTGCGGTCGATGGTCGGTGGTTCCACCAGAAAGCGCGGCGGTAATTTGGTATCGCCGTCGTACTGCATCATGCCGGCGTAAGTCACTTTCGGCAGCGGGCCGCGCTCGAATGGGCTGAATTGCTCTTCGATAAAGGCCCGGGAAATTTCGATAGACCGGTCGCCTCGGAAGTTAAAAAACACCACCGCATCGCCGTCAACGATAGTGCCTAGCGGTTGGCCGTCTTTGGCAATTACGAAACCGGGCAAATCTTGGTCGATGACGTTGGCTTCGTTGCGGAAGGTTTCAATCGCTTCGTGGGCGCTGGCAAATTGTCTGCCCAGACCCAGTACGTGAATGTCCCAGCCGCGTTTCACCATGCTCCAGTCTGCTTCATAACGATCCATGGTGATTTGCATGCGGCCACCGCCGGAGGCAATCGCCACGTCGAACTCAGAGCTGCGCAAGCCTTCCAGGTAAGCTTCAAACGGATCGACATACTCCAACGCAGAAGTCTCGCCGACATCGCGGCCATCCAACAGGATATGCAAGCGCACTTTGGCTACGCCTTCTTGCTTTGCCTGCTCGATCATCGCTTTCAGATGGTCGATATGCGAATGCACGTTACCGTCGGAGAACAGACCTAAGAAATGTAAAGTGCCGCCTTGCTTGGCGGTGGCGATCACGTCGTGCCAGGCTTGGCCTTGCCAGAGGTGGCCGCTGCTGATGGATTCGGCGACCAATTTGGCGCCTTGCGCGAACACCCGGCCGGCGCCGAAGGCATTGTGTCCAACTTCGCTATTGCCCATGTCTTCGTCGCTGGGCATGCCGACAGCGGTGCCGTGCGCTAGCAGTTTGATCATTGGATAGCTGGCCATGTAACGGTCCAGATTAGGTGTGCGCGCGGCTTTGACTGCATCGCCATCTTCGCGCGGCGAAATGCCGACGCCGTCCAGCACGATGGTAACGACAGGACCGGGGGAGGCGGGAAAACGGGAAGATTTTGCTAATTTCATGGTGTTATTCAATGGGTGGTACTTTGGAAGTTAAAGGAAATGGGGTCAGATCAACAGCGGAAATGGCGCTTGGGCGATGACAAAGCTGAACATCATACCTGATCGGCAAGGTCCAACAGCACGTCCTCATAAATCGCGTTTAAATCCAGCGTGATGTTCAAGCCGGCTAGCGGCAGACGGTCGCCGATGTTGGAAAAACTATGTAACAACCAGCCTTGCGCAGTGCGCTGAAAACAGTCAATAGCCTGGCTTTGGCTGTCGATCAGCCAGTAATGTTGCAGGCTGTCGAGTTGGCGGTAGGTGGCAAATTTGGCGCCGCGATCAAACGCTTCGGTGGAAGGTGACAATACTTCGGCGATGAATAGCGGATGCTGTTTGAACAGGCGGTTGTCGCGGTCTTTGGCTTCGCGGGTCACCAGCACATCGGGGTAGAAAAACGCGTTAGCTTTAGTAACATTGACTTTCATGTCGGAGATATAGGTGCGGCAGGGAGTGTCTTTCAGATGTTGTTTAAGTAGAAAGAACAGATTCCCGGCGATTGAAACATGCGCATCGCTGGCACCGACCATGGCCCAAACCTCGCCGTCGAGATATTCATGTTTGATTTGCGCCGAGGCCTCGCCTTGCAGGTAGTCTTCCGCGCTTAGTTTTAATTTTTCTGCCAGAGCCATCGCTGATTTGTCTTGGATATATAAAACGATTCTAACGGTTGCCGGGTAAATGTGGAACCCTCGCGCCAAGTATTTCGCTAGGAATTTTGCTAAGCAAAACGTCTGCGCTTGCTTGGGCTGTATATAAGATTTTTCAAAAAATAAGACCTCAACGTGTCTCAGTCTTAAACACCCGATATTTGCGCAGCTAAACCTCCAAGCCCAGCATGGATTTCTATAGGCGATACGCCAAAAAGCTAGCAAATAACTGATTGCGATTGAACATAGCTCATCCTTTCGAACGAAACCCGCTGATGACGGAGCAGTGTCTTCGATTACCCAATCAGGTAACCATCCCGAAATAGGTAATCGCTTTATGAAAAATCTTTCAACGCTTTATTTTGCCGGCAAGTGTAATTTTATCTCCCCAAATGAACCATACGTCCCTTTTTTGGAATCAACCCGCGGGAAAGGCAACGCTATCAAGTTGTACTTCCCGCTAAGTTGATTAGATAACTTTATGGTCTGGTCGATAACAATAACAATTTTTGGAGAGAACAATGAACAAAACTGCTTTGCTCACGACAGTGTTTACAAGTCTTGCCGCTTTTATAGAGCCGGCCGCAGCAAAAAGTGTCACGTTGTTGCCTGTCGTTTGCAGCCAAGGTACCCCGACAGCGGCAGTCTTTCAAAAGCAAGGGGCTCTGTTCAGTAATTTGGGCTTTAATGGCGGAAGTGTTAGTGTTCCCGGAATATGGCATACCACGATCACCGATAACCAAACTACTCTCCTTCTGGATTTCACAGATACCAATGAGCGGCCGGCGCCATCGATTTTTTTGGCTAGTGTAACCCTACCAAAAGGAACGCATTTGCTAACGTATCACTCGGAAAACTTGAACACTGGCGAAACGTGCGACTTTTTGATCAATTCAAAGGTTTAGTCTGTCTGGCGGCTGCCGACAGGCGAGACGCCGAAATACAGACAAGAAATCAATATCCATAGAATCCATCAAGCCAAACTAAACAGGCAAGGCTGTTGGGAAGATCTTATTCGGCGGAATACGGTAAACCGGTTCCGCCGAATGGGCTGCACCAAACAAATCGGCCATGTGTTTGCGGGCTGACTATCTAACTTAAGAAACCAACTTTTCCAAAACACTGCGCGTACAATTTAAGCCATCACATTGTTTGTCTGGATTGCTTAAATCTTCAAGAGGTGCCGCCATGACCATACCCCAACCGCATAACCCGCTTGAGCAGTTGCAGGAAAATTGCCGCTATTTCGAATATACCCAAGCCGCCGATCCAATCGGTTCAGGAACGATTTCCAAACTGCCGTTCGCCAATTTCGGTAGCGAGTTACATCAAAGCGGCGAAACTCGGGTTATCCCGCTGGATGTCAGCGCGCAATTAAATTGTCCCGGCCCGGCCACAAGTCCGGCGTTGTGCGCGAACTTTGTCAGAATTCTGGCCGGCGAGTCGCTGGCGACTAATTTCAATGCCACCTCGCTGTTGTTTTACGTGATGTACGGCAGCGGCCACACCGAATTCGATGACCTGACTATTCCGTGGCAAACCGGCGATTTTGTGGTGCTGCCGATAGGTAAGGACACCCGGCATTTTGCCGACAGCGATGCGGCTTTTTATCTGGTGCACGACCAGCCCTTGTTGACTTACCTGGGCGTCAAAGCCGAAACGCAGTGCTTTAAACCGACGCTGTATACCGCAGCCGATTCTCTTCGCGAGTTGGCTGCGGCGCAAAAAGCAGCGGAGGCGGTGAATCGCAACCGCATCAGTGTGTTGCTGGCCAACAAAGCCATGGACCAAACCTTGACCGTGACTCACACGCTGTGGGCGATGCTGGGTGTGTTGCCCAAGGGCGCGGTGCAATTGCCGCATCGGCACCAATCGGTAGCCTTGGATTTGATTCTGGATTGCGCGCCGGGTTGTTACACCCTGGTCGGGCCGCAGATTTCGGCTAACGGCCAGATCGTCAATCCCACCCGCGTCGATTGGCAACCCTATTCGGCCTTCATCACCCCTCCGGGCTACTGGCACGCGCATTACAACGAGTCGGATAAAGAGGCGCATTTGATTCCGTTGCAAGACGCCGGATTACAGACTTATTTGCGCAGTTTGGATATTAAGTTTGTGTTGCCGGATGGGAGTGTTTCGGGGTGAGGCTATTTAGGCAATTGAGATTGTTCCGTTAATGATCTTCTGTTCCGGTTTTCGTTTCATCGTACATACTGTCTATCAACTCGCCAAAAATTTTCATCTTTCCCTCTTTTGAGCATAGCAATTCAGGGCTCATACCATCCAAGACACCGTTAAATTTATTCAAGAAATTTAAGTATGATTTTTCTTTCTCCTCTCGTGTCCAGAGATGATCAACCGGTGTTTTAAAGGAATTCACTCGAATAATTGAAGCGTCAATACTAGAGAGTACTCCGAAACAGGTGTTTGTGAATTTAAGTCTCGGCCACGCATCTATCGGGGTATTATTATTTTGAAGCTGTTCACAACGAGATCGGATTTCTGGGGTTTCGAAAGAAATAGGTTCAACTCGATGTCCGAATTCATTGCGTATTTTTCTAATTAGATTTAGATCGCTATATACTGATTTAGTTAGTAGTCCCGTTAGATAGCAGAAATCTATTCGGGATGAGAAACTTCCTGCCACGCCGTTGAATTCTAGAAATTGCTGAACAATTTTTCTGTCATCCACTAGCTTCTTACTAATAAGTAGCTCTAGCCGGCTGTCGAGAAATGCTGCTGCCATAAGTGCGCACCCCCGATCAGATTCTGGTGAAAGTGTTTGTCGGAATTCAAAGGCCTCCTGGGCAAAAGACCTTAGGTCTTCCGGTAGGTTATCAATGACCATTTCTTTTGATATTCAAAAAAGTTTCTTTAACTTACATAGCTCGTTTAGGGGTGCCTAACTCGAGGATTTCAAATGCTGTTCACCCCCCCAAGTTTAGCCGGATAGCTAAGCCACTGGCTACGTTTTCGCCCCCAACCTCGCCAACAACTTCTCCAAAAACACCACCTTATCCTCCATATCCTTGAAGGTTTGGGTAAAGCGTAATTTGTCCGCGCCATCGAATTTATACACCTGCGATTGGCTTTGAATCATCAGGATCAACTCGCCGGTATCGATCTGCGGGGTGGCGGTAAAGACGATGCGGCCGCCGGTGGCGTGGGCTTCAATTTTGCGGATGCCCAGATGCGCGGCTTGTTGTTTCAGTTCGGTGATCGCGAACAAGGCTTTGACTTGATCCGGCAATAAACCGAAGCGGTCGATCATTTCGATTTTTAATTTGCGCAAATCGTCTTCGGTTTCGGCGCTGGCAATGCGTTTGTACAGCACCAAACGAGCGTGGATGTCCGGCAAGTAGTCTTCCGGAATCAACGCGGCGATTTGCAAATCCACTTCCGGGCCGGTATCCAGCGGCGCGTCCAGTTCCGGTTGTTTGCCGGATTTCAAGGCTTTGACCGCGCGCTCCAACAACTCGGTGTACATGGTAAAGCCGATTTCCTGAATCTGGCCGCTTTGCTCGTCGCCCAGCAATTCCCCGGCGCCGCGGATTTCCATGTCGTGCGAAGACAGCATGAAGCCGGCACCCAGTTCGCCGGAGGTCTCGAAGGCTTCCAGACGTTTGATGGCGTCCTTGGTCATTAACGACTTGGGCGGCACGATGCAGTAAGCATAGGCGCGGTGATGGGAACGACCGACTCGGCCGCGTAACTGATGCAATTGAGCCAGACCCAGCTTGTCGGCGCGGTTGATGACGATGGTGTTGGCACTGGGGATGTCGATGCCGCTTTCGATGATCGTGCTGGCAATCAGCAGATTGAAACGCTGGTGGTAAAAATCCAGCATGATCTGCTCCAGCTCGCGTTCGGCCATCTGGCCGTGGGCGATCTGAATCCGCGCTTCCGGCACCAGTTCGCTCAGCTCGCGCATCATTTTTTCCATGCTTTTCACGTCGTTGTGCAGGAAAAACACCTGGCCACCGCGTTTGATTTCCCGTTGGCAGGCTTCCTGTACTTGCGAGTCTATCCATTCGGTGACGAAGGTCTTAATGGCATGGCGATTTGGTGGCGGTGTGGCGATGATGGAAATATCGCGCAGCCCGGCCATGGCCATGTTCAAGGTGCGCGGAATTGGCGTCGCGGTCAGCGTCAGCAAATCCAGTTCGTGGCGCAGCTTTTTGAAATGCTCTTTTTGGGTGACGCCAAAACGGTGTTCTTCGTCGATGATCACCAGGCCCAGGGCTTTGTACCGCATTTCCTTGGATAACAGCTTGTGCGTACCGATGACAATATCAACTTTGCCGTCCGCCAAGTCGTCGGCGATGGCTTTTTGCTGTTTAGGCGTAACGAAGCGCGAGGTGACTTCGATACGCACCGGCCAGTCGGCGAAGCGGTCGCGAAAATTTTGATAATGCTGCTGAGCCAGCAGGGTGGTCGGCACCAGCACCGCGACTTGTTTACCGCTTTGCACTGCCACAAAGGCCGCGCGCATCGCCACCTCGGTTTTGCCGAAACCGACGTCGCCGCAAACCACTCGATCCATCGGTTGAGTGGCGGCCATGTCTTGCAGGATGGCTTCGATGGCGCTGAGCTGATCCGGGGTTTCCTCGAAGGGGAAGGCGGCTGCAAAGGCGTTGTAGTCGCTGTTGTCGATGTTAAAAGCAAAACCTTCGCGGGCCGCGCGTTTGGCGTGGATGTCCAGCAATTCGGCGGCCACGTCGCGGGCGCGCTCCATGGCTTTTTTCTTGGCCTTGCTCCATTGGTCGGTGCCTAAACGATGCAGCGGGGCGTTTTCGGCGCTGACGCCGCTGTAACGACCGATCATGTGCAGCGACGATACCGGCACATAAATCTTGTCGTTATTGGCGTATTCCAGCATCAAAAACTCGGCGTCGATACCGCCGACGTTAAGGATCTGCAAACCCAGGTAACGACCGACGCCATGTTCCTGATGCACCACCGGCGAACCGATGCTCAGCTCGTCGAGGTTGTTGAAAATGTTTTCCAGCGCCCGCGCCGCGGATTTTTGCCGGCGCCGGCGTTGCTGGACTTTTTCGCCGCTGAGCTGGCTTTCGGTGATGATGGCTAGTTTTTGATTCTCGAGCCAAAGCCCATGATCCATCGGCGCGACGACGATGCATGGTGAATGATCGGTTTGGAGAAACTCCGGCCAGCTTTGTACTTGTTTCGCAGTGAGTTTGACGCTTTTTAGTTTGTCGATCAGGCCTTCGCGGTGGCCGGCGGTTTCGGCGACGAAAAGGATTTTACCGGCAAAGCCTTCGATGAATTGGCGCAGGCGTTGGGCGGGTTCTTTCAAACGGCTGTCGATAGCCACATCCGGCAGCAACTTGCAGTCGAAGGAGTGGGCGGTTTCTGCTTGGTTGTCCAGCACTACGCGGCTGAAACTATCGGTGTGTTGCTGGATTTCCTCGGCTGACAAAAATAGGCGCGTCGGCGGCAACAAGGGCCGGTCGGTATCGTATTTGCGTTGCTGATAGCGTTCGTCGGCTTCGCTGTAAAAGCGCTGGGCGTTTTCCGCAAACTGGGCAGGTAGCACAAACAAAGCGGATTTCGGTAAATAGGCAAACAACGATTCGGTGCGTTCGACGAACAGCGGCAAGTAATATTCGATGCCGGCCGGGGCGATTTGCTTGGAAACGTCGAGGTACAGATTGTTCTTCGGTGAGGCCTCCGGGAATTGCTCGCGGAAGGCTTGGCGGAAGCGTTTGATGGCTTCGTCGGTAAACGGAAACTCGCGGGCCGGAAACAACTCGACTTTTTGCATTTTGTCTTGCGACATTTGCGTGTCGGGGTCGAAGCTGCGGATCGATTCCACGTCGTCGTCGAACAATTCGATGCGATAAGGCTGCTTTGAGCCCATCGGAAACAAATCCAAAATCGAGCCACGCACCGCGAATTCGCCGTGTTGATAGACTTGCGACACGCATTGATAGCCCACCGCTTCCAGTTTGGCGCGGGTGACTTCCAGGCTTAAAGTGCCGCCGACTTCGATGGCAAAGCTGTGTGCCAGAATATGCTCGCGCGGCGCCAGCCGGTGCATTAGCGTTGCCACTGACAGGATCAACGCGCCGCGTTTGGTGTCGGGCAGCAGCGCTAAAGTGCGCAAGCGCTCGGAGATAATCTCCGGCAACGGCGAGAATACGTCGTACGGCAGGGTTTCCCAATCCGGAAAATGCAGAATCGGCAGGCTGTTGTCTAAAAAGAACGCCAGCTCGTGTTCCAGGCGCAACGCGGTTTGCGTGTCCGGCGTGACGATGACCAGCAGGCGTTTTTCCTGGGTAATTGTTTGGGCCAGCGTCAGGGAGTCGCCGCAACCGTTCAGGCCGCTCCAGAATACCGTGGTGGGTTGCTGCGGCAATGCCGCGGCGGGTATTAGCGGTAAGGACATTAGTTTGAAATCAGATTTTTGAAGCGCTCAATTATAACCAGTAAGGTCAGGCTTGGACTAAGCATCCGCACTTTGCCAGTGGCCGGCGTTGGGAATGCTGTTTTGGTGAGTATTTGCCGCAAATTCGCGGCCTAAAACCTATGCTCAGCTGTTTGGGATTTAAATGCTTAAATTTTTTTGCTGCAATTCGATTTCCTGCATGTAACGCTGGAGGTTGTTTTCGAACACCTGCGGTATGTGAGTGAATTTGCAGCCTATGCGATGTTGATAGGTTGTGGCGTTGGCTCGAACATTGGTCACGCTTTTAATCACAAAGCCTACGTGGGCCCTGCTGCCATCGTGCAAATACAAGGCGCATTCGTCTATGACGGTATCAGGCACTAAAAAGTCGGCAATTTTAGTGTCGGGATTCAAAAACGAAAATCCGGAAATACTGATGTCGGCCACGCTGAACACTTTGGTTTGCGTGTCGACTTCGCCCGCTTCATTTTCTGTGGCAAGGTTGAGTTCGCAGGTACTGTTTTTATGTGACAGCGGCACTTTAACCCGATAATACTGGCGGCGTTGCATCCAGAATATAGCGTCCGGGATAGGCATCGCAAAAACCGGGTGGCCGTCGCTTTGCGACTTTTTGATGGCTTTGCCGCGGAATGAAACTTTAATACCTTCGTATTCGGTGCGGAACAGCACTTTCGCTGAACCTAGCAGCTGCTTATTCAGTAATTCTGTCGGCGCAACATCCAGTGTAATCAGATTGGCTTTTTGATCGAGATCGATGATGGTGGTCAAAAATGATTGGTTATGTTCGCCAAAATGCGCGGAGATAATGCATTTCTTTTTGATTAGATCGCTCAAGTGGCCAAAAATCAGTCTGGCGCTTCTAACAAGATAGTCGGATTCTTTTTCCATTAAATTACTAAATATTGCGGATAGGTGAGAGCACTGCTGTAAAATACCGCAGATTATAGTGCATAGGAAAGGAGTTTTGATGGGTTGGTTGCTATTGTTCGCCGCGGGTTGCTCGGAAATCGTGTTTGCGATAAGTCTTAAATACAATGACGGGTTTACCAAGCTATGGCCGAGCGTAGTAACCGGCGTGTCGGGGGCGGGCAGTTTTTACCTGTTAATGCTGGCGATCAGAACCTTGCCCCTGGGTACGGCCTATGCGGTGTGGACCGGCATGGGGGCAGTGGGTGTCGCGATAATCGGGATTTTTCTGTTTAAGGAGTCGGCAGACTGGTTCCGCTTGGCGTCTATCCTGTTAATCATCGTCGGCATCGTCGGTTTGAAGCTGACGCATGTGGAATAATGCTGCATTTGTTGTCGCAATTGCCGTTGCAAGCGGCGGTTATCGAGCGCATTGGCAGTGGTGACGATGTTGTCTTGATGGATGGCGCGGTGTGTGCCGCGCGGGCCGGGCATAGTGGCAATGCGTTGTTGCGGCAATTGTTGAGTCAGTTGTGTAGGGTTTATGCATTGCAAGAGATGTTATTGGTTCATGGCGTCGAGCCGCAACTTTTGTTGTCAGGCGTGGAACCAGTCGATTATGCGGGCTTGGTCGAGCTGACCGTGCAGAACCCGGTGATTCATTCGTGGTGTTGATAGTTGATGGCGTTGCGCTGCCAACCAGTGACGATGGTTTTCTGCGCGATGCCGGGCAATGGAACCGACAAGTCGCGGACGAGTTGGCCCGGCTTGAATCTATTGAAATTAGCGATGCGCATTGGGAAATCCTGTTGTACATTCGCGATTACTATCAAAAATTCCAGCACTTGCCCAATGCTCGGATGTTTGTGGCGGCTATCCGCAAACAATTTGGTGAAGACAAGGGCAATAGCCGCTATCTGCAAAAACTGTTTCCGCAAGGGCCGCTGAAATACGCCTGTAAAATCGCCGGCTTGCCCAAGCCACCCACCTGTTTATAAAAATGTTTTCAAGAGAGTTTCATGACTAACCCCCGCGTTGGATTTATCAGTTTAGGTTGCCCCAAAGCCTTGGTCGATAGCGAGCAGATTCTGACCCGGCTGCGCAGCGAAGGCTATCAAGTCTCGCCGAACTACAAGGATTCGGATTTGGTGATTGTGAATACCTGCGGCTTTATCGATGCGGCGGTTGAAGAGTCGCTGGATAGCATCGGCGAGGCCTTGGCGGAAAATGGTAAGGTGATCGTCACCGGTTGTCTCGGTGCGCGCCAGGATGAGATTTTGGCGCGGCATCCGCAGGTTTTAAAAATCACCGGCGCCCACGCGACTGACGAAGTGGTGTCTGCGGTGCATGAATACTTGCCGCCGGCGCATAATCCGTTTACCGACATAGTGCCGCCGCAAGGTATCAAACTAACGCCCAAGCATTATGCTTATCTGAAAATTTCGGAAGGCTGCAATCACAGATGCACGTTTTGCATTATCCCGTCGATGCGCGGGGATTTGGTGAGCCGGCCTATCGACGATGTGATGCAGGAAGCCGAGCGGCTGGCCGATGCCGGTGTTAAGGAATTGCTGATCGTCTCGCAAGATACCAGTGCTTACGGTTTGGATTTGAAGTATGAGAGCCGGCGCTGGCGGGGTCGGGAAATGCAAACCCGGTTTTACGATTTGGCCGAAGCATTGGGTGAGCTGGGTATCTGGGCGCGGATGCATTATGTCTATCCCTATCCGCATGTCGATGACGTGGTGCCGTTAATGGTGGAAGGCAAAATTCTGCCGTATCTGGATATTCCGTTTCAGCACGCCAACAGCCGAATTTTAAAGCTGATGAAACGTCCGGCGGCAGCGGAAAATAATCTGGAGCGCATCCGCGCTTGGCGGAAGATTTGCCCGGATTTGACTATTCGCAGTACGTTTATCGTCGGTTTTCCCGGTGAAACCGAGCAAGATTTTGCAGAGTTGTTGCAATTCTTAAGCGAAGCGCAAATGGATAGGGTAGGTTGTTTTGCTTATTCGCCGGTGAAGGGTGCGGTAGCCAACGATTTGCCGGATGCTGTACCGGAAGAGGTCAAGCAAGAGCGCTTGGCGCGCTTTATGGAGCATCAGTCGGCAATCAGTGCCGAGCGCTTGCAACGTCGGGTCGGCAGAGTCGAGACAGTATTGGTCGATGAAGTGGTCGAAGAGGGCGCAGTCGCGCGCAGCCGCAGCGACGCACCCGAGATCGACGGTCAGGTCTTTATCGACGGCGCAAGCCATTTACAAGTCGGGGATTTCGTCGATGTGGAAATCGAGGAAGCCGACGAGTACGACTTGTGGGCTAAACTGATCTAACGAAAAAGCCGCTGGTTAGGCGGCTTTTTCAGTTCAATTTACAGCGGTGTTACGTTTTCCGCTTGTGGACCTTTTTGGCCGTTGGTCACTTCCATCGTGACTTTTTGGCCTTCTTTCAAGGTTTTGCGGCCGTTGCCGTTGATGGCGCTGAAATGTACGAATACATCTTTGCCGCCTTCTTGCTCAATGAAGCCGAAGCCTTTTTCATCATTGAACCATTTTACTTTGCCTTCTACTTGAACTGACATAAATCTCTCTTGCTAATAAAGTGCTATTCGCTGGTTTGTAACTAGGGTTGGTGAATAAAGCAGGTAGTGGAAAACAATGTTTGTTGATCCGATTGCAGACTTGAAAAGCGACAACGATACCGAGCTAAATCGACTCCATTATACATCGCAATCGGCGGGTATCCACAAAAACTAGCTAGATTTTGCGTGTTAAATGATTGTGACAATAGGTTCTCAGCCGCCTTTGTTGGGTGCGTATGTCAGGCTAACGCAGGTTGCGGGTGGCTATTGGCTGGCTAAGATATTGAAATGAAGTGGTTTTTTATCAGGCTTTTGGGGGGGGCCGTTTTGCTTAAGTCCGACTTTGGGCTATTGCAAATGCGAAATTGATCGTCGCAAAAAAGCAAAAAAATACTGGATTTTGCAATTGACCTATTGGGCAGGCCATGAAAAAGACTGCCCAATAAAGCTTATCGTTTCAAAAATAGCTGCCATTAATCAGAAAATGGGTAGCAATGCTGCCGAAAAAACCGATCAAAATGACCGGCATCCATTTCAAGTGCGCGCTAAAGGAGTAAACGCCTTTCATTTGGCCCATCAAGCCTACGCCTGCCGCCGATCCGATTGCCAGTAAACTGCCGCCGACGCCAGCGGTTAATGTCACTAACAGCCATTGGCCTTGCGAGATGTCGGGATGCATGGTGAGTACCGCGAACATGATGGTGCCGTTATCAATAAACGCCGACAGGATGCCGACCACAATGTTGGCGATGGTCGGGTCCATGCCGACGTACAACACATCCGAGGCCATGGTCAAATAACCGATGAAACTCAGGCCGCCGACGCTGATCATCACGCCGTAAAAAAACAGCAGGGTGTCCCATTCCAGCGTGGCAACGCTTTTAAATACGTCGAATTTTTGGCTTGGCCTCGCGTCGGGAACCGCAACGTTAAATAACTTATACACGTGGGCGAAATCGCTAATTTTGCCGTTGTCTTTATCGGCGGTTTTTTGCAAATAAAAACCTAAGAATTTTAGATAAGTCAGGCCCGCCAGCATGCCGGCCGCAGGCGGTAGTTTCAACATGTTTTCGAAGCAGACCGCGGTAATAATCGTCAGTAAAAACAGCACGATCATCGTTATTGCGCCGCGTTTCATTTTTGGGGCTTTACCCACTGCCGCCGGTTGTTGCTTGGGTATCCAGAAATGCATAATTATCGCCGGCAGTGCGAAATTGACCACCGCGGGAATGAACAGTGAGTAGAAATCTTTAAAGGGTACTACCCCGCTTTGCCATACCAGCAGCGTGGTGATATCGCCGAAGGGGCTGAACGAACCGCCGGCATTCGTGGCGACCACTACGTTGATGCAAGCCAATGTAACGAATTTGCGAT
The DNA here is from genome assembly GCF_000515215.1 of Methylomonas sp. 11b. Lineage (NCBI taxonomy): Bacteria > Pseudomonadati > Pseudomonadota > Gammaproteobacteria > Methylococcales > Methylococcaceae > Methylomonas > Methylomonas sp. 11b. The sequence continues at coordinate 3,785,693 of NZ_KI911557.1, forward strand.
TATCCTTGCCCATTGCCGCGATCACTGCGCCCATCAGTAGTGCAGTGGTCAGGTTGTTGCAAACCGAGGACATAAAAAACGACATGACTCCGGTAATCCAGAATAGCTTACGGTAGCTGAAACCCTTACTGAGCAACCAAACTCGCAGATTATCGAAAACGCCGCGATCTTCCATGGCGTTGAGATAAGCCATGGACACCATGATGAACAAAAACAATTCCGCGTAGCCTTCCAGACAAGCACGGAATGCGTGGCCGGCCTGTTCGCTCATGCCATTATTCACGTAAATGCCGGCGATAAAGGCCCAGATCAAGCTTGCGGCTAACACCATGGGTTTGGATTTGTTTAATTCGGTGACCTCTTCGGTCATTGCCAGTAGATAGGCAACGGCAAATATACCGATAGCCAAATAACCCACCCAATGCTTAGTCAGATTAAGCGCTTGTGCTGCTTGTTCTGCGTCTGCCCAAGCTAGTAGTGGTGAGCAGGCGAGTAAAATGAGTAGAAGGATGCGCGAAAACACGGGTGAACTCCTTTCAATAACTGGGTGCTGGACAGTCACGGTAGGGGGTGAGTTCCTCGACCGTGATTGCTTTTTGCCCTGCCCGCATAGCTACGGGCCTGGCCTTCACGATGCTACAAAGTTTGTAACATTACAGCGAGTCTAGTTTAGTATTTCTAAATACGGGCATTCGGCTTCGAATGCCCGTATTTTATAGTCTACCGGGGTTAGGCTTAAAGTCAGCCTATCTTGTTACGATTGGGCTTCCAGCAAATACGTCAGCCAGAGCGAGGACAGTTTTTCCTGTACCGTGTTTTGCCGCAGACGGGCAGCCAGGTTCGGGAAATCTACATAGTCCAGCGCCTGATCCTGGTTGTAACAAGAGTACATAAAGCTCTCTTCGCCGCTTTCCGGATCCACGTGTTTGCATAAGCATTGGGCGCAGACGCCTTTCATCATGCATTGCATAGGCGAGTTGATTGAGCCGACCGCCTCGTGGCCTTCCTTCAAGTACGGTTTTAATGCGACAAAGCGTGCCGCTTTTACCGCTGCCATCATCCGATCCGAGCCGATGACGATCAGGTGATCGACGTCTTGCAGACGTATGCTAGTTTCCCCCAATTTTCCGGTGGCATAGGACACCATCGCTTCGACGATATTACCGACGAAGGTTTTATCCTGAGGTCGTGTGACGGGTATCGCGTCGTTGCCCGGCCGGTCATCGACAGCCCAAACGATCACGTCGGACGCCTCTTCGATTTCAGGAACCTTGAACAAGTCTTCGCTGTTACGGTAGCCGGCGAAATACAGCACCTTGTTACCAGCATTGCGCATGGCTTTACCGATTGAGAACAATACCGCGTTACCCAAACCGCCGCCCAGTAGCAAAACGGTTTTGCCGGTTGGGATTTCAGTCGGGGCGCCTGTTACGCCCATCAACACCAGCGGATCGCCGACTTTCCAGGTTGCGCATAAGCGGCTGGAGCTGCCCATTTCCAGGGCAATCAAAGATACCAAGCCTTTTTCCTTGTCTACCCAGGCGCCGGTTAGGGCCAAGCCTTCGGCGGCTAGCGTGGTGCCTTCGACTACAGGGGCTAGTGATTCGTAATTTTGCACCCGGTAAAACTGGCCGGGCTCAAAATGTTTCGCGGCGGCGGGTGCTTTGATGACCACTTCGATGATGGTTGGTGTCAGGCGATTCACTTCGACGACATGCGCCAGGAAAGTCGCATCGAGTCTGTCCTGCAAGTCGCGTAACCGGGCATCGCGTTGCGGTTGCTGTGATGCATCCAATTCAGCAATCTCGTTGGCAAACAGTTTAACGATATACGGATAACCGTCTTTCGCGCTGGCCATGGCTTTTACCACGTTGCCGGCATAAACCGGATGGTTGTCGCCATAAAAAGTGATGTACCGGCCGTTGCTGTGATAGGAAGTAAACGGTGCCGGTTTGCCCACTTTGACTTGCGCTTCATCGGCCATCGGCGCCAGTTGCGCATTGCCGTCCAACCAGTCGGGTTCGTGGCGCTTGTAAAATTTGCCTTCCATCGCGAAAGTGCGGGGATGCTCGGACTGGTAGATCGTGTTGGGAGCTGTGCCGGCGGCGATAAACAGGCCGCGTAGCTTCACTTCCACTTCATCCGTTTTGCGCCATTTACCGTCTTGTTCGGTCAGTCTCTCAAAACGTACGGCTTGCAAATGGCCATATTGATCTTCGACAGCTTCCAGTGGGCTCATGCCTTCGGCCAGGTAAATACCTTCCGAGAGTGCTTCGTGAATTTCTTCGTGGTTCTGCCGGTATGCTGGCGAATCCTTAATACCTTTGCGGTAGAACAGCGTTACGCCGCCCCATTGTTTCAGGAAAGGCAGGAAATTAGGCATTTCACCGGCGGCAGCCGCACGTTCGCGTTCTTGCTCGATCACACGGCCATGCGCCAAAAACTCCTCGAGGATTTCTAGCTCTTCGGCATCATAGCGGCTACGTACTGAGGCCTCGCCGTATTTAGCCACTAATTTTTCGTAGCGATGTAGAATTTTGCTGACTTGACCAGGATAGTAAGCCAGTAATTCGGTGGTGGTATCGATGGCGGTCAAGCCGCCGCCGATGACGCCGGCCGGCAGACGCACCTGCAAATTAGCCAGCGAGGATTCTTTGGCCGCGCCGGTCAATTGCAGGCCCATCAAAAAGTCTGAGGCCTTGCGGATGCCACGGGTCATGTTGTTTTTCAGATCGATCACCGTCGGCTTGCCGGCGCCACTGGCAATCGCTATGTGGTCGAAACCCATTTCCCAGGCTTCGTCAATGGTGATGGTGCCGCCGAAACGCACGCCGCCGTAGCATTTGAAAGCGTTGCGGCGCAGCAAAGTCAGGTAAATGACTTTCAAAAAGTTTTTATCCCAACGCACGGTAATCCCGTATTCGGCCACGCCGCCAAAGCCCAGCAATACACGCTTATCCAGATCTTCGTAAAGGTCTTGAAAGTCCATGATCGGCATTGGCAGATTGTCGCGGTCGCCGGTCAAATGCAGGGGTAGCGGCTCGATTTTCAAGGCATCGATACCGACCACGCCAAAGCCTTCATTCAACAGATAGTGCGACAAGGTATAGCCGGCAGGGCCCATGCCCGCTACCAGCACATTTTTACCGTTGTAAGGCAATGTGGTGGAGCGTTTGATATTCAGCGGGTTCCAGCGGGTCAACAGACTGTATATTTCAAAACCCCACGGCATGAACAGCACGTCGGTCAGCACATTGGTTTCGATTTGCGGAATATTCACCGACTCGGTTTTTTGATAAATACAACCGCGCATGCAATCGTTGCATATCCGGTGGCCGGTGCCGGGGCACATCGGATTGTCGATGATGATCATCGCCAGCGCGCCGATATTGTCACCCTGGCGTTTGACTACATGCATCTCGGAGATTTTTTCTTCCAGCGGGCAGCCGGTCATCAGTGCGCTCAAATGATTCGTTTTGAACGTGCCGTCTTTTTTGTTCTTGATGCCTTTCGAGCAGGAGTCGTTGTCCCTGTCGTGGCAGTAAATGCAATGATCTACTTCATAGAGCACCTGGCGTTGCTTGAAGCGTTTGTCGGTCAACGCGAAGCCGTCGCGGCGGCGCTGATGGTGATCGTCGCAGGCCCAGACGTCATAACCGTTTTGCGCCACCGTTTCGTGGTCAACCAGATTGTCCAGATTGGTTTTTTCCGGGATTTTGAAGCTCACCCATTTGGCTACATAGGCTTGCAATTCTGGGTCGTGTTGGGCGGCAAAGCTCCAGCGGCGGATGATGTCAAGCAGACCGGCTACCAGCGCAGCAGGGCTGTCGTAGCCGGTCAATTGGTTTTTGAACGCGGCAACGTCGGCATCGGTAATTTCTGCCTGTTGCGACAAGCGCCATAAATCGGCACCGAGTTGGCTAATCGCCAACTCCGGATCGGCCTGGAATAAATCCTGTTTGTCGGCGGCGGTCAACAAACCATCTAGTTGCACCCGCAATGCGGCAATATCCCAACCTTCGATAGTTTGGCCTTTGAATAGCTTGCTCAAAGTGCCTACGATTTCGGTGCGATAAACAAATACGGCGTCGAATTCGCCACGAATATTGCCGATTTGTTGCTCGCGCACATCGTTGACATTGAACAAACGCGCGACAAAGGTGCCGACCAGCGGCGCCATCTTCACCAATAACTCGGAAATGTCCTCCGGCTTCATGCCCTCGCCGCCGCAGGCGCGGTAAGCGGTAATTTCCGCAAACAAGGCTGCATCGTGTTGCTGTACCGACTGATCGAATACTGTCAACAAATCAGACAGACGTTTGGCATCGTATAAATCTTTATATTCGAAGCCGGGGATGCCGAGGGTGAGTTGGGTAAGGTCGCGAGTATTAAGCTTTTGTGTCATCAAGTTATTCCGTGAGCGTTCGCTTGAAGTGATAAATGAAAATTCGGGTTAAGGCATGTCGTCGACGACGCTGTCCTTGGCGGGCGGCATCAGGTCGTCGCGGCTCAAGCCCAGGCTCAGCGCTAGTGAGCTGGCAATGTAAATCGATGAGTAGGTGCCTTTAACGACGCCGATCAGCATCGCAATGGCAAAGCCGTGGATGGTTTTGCCGCCGAGGAATGCCAGGGCCAACAGCGTTAAAAATACGGTCAACGAGGTCAGGATAGTTCGGCTCAGAGTGTCGTTCAGTGCGGTGTTAACGATGTCGTTAATGGATTCCTTGATTCGGCTAGAGCGGACGGTTTCGCGAATCCGGTCGTAGACGACGATGGTGTCGTTGATGGAATAACCGATCAAGGCCAAAATCGCCGATAACACGGTCATGTCGAATTCCCAGCCAAATACCGAGAAAAAACCCATCGTAATGATACTGTCGTGGAATAAAGCCGCGATCGCGCTCAAGGATAATTTCCATTCGAAGCGAATGCTGACGTAGACCATGATGCCGACAAAAGCGAAGAATAGCGCCAGACCGCCATCGTTGACCAAATCATCCCCCACTTGCGGGCCGACGAATTCTACTCGACGCAGTTCGCCAGGTTGGCTTTGGCTGCTATTGGCGACGCTTAGCACTTTTTCGCTAAGTTCTTTTTGACTAACGTTTTCTACCGGTTTCAGGCGGATTAACACATCGGCCGCGCTGCCGAAATGTTGCAGATTGGCATCGGCGAAGCCTTGTTGTTCCAGTGTGCTGCGCATCTTGTCCAGATCCGCCGCTTGGTTGTAATGCAATTCGTAGACGCTGCCGCCGGTAAAGTCTATGCCCAGATCCAGACCCTTGACGAAAAACGAAACAATGGAAATCAATAGCAGAGTGCCGGAAAAGTAAAAGGCCAGTTTTCTTTTACTAAGAAAATCAATGTGTGAAGCGGAAGTCATGCCAATGTTCCTGATAAATAATTATGGTTGTGGTCCGACCGGATTTAATGGTTCGGCAATAAAACTAAGTTTGTCTGCTTAAAGGGATGAGAATTGTACTATTTTCTCCAGAAAGCAGGCGTAAAAAGCATTATCAGAGTAAAGACTTCGAACCGCCCCAACAGCATTGCAATCGAACAAATCCAGGTCTGGAAATCGCTTAAACCCTGGTAATTGCTGGCAGGCCCTACCTGTCCAAGGCCTGGGCCGGCGTTGTTGATGCATGCCAGTACCGCGCTGAGTGCTGAAATCGGTTCCAAGCCGGAAAATAGAAGCGAAAAAGTTAGAACTACAATCGAAATGAAGTAAAGAAAAATAAAGGCTAATACCGAGAAAATAATTTTATTGGCAACGGGAGTGCCGCCGATGCGTATGGGGTTGATAGCGCGCGGATGCAGAATGCTGAACATTTCCCGTCCGGCCTGTTTCCATAACAATATGGTGCGGAACATTTTGATGCCGCCGCCGGTGGAACCGGTATTGGCAACGATACAGCTCAAATAAAGCATCCACCAAGGCACAAACGGCGGCCATTTATCGTAATCGACGCTAACGAAGCCGCTGGAAGTGCCAACCGAAACCAGGTTGAAAGTGACATGGCGCAGAGCGGTGAGAAAATCGGGATAAACATGGTGATACCAGATGAGTCCGGTACATAACAAAATACTCCCGGCAATTACGCCCAACATGGGAATGGCCTCTGGATCTTCTAAGTAGGGTTTAGCGCTGCGCTGATGCAAGGCTTGAAAATGCACGGCAAAATTCATCGCCGAAATAAGCATGAACACGGTTAGAACGAGTTCGATGGCCGGAGAATCGAAATAGCCGACACTGGCGTCATGGGTCGATAAGCCTCCCAGGCCCATCGTCGCGAAGCCATGGCAAATGGCGTCGAACCAGCTCATTCCGGCCAATTTCAGGGATACGATGCAGGCAACTGTAATGCCGGCATAAACTATCCAAAGCAATCTGGCGGTTTCGGTGATTCGTGGCGTCAGTTTGCTGTCTTTGATCGGGCCGGAGATTTCGGCTTTGTAAAGCTGCATGCCCCCGATTCCCAGCAGTGGCAAGATAGCTACCGCCAAAACGATAATGCCTAGGCCGCCGATCCAGTTCAATTCGTGGCGCCAGAGGTTTAGCGACGGTGCCAGATTATCCAGGCCGACGAAAACGGTAGCTCCCGTGGTGGTTAACCCCGATGTGGTTTCAAAAAACGCATCGGTAAACGATAGCCCCGGCATCCCCCAAAGCAACGGAAATGTTGCTGTTGCAGACATCAATATCCAGAAAGAAGCTACCAATAAGTAGCCGTCGCGTGTTTTTACTTCGCCGCGAAAGCGCATGGTTAAGCCGGATAGCAGGCTGCCGACCCCGATATTCAGCGACATGCCGTTCAAGAAATGATCGACCATGCCATCCTCGAAGTACAGCGAAGTGGCTATCGGTAGCGTGTAAGTGATGCCGAAGACCATCAAGATCAGGCCGAGTACAAACCCTAAAGTGCAAAAACGTTGCATAGTGCCCTGATTAAAACCGAAAAGGTTTTGCCGTGTTGTTATGGATCGCCGGTCGAGCGCACCAAACAGCCGAGCGCCCCGCAGCCGGCAATTGTAACAAACAATCGCCGAAATGGGCCTGTCACATAAGCTTAAACAAAGCTTCATATTGTTGTCACAAAGCATCTCTAAGCTGGCCTCGTTATCAGGGATAAACGTGAAACGGAAAATCGACGATTTTCAACTGCTGCACGAAGCTCGCGGTCGACGCGTGCGGCAAACAACGAGGGCCAGACCATGAAGCTGATTTACTCGATCCATAAGTACGACGTGACGATGTTTACTTGGCTAAACAGTGTTGCCATTCATGCCTATTTAGTGCGCTTTTGCCGCATGATTTCCCGCACCGCCGACGGTTTTCTGTACGTCATTCTCGCGGCTTGGCTTTACTGGGATCAAGGCATCAACGATGCGTTGTTGCGGGCCATGATACTGGCGTTTTTGATCGAAAGGCCGGTCTATACGCTGCTGAAAAAAGGCTTTAAGCGCAACCGCCCGCAGCAAGCGTTACCGGATTTCAAAAGCGTGATTACGCCATCGGATCAGTTCAGTTTCCCCTCCGGACATACCTCTGCCGCTTTCATGGTGGCAACCTTGGTAGGGTATTTTGCGCCGTCGTTGCTGCCGGTTCTTTATGTTTGGGCCGCGCTGGTCGGTTTTTCCAGAGTGGTTTTGGGCGTGCATTTCCCCACCGATACGCTGATGGGCGTGGTCTTGGGGGTTAGTACGGCAATTTTTAGTCTCGATTACATTTTATGATGAAAATTTTTTACGGTGTGCAAGGCACGGGCAATGGACACATCACCCGCGCCAGAGTGATGGCGAAAGAACTATACGCGGCGGGTTTTGATGTCACCTTCCAATTTACCGGCCGGCCGGCGGAGAAATACTTCGATATGGAGGTGTTTAACGGTTATCAAGTCAAAACCGGCTTGACCTTTAACACCCACAACGGCCAAGTCAGTTATGTGAAAACCGCGTTGGAAGCCAGTCCGATCCGCTTTGTCAAAGACATCAACAGTCTGGATTTAAGCGCTTACGATCTGGTGATCAGCGATTTCGAGCCGGTTACCGCTTGGGCCGCGAAACGGCAAAAGAAAAAAGTGCTGGGGATCGGCCATCAATATGCGTTTAGACACAAAATTCCCCGTGCCGGCGGCGATCCGATTGCCGAACAGGTGATGAAGTATTTCGCGCCGGCCGACATCGGCATCGGCTTGCACTGGCATCATTTCGGTCAGCCGATCTTGCCGCCGATTATCGAAACGCCGGAGTTTCCGCAAAATACCCAAGCCAATAAGATAGTGGTGTATTTGCCCTTCGAAGACCCGCAAGCGGTGGTTAAGCTGTTGTGTCCGTTCGAAAACTTCGAGTTTCACGTCTATGCGCCGGAACCGGCGGTGTCGAAATATCCGCACATCGTTTGCAAACAACTATCCAGAGAAGGCTTTCAGCGCGACTTGTACGATTGCGCCGGCATTATCAGCAATGCCGGGTTCGAATTGGCCAGCGAGTCCTTGCAATTGGGCAAGAAGATTCTGGTCAAGCCCTTACACGCGCAAATGGAGCAAATTTCCAACGCCGAGGCTTTAAAGCAACTGGGCTACGGTCACACGATGTTCGATCTGGACGACGCAGTGATCGAGGACTGGCTGCACAATCCACATGCTGTGCATGTTACCTACCCCAATATCGCTAAAGTTATTGTGCAGTGGCTTCAGGATGGCATGCCGGCGATGGATGCGGAGTTCACCGAGCGGGTTTGGGAGTCGGTTCAGGTGTTGCCGATCAAATACTAAGCCGGCTGCTAATCCTTATCTTCGTCAGGTATCAGACCTTTCAATTGTTGCGATAACAGCGTTTGCGCGCCGGTGGTGACGATTTCTTCGCCGGGCCGCAAGCCGTCGGCCACGAAATAACCCTGGCTATCGCTGGTGTATTGCTTAAGCGGCCGGCGGCTGAAATGCTCCGCATCGGTTTTGATAAATACAAACGCCTGGCCCAGATGCCAGACCAGGGCTGATTGCGGGATATTAACCCCTTCGCTGATTTGGCCGCCTTCCGGAATCCAGGCAGTGATATGGGTGCCGAATGGTAGGCGGCAGTCCGCACATTTGAAAAAATAACGCGGACCTTGCGATACCGGATCGACCTGAGGCGCCGCGGAAATCAGCGCGGCGGGCAAGGCTGCTTGACGCTGGCCGCGTTCCTGAATATGGATAAGCTTGACGCCCGGATCGAGCCGGCTATTGGCGGGCAGGGTGATTTGCAGCAATTGTGCTTGATGTTCCAACAGTTGCGTGGCGTTTTTATCTTGGGCTTTGGTAAACCAGCTACTCAAGGTGTCGCCCCAGACCAGGCGGCTGTTGGCGGCGATCAGTTGCTGTTGGTAATTATTGGCGGCCAGATTGGCTTTGTCGGCCTGCCAGATCGCTTGCTGTTCCTGCAGGCGGCGGGTGGAAACGATGTCCTGATGATGCAGGTCTCGGGTGCGATTCAGGTTTTGCGCCGCTTCGCTGTAACGGGCTTGGGCGCTGTCTTGCTGGGCGCTGGCGGCCAGGAATTGTTGGCGGATGCTCAGCAGCGGTTCCGGGTTGACCACCGTGCCGTAAGCGGCAAATTCGGGCGTTTGTTTAACCGCTACGAGTGTTTGGGTTTGAATGCCGGCCAATTTCTGGGCTGCCTGATCCAGCTGTAATGCATCGGGGGCGGCATTCGGGCCGGCCTGTTTGGTTTGGGCGGCGCTTGACGGTGAGTCGTCATCGTCCGCCCTGGCGGCGGTCGGAGTCAGGCTAACAAAGCCAAGCCAGCCTGCTAGGAAAAGTGCTATTCGCATGAATTTTGTTAAATGTAGTTTGACGTCTTAATGGCCGAACTTGTTGTAAGTGCTCCCCATAGAGTTGGGATTATAAAGTTTGGGCTGACGTCTGTAATTTTTTGTTGTGTTAAAAAAATAGCCGGTTATCCTTTTGGATTACTGTCACGGCTTGAGGGAAATGCAAATGAGTGAAACACCTGAAAATTTGAAATATGCCGAGACCCATGAATGGGCCAAGCTGGAAGACGACAATGTCGTGCGCGTCGGTATCACCGATTTTGCTCAGTCCGAATTGGGCGACATAGTGTTTATCGGCTTGCCCGATGTGGGCCGGGTCGTGAAAGCCGGCGAACAACTGGCAGTGGTGGAATCGGTAAAAACCGCTTCCGATCTGTTCAGCCCGGTCAGCGGAAGTGTGGTTGAGGTCAACGAAGCAGTGACTGACGAACCGGAATTGGTCAATGACGGCGCTTATCAAACCTGGCTGTTTTGTATCAAAGCCGATAACCCAGCGGAGCTGGAACAATTAATGGATGCCGATGCTTATCGGACTCTGATCGAGGAGTAGGACTAGCCAATGGCAAATCAAAATGCAAAGGGATTTAAGCGGCTGATCAACGCCTGTTTCTTTTCGGTCGCCGGTTTCAAGGCCACCTGGCAACATGAGGAAGCGTTTCGCCAGGAAGTAGCGCTGTTCGTGGTGACGACGCCGCTGGCAATCTGGTTCGGCCAATCCGCCATTGAAAAAGTCCTGTTAATCGGCAGCGTGGTATTGGTGTTGCTGGTGGAGTTGTTGAATTCCGCAGTGGAAGCGGTAGTGGATAGGGTGGGTTTCGAACATCACGAACTATCCGGACGAGCCAAGGATATAGGCTCGGCGGCGGTCATGCTGTCCTTGATTTGGGCCGGCGTGACTTGGGCGTTGATACTGTTATAAGCGGGAAAGAGGAAGAATAGCGGTTGATTTTATCGCTTTCGTCTTGTGCCTATTTCCAACATCCGTTACCTTAGGGCCGCTGAAATCGTTAAACAAGGATAATAATGAGTGCATTGATCTGTGGCTCCATGGCCTACGACACCATCATGGTGTTTCACGACAAATTTAAACATCACATCCTCCCAGAGAAAGTACATATGCTGAATGTGTCTTTCCTGGTGCCGGCCCTGCGTCGCGAATACGGCGGCTGTGCCGGTAACATCGCTTATAACCTGAAATTGTTGCAGGAAGAGCCGTCCATCATGGCGACTGTCGGCCACGATTTCGAACCCTACGCGCAATGGCTGAGCCAGTGCGGCATCTCCAGTCGTTATATCAAGGTGCTGGACGATCATTACACCGGCCAGGCCTACATCACCACCGACGTCGACGACAATCAAATTACCGCGTTCCATCCGGGGGCGATGAGCTTTTCGCATTTAAACGCAGTGCCGGCCGACTCGGGCATTACTATCGGCATCGTCTCGCCGGACGGTAAACAAGGTATGCAGGAACATGCGCAGCAATTTGTTGAGCAAGGCATTCCGTTTATTTTCGATCCAGGCCAAGGTATGCCGATGTTCGATGGCGACGAGTTGTTGGCGTTTCTGGAACTGGCTAATTACGCCACCTTTAACGACTACGAGTCGGAATTGATGCAGCAACGCACAGGCTTGACGCTGGAGCAAATTGCCGAAAAAGTCGATGCCTTGATCATCACCTTGGGCGGCAACGGTTCCAAAGTGTATACGCGCGGCGAATGCATCGATATTCCGCCAGCCAAGCCCAAACAACTGCTGGACCCCACCGGCTGCGGCGACGCTTATCGTGCCGGTCTGCTGTACGGTTTGATCAACGATTACGATTGGGATGTTACCGGTCGGATTGCTTCCCTGTTAGGCGCGATCAAAATCGAGCACAACGGCACCCAGAACCACACCTTTACGATGGCGGAATTCAAAAAACGCTATCAGGATACGTTCGGTTCGACATTTTGAGGTTGACCAAAACCCAGGAACTGCTGGCTTTGATGGCCCGCTTGCGCGACCCGGAACAGGGGTGTGCCTGGGACGTAAAGCAAGATTTCCATAGCCTGATCCCCTATACCATAGAAGAAGCTTACGAGGTGGCCGACGCCATCGAACGTAATGACTTCGATGATTTGCGCGGCGAATTGGGCGATCTGTTGTTACAAGTGGTGTTTCACTCGCAGATTGCCGAAGAACGCGGCTTATTCGACTTTGAGCAGGTGGCGGCGGCAATCAGCGAGAAACTGGTTAGCCGGCATCCGCATGTGTTTGCCGATGTCAAATTCGATACCGATGAGCAGCGCCAGCAAGCCTGGGACGCAGCCAAAGCGCAAGAACGCCGCCTGAAACAGTCCGCACAAATGACCGAAAGTGTGTTAGCCGGCGTGGCGCAAAGCCTGCCAGCCCTGGTGCAGTGCGAGAAGATTCAGAATCGCGCCGCCAGCCACGGTTTCGATTGGCCGGCAGCGGAACCGGTATTCGACAAGGTGCGCGAAGAATTGCAAGAAGTCCACGAAGCCTGGCAGTCAGGCGATCAACCGCATATTCAGGAAGAAATCGGCGATTTGCTGCTGGTGGTCGTCAATCTGGCCCGGCATCTGAAAGTCAATCCGGAAATTGCCTTGCGCGAAGCCACTAAAAAATTCACCCGTCGGTTTAATTACATCGAGAAGCAGGTGGAAGCCTCCGGCCGTGAGTTGCGCGATTGCGAATTGGCGGAGCTGGACGGCTTATGGAACGAAGCCAAGCGTCACTTAAAGCAATTGCAGAACAATGGCTAATTTGCGCAAGCGTGGCTTCAAACCCTCAAGTTACAAAGCGTACTATTTGAGTGTGCTTTTCAGCGTCTGGGTATATAGCGGCAGCGCAACGGCCGAATTATTGGGCACAATCTCTGATGACACCGCGCCGGTTAGCAAGTCGCTAGAACCCAAAACCGGCAAAAACGACGACCGGAGAATCATCTATCGCGTCATTTGCTCGCCTGAAGATCAAGACTTACCGGACTGTGATCGATCCGCCGTGGATGACGGCAACGAAACTGCCGCATTGCCGATGCCGGATTTGCCGCCGGATAGCGCGGACCTGGCAGAGCAGTCTGCGCAGACTGACGCTGCGAAAGTTACTGCGGAGGAAAATCCGCAGAAATCCGGGCATAAAAAAGTAGCCAAGCCTAGTAAGTCCGCAAAAAAGACGACGGCCAAAAAACCGGATAGTAAGAAAAAGCCGCGCAAATAGAGTTTAAGCTGATGCGGATTGCCAAATCGACAAAGCCCGTGGCGTGACTTTGGCGCAGGCGGAACTGCCTGCCCGGTTTATGGTCGAGTAGTTCTAAACTTTTCAAGAGGCGTCCCCATGAAACTTCCCGGCATCCCTGCAATTCCCGCTTCCGAAATCACGCCACGCGAGCTGTTTTACCAGCGCCGGCATTTCATGCAGTTGGCACTGGGCGGCTCCACTGCCTTGCTTGCCGGCGCAGCCTTCGGCGGGGAAAAACTGGCGAGCAGTCTCTCCGAAGCATATGGCTTGACCGATAAATTGACGCCGCTGGAAGACGTCAGCCAATACAATAATTTTTACGAGTTCGATACCAGCAAGGAAGGTCCGGCCAAAATGGCCGGCCGTCTGAAAACCCTGCCCTGGACGGTCAGTGTGGAAGGCGAAGTCCGTAAACCCAAACAATTTGCCATAGAGGATTTACTGAAATTGGCGCCGATGCAGGAGCGCATCTACCGCTTACGGTGCGTGGAAGCTTGGTCGATGGTGATTCCCTGGCTAGGTTATCCGTTGGCGGAGTTGCTGAAACAAGTCGAGCCGACTAGTGAGGCCCGTTATGTGGAGTTCGTCAGTCTGCACGACCCCGAACAACTGCCCGGGCAGCGGCGCGCTGTCCTGGAATGGCCGTATCGCGAAGGCCTGCGCATCGACGAAGCCATGCATCCCTTGGCTTTACTGACGTTTGGCTTATACGGCGAAGTGTTACCCAATCAAAACGGGGCACCGGTCAGAATGGTGGTGCCCTGGAAATACGGCTTCAAAAGCGCCAAGTCCATCGTTAAGATTCGCTTGGTTAAACAGCAACCGACGACCAGTTGGATGCAGGCCGGCCCCAGCGAATACGGATTTTATGCCAACGTCAATCCGGAAGTCGATCACCCGCGTTGGAGTCAAGCCAAGGAACGCCGGCTGGGCGACTTTCTGAAGCGGCCAACCTTGCCGTTCAACGGCTATGCCGAGCAGGTGGCCGGTTTGTATGCCGGGATGGATTTGACAAAAAACTTTTGAACAGTGAACTGGAAAACTCTTGACGATCAAAACCTTCGCCGTCATAAAGTGCTGGCGTTTTTGGCGGCTTTGCTACCCTTGGCGCTATTGCTGACTGCGGTCTGGCAAGACCAATTGGGCGCCAACCCCATCGAAAAAATCACCCATAACACCGGTTACTGGACATTGACGTTTTTGCTGATAAGTATCGGCGTCACGCCGCTGCGGCAACTGAGCGGCGCAAGCTGGCTTATCCGGCTTAGACGTATGCTGGGATTGTTTGCCTTTTTCTACGCCTGTCTGCACTTTCTGACTTATCTGGTTTTGGACCAGTTTTTCGATTGGTCGGCAATAGCCAAAGATATCCTGAAACGTCCCTACATTACTATCGGTTTTACGGCGTTCTTGTTCCTGATTCCTTTGGCCGTAACCTCCACCAATGCGATGCAGCGCCGGCTCGGCGGCAAAAATTGGAAACGCTTGCACCGTATGGTTTACCCGATTGCCGCTGCAGGGGTGGTGCATTTTGCCTGGCTAGTCAAAAAAGATCTGAGCCGGCCGCTGCTGTTCGGCGGGATACTGGCTTTGTTACTGGCCTTGCGCTGGTTTTATAAAATTAAATCTGCCCGTTTACGTCGTTCGTATTCGTCGATATAGGCTAGGCTTACACGTTTTACGATGTGCAAAGGGATGCTCAGTTGCAAATCATCAGACCGAATGTAATCGATTTCGAAGCTTCCGGGTTTGGCTTCGATAGTTATCCCATCGAAGTAGGCGTGGTATTGGGAAACGGGCAAAAATATTGCGCGTTGATCAAGCCTGCCAGTGACTGGACTTATTGGGACGCGCAGGCCGAACGGGTGCACGGCCTCAGTCGAGAGACTTTAATCAGTTATGGAAAGCCCATCGCTCTGGTGGCCAGCGAATTGAATGATTTTTTAGCCGGTAAAACGGTGTATAGCGATGGCTGGGTGGTCGATAAGCCTTGGTTATCTCGCTTGTTTTTTCGCTGCGGCGTACAGCCGGGCTTTTATCTCAGCGCGTTGGAAATGATATTGAAAGAAGCGCAAATGGACATCTGGACCCAAACCAAACGGCAAGTGATTCAGGATATGGCCTTGTTGCGGCATCGGGCCAGTACCGATGCCTTAATCATTCAGGAAACCTATGCCCGTACCCGGCAATTGATTAACAGCGGCTTCACGCCGGCTTGAGGTTGAATTGATTGCCGAAATTCGCCTTTTGGAGCGCAACGAATTTGCCAAAAGTTGATAACTGACCGTGGCCTTGATAGCCTATGCCGCCGGTCGAAGCTTAGCGGCGTATTTGGCGGAAAACAATTTGAGCCAGGGTTGGCGCCAACCCGATAATTATAATAAACGAGAAAATCGAGAGCTCGCATCATGAAACTGGAAACCCAATTTAGCAATCAGCAACTCAAACGCATCAACGTTCAGGGCATTTTGTATATGTGTTCTTGCCCGTCGCAGGTTGGCGGACAAATCGATAGCTTGCGCAAGCTGTTTGACTATCAGGCCAATTGCTCCGAGCGCAGCGGCAGCGAGGTGCAAACCAGAGTACATCAGCGCATCGCCGATGCTACCCAGAAAGCCCATTTGATCATGGAAGAATGCCTGAAAGATGTGCTGGAGCTGGAAGGCTGGGATCCGGAAACCCTGGAAATGCCGGCCGGCCTGCGGACTTTGCTGGAACAAGAGATAGACAGCGAGTGAGTAAACGCGGGCATTCCTTGGTCGAGAACATGCGCTGGATTAACGTGAATATCCAGCGTTGATTAGCTTAGCCCATTTGATTTTTCCGCACTGCACGTGTGCCGGGCTGCATTCGTCATTGCACGTATTTCTTTTCCAATTCCCGCGATAGGGCTTCGGCTTCCTCATCGGACATATTTTCCAATTCTTGTAGGCTTTTGCCGGTCACTTGTTTTACCGCCGCTGCGCCTTGGCCTTGACTAAGCGCACTGCGAGCTTCCTGAGCCAAGCGATTGGCGTCTTCCGTGGTTTGTTTGATCTTGGCGTCGTACAGACGATTCACTTCTGCATCCGATTTGCCCTTGGCCGCCGCGCCCAGGTTTTTACGCTTACTGCCCATCATCTCCCGGTTTGCCTTGGCATTGGCTTCGTTAATCAATTTTTGCGCCTCACGTGCCCTGGCTTGTTCGGCGCGCTGGGTAGCTTCGCGCTGTGCTTGTTCTTGAGCTTCCAGTTCCGGGTCCCAATCCGCCGGGGCATTGGTGTTAAAAATCGTCAGTAACATCAGCACGATAACGCGGTTCATAAGAGCTCTCCCGGCGATGCGGTGGAACGGACTTTAGTGCCGTCTCCGCTTAATTATTTTGAGTTAATCCCGTCTTCAAAGGCTTCGAGGACGGTTATTCACTTTAGTCGCCTCCGCTTGGGGCTGTCAACCAAGTGCTGGACAGGTTTTCGAAGCCCCATTCTAAAAGCTATGCATATGTCGTATTTCTGGCAATCATTGTGTAGTTTTGTTGGGTTTGTTAGTTAGCAGACAGAGGGTAAGCCGCGTTAAACGCTAATAGTCCCACTAATGCAAAGGTTTTAACGTTGCCCTATGGCCGGCATAGATGTTGCTCTGGCAAGGCGGGGCAACGCTGGTTCTTAGTGTTGTCACCTAAATAATAACAAGCAAAGGTTTTCAAACTTCCGGCGAATTCCGGCCGGCATAGCTGCGGGGGCGGCTTTGAAAACCTGCTATTAAAGCTACTGGATAACAACCATCAGCGCCGAACCTCGCGCGGTGTCGTCAAGCCAGTCACTTTAATTAGCCACAACGACGACTGGAGTGTCCATGATCGAAACCTTTTACGATGTGATGCGCAGGCAAGGCATCACCCGCCGCAGTTTTCTGAAATTTTGCAGTTTAACCGCCGCCTCGCTGGGCCTATCGCCGGCATTCGCGCCGAAAATTGCCCACGCGATGGAAACCAAGCCGCGTATCCCGGTATTGTGGCTGCACGGCTTGGAATGCACCTGTTGCTCGGAGTCGTTTATTCGCTCCGGCCATCCGCTAGCCAAAGACGTGATTTTGTCGATGTTGTCGCTGGATTACGACGACACCATCATGGCCGCCGCCGGCCATAATGCCGAAGCTATCGTCACCGAGATTGTCGAAAAATACAAAGGCAATTACATTCTGGCCGTAGAAGGTAATCCGCCGCTGGCCGAAGACGGCATGTATTGCATCATCGGCGGCAAGCCGTTTGTTGAGCAACTGAAATATGCCGCAGAGAGTTGCAAAGCTATCATTTCCTGGGGTTCTTGCGCTTCTTGGGGTTGCGTACAAGCCGCCAAGCCTAATCCCACTCGGGCGACGCCGGTACATAAAGTCCCCGGTTTAGCCGACAAGCCGATTATTAAGGTGCCTGGTTGCCCACCGATTGCGGAAGTGATGACCGCCGTGGTGGCTTATCTATTGACCTTCGACAAATTGCCGACCCTGGATAAACAAGGCCGGCCGCAAATGTTCTACAGCCAGCGCATCCACGACAAATGCTATAGACGGCCGCATTTCGATGCCGGCCAGTTTGTCGAACAATGGGACGACGAAGCCGCCCGCCAAGGTCATTGCCTTTACAAAATGGGTTGCAAAGGACCGACCACTTATAACGCCTGCTCCACGGTGAAATGGAACGAAGGCACCTCCTTTCCGATTCAATCGGGCCACGGCTGTATCGGTTGTTCCGAGGATGGTTTCTGGGATAAAGGCAGCTTTTACGACCGCCTCACCGGCATCAATCAATTTGGTATCGAAGCCAACGCCGATGTGGTCGGCGGAACCGCCGCAGCGATTGTAGGTGCCGGCGTCGCCGCGCATGCGGGTTTGACGGCCTTGAGTCGCGCCAAACAGTCCGGGGATAAACAACCAGGAGCAGAACAATAATGACAGTCCGAAACACCCCCAATGGTTTTAATTTAAACGACGCCGGTCGCCGCGTCGTGGTCGATCCGGTTACCCGCATCGAAGGCCACATGCGCTGCGAAGTCAACATCGACGACGACAACATCATCCGTAACGCTATCTCCAGCGGCACCATGTGGCGCGGCCTGGAAGTGATTTTAAAAGGCCGCGATCCGCGCGACGCCTGGGCCTTCGTGCAACGCATTTGCGGCGTCTGCACCGGTACCCACGCATTGACCTCGGTGAGGGCGGTCGAAGATGCCTTGAAAATCAAGATCCCGGAAAATGCCAATTCGATCCGCAACATCATGCAGCTCAGTCTGCAAGCGCACGATCACTTGGTGCATTTCTATCATTTGCATGCCTTGGACTGGGTGAATCCGGTCAATGCTTTGAAGGCCGATCCGGTGGCAACCTCTGCTTTGCAGCAACAGATTTCGCCGAGCAATCCCAAGTCTTCGCCGGGCTATTTCCGCGACACGCAAAACCGCCTGAAAAAGTTCGTCGAATCCGGCCAGCTCGGCCCGTTCAAGAACGGTTACTGGACTAATCCGGCCTATTTGCTGCCACCGGAAGCCGATTTGCTGGCCGTGACCCATTATCTGGAAGCGCTGGATTTTCAAAAAGACATCATGAAAATCCGCACCATCTTCGGCGGCAAAGATCCGCATCCGAATTGGCTGGTCGGCGGCGTGCCGTGCGCGATCAATCTGGACGGTGTTGGCGCGGTCGGCGCTATTAATATGGAGCGGCTGAATCTGGTGTCCTCCATCATCGACCGCACCATCACCTTTATCGATCAGGTTTATATTCCGGATTTACTGGCGATTGCTCAGTTCTACAAAGGCTGGATGTACGGCGGTGGTTTGGCCGGCGCCAGCATGCTGTCTTACGGCGATATTCCGGACAAGGCCAACGATTACTCCGCCGCTAACCTCTTAATGCCGCGCGGCGCGATCATCAACGGCGATCTGACGAAAGTTCATGAAGTGGACTTGACCGACCCAGAGCAAATCAAGGAATACGTACCGCACTCCTGGTACAGATACCCGGACGAAGCGCTGGGTCTGCATCCTTATGACGGCATCACCGAACCGAACTACAAAATCGGCGCCAAAACCAAGGGCGACCGCACCAATATTCAGGAACTGGACGAAAGCGCCAAATATTCCTGGATCAAAGCCCCACGCTGGCGCGGCCACGCTATGGAGGTTGGCCCGCTAGCCCGTTACGTAATTGGCTATGCGCAAGGCAACAAAGAAATCACCGAGCAAATCAATTTTGTCCTGAAAACTCTGGACGTGCCGGTCAGTGCCTTGTTCTCGACCTTGGGCAGAACCGCCGCGCGTGGTTTGGAAGCGCAATGGGCCGCCGGCAAGATGCGCTATTTCATGGACAAACTAATCACCAATCTGAAAGCCGGCGATCTCAGCACGGCTAATGTCGAGCGTTGGGATCCGGAAACCTGGCCGAGCAACGTCAAAGGCGTCGGTTTCACCGAAGCCCCGCGCGGCGCATTGGGTCATTGGTTGAAAATCGAAGATACCAAAATCGCCAACTATCAATGCGTGGTGCCGACCACCTGGAACGGTTCGCCCCGCGACGAGCAAGGCAATATCGGCGCGTTCGAGGCTTCTTTGATGAACACCAAGGTCGAGGTGCCGGACGAACCCGTGGAAATTTTGCGCACACTGCATAGTTTCGACCCGTGTTTGGCTTGCTCCACGCATGTGATCAGCCCCGACGGTACAGAATTAACCCGCGTCCAAGTCAGATAAGGAATAGCCATGAAAAATTTGTTTTCGATTCTGTTTCTGCTGGCCCTGGCCGGCAATGCCCAAGCGCACAGCCATCCAGGCATCGACAGCCTAACGCATGCCGTCGAACATATGTTTTTGCTGCAAGGTTTATCTATGCCCTATGCCTTGGGTGCCAGTCTATTGCTACTGGTGCTGGCGGTGGCTGGGGTGTGGTGGGCTAGCCGGTGGCGGAGACCCTTATGAGCGCGCCGCTTGCTCCGGTTTATGTCTACGAACTGCCGGTTCGCCTATGGCACGGCATCAACGCGCTGGCGATCACGGTGTTGGCGGTCAGCGGTTATCTGATTGCATCGCCGTTGCCTTCACCGGGCGGCGAAGCTAGCGAGCATTTTCTGATGGGTTACATCCGCTTCGCGCATTTTGCTGCGGGCTATGTGTTGGCGATCAGTTTGCTCGGGCGTTTGTATTGGGCGTTTGCCGGCAACGAGCATGCCCGGCAAATCTTTCTGCCACCGCTCTGGCAAGCGCATTTCTGGGACGGTGTCCTGCAAGAAGTCTTGTGGTATGCCTTTCTGACCAAGTCGCCGCGCCACTACATCGGGCATAACCCGCTTGCGATCTTGGCGATGCATTTCGTGTTGGTGTGGGGCTCTCTGTTCATGATCTTCACTGGCTTTGCCTTGTACGGCGAAGGTGAGGGCCAAGGCAGTTGGCAATACACGCTGTTCAGCAGTTGGTTGTTGCCGCTGTTTGGCGACAGCCAAACCGTGCACACCTGGCATCATCTGGTGATGTGGTTCATCGTCTGCTTCGTGTTGATTCATGTTTATGTCGCGGTCCGCGAGGATAAATTGTCCGGGCAGAGCATGCTTTCGACGATTGTGAGCGGCTGGCGCACTTTTAAAGACGACAAACCGGTGGACGATGCCCATTAAATTCGTAGGGTGGGCACGGTTTTTGTGCCCACGCGGAATCGAACGGTGGGCACTTGATTGTGCCCACCCTACGCTTGTCTGAGCGAGCCATGGCAAGTACTCCATCCAACAACATCCTGCTGCTCGGCATCGGCAACCTGCTTTGGGCTGACGAAGGCTTTGGCGTGCGCGTTATCGAGCATCTGCAAAAGCACTACCGTTTCCCGGATAACGTGCAAGTGGTGGATGGTGGTACGCAAGGCGTATACCTGATTGAACATGTGCAAGCGGCGGACGTGCTGGTGGTGTTCGACGCGGTGGATTACGGCTTGCTGCCGGCCACCATGAAGCGCGTTGAAAATGACGAGGTGCCGAATTTCCTGGGCGCGAAGAAAATGAGCCTGCACCAAACCGGCTTTCAGGAAGTATTGGCCCTGGCGCAAATGCTCGGTCAATATCCCCAGCATTTACTGCTGATTGGCGTGCAGCCGGAAGAACTAGAAGATTACGGTGGCAGCTTGCGGCCCGCCGTCAAAGCGCAAATTCAACCGGCTATTGAAATGGCTCTGTCTTATCTGCAAACGTTCGGCGTCGTTGCTGAGTGCGTGGACACGCCGCAAGTATTGGCCGATCCGATCTTGAATATCCAACGCTACGAACAAGAACGCCCCTCACCCGAGCAAGCCTGTCGGCTCGGGGATGAACGCATCGTATTATCCGCTGCCTTTGAGGTGAAGCCACCGTCTGCGTCTGACTTGCCCAGTCTGCAAGTCGATGTAGATTACCGGGGCAAATACTGATGTGCATCGGCATCCCCATGCAAGTCATTGAACCCCTCGGCGATTCCGCGCTGTGCGAGTATCGCGGCCAAACCACGCTGATCGACATGATGTTGGTGGGCGAACAAGTCGCCGGCACTTGGTTGCTGGTATTTCTGGATGCGGCTCGGGAAGTTATCTCAGCAGAACGCGCCGCACAAATCGCCGATGCCTTGGAAGCCATGCGTTTAGCCATGCAAGGTGAAACCAACTTCGATCATTTATTCGCCGATCTGGTCGACCGCGAACCCGAACTGCCGGAGTTTTTAAGAACATGAGCACACCCTTGCTGGAGCAACTGCAAACCCGCCATGGCCTGCCGCTGCTGGATGCCGATGGTTATGATTTATTCGTACACGGTCGTGACACCGTTGTACTGTTCTTTGCCAACGATCCCATGATGTTTCCGGAAAGCCACGATGTGGCCGTGATTTTGCCGGAGTTGTTAAAAGCCTTTGCTGGGCGTTTACACGGTGCGGTGATCGATAAATCCATCGAACGCGAATTGCAGGCCAGGTTTAGATTTACCAGTTGGCCGTCTTTGGTGTTTTTGCGCGGCGGTGAGTATCTGGGCGTGATTACCGGGATTAAGGATTGGGCGGAATACGGGCAGGAGTTTGCGCGGATTTTGGCCGCCGAGCCGGGGCAGCCGCCGGGGTTTGATCTTGGGAAGGTTTGTGGGGTTGGGCATGCTTAGTTTTCAAAAAATGTAGGTTGGGTTAGCTCGATAGAGCGTAACCCAACATTCGAAGCCAAAAGCCAGTTTTCTGGCTAGCGCGCTTTTTGGTCGAGGATTAAGTTCTCACCGGCTCTTTAACAATTTGGTGTCACTATTGCGCAGTACTCCAACAGTCTTTATGTTGGAGTACAATGCGCATAATAAAGCCGTACTCATGGAGACAACATCATGGCAGCCACGAACAGCGCCTCAAAGAAAGCCACCAACATCACCTTGTCTGCCGATGTGCTCGCAGAGGCCAAGGCATTGAATATCAATATTTCGCAGGCCTGCGACCGACACCTGCGCGAGTTGGTGCGCGGCGAAAGAGAGAGGCGTTGGCAGCAAGAGCATGCCGAGTTTATCGCAGCCTACAACCAAACGATTGAGCAAGACGGTTTGCCGCTAGACGAATGGCGGTCTTTCTGAAATGGCGCGTTTCGATGTTTACCGCAATAGCAGTACAACGTCTGACGACGTACCGTATCTGCTGGATGTGCAAAGCGATGTCTTGAATTCTTTGGAGAGTCGAGTCGTCGTACCGCTGCGCCGGCTTGATCGCTTTCCGGCAGTCAAATTACCCACTAATTTGAGCCCGATTGTGGTGGTCGATGGTCTTGAGTGTGTGTTGGAAACGCCGAAATTGGCAGCTGTTCCGGCTCGGATTTTGAAATCACCGATTATGTCGTTGGAAGCGCAGCGGTTTGAGATAGGGGCCGCGTTGGATTTTTTGTTTCAGGGGTTTTGATTGATTTGGTGTCGCTATCGCGACGGTTTTTTCGAAGTCGGTTTCACGAAAAACATCCCTGTTTTTCGCCCTACGGGTGCTTCGCATGCAAATCGGCAATCCTGCCGATTTGTCGGCCCGACAGCCGAAATACTTTCTTTTGCGTGACCAAAAGAAAGTATCCAAAGAAAAGGCCACCCGACATTCCGCCTCAATCCTGCGCTTCTCGCTTTTGGCGAGGGTTTTCGGAAGGGGCTTCCCAGCCCCTCCGAAAACGAGCGGCATCCCTGCCGCTCCCCTGCGGGCTGATCTCGCCAAAAGCTGCGATGCTCGGGGCGGAATAACGGGAACAGCCCACTCCAGCGGTTATTGTGTGTAGCAAAGGTTTTTTGGTGGGTTGGGATGCGAGTGTAAACCCAGTTTTGGCCTATATTGCTGGGTATCGCTTTGCTCTATCCAGACCACGAACTGCCACAAACGTTTTGGAGTGTTTGATGTATCGAATATTGTTGCTGTCATTTTTTTTGCTTCCCGGTTGTCAAACGAATGTCAGACCAGACTCCGCTTGCCAATCCATAATTGAAATTGCCGATGCCGGAAAAATCCAATCTGCGGTGTTACGGGATGACCCTTCCTTGCGTGAATCATTTCCGGCAATACTCAAAACATCAATTTATACCGTTAAAGCAGATCTTAATGGCGATGGCTTTGAAGAGATATTTGGTTCATTTCCAGTCGATGCATCACTTAGTGGGTTAGTTGCTGGAATCAATTCAGACTATGAATTGGCGCTGATAAATTCGGTCCGTGAGCACGGGGATGAAATAAAGGTTAGTGGGGCGCAAGACTTCATCAATCCGATTACTACAGATACTTATGAAAAACGAGTAGTTAAAGTCGATGGTGTACCGTACATCGTTGTATTGAATGCAGGTTATCGAGGACGCCACGCTTTTGTCACTGACGAGAGTTCTCCTAGGGCTGTTTGGCGGGTAACGGACAATTTTCAGCTTGCTGTTGAATGCGAGCTTGAGCAATTTCAAGAAGCGGACGGTAAAAAATATCACCGAATTCTAAAAGATGACGAACGCATTCTTCGGGAAGCTAAGGAAAATCGCACGCCTGATAATAATCCGTGGTATTCGATTAGCCGTTTGCCTGGACTTACTGCTTTTGAGGTAGCGCTTGCCGCAGGCTGGGATATAAATTCATCAGGGGAATACTCAACACCACCACTATGGGTGGCTATTTATGAAAAACGGTTGGATTTGGTCAAAGCGCTCTTGTTAGCGGGTGCTTTGCCAAATGTCTTTCCGGAAGAGCCGGAAAAGGGGCATGAAAACCGATCGGTGACCCCTATTGAATATGCAATTTATCCTGAAGCAGACTACAACCTAGCAAAAATCCTTGTCGAAGCCGTAGGTAGCAACAATTTAAAGATTCAAAATGGTGGTAGCGCATTGTCTGATGCAATTCTTTACGATCAACCGGAAATTGTGGAGCTTTTATTAAATAACGGTGCTGAAATAGACGACCTGTCAGTTGCACAGTGGATGGGAGGGGCCGAAAACGATTCCGCAGAGAAGATGCTCCAACTATTGGTGGCGCATAGATTGAACCTAAACAAGAGTTATAGATTTGAATTTCCAGTTTCGGGAATTAATCGAATCAATGAGACCACGCTGTCTGTCGGTCCAGACATTACATTTGCCGAAAAGCAATTGACCCCGCTTGAGTTTGCGAGATATATGGGGAATAAGCCAGCCGAGAAATTACTTATTCAGGCTGGGGCGAAATAATAAGTCATCCCTAGATGATCGGGGATACATCTTGTGTTCACCTGATTTACCTTTGAATTTCAGAACGGTTTTCTCCCGTTATTCAGCCCCGAGCATCGCAGCTTTTGGCGAGATTAGCCCGATAGGGGAGCGGCAGGGATGCCGCTCGTTTTCGCAGGGCCAGGGATGGCCCTTCCGAAAACCCTCGCCAAAAGCGAGAAGCGCAGGATTAAGGCGGAATTCCGGGTGGCCTTTCTTTTGGTGACTTTTCTTTGGCCAAACAAAGAAAAGTTACTCGGCTGTCGGGCCGAGACCCGACATGCAAAACCATCCTCGCGATAGCGACACCAAATAAACCAACAATCCGACGCCGGATACATTTCGTCTATCCAGCCTACGAACTTAATTCAACAAACAACCAAAATATGACCAGCATATCTCTCCCAATTTTCGGCCAAGGCAGCCAACCCGCCGAGGAAGACGGCGTCGAACTCGACTATCTGGCGATGCCGGAAGAAATGGCGACCTACCGGATGCCGACCATTTCGGTGGACTTGAATGCGACCGATTTGGCGCAGGCCAAAACCGTATTGCAGCAACTGGAACAGGATTTGGCAACGTATCCGGCAAGCAGCCAAACCATAGATTTGATATCCCTGGACCAAACCAATCGCCAGTTCGTCGACGAACTGCTCGGCGAAGGCGAAGTCAGCATGCTCTGTAAAGGCGCGCAAACTCTGCGGATTCAGGAATCGGTGCTGGCCGGTGTCTGGCGTTCGCAACGCCTCGACGCGCAAAAGCAGATCGTTACCGATACATTGGAAGTCGGCATCATTCCCCAAGCCATCCTGCAAACCGCATTTGCCGATGCCGCCAAGCATATCGATACTGACATGAGCGCGCTGCCGGACGGTGTGATGAACGCACCGCCGTTGTTGGCGGAGTTGAATGCCAAGATCGCCGAGTATCAACCCGGCACCGAAGCGCATATCATCAACTTGAGTTTGCTGCCGCAAACCGAGCAGGATTTGGCGTTTCTGGAGCAACGCTTGGGCAAGGGCGCGGTGACGATTTTGTCGCGCGGTTACGGTAATTGTCGGATCGACGCTACCGCCACCCACAATGTCTGGTGGGTGCGGTATTTTAATTCGCAGGATACGTTAATCCTGAATACGCTGGAAGTCAGCGAGGTGCCGAACGTAGCTTGTGCGTCCGCGGAAGACATCGCCGATAGCCATCAGCGTTTGCAGGAAATTTTGCAGGTGTATTTGTGAGCGAAGGCTTTTTTGCCGGGGCATACGGCGGCGATGCCTCGCGCTTGCCGGCGGAAGCCAAGTTGGAATGCAAGATTTGCTGGCATGTCTATGACCCGGCTGAGGGCGATGCCGTTTGGCAAGTGCCGCGCGGTACCGCGTTTGCCGACCTGCCCGACCATTGGAGTTGCCCGCAATGCGGCGCACCCAAACAAGGTTTTTTGGTGTTGGACGATTAATTATGCAATGGCAGGACGGTGAGCAGATTCGGCAGACCTTGGACGCGGTGTTTAACGATATTCTGACCACGCGGATGCAGGATATGCCATTGCTGAATCCGGCATTGGCGGTGCGAGCCCTCGGATTTAATCGCTACAACGCCGATTGGGTGGGCTTATTGATTACGCCATGGTTTATGAATCTGTTGCTGCTGCCAGGCGCGGATAGCCAATGGCCGGCGCAAGCGCCAGGAACCAAGTTTGAACAGACTTTTCCCTACGGCAGTTTCGAGTTTGTCGTCGCTGACGAAGTGCTATTGGGGCGCTACGCGCAATGTTCGCTATTTTCGCCGATGTTTCAATTTGCCGATCAGGCGGCGGCCGTGACTGCGGCGAAAAGTGCTTTGCAAGCTTTGCTAGCCGCTCCCGCGCCACGAGCCATCAGTCGTCGCGATTTGTTGCGCGGCAATCTGGCAAGACCTTAAGTGACGCCGGCGGGCGAGATTACTATCGAACTGACGCATCGTGCCGGCCAGGTCGGTGCGGTGAAGATAGACTCGACTCGGCCCGAAGCGGCGCGGGTGTTTCGCGGCAAAACCCCGGAACAGCTGTTGAGTATGGTGCCGCTGCTATTTTCCCTGTGTAGCAATGCTCAGGCTTACGCCGCATTACTGGCTTGTCGCGCCACGCTGAGCTTGGACGCCGAGCCGGAAGCGGATGCCGCTCGGGAATGTTTGCTGCAACTGGAAACGGTCCGCGAACACGCTTGGCGGATATTACTGGATTGGCCGGTTTTGCTGGACCAGCCTGCCGATAAGATCGCGCTTGCGGCGCTTTTAAAATTGGATAGACAGTTCAAATCGTGTTTATTTAAAGATGGCGAGGCGTTTAAGCTGGATAGCCAGTTGCAGATCGACGGACCGTTTTTGCAGACTTTGCTTGTTGAATTGACCAGCTTGATTGATCAAGCGATTTTTGCTGGTGGCCTCAGCGGATTTCTGGCGATTTCGGACGAAGCGCATTTGCGCGACTGGTTGGATGAAAATACAGGATTGGCAGCGCAACTATTGAATGCCGTATATCAACGCGATTGGCCGGCGCTGGGGAGCAGCCTTGTGGTGGGTTTGCCGGAATTGGATCCGGCAGAACTGGACAGGCAGATGCAAAACACAGATCCTTTGGGCTTCTGTCGGACGCCGCAGTGGCAGGGTTGCTGTTTTGAGACGACGCCTTTGAGTCGTCAGCAAGCGTCACCCTTGCTCGCGGATTTGCATAGCCGTTACGGCAATGGTTTGTTGCTGCGCTGTGTTGCCGTGTTAATGGAAGTGGCAGTAATCCCGCGGGGAATAAGCTCAATGGCTGGCATGATGTCGGCATACGCGGCTGATGACGTTGGCTTGGCGCAAGTCCAAGCCGCGCGCGGCTTATTGATTCATCGCCTGGAGTTGCGTCAAGGCAGGGTGTACGATTACCGCATAGTGGCTCCGACCGAATGGAATTTTCACCCCGATGGTGTGTTGGCCCAAAGTTTAAAGTCTTTGCAAGCGGACGCTGTCGATGGCTTGCGGCAGCAGGCGGAATGGCTGATTAACGCGGTGGACCCCTGTGTGCAATACCGACTGGTGTTAACGCCGGAAAACTGAAATTTACAGAGCAATCATCATGCACGAAATGTCGCTCTGCGAGAGCGTGTTACAGATTATCGAACAACAGGCCAAGGCCCAGCAATTTGCCAAAGTCAAAACCGTGTGGCTGGAGATTGGCGCTTTGTCCGGTGTGGAGCCGGATGCGATGCGGTTTAGTTTTGAAGTGGTGATGCAAGGTTCGCTCGCAGACCAGGCCCGCTTGGAGATTATCGACGTGCCGGGTGTGGCTTGGTGCATGCCCTGCGGCTGTGAGGTGCTGGTGCGACAGTTATACGACGAATGCCCGCACTGCGGCAGTCATCAATTACAAATCGTCGACGGCGATCAAATGCGAATTAAAGAACTGGAGGTAGAGTAATGTGCGGCGTATGCGGCTGCGGCGAGGGCCCTATTCACTCGCACGACGAACCACACGATCACGAGCATGCTCATGATCACAGCCATGACCACGGACATCATCGTCACGAACATACTGCAGAACATTCTCATGCGCCAGGTTTGACGCAGGCACGGATGGTACAGATTGAGCAGGATATTCTGGCTAAGAACAATCGTTATGCCGACGAAAACCGCCGCTATTTCAGTGAACGCGGCATGCTGGCTTTGAATCTGGTGTCCAGTCCCGGCTCCGGCAAAACCACGCTCCTGACCGAAACCATTCTGCGGTTGAAAGAGGAGTTAAGCATCGCGGTGATCGAAGGCGACCAACAAACCGCCCGCGATGCCGACCGCATTCGCGCTACCGGCGTGCCGGCACTGCAAATCAATACCGGCAAGGGCTGCCATTTGGACGCGCATCGGGTGGGTCACGGTTTGGAAAGTTTGAATCTACCCGAGCATAGCCTGCTGTTTATCGAAAACGTCGGTAACTTGGTGTGCCCATCGGCCTTTGACTTGGGTGAGGCGCATAAAGTGGTGATCCTGTCGGTCACCGAGGGCGAAGACAAGCCAATCAAATACCCGGATATGTTTCACGCCGCCGACTTGATGATCTTAAACAAAACTGATCTGCTGCCTTATTTGGATTTCGACAGTGCTCAATGCATCCAATATGCGAAGCAAGTTAACCCACGCATCAAGGTGTTGTCCTTATCGGCGAAGACCGGTGAGGGCATGGAAAACTGGTTGACCTGGTTGCGCGCGGAGATGGCCTTGCAGCGGATAGCGTATGCTTAACCGACGTTGCCGCAAATTTTAATACCGCTATGTGCTTAGCCCTACCTGCCCAAATTACCGATATTGATTTTGCGACCCAGATGGCGACGGTGTCGGTGGACGGCGTCAAGGTGGAAGTGTCGTTGGCTTTGGTGGATGATGTGAAAGTCGGCGATTACGTGCTGGTGCACGTCGGTTACGCGCTAAACAAGATCGACGAGGACGAAGCCCTGAAAACCTTGGCATTGTTTGCCGAAGCGGGTCTAAGCGCATCATGAAGTACATCGACGAATTCCGTCAGCATGATGTAGCAAAGCAATTGGCGCAGGTCATTGCCCAAACCGTTAATCCAGATCGGCATTACCGGCTAATGGAGTTTTGCGGCGGCCATACCCATGCGATTTTTCGTTACGGCGTGCAGGATTTAATGCCGAGCAATGTCGAGTTCATTCACGGCCCCGGCTGCCCGGTGTGTGTGTTGCCGACGGGACGCATCGACAACGCGATTCAATTGGTGGAACAGCACGACGTAATCCTCTGCACTTATGCCGATCTGATGCGAGTGCCGGGTGGCGGCAGGCAAAGTCTGATGAAAGCCAAAGCGGCCGGCGGCGATATTCGAATGGTTTATTCCACCCAAGACGCCTTGAAAATCGCCCGGGATAACCCGGACCGGCAAGTCGTGTTTTTTGCGATTGGCTTTGAGACCACCACCCCGCCCACAGCCGTTGCCATCAAACAGGCACAGACCGAAGGGCTGACTAATTTCTCGGTGTTTTGCAACCATGCACTCACCCCGTCAGCAATGCAGGCTATTTTGGATGCGCCGGAGCCGGTGGCTATCGACGCTTTTCTTGGCCCCTCGCATGTGAGCAGCGTGATCGGTAGCAAACCCTACGAAATCTTCTCTGAACATTACGCCAAGCCCATTGTCATCGCCGGTTTCGAACCGCTGGATGTGATGCAGTCGTCCTTGATGCTGATTCGGCAATTGAACGATGGCCGGCATGAAGTGGAAAACGAATACAGCCGGGCGGTGACGCGCGACGGCAACGTTAAAGCCCAAGCCTTGATGGCCGAGGTGTTTGAGTTGCGTCCGCAATTTGAATGGAGAGGCTTGGGACTGATTCCGAATAGCGCATTGAAATTACAAGCTGCTTATGCCGAATTTGACGCCGAACAGCGCTTCGAAATGCCGGCTATCAAAGCCAGCGATGTCAAAGGCTGCGAATGTCCCGCCATCCTGCGCGGCGCGAAAAAACCGCAAGATTGCAAATTATTGGGCACCGTTTGCACCCCGGAAAACCCTATGGGCTCGTGCATGGTGTCGTCTGAAGGCGCGTGTGCTGCGTATTGGAGTTATGGACGGCTGCGGCAAGTGTAGGCGTAAAAAGGTGGACACAGATAAAGTGTCCACCTGGATCACCCCGACTTAAAGCGGGGTGAGTAAACTGGGCTTATTTATAGATTTCTGCGGCAGCGGCTTTCAATTTCGCGTCATTGCCTTGCATTGGTTTCATCATTTCGTTTTTAGACGCTTTAGCGCCGGCGACCAATTCGTCAGCGGTTTTGAATTTGGCTTTCAAAGCGTCAACAGCCGGCGCCACGGAGCCGTTGTGGCAACCTTTACAGGTGTCCGCCTCGCCAGCAGATGATAGGGAAGGAATTAAAGCAACAGAAGCAATCGCCAGCAGTGCAAAAATTTTAGTTTTCATTGTGGTTTCCTCGTGATTGTAGTTATTTTACCGAGCGGTGAGCGCTAACACTGTTTGACATCAGTATCCGGAGCCAACCGACGGTGCTGATGAATTTTTCACCGGCGGAAGTTTTCTATCACAGCCTGAAATGCGAAGCAAACATCTCGCGATGCTGTGGGAGTTTTTAAGTGGTTTGCTGTGCATGCCTTACGAGCTTGTCCGCCATGAATTCTTTCAAAAACGAGACCTGAACTATGCCAGAGCGCTATGCTGTCCCTTTAAATCTGAAATCCGGCCACGTCGATCTTAGTCATGGTGGCGGCGGTCGCGCCATGGCGCAATTGATCGACGAGCTGTTCATCAAGCATTTTGACAACGAGCTACTGCGTCAGCATAACGATCAAGCGTTATTCAATGTACCGGCTGGGCGCTTGGCGATCAGCACCGACGGTCATGTGATTTCACCTTTGTTTTTTCCGGGTGGCGACATCGGCTCATTGGCGGTGCATGGTACGCTGAACGACGTGGCGATGTCCGGTGCAAAACCCTTATATCTCTCGGCAGGTTTTATCCTGGAAGAAGGTTTGCCGCTGGCCGATCTGGAAAAAATCGTTATCAGCATGTCTGCCGCTGCCAAGGCTGCCGGCACGCCGATTGTTACTGGCGATACTAAGGTAGTGGAACGTGGCAAGGGCGACGGCGTGTTTATCACCACGACCGGCGTGGGCCTGGTGCCGGATGGAGTGACTATCTCCGGCGACCGTGCTGAGCCGGGTTGCGCGATTTTGCTCAGCGGCAGCATCGGCGACCACGGCGTGGCAATCATGGCCAGTCGCGAAAATCTGCAATTTCAGACCACTATCGTTTCCGATTCAGCGGCCTTGCATGGCTTGGTAGCCGATCTAGTCGCAACAGCGCCGACGGCTTTACGTTGCTTGCGCGATCCGACGCGCGGCGGGTTGGCAACAGCTCTGAATGAGTTGGCCAAACAGTCCGGGGTGGGGATGGTGATCGACGAAGCCAAGATTCCGGTCAAAGCCGAAGTCAAAGCTGCCTGTGAAATCCTCGGCCTAGATCCCTTATATGTCGCCAACGAAGGTAAATTGGTATGCATTTGCGACGCCGCTGCCGCCGACGACTTGTTGGCGGCGATGCGGCAGCACCCGCTGGGTCGCGACGCCGCTATCATCGGCGAAGTCATTGCCGACCAGCACGGCTTCGTGCAGATGACCACGGCTTTTGGTGGTCGGCGTATCGTCGATTGGCCGGTCGGTGAGCAGTTACCGCGCATCTGCTGATGCCTGGCAAAGCCATTCGAGCGCGCGGCGTGGTGCAGGGCGTCGGGTTTCGACCGACGATCTGGCATTTGGCGCGCCAGCACGGCTTGACCGGATCGGTGTGGAACGACGGCGAAGGGGTGATGATTCATGTCTTCGGAGACTCGCAAGATTTGATCAACTTTATTGCACAAATCCCGCAGCAGTTGCCACCCTTAGCACGCCTGGATAGTTTGGAAGTTGATGAATTGCCGGGCATCGCGCCTGATGAATTTACGATTATGGCTAGCCGTCACAATGGCATCGATACCCCGATTGCCGCTGATGTCGCGACCTGTCCGGAGTGTTTGGCGGATAGTGCCGATCCGCACAATCGCCGCTATCGCTATCCCTTCACCAATTGCACTCATTGCGGCCCGCGCTTGTCTATTGTGCGCAGCGTCCCCTATGACCGGCCCAACACCAGCATGGCGGCATTTCCCATGTGTCCGCACTGTCAACAGGAATACAATGATCCAGCCGACCGGCGCTTTCACGCTCAGGCTAATTGTTGTCCAGCGTGTGGTCCGAGCTTGTGGCTGGCGGATCATCAGGGGCAGACTTTGGCAGCGGATGATCCGATTGGCCGTACCGCCGAATTGATCCGCCAAGGTTACATCGTCGCCATCAAAGGACTGGGAGGTTTTCATCTTGCTTGCGATGCCAGCAATGCTGAGGCTGTCGATAGACTCCGGCAGCGTAAGCGCCGCTATGCTAAACCGTTTGCTTTGATGGCAAAGGATCCGGCGATGGTTAGCCGTCATGCGTCCCTAAGTCCACTGGAACTGTCTGCCTTGCAGCATCGCGCTGCGCCGATTGTGCTGTTGCCAGCCCGAGGCGACCAACTTCCTCCCGGTATCGCGCCGGGTGACGACAAGCTCGGTTTCATGTTGCCTTATACACCCTTGCATACCTTGTTGATGCAAGAACTGGACAGTCCTATCGTCTTAACCTCCGGCAATATCAGCGACGAACCGCAATGTATCGATAATAGCCAAGCACGGGAAAAACTCGCGGGCATCGCCGATTATTGGCTCCTGCACGACCGCGACATTGTCAATCGTCTGGATGATTCGGTGGTGCGTTTGATGGATGGACAGATGCGGATGTTGCGCAGGGGCCGAGGTTTTAGTCCGGAGGCACTGAGTTTGCCGGCTGGTTTTAAGGATGCAAGCAATATCCTGGCGATGGGTGCCGAATTAAAAAATAGCTTTTGCTTACTGAAAAACGGCCAAGCCATCGTCAGCCAGCATATCGGCGATTTGGAAAATGCCGTCGTGCAGCAGGATTACCGGCAAGCCATCGATTTGTACCTAAAACTTAACGATTTTCGTTCGAACCAGATCGTTGTCGATGAGCATCCCGGCTATCTGTCGACCCAATACGGACAGGCTTTGGCGGCGACCGAGGGGATCGAACTTGTCAGTGTTCAGCATCATCACGCCCATTTTGCGGCTTGCCTGGCGGAACACAGTGCGGGTTTGGATGCACCGCCGGTATTGGCGGCAATTTTCGATGGCCTGGGTATGGGCGTAAACGGCGAGTGGTGGGGTGGCGAGTTTTTGTTCGGCGATTACCGCAGATGCGCGCGGCTGGGGCATATTCAACCCATCGCTATGCTGGGCGGTACACAAGCGATGCGCGAGCCTTGGCGGAATACTTATGCGCAATTGCGGCATTATTTTGACTGGCAAACTTTGGCACGCGATTATGCGGATTTGGACATCATTCAGTTACTAGCCGGCAAACCCTTGCTGACGCTGGATACGATGTTGGCAAAAAATCTCAACTCGCCGCTCAGCAGTTCCTGCGGACGTTGGTTCGATGCCTTTGCCGCCGCGTTGGGCTTGCATGCCGAGCACGTTCATTACGAAGGCCAAGCGGCTATTGCGCTGGAGGTTTTAGCGACGCCGCTATTCGCGGAAGAACAGCCTTACCAGCGAGCCTGGTCTTTGGGCCTTAGCGGCGGGTTGGTGGTACTAAGCTGGCAAGGACTATGGCTAGCGGTGTTGGACGATCTGCAACGCGGCACCGACAAATCTCGCATTGCCGCCCGCATCCACCAAAGCCTGGCGGCGGCAACCGTCGAGTTGCTGAATCGATTGAGCAGCCAAACCGGCGCAAATAGTATCGTCTTAAGCGGCGGCGTATTTCAAAACCGCTTGCTGCTGGAAGCGGTGAGCGAACAATTGCGCCAACACGGTAAAACGGTGCTATCACCGCAACGCTATCCGATGAACGACGGTGGCTTGGCTTTAGGGCAGGCGGCGATTGTCGTGGCTGTTAAGCTATAACTAACGTACCTCTACTGCCTATTTTATAGGCGAATATCAAGCATTCAGGCTATCAAACCTGCTTCTCAAACGCCACCTCAAACCGGCCATAACGCTGCAAAATAGCCGGCAACAACAATAAATTCAATACGGTCGAAGACGTCAAGCCGCCGATGATGATGGCAGCCATCGGCCCCATGATTTCCCGGCCCGGATTGTCGCTGCCTATCGCAATCGGCAGCATCGCCAGTGCCGTGACCAACGCAGTCATCAGGATGGCCGGCAGGCGTTCTTGGGCGCCGCGAATCAAGGTCTCCGTCGACCAGATTTGACCTTCCAGCTCAACCAGATGGCGGTAATGAGAGATCAGCATGATGCAGTTGCGCACGGTGATGCCGAACAAGGTAACGAAGCCGACGAAAGAGCCGACCGACAGCGTGGCGTCGGTGATCACGACCGCCGCCACGCCGCCCAATAGGGCAAACGGCAGATTCAGCAAGGTCAGCAGCATGTGTCGCAGGCTACCCAAGGCAATGAACACGAAAATCAGCACGCCGGCACCGGCCAGCAGGGCGTGGATGATCAGCGTTTCGCGGGCCTTGGCTTGTTCCAGCGCCGCACCGATGAACTCCGGGTAGCTGCCGTCGCGCCAACTGATCTCGTTTTGTACCCGCTGTTTCAGTTCCGTCATAAATGCATCCATATCCCGCTCTTCCACCTTGCAAGTAACGGTCTGAATGCGCTGTGCACCTTGATGCAGGATGTTATAGCGGCCTTCGCCGTGGCGGATTTCGGCCACTTCGCCAAGCAGCACCCGCTTGCCTTCCGTGTTTTTCAACTGCAACTGAGCCAGGTAATCCGGTTGGCTGCGCCATTCCGGGGCCAATGCTACCGCGACATTGAAAATCCGGTTGCCTTGCAGATGTTTGCCGACGATGCGACCTTCGTAAGCGGTTTGCAGGGCGCTCATCACTTGGGCCGGGCTGATGCCGCGAAACTTCAACTGCTCCAAATTGAGTTCTACTTGCAGCATGGCCGTGGCCGGCGGCGAGCGCAGTTGCACGTCTTCCGCGCCGGGAATCGTATTGATTAGCGTGGAAAGCTGTTGGGCCTTGCGGTCGAGTTCGGCTAAATCGTTGCCGTAGATATTGACTACCACCGGCGCGGTGTAACCGGAAATGGTCTCGTCGACCCGTTCAGTTAAAAAGGTATTGGCTTCAAAATTGATGCCGGGGAATTGTTCTAAAACCTCGCGTAAGCGGTCCTGCACCTGCTGTTGTTCTTGGCCGGATGATGGTTTTAAGCGCACTTCGTATTCGCTGTAATGGCTACCGTAGGTATCGGCGCCGCGTTCGGCGCGGCCAGCCCATTGTGACACCGATTCCACGCCGTCGATAGCCGTGATTTGCTCGGTGAGTAAACTGCCGACGCGAATCGATTCCTGCAAGGACGTACCCGGCACGCTGGCGGTGTGGACGATGAAATGGCCTTCGCGTAGTTCCGGCAGAAACTTATGATCCAAACGCAGAAACGCGGCCACGCCGATGAGGCAGGCTACCGCACCTATCGCCATCACGGCTTTGAAGTGCCTGATAGCCCAGAGTAATTGCTTGGCATACAGTGGTTTAAGCCGGCGCAACAAGGGAGGATCGCTGTCGTCCGGCAGTTTGTTACGAAACAGTAAATGGCATAGAGCCGGTGTCAGGGTTAACGCCACCAGCAACGACATCAAAATCGCCAGAATATAAGACACGCCCAGCGGCGCGAACAAGCGGCCGCTGACGCCATCCAAGGTCAGCAACGGTACAAATACCAAGGCGACGATGAAACTGGCGTAAACCACCGAGCTACGTACTTCCAGCGAAGCTTGATAAATCACCGTTTCAGCGCTATCGGGGAAGATTTTTAAACGATTTTCGCGTAGGCGTCTAAAGATGTTTTCGGTGTCGATGATGGCGTCGTCCACCACTTCGCCCAACGCAATGGCCAGCCCACCGAGCACCATGATATTTAAGTTGATGCCGCATTCTAAGAGTACTATCGCGGCGGTCAGCAGCGACAACGGAATGGCAGTGGCGGCGATAAAGGCACTGCGCAGATTGAATAAGAACACATACAGCACCACCAGTACGAACAGACCGCCGATCAGTAAATGTCCGGACAAATTATGCACCGAGGTTTCGATGTAATCGGCTGGCCGGAACAAGTGAGAATAGAAATCCACGGACTGTTGTTTAAAAATCGGTTGAAATTCCTCTAACACGCTTTCCACCTGCCGCGACACCGACAAGGTATTGGCGCCATACTGGCCGATCACCATCATCACGATGCCGGGCTTACCCATGATTTGCGCCGCACCTATGGGAGGCTCGGCGCCATAACCGATCTGCGCGACATCGCCCAAGGTCACGTTCATGCCGTCCTGGCGTTTGACGACCAGCTGTTTGAACTGCTCGGGATTGGCTGGCTGGCCACTGATTTGTAGTGTAAAACGCTGGTTGGCGTTTTCAATGAAGCCGGCACCGTTCAGTTCCGCCGCACCGGCCGCCGCGTTGACAATGTCGTCTATCGACAGATTGAAGCGCTGTAAGGCCGCCGGTTGTAACTGCACCTGTAGTTGCTGGATGTCGCCGCCGAACACATTCACATCGGCCACGCCCGGAACAGCCAGCAGGCGTGGCACTAAGCTCCAGTCCACCAAGCTGCGTAGTTCCATCAGCGTCTTACTATCCGAATGCATGCCTATCGTCAATACTGTAGCCGACGAGGACGACAGCGGTACCGCTACGGGCATACCGACGCCCGCCGGCAAGCGTTGGCTTAGACTGTTCAGGCGTTCGCTGACCAATTGCCGATTGCGATATACATCGCTGTGTTCGTTAAACGTCGCGGTAACGATGGATAAGCCCTGAATAGACTGCGAACGCAAGTTTTGCAGACCAATCAGGCCGCTGATACTGTTCTCAATTTGCTGGGTGACCAGCACTTCCACTTGCTCGGCGGCCAGGCCGGGTGCTTCGGTCTGGATGATGACTTGCTTAGGCGAGAACTCCGGGAAAATATCCAGGCCGGCGTTCGCCAGACGGTAAATGCCGTAAGCGAATAGCAGTAGCGCCAGGGCCACGACGATGCCGGAATAACGGATGGAAAAACGGACCAGAAGTGCGAGCATGAGCGACGAAAGGGATTAAATAGCGGGCTATTGTGCCTTGTCGGTCAGGATTGGTCCATGTTGATACGCCGCCCCGGCTATGCGGGGAGGAAGAAGCGCTAGCTCTGCGGTGTTTTCCGAGCGGAATAGTGCTTAAAAAATCACCTCCGCACTAGAGGCGGAGGTGAGCGTTGTAGATTTTTGAGAATCAGGAAAGTGATTTTTTGCGGGATACGGCGATGAAGCCCAATAATGCCGAACCCATTAATCCAAAGGCCGCAGGCACAGGAACAGGAACAGGAACTGGGGTCGTGGTAGTTAACAGCCTGAACTGTCCGTCCCACTTTGCCGGGCCGGTGAAGTTCAAGCGAAAACTATGCAGGTTGGTAAACACCGCAAGATTGGTGAAGTCGCTGAAACTTACCAAGTAATTATTGTTGCCGGTAAACGTTTTGATACCTGAGCTTGAGCTGCCGTTGGCTACCATTTCCACATTGACACCCAGGTCGATTGCCAACACCTCCAGTAGGATGGCGTTGCCGTGAGCGCTTAAATCAAGTGGGTCGAAATTCCACAGAATGGAGGCGCTCCCGGCTGAACGGCCGTCATTTGATATGATCAGCTGGTTACCGCCGGAAACGATTTCCGTGGTGTTGGCTGACGCGGTTCCCGAGGCTTCGGCGATAAAGGTCCTTGAGGCATTGCTCAGGTCCGTGCCGGTAAGAACAGATACTGTATCGCTGGTAGAGCCTGAGCTACTGCCGTCGTCGAATACGGTTTGAGAATGGCTGAAATTATCAATCGTCAGTATACCTGCTTGGCTTGGGCTGGATAGCGCTAAGCCCAGGCTTAGAAGCAAAGGCGCGAGGTTTTTGTGAAAATGTTTAGCATTCATGTGAATTATCCGTGATCAGAATTGAAATTTGGAAATCAGAAGATTTTGACGGCAGGCGTTAAACGGCTACTAATTTTTGGCGTTTGCCTACGGTAATGCCCAAAGCGCCTATGATCAATAAAGCGGTGACGGAAGGTTCGGGGACCGTTGATAACTGGCTGAAGTCAGCGTCCCAAGCGGCATTGGTACCCCGCAATTTCAGCTCCAGACTGTTTAGATTCTTGAAAGCCGCGGGATTCGAGAATTGTGAGAAGTCGAATCTAATAGTGCTGGGCGAACCGATTGCAACGCTGGCCAAATTCTGAAAACTTAGCATCGAAGTGCCGTTGGCGATCATTTGAATTTGGTAACTGGCATCGCTAGATTCGGTCGTTAGCAGTATCGCGTTAGCGAAAGCAGTAAAGTCGACGGCAGCGAAATTGTAAAAGATGCTGGCGGTACCTGTTGAATTGCTACTGTTCCCGACCGTCAACAAGCCATCTTCCACAAAAATTCTGGTGGTACCGCCTGGGGTAGGGCTGGAATTTAATGTTCGTTGCAAATTGCTTAGATTTGATCCGGATACATTAACTGGGCCGTTGACGTTGTTAGTGGTGGATTGACGGTTGGCAAAATTATCGATCACTGTTGCCGACTCGGCGGCTTGAGTGAATAAGGCTAAAATCAGGATTAATCCGGATAAGGGCATTTTCGGCATTACAGAATTCATGTCGATTCCTTTTTGTCAGTGGCTGAAAGATAAGTGATTCGCTTGCAAGCCATTGGGTTGCATAGTGCGTCAATCTAACTAAGCATTAGTGGTGCCAATTTAATTTAAATTAATCCAATCAATTATTTAAATGTGATTTGGTAGTAATTTTTCAGTTAAGCAGCTGACAGCCGGGGCAGATGTTGCGACAGTTTTGGCAGGATGGCATGGAGCTGTCATGTCCGGCTTTTAGTAGTAAGCGAAGTTGCTGTTTGTCGTCGTGGTGAGTGAGTTGGAATGTTTGTGATACTTTGCCGATCTTTTCAAAGTACGATAGCATCGTACTAACACCTTCAATCTGGAGTCCAGCCTAATGGATAGTCAACATATCGATTTGCACCGCTCCATCATCTCCCTGAGTTGTGCGCTGGATTTAGTCGGTATCGACGAAGTGAAACACGGCAAGCGGGTCGCGATGATGGCTTGGCATATTGCCGGTAAGCTCGATTGGTCAGCTGTCGATAGATTGAGCATTCTATATGCCGGCATGCTGCACGATTGCGGGGTGGCGAAGGTTCGCGAGCATAGGCATTTGACCGAATCGTTGGAGTGGGACGGCGCCGAGGCACATTGCTTACGCGGCGCGGAATACTTACAAGCCTGCCCACCGCTGGCCTATCTGGCAGAGGAGATTCGCTACCATCACACGCGCTGGGAGCAATTAGTTGAGTTGCCGCTGGCGCCTCGTGTGCGGTTGCGTGCCAATCTGTTGTTTCTGGCTGATCGGATTGATGTGTTGCAAGTCCCGTATTTGGCCAGCGAACAAATTCTGGTGGCCGCGCCCAAAATAGTGGAGCGATTACTGAGCTATTCGGGATCGCTGTTTGCGCCTGAGCTGTTGGCTGCGTTTGCGGAACTGGCGAAAAGCCAGGCGTTTTGGCTGGCGATGGATCCGGATTATTTGGATGAGGATTTACGCGAATTGGGGCGCGACTTGCCGACGGTAGACTTGGCTTATCCTTCGCTGCGGGAAATGGCGCGGCTATTTTCGCGAGTGGTGGATGCGAAAAGCCCGTACACCGAGCAGCATTCTGAACGGGTTGCGCAAATCTCCAGGCAATTGGCATTGGATTTGGGGGTGACTGGTTGCGATCTGGAGCAGGTGGAAATTGCTGGTTTATTGCACGATCTTGGCAAATTGCGGGTTTCCGAAGACATCATCGACAAACCGGGTAGCCTGACCCCTGAAGAACGGGCCTGCATGCAGCGGCACAGTTACGATACTTACCGAATTTTGCAGCGGGTATTTACCGACTCTAAGATTCCGCAATGGGCTGGCTTGCACCACGAAAATCTGCGTGGCGAAGGCTATCCGTTCAAGACTATCGGCAAGTCTTTGGAGTTGGAGTGTCGGATTATCAGCGTCGCTGATATTTTTCAGGCCTTGGCGCAGTCCCGCCCCTATCGCGAGGGTATGTTATTGGCTGGCATTATCGAGCATCTGCGGCAACGCGTGGCTGAAGGCGTATTGGATGGCGAGGTGGTTGCTAAGTTGATCGAGAATGCGGACGTTTATTACGAACTGGCGCAAGGCAATTGATCAATGGCTTAAACCGGCCGCCAAAGCACTGTGCTTGTCCGCGACATATAGGTCTGGGCCTTGTAAAAATATTCGCTCGAAGCCGAAAACACAAAAGCCGAAGGCATCAATACACGCCTCCGGCTTTTAGCGACAGCGAACTAAACCGCTGATTACGCTTGGCGTTGTTTTCTGGTATTAAAGCCCATCAAACCGAGTAAGCCGGAACCCATCAGCCAGGCTGCGGCGGGAACCGGTACTGAGGTAATTGGGCCGCTTCCGCCATTGTTGTCTAGGCAATATTCAACATAGAGCTCTGCCGCTTTGAAAAAATAATCTTTGCTACCAGAATCCTTCACGCCCAATACGGCCGTCAATGAGGCGAAGCCGGTTTTGGAAAGAAAATCGCTAACATCCAAACTAATATATTGTTTGTAGCCATCGACTTCGGTCCAGCTTGTGGAAACGTTGGAGCCGTTAATCGATGTAATACGGGCGTATTCCTTTCTATCTTTTATCAGGCCATTTGAGTTGGAATCGTCCGCCGATGTTGAGTCATCGCGCAACCATATTTTCAGTAGAGCGTTATTGATAAAGGTGGTGTCCAGCTGATAGTCGAAGTTAAGGGTGTAGCTATTATTGCTGGTATCGCTATCTGCTTTCGAAATTAGCATGCCGCTGCTGCCGCCGGATAAAGTCAGACTCAATGTTTCTAAATCGCAAGACGCTTGGTTGCCGCAGCCACCGTGTCTGGAATCGTTGTCGTGTTCATGTTCAAAACCATTTGACGCAAAGGCGGAGGGAGTGAGCAGGGCCGAAGATAATAGAATGGAAGCAGTCAATAGCGTTTTCATGGCAAGTACCCAGAAGTAATGAATGGAAATTTATCGGAGGCGATTGGACGCAGAACAGGATGTGTGCGGCAAATCAGCTGGTGATCAGTGTATCCAGGTATGTAACTGTGTTTAATTGTCCGTTCGTGCCATGACAATTTTGTCATGGCGGACGGTTTGGACGGAGAGATTGGATTGCCGAGATAGCTTAAGGGCGGTATGGATTACCACCCTACCGAGTCCGCTGTTGAGCGGGATGAAAACCTAACAGAGCTGAATAGTGGCATCAAAAGAGCGAATTCTTAGCTCAGTTGCTTGTAGTGTAAGCAGTTATGACTAGAGAGTTAATTCAGCGGCTGGAAGTCCGTCAGTCTTGACGTCTGCAATTCGGTAAAGAAATCGACGCTGCCGCGATTACCGCATAGCCGGGTATAATCCGCCGCTATTGTTTGCAACCGCTGTTCGCCATGTCCGAAGACTACTATTTCACCCCCGACCAAGCCGTCGAATCCCTAAAAGTACCGCCGCATTCCATTCAGGCCGAGCAGTCGGTGCTGGGCGGCTTGATGCTGGATAACCAAACCTGGGATTCGGTCGCCGACAAAGTGGTCGAGACAGACTTTTATCGCCGCGATCATCGATTGATTTTCCGTGCTATAGCCCAGTTGGCGGAGAAACAAGATCCGTTCGACGTGGTGACCTTGTCAGAGGTGCTGGAAACGACCGGCGAATTGCAGGATGTGGGCGGTTTGGCATATTTAAGTACGCTGGCGCGAGATACACCCAGCGCAGCGAATATCGTGGCCTATGCCAACATCGTCCGTGATCGCTCGGTTTTGCGGCAACTTATCCACGTCGGCACCGAAATTTCCGATTCGGCATTTA
This sequence comes from Methylomonas sp. 11b, assembly GCF_000515215.1. Taxonomy (NCBI): domain Bacteria; kingdom Pseudomonadati; phylum Pseudomonadota; class Gammaproteobacteria; order Methylococcales; family Methylococcaceae; genus Methylomonas; species Methylomonas sp. 11b. The sequence continues at coordinate 3,828,001 of NZ_KI911557.1, forward strand.
CCACCGAGGGCCGGGAAACTGCCGATTTGCTCGAAAATGCCGAACGCAAGGTATTCGAAATCGCCGAACAGCGCCAACGTGGGCAGGGGGGATTCAGCTCTATCAAATCCTTGCTGGCCAAAGCCGTGGATAAAATCGAAACTCTCTACGAACTCGATGGCGACATCACCGGCGCCAGCACCGGCTTCACCGATCTGGACGAAAAAACCTCCGGTTTGCAACCCGCCGATTTGATTATCGTCGCCGGCCGGCCATCGATGGGTAAAACCACGATTGCGATGAATATGGCCGAAAACGTGGCGCTGAAAAGCGGCATGCCGGTGGCGGTGTTCAGTATGGAGATGCCGGGCGAATCATTGGCGATGCGGATGATGTCGTCGCTGGGCCGCATTGATCAACACAAGGTACGCACAGGTAAGCTGGACGACGACGATTGGCCGCGTTTGACTTCGGCGATCAACTTGCTGGCGGAAACCAAGATGTTTATCGACGACACGCCAGCCTTGACGCCGACCGAAGTGCGTTCGCGCGCCCGCCGTTTGACCCGCGAACACGGTCAGCTGGGCTTGATCGTGCTGGACTATTTGCAGTTGATGCAATCGCCGGCCAGCGGCGATAACCGGGTGCAACAGATTTCCGATATTTCCCGCGGCTTGAAGGCGCTGGCAAAAGAGCTCAATGTACCGGTGATTGCACTGTCTCAGCTCAATCGTAATCTGGAGCAACGCCCCAACAAGCGGCCGGTGATGTCCGATCTGCGTGAGTCCGGCGCGATCGAGCAGGACGCCGATTTGATCATCTTTGTTTATAGGGACGAGGTCTATCACGAAGACAGCCCGGACAAAGGCATCGCCGAGGTGATTATCGGCAAGCAGCGGAACGGCCCTTTGGGGACGGTGCGGCTGACTTTCCTGGGCCAATACACCCGCTTCGAAAACTTTGCCGGCGTCTATAACGGCCCCGAGGATTACGAATGACGCCTGCGGCTTTTGTGCATCTGGATTTGGACGCCGTGCGCCACAATTTGGCGCAAGTGAAGCGTTACGCGCCGGACAAAAAAATCATGGCGGTGATCAAGGCCAACGGCTACGGCCACGGCATGACGCTGGTAGCCACCGCTTTGGACTTGGCGGACGGCTTTGCCGTCGCCAGGGTGGACGAGGGCGTCAGGCTGCGGCAAGCCGGATTTAAACAATCCATCACCGTGTTGCAAGGCTTTGTCTGCGTCGATGAGTTGTGGCAGTTGTTGAAATATCAATTGGCGGCGGTGATCCACACTCCCCAGCAAATCGCTATTTTGCAACAGCAAGCCGACTCCGAAGGCAAGCTTGCCGTCTGGCTGAAAATGGATACTGGCATGAACCGCCTGGGTTTTAAGGGCGCGGACTTCAGCGCTGCTTATCAGCAGTTATTGGGCTGCGCGCTAGTCGAGCAACCGATCAATCTGATCACCCATTTTGCCAACGCAGACGACTTGCTGGACGACAAAACCCGCCGGCAAATCGATTTGTTCAACGACGCGGTCAAAGACTACCCCGGCGTGTGCAGCATCGCCAATTCCGCGGGCATTATCGGCTGGCCGAATGTCCGCTTCGGCGCCGCTCAGGATCGCAGTAGCGATTGGGTTAGGCCGGGGTTGATGCTCTATGGCTGTTCGCCGTTTGCCGGCAAGACCGGGGCGGATTTTGGTTTGAAGCCGGTGATGAGTTTGCATTCACGGTTGATCGCGGTCAAGGATGTCGCCGCCGGCGAAACGGTCGGTTACAGCGGCACCTGGCAATGCAAAACTGCGACTCGGCTGGGTGTGATTTCCATCGGCTACGGCGACGGTTACCACCGCCACACCAAGAGCGGCGCGCCGGTGTTGGTAAACGGCCAACGAGTGCCGTTAATCGGCCGGGTATCCATGGACATGATCACCGTCGATCTTAACGAACAACCGGCTGCGCAACCCGGCGACCCCGTGACCTTGTGGGGCGACGGCTTGCCGGTCGAAGAAATCGCCCGCTATGCGGAAACCATCCCCTACACCTTGCTGTGCGGGATTACGCAGCGGGTGCAGGTCATCGAGCAGGGCACGGAATAAGTGCGAAGGTTCCTTAATCCTTAATCATCGAGCTTTTTTGGGCTATTCAGCTTTTAACTCGAGTATCCGGATATGGGCGATCACTAATCGGTGCGAGTTCGTTTCTTCCATGTTCTGCAAAGAGCGGATAAAAATGGCTTAATTGACTTACCGGTAATTTTTTCTTAGTGCCAGAAAACCGGCTATGCCGGAAACAAACAAAAACAGTGCTGATGGAATTGGAACAGGCGATGCTAATAAAAGACCCTGGCCATTTCCCAGTCTTCCCCAGGTCACATCCTTTGCTGTTAAGTAAGTTGGAATTAAATCAACAGCCGATACAGTATCGGGCAAGTTCCGCAAAGCTATTTGCATAAACGACGGAAGCACGGATTGTGCGTAGGAATATTGCATTCCAAAAATAATGTTGCTTGCACTCCAAGGATTGATGTTATACGCAACACCAGAATATGGCGTAATGCTAGAATACCAAGATGATGAGGGATTTTCAGAAGCGAAATAACTTACTCTAGATAAGAAAAAATTAGCTTCTGTTGGGTCTGAAAAATCTTGTCTTTTTATATAAGCAATTTCAGGCAAAAACTCAAAATACAACTGTTCAAACATTCCATTTGGGTTCGACAGAGAGATATCTATGTTAATAGAGTTACTAGATACGTCAGTTATTGTTACTGCAGCAAATGGTGTATTTAAGTTTTCTATATCATGGTCTGTCGCGTAGATCGATGGGGCGTTTTTGAAAAAAGAATAAGAAAAAGTGCTTCCTGAACAAATACTACTAAAACTAAATAAAGAAATAAGAAATACAAAAATTGATAACTTCCTCATGATGTTTTTTCCCTGTAGGTAAAGTTGTGTATTGATTAAAACGCTATAGCCGAAAACTTCAAATCGGGTTATCCGGCCTTATGTTGGCGGAACACATTTCAGGTGCCGATTACCACAAATTATTGCAAGCCCAAAACGAGCCCACTTTATCAAAGTTATACCCCCACTTCCACTTCGTACCCCGAGTATTTGCGGATATTGATCACGCCGTTGTCGAAGATCAAATACTGGCCTTTGATGCCTTCCAAGATGCCGGACACCAGTGGTTCTTTGTCGAAATTAAACGATTTTACCTTGCTGGGGTATTGCAGCACCGGATAGTCCAGCGTCAGGGATTCGGCATCGCTGAGCAATTGCGGCGGGCTGTCGGGAAATTGCGCGGCGATGCCTTGCAACTGATCCGCGCATTCTTTCAGCAATTGATCGCGGATTACAGCCAGATCCAAGGGCACGGTGTTGTTTTTCAACATTTGTTGCCAGCTGGTTTTATCGCTGACATGTTGCGCCAAGGTGACTTCGATCAATCCCGACAGATGGCGGGAAACGACCTTAAAAATGGGTAAGGCTTGCACCGCGCCTTGATCGATCCAGCGGGTTGGGGTTTGCGATTGGCGGGTGATGCCGACCTTAATTCCGGAAGAGTTCGCCAGATAAACAATATGCGGTTGAAAGCAAAACTCCTCGCCCCAACTGGGTTCGCGGCAAGTACCGGCAGCGTAGTGGCAGGTTTCCGGTTTCATGATGCACATATCGCATTGCGCCAGCTTGATGAAACAGGGGTAGCAGTAGCCTTGATTGAAGCTTTTATTGGTTTTTTTCGCGCAATGGACGCAAAAAATCTGGCCGGTGTAGCGTAGCGACAGTTGTTTGCCCAGCAGCGGGTTCAATTCGATTGCTTGTGCGCCGACCGGCAAGCGGTATTGCACTGGCTCGGCCAACGCGCTGGTCATTTTTTGCAGACTGCCTAACACTTGATTTAATCCCGATAGCTTAATAACGGCGGCTATAATGACAGCGTTTCCAGCGTACTCAAAGAGGATTCGATGTCATTCATGCAAGTTGCTGCTGGTGGCAATATTCCGTTTGAAATAAATGTGGTGGTCGAGATTCCCGCCTTCAGCGATCCGGTCAAATACGAGGTGGATAAACATACCGGCGCTCTAACAGTGGACCGCTTCATGGGCACCGCCATGCAATATCCCTGCAATTATGGGTACATCCCGCAAACTTTGTCCGAAGACGGCGATCCGGTGGACGTGATGATCATCACGCCGGCACCTTTACTAAGTGGTTGCGTGATCAATTGTCGGCCGGTAGGGGTGTTGAAAATGATAGACGAAGCCGGCCCTGATCCTAAGCTGTTGGCGGTACCCGTGCCGCGCTTGACGCCGTTTTACAATCACGTCACCGATTACAAAGATTTGCAACCGGACAAGTTGGCCAAGATCACCCACTTTTTTCAACACTACAAAGACCTGGAGGAAGGCAAATGGGTCTGCGTGGAGGGGTGGGGCGGTATTGAAGATGCGCGGCAGGAAATTCTGGCTAGCGTCGGCCGCTACAAAACGTCGCATAGCAGCCGTCGCTAATCCTATTTTCCAAGGTTATTCAATTTCTTGCGAGAGTTTCAGTTTTTTCGCGCGGTACATCGCGCTATCGGCTCGGTTTAGTAAATCGATGCTACTTTGGCCGTCGTGATGATAGATGGCCGCGCCTATGCTGGCGCTGATAGCAACCGGTTTGCCATTAATGCTGCAAGCTTCTGCCAATTGCGACTGAATTTTTTCTATCACTGCCGCTACGCTACGATCAGCATCGACTTCGCCCAACAACACCAAAAATTCGTCTCCGCCATAACGGCAAGCGGTGTCGCCACAGCGAAGACAAGCTGACAAGCGTCCCGCCACTTCTTTGAGTAATTGGTCGCCGGCCGCGTGGCCGAGTTCGTCGTTGATGTTTTTGAATTCGTCCAGATCGATAAACAATAGCGCGACCGGCCGTTGCTGACGATCCGCTTGGGCCATGGCCTGTTGCAGTCTATCAAGCAGTAAAACTCGATTGGGGAGGCCGGTTAACTCGTCGTGATGTGCGCAATGCAAGGCTTGTCTGTAGTTCTCGTCACTTTCCAGCAGTTGCTTTTCCAAGGTTTTGCGTGTCGCGGCAAGCGATTCGATTTGTCGGCGGGCATCGGCCAACTGCTGTTGACTAATCGCCAAGGCGCGCTCCAATCCGGCAATCTCCGCACGGGATTGCTCTAACTGACAGCATTCGCTGTTGCTTTCGCATTCTGGAGTTTGGCTGAGCCAGCGTTGGGCGACAACCGATGAAATAAGGCTTTGCTTCTGGGGCTGGTGTCTGATTCGGCTATTCATCACAGCACCTCCATTAGGGCAGTTGCTGAATTGATGGCAGTCAACGCCGCGATGAATAAAATCGAATTATCAACTTTCATGACAATAACCTGTATGAATTGAGTGGCCGGAAAGCTCGTTAACCGAGGTTTGTTGGCTTAATAAGATCAATTCTTATGCCAGGACTTGTGATCTTGAAAGTATTGCTAAGTAACTGCCTGTTGTTTAAGGAGTTTAGGAGGAATGAAAAGATGGAAGAGGAGCTGGATAATGCGAGGTGTTGGGGCTAAGTGCGGACGGTATTTCGTCAATATTACGAAATACCGTGTTTCTAAGCTTGGGTAGATCAGGAGTATTGGTTATAACTTAGGTTTTCTGTTCAATAACAAGGTTTTTTTGCAGTTCCTGCGGCGGTACCGGATGGGTCGGTTTTTGATACGCCGCCAGAATTTGCTTCACATAATTGCGGGTCTCTTGATACGGGGGGATGCCTTGATAGCGCTCTACCGCACCTTCGCCGGCATTATAGGCCGCCAGTACTAAATCGACTTTGCCTTCGAAATGCCTTAGCAGCCAATGCAGATAGGCGGTGCCGCCTTTTATATTTTGAATCGGATTCCAACTGTCTTTTACCCCGAAGCGTTCGGCGGTTGCCGGTATCAGCTGCATCAGGCCTTGGGCATTTTTGCCGGACAGTGCGCTGGGGTTGAAAGCCGATTCGGCTTGAATTACCGCCATGATCAGTTGTGGATCGATACTGTAAATCGGCGCAATCTCTTTAACCCAGGCTTCGACCAGTTCGCGCTTAGGATTGGGTTCGGCAACCAGTTTAACTTCGGGTTCCGGTGCCTGCGGTTGGCATGCTGGGTCTTCACTGGGGGTGACATCGCCAAAACGGATCAGCATTTGTTGCGCATGCGTGTCGCCATGCTCTGCGGCCAATTTAAACCAATGACTGGCTAGCGGAATGCTACGGGTTAGGCCGCGGCCGTTGAAGTACATAAATCCGATGCTGTAAGCTGATTCGGCATCGCCTTGCAGTGCGGCCTTGCAGTACATATCAAATGCTTGATGGTAATCTTGTTTGACTGTGCGGCCGTGTTCGAAATCGGCAGCGGTCTTGCGGATTTGTTCCAGATTAACTGGTGCAGCATCCTGGGCGTTGCCGATTTGGGCGGCGAAACCTAAGCACAGGGCAAGTAGCGATTGGCGTTTCAAGTTCATAAAATTCTCGTTCTGTATTGCTGAGACTAGGCTCTTCTAAACCCGGCCGGAAAAGGATTGAAGCGTCAATCCTCCAAGCTTCCAGCTACCGTATACATTGCAAGTGCTTGATCGCCCATATGGTCGAGTTTCCGTGCAATTGCGCTTAATTGCATCCCGCAGGATGTTGGCAAACCTTGAAATAGTCCCGGAGCCGCTGAGGGTGTTAGCTTTACCGGAACTGCTTCAAGGTTGTCCGCACTATACCCTCTGTTTTGCTGAGGCTATATTGCCCATATGGGCAGGTGAGCGTGGCGCGAATATATCACAGGGTTGAGTTTACGGCGATTTAAACTGTTGTTTTTGATGTGATTGTGGCTGGTCTGCCGGCGCGGGGCCTGGTTGGGTCCCTTGTTTTCGATTGGCAGAGAGCAGACAAACTCATCCCCTGATTTCTTGCTATAGGACTCTATCTGTTGTTCAAATCCGCCTCAGTCAGTATCCAATTTGTCTGTCACGGAATTCAAACAGAGGGTCAACCCAAATCCAAATAAAATTCGAATTCAAGATGACTGGCCGCCGATTTTTTAGGATTCGCCGGCAAATTTATTTATGCGAGAGATTGCGCTTACTAAGCCCATGCCCAAAGACATCAGCAGGAAGCCGCCAGGCAGAGGTACAGCCGCTGGTGGCGGTACTATTGTGACACCGCTGAAATTCACTTGCTGTAGTCCGCCAAAATCAAAAGCGAGTGCAGTGTCAAACGCTTCGTCGCCCCAATTGATTACCCCAAACTCAAGAAAATACGATCCCGTTGCGGTGAACGAGTAAGCAGACTTAATCCAGCCGGTCGGGCCACAGGTGTTGGCGTTATCCCAGCAAACGCCGCTTGAGCCACCCAATGGGGTCCAATTTGTGCCAGCTACAGCAAAGCCAATGGTGTTACCGTCATTCAATACGGCATCGAGTTCATCCGGTAAGTTGTTATCTACCTGACGGTTCAACACATTACCCGGTACGACATTCCCGTTAGCGGAATTGGTGCTGCGCGCTGTAAACAACCAGGCGGCTGTATTGTTAGTATCCGCATTGACCAAGCGTGCCCAGGCATAGTCGTCGTAACCGCGACCATCGGTTGAAATGTAATTGAATTGTAAAGTCACAGTGTCATTTGCATTGGCATTGAAAGCATTCGATTGAATTTTCGAGCCATTGGTTTGGTTCTTGGTGCCGCGTCCTTCATCTCTCAGAACCAAAGGCGAAACATCATAGACACCGCCAGATGTCGACACGTAACCGAACTGAGCGTTTCCCGTCGGTGAATTATTGACCGTGTTGTCCCCGTAAATCAGCCCTGCTGCGCCGCTTGCCGTCCAGGTGTTACTGTTTAAGGATATATTGGAAGCTTGTGCGGCAGGTATCACAAGCGCTCCGCTCAAACTAAGGGCGATCAGGGGAATACGCGTAATTTTCATGGTTTTGCCTTTTAAAATCTGTCTCTATAAGTCATCAGGGTTTTGTTGAATAAGCCGCGCGAATCCTATTAGGTCGTGCTATTTGCCTCTTTCAACGGCGCAACTTATTTCGCGGTGTATTCCGTGTGGCGGCTAAAAGGTTCAAAACGGGAGGCCGGTTTTAAGTGAGGCAACTGTAAAATCCACGGTTTAAGCCTCGGCGGCATGGACTGATTGCAAAATAAGCTGTTCCTATACATCAAAGGTCGAGTTTGCCATAATTCCAAGAACTGATCTTTTTGGGGCATGAACATTAACAAGCGAATTTTGTTGGGGGTTTGCGGTGGTATCGCGGCATATAAAGCGGCGGAACTGGTGCGCTTGTTGCGTAAGCAAGGCCATGAAGTTCGCGTGGTGATGACCGCCGCCGGCCGCCAGTTTGTCACGCCGCTGACGTTTCAGGCCTTGAGCGGCCATGCCGTGCATAGCGATTTGCTGGATGTCGAGCAGGAACAGGCCATGAGTCACATCCATTTGGCGCGCTGGGCGGACCTGTTGCTGATTGCGCCGGCGACCGCCGATATGTTGGCGAAAATGACGCATGGTTTGGCGGACGATTTGTTATCTACCTTATACCTTGCGGCCGAATGCCCGGTATTCGTTGCGCCGGCGATGAATCAGGCGATGTGGGCTAAGTTGGTAACGCAAGAAAATATTGCCAGATTGCAAAGCCACGGCGTGCATTTTATTGGCCCTGCGGCTGGTGAGCAGGCTTGTGGCGAGCAAGGCTTGGGGCGGATGCTGGAGCCGGCCGATATTTGTCGGCAAGTGCTGGGGCCTGAGCCGCCCGGCTTTCTGTCAGGCTTTAATATAGTCATTAGTGCCGGACCGACGCTTGAGCCGCTTGATCCGGTGCGTTACATCACTAACCGAAGCTCCGGCAAAATGGGGTATGCCTTGGCGGGCGCAGCCCTGTCAGCCGGCGCCAACGTGACATTGGTCAGTGGTCCGGTGAACTTAGCAGCGCCGGCCGGAGCCAAACTTATTCCGGTGGAAACAGCTCTGCAAATGTATGATGCGGTGATCGAGCATTGCCGGCTGACGGATATTTACATTGGCGCTGCGGCGGTAGCGGATTACCGTCCGCAACAGCTGGCTGACGGCAAGATAAAAAAGGCTGGCGACACCAGCAATATAGCCTTGGTAAAAAATCCGGATATCATCGCCGCAGTGGCTGATTTGCAACCAAAGCCCTTGGTAGTGGGATTTGCCGCGGAAACTGACGATCTGGAAAATTACGCCAAACACAAGCTGCAAAGCAAAAATCTGGACCTGATCGCCGCGAATTGGGTAGGGCAGGCTGAAGGCGGTTTCGAGAGTGATCGCAATGCCTTGCAAGTATTTTGGCCGGGTGGTCAACAAATCCTGCCGATGACCGATAAACATACCTTAGCCGCACAGCTGCTTAAACTGATAGCCGAGAAATTGCATGAAAAAAATCCAGTTAAAAATTCTTGATCCGCGCCTGGGCCAGGAGATTGCTTTGCCCGCCTACGCTACCCATGGCTCTGCGGGACTGGATTTGCGCGCTTGCCTGGATCAGGCTTTGACCTTGCAACCCGGCGAAACGGCTTTGATACCCACCGGCCTGGCCATTCATATCGACGATCCGCATTTGGCGGCGGTATTGCTGCCGCGCTCTGGACTGGGGCATAAGCATGGCATTGTGCTGGGTAATTTGGTGGGCTTGATCGACTCGGATTATCAGGGACAGATTTTTATCTCCTGCTGGAATCGCGGCAACAGCCCGTTTACCGTCGAGATAGGCGAGCGTGTCGCGCAAATGGTGTTTGTGCCGGTGGTGCAGGCCGAGTTCGAGTGTGTGGCCGAGTTCGACGAAAGCCATCGCGGCAGCGGCGGTTTTGGGCACAGCGGCCGGCACTAAGCGGAGCCGCGACAGATGGGACGCATATTTAGCATAGTTGCCGGCATTGCGGCGCTGATGGTGTTATTGGCCGGCGGCGGCGCCTATTGGTTTTCGGCGGCCCAGGTTAGAGAAACCCAACAAACCAGTACCACAGCCATTGCCAGCGGTATGACAGTCAGCATCGTCAGCCAGATCGAGACGCTACAGCGGGTTATCGATGGTCTGGCGCAGGCGCCGGATGTGGTGGCGCTACTTGCCAGCGATAGTCACAATCAAGCGGCGCTGGATAACGTCGCTATCAGGCTGCAGAACACGATTCCGCAAGCGATGCGAGTGCGTTTGCTGCCGGCCACGGTCAGCGAACCGGATCTTACCCAAGTGCCGAATATGGGCTTTGCCGACTTGGAAATGGTGCGCGCCACGCTGACCGCCAAGCAAAAGCCGTTCGTGCAAGGTGAGGGCGAGCATCGGCATTTGGCGATGACAGCGGCTGTCAGCCAAAATCAGCAGGCAATCGGCGTGATTTTGGTCAGTTTAAAACCTGATTTGTTGCAACAGTTGATTACCAAGACTACCGTCAGTAATGGCTATGTGGAGATCAAGCAAGAGCAGGCCGTATTGGCCAGTGTCGGTATGGCGGAGTTGAGGGACGACGAGCCGCAAGTGATGCCGTTGACTAACAGCCGGTGGTCGTTGGAGCTCTCGATTGGTGGCGGCACCAGTGCAGGCGACATCATTTTATTTTCCTGCATTATCCTGATCCCGGCCTTGTTGGGTTGTCTGGCGTTTTTTATTGGTTATCGTAAATTGGCCGACTATCTGCACCACGATCAAAGTAGTATTTTAAAGGCTGCCAAGGACATGATGACCGGCAAGCAGGTTGGCCACTATCCTGTGCAACTGGATGAGATGCGGCCGATCATTTCTACCTTGTCCCAGTTCAAACGTATCTTGGAACAAGAAAAAAGCCCGAGTAAAGCACCTGACGAATTGGGTGAATATGACTTTTTTGACGAGTCGTTCGACATCGATTTTATCGAAGACTCACCCAAAACAGCCGAACAATATGCCAGTGTGCCGGTGAGCCTGGCGACGGCGCCGATCAGCATGGCCGATCAGGCCCCGCTTAGTTCGGCGGCTCCCGCCGAGAAATCGGCAGCCGTAGCGATGCCGACTGTCGCGCCGACGGCGGGGGAGTCATTTGCCGATATTTTTCGGACTTACGATATTCGCGGTATCGTCGGCAAGGGATTGACCTCGGAAACTGTGAGAAATATCGGTCGGGCTTTAGGTAGCGAAGCCAGGCAGTTGAATATCAAAACTATCGTCATGGGCAGGGATGGACGATTATCCAGCCCGGGCTTAGCCGACGCGTTGGCAAAAGGCATTACAGAAGCAGGTTGCGATGTGTTGGACACAGGCCTGGTACCGACGCCACTGCTGTATTTTGTCACCCAGCACAGCGAAGGCCGCAGTGGCGTGATGATTACCGGTAGCCACAACCCGGCGGACTATAACGGCCTTAAACTGGTTTTGAACGGCGAAACCTTATCTGGCGACAAGATTCAACAACTGAAAAAACGCATCGAAGCCAACGATTTTAGCGACGGAGCTCCTGGTTCCATTGAGTTGAATAGCCTATTCAGTAACGAATATATCGGCATGATCTCCGACGATGTGCATTTGGTCAGACCGATGAAAGTGGCTGTCGATTGCGGCAATGGTGCGGCCGGACAATTGGCCCCCATCCTGTTACGAACCATGGGTTGTGAAGTTATCGAGTTGTATTGCGAGATTGATGGCAACTTTCCTAATCATCATCCCGATCCCAGCAAGCCGGAAAATCTGGCTGATCTGATTAAGGCCGTGCAGCATTACGAGGCGGATATCGGTGTGGCCTTTGATGGCGATGGCGACCGGATCGGCGTGGTCGATTCCGGTGGTAAAATCATTTGGCCGGATCGGCAAATGATGCTCTATTCCCGTGATGTGTTGGCGAATAAGCCCGGAGCGGAAATTATTTACGATGTGAAATGCTCCCGGCATTTGCACGATCAAATTGTTAAGCGCGGCGGACGGCCATTGATGTGGAAAAGCGGTCATTCCCTGATGAAAGCCAAGCTCAAGGAAACGGCGGCAGCACTGGCAGGCGAGATGAGCGGGCATATTTTCTTCAACGACCGCTGGTTTGGTTTCGATGATGCCTTGTATGCGGCGGCGCGCTTGATCGAAATTTTGTCTGGCGATATGCGCAGTAGTAGCGACGTATTTGCCGATCTGCCTGACAGTATCAATACGCCGGAACTGCATGTGCCGATGGCCGAAGGCGAAGGCGTGCGCTTCGTGGAACAGCTATTCAGCCAGGCCAAATTCAAAGACGGCAAGATTATCAATATCGACGGCATGCGTGTTGAATTTGCCGACGGCTGGGGACTGGTCAGAGCCTCGAATACTACGCCGGTATTGACAGTACGTTTCGAAGCGGATAGCCAGGACGCGATGCAGCGTATTCAAACTCAATTCAGGCAGCTGATGCTGCAAATCAAACCCGACATCAAACTTCCTTTTTAATTGTTAGCGAACATGAAAGAAAAAAACGCGCACCAGATTGCCCACGTACTTATCGAAGCCTTGCCTTATATTCAAAAATTCAAAGGCAAAACCGTAGTGATTAAATTCGGCGGTAATGCGATGGTCGACGATGCGTTGAAACACAGTTTCGCCCGTGACATCGTTTTGATGAAGCTGGTGGGTATTAATCCCATCGTGGTGCACGGCGGCGGTCCGCAAATTGGCGACTTGTTAAAACGCTTGGGTAAAACCTCCGAGTTTATCGACGGTATGCGCGTTACCGACAGCGAAACCATGGATGTGGTGGAAATGGTGTTGGGCGGCCTAGTCAATAAAGAGATCGTGAATATGATCAATATGCAGGGCGGCAAGGCCGTGGGGCTGACCGGTAAGGACGGAAATTTCATCCACGCCCGTAAAATCAATATGACAAAGGCCGGTGCGACTTTGGAGGATGCACCGGAAATTATCGATCTGGGTCATGTCGGCGAAGTCAGCAGTATCGATCCGGCGGTGGTGGAGATGTTGGGTAACAGCGATTTCATTCCGGTGATCGCGCCGATCGGCGTGGGTAAGGACGGACACTCCTACAACATCAATGCGGATCTGGTGGCAGGTAAGGTTGCCGAAGTGCTAAAGGCTGAAAAGCTGATGTTATTGACCAATATCCCCGGCATTATGGATAGACAGGGCAATTTGCTGACTGGTCTGACCTTAACCGATATTGATAATCTGATCGCTGACGGCACTATTTCCGGGGGAATGATTCCGAAAACCCGCTGCGGTACTGATGCCTTAAAGGGCGGCGTGACCAGTGTGCATATCATCGACGGTCGGGTCGAGCACGCGGTGTTGCTGGAGCTTTTTACCGATCAGGGCGTTGGTACTCTATTGCTGCGCCGCTAAGCTGGATTGAATAAAAGGGGCAAAGGCCTGGCGAATGCTCTGCGCCTTTGCTCCTGAACATAATTCGTTGCCCATACTGGATTGGCGGCAGCGGATATCCAGAAATATCTGCAAAGTTTTGTCTCGCTCCAGCAGCGATACCGACAGACTTAAGTCATCGTCTTTCTGCGGAGCCGCGCGCATGATCAGCTTCTCGCTTTCCACGTCTTGACCGGTGGTGGAGTTAGTCGCGACAAACTCGCCAGCGATTTTCCAGGCTTTTTCGCATTGCCCGGCGTCCTGACAAACAAACAGGCCTAGCTCGTTGCTGGCGTTACTGGCCGCTAAGCTGTCTCCATTGACCGGTTTTCCGTCGGTGTTGTTGGTTTGGGTGAGGAATTGAAAGCGGGCTATGTCGGCTTTGAATTCTTTTTCGCTGTTTTGTCTGTCCTGTTGATGGCGCAAAAGTTCTTGTTTGCCAGCTTCTATCTGTTGTTTGCTGGCGGCAATATCCGCCAGTAATTTCGGTGGGATCTTGCTGCCGCCGCGCTCAAGATTGGCGGCTTGCTGCTGTTGCTGCTGCAATTGCTGTTGAATGCGTTCGATATTGCCTTCAATCACTTTTTGCCCGGCATCGAAGGACGCCATTTTATTGCTCAAGGCTTTATTCATATCGTCGATGCTACGAAACGTGCTTAACAGCACCTTGTCATTGGCATTTTGCCTGGCAATGATCTTTTCCTGTTCCTTACGTAGCGCATCCAGCCGCTTTTGCTGGGCAATTTGCTCGGCGGTTTTGGCTTTTTCCAGCACATCGAGCACGCGGGCTTTCTCGCTTAATGTTTCCCGTTTGTGCTTTACCTGGTCGGGCGGCACTTGATCGGAGAAATAGACGTTGCCGTTTTCATCCACCCAGCGATACATTTTTTTGGCATAAGCCGGTTCAGCCATTGCAAGCAGCAAGGCTAGAACGACTATCGGTGTGCGTTTGTTGGTGACTTGTCGCATGGGTAATGCTAGCTGAGACTTAGCCCAGTAGGCTGACCAATTGATGCAAGGGCGGTAAAATCATCATTTTTGCCAGTTGCAACAATACCAGCGCCACCAGCGGCGATAAGTCTATGCCGCCCAGGTCGGGTAAAACCTTGCGGCACACATTCAACAGCGGATCGGTCAAACTGTACAAAATCGACGAGGCGGAGCCATAACTGCCGGGGGCGAACCAGCTCAGGATGGCGCCGGCAAAAATGGCGTAAACGAAAATATCGATCAGCATTTTCAATAAGTCGGTAAACGACAATAGCGTCAATGCCACAAAACTGACCGATAAGCCTTTAATAGCCAGTATCGAAAAGTTGGCGACTATTTGCAGCAACAACGCCAGCACTAGGGAAGAGCTATCTATGCGGCCGATGGCAGGAATAAAACGGCGCAAAATCCGCAATGGCGGGTGGGTGATTTTCACCAGAAATTGCGATACCGGGTTGTAAAAATCGGCCTGGGTCCATTGCAGCAAGAAGCGTAATGCCACCGCCAAAATATACAAGGAAAACAATGTGTCTATCAGGAACACTATCGGGTCGGTCATATAATTACTGCCCATTAGTCGGCTCCCAGTTGTTTTGACATTTCAATCGAACGGTCTTTGGCGGCATGTAAGGCTTTGGCAACCAGTTCGACAAAACCGTTTTGCACAAACGTTTCTATAGCTTGTTGAGTGGTGCCGCCCGGTGAGGTAACTCTGACGCGCAATTGGGTGGGCGATTCGGACGATTCCAGCGCAATTTTGGCGGCGCCCAGTGCTGTTTGCTGAATCAGCAGTCTCGCTGAGCGTTCGTCCAGGCCCAATTCCAGGGCGGCTTTTTCCATCGCTTCCATCAGCAGAAAAAAATAAGCCGGCCCGCTGCCCGATACCGCAGTTACGGCGTCGAGTTGGCTTTCGTCGTTTACCCACAACGCCAACCCGACTGCGCGTAGAATGTTTTCAGCTAGATCTTTTTGTTCCTCGTCTACATTCGCGTTGGCGTGCAATGCTGTTGCGCCGGTTTGCACCAATGCCGGAGTATTAGGCATGCAGCGCACAATAGCGACTTCGCTGCCTAGCCATTTGGATAGACTTTGCTGCGAAATGCCGGCGGCAATCGATACTACCAGCACATTTTTTTGCTTCAGACAGGGGGCGATTTGCAAAGCAACGTCACGCAGTATTTGCGGTTTAACTGCCAGCACCACCACTTCGACTTCGTTAACGACTGTCTCATTACTGGCGGTAGTATTCACGTGAAGTTGATCGGCGTGAGCCTGCAACGTGGCGGGCGCGGTATCCGATACCCAGATCTGCTGCGGTGAATGACCGCTGGCAATCAAGCCGCTGATTAGACTGGTCGCCATGTTGCCGCCACCAATAAAACCGATTGTTTTTGTTTTCATAGCTTACTGATTATTATGTTGAATCGTTACGGAAACCGCTGTTTGCGGAGCATTTTACATGACAATGGTGGCGTCGCAGAGAATCTCAAGTCGTTACGGATTTTTGCAAGCCGATATGTCGGGGCCGGATGCCCAACAATACTAGCGTCAAACTATAAATCAATATTGCCAATCCGATTGTCATTCCCAGATGCAATCCTCGTTGCGAGGCGTTCCAATCCAGCCAAAGCGTGGCATCGACAAAATAATACAAGAACCCTGACATAACTGCGTTGGCTGCCACAATCCGCAGAATGTATGACAGCCATTGTTCGCTGGGACGGTATGTTCGGGTTTTTAGCAGTCTAAGCAACAGGAGTAGCGCGTTTAGGTATGCCGACAAAGTCGTTGCCAGGGCGATGCCGGCATGCGCGAAGGGAAATGCCAGCAATAGGCTCAACACGATATTCGCGACGATGGAATACATGCCAAAACGCATCGGCGTTTGTGTGTCCTGGCGAGAAGTGAAGCCTGGAACCAGGATCTTGATCAGCATAAATGCCAATAAGCCTAGCGCATAAGCCATCAGGCTTTTACCCGCCATCCGCACATCTTCGCTGCCAAATTCGTTATATTGAAACAGCGTCGATAGCAAGGGTTCGGCCAACAGTGTTAAACCCAAAGTGGCCGGCAAGCCTATCAATAATACCAATTTCAGGCCCCAGTCCAACGCCTTGGAAAAGGCCATGGCATCCTCAGTAGCATGATTTTCGGACAATCTGGGTAAAATGACTGTTGCAAGCGCCACACCCAAAATACCGAGCGGAAACTCCACCAACCGATCCGAGTAATACAGCCAGGAAACGCTGCCGGAGGTCAAAAACGAGGCGACCAAAGTGCCAAATAGTAAATTAACTTGCACCACGGATACACCAAAAATGGCGGGGAGCATCTGTTTTAGCATGCGTTTCACTGCCGGATCTTGGTAACCCCAGCGTGGTCGCGGCATTAAGCCTAGTCGAATTAGAGCGGGGATTTGAAACAGCAGTTGCACCACGCCGGCTGCGAATACGCCCCACGCCAGCGCCATGATCGGTTGCTCCATAAGCGGCGAAATCCATACCGCAGCGCCTATCATGCAAATATTCAGAAATACCGGGGTTAGAGCCGGAATTGCGAATTTACCGCGTGCATTCAAAATTGCGCCTGCGAATGCAACTAGAGTAACGAAGAATAAATACGGGAAGGTAATGCGGAGCATTTGCACCGCCAGTTCGTACTGGCCGCCTTCCCACAGAAAGCCCGGCGCAAAAAGCAGGATTAGCAATGGGGCGGCAATGACGCCCGCCACTGTGAATAGCATCAACAAGACTGCCAACGTGCCGGCAGTGCGGTCGATAAACAGTTGCAATGCCTCGCGGCTACCTTTTTCGTTATAATCGGTCAGTGCCGGCACAAATGCCTGCGCGAACGCGCCTTCCATGAATAAGCGGCGGAGAAAGTTCGGAATTCTGAAGGCCACGAAAAACGCATCGGTTGCCGCGTTAACGCCGAAAATGTTGGCAAATAGCATGTCTCTTACAAAACCCATGATCCGCGAAATCATGGTCATACTGCTAACGATTGCGGTAGATTTAAACAGCTGCTTGCTCACTGCAGGCCTCAGATTGGGTTTGGAAACACTAAAAATTTGACAATCATAGCATCCAAAATGATAATACGCGGTTCCAGATTAACTCAAAAGAACTGATAGACTATGGCTAATTCACCACAAGCTAGAAAAAGAGCGCGTCAGGCTGAGAAAAGCCGTATTCGCAATGCCGGACAGCGCAGCAACTTACGCACTTTCGTTAAAAAAGTGATCGCCGCTGTTAGAGCAGGCGATAAAGAGCAAGCTCAAGCCGCGTTTAAAACCGCTGTTCCTGTAATCGATTCGGCTGTTAACAAAGGCCTTATCCACAAAAATAAAGCGGCTCGCAGCAAAAGCAGACTTAACGACAGATTGCGCGCGATGGCTTGATCTCGACAGCAGGTCGATAGATCAACAAGGCCTATGCAACAGATGTTGCTTGGGCCTTTTTTATGCGCGGTAGTTCTACACTGCCCAAGTACTGTGATTTCTAGTCTTGCCGTTAGTCGAAAACTGTCTATTCTCGCATAACTTTTTGGGATGAAGAGCTTGCGGCGCGCAGACAAGCTGCTAATCTGATAGCTCTCAGCTCATCAGTCTAAGGTACTGTCATGAATAACCAAGACCAAGCCAAACTTCGTTGGGGCATTCTCGGCGCTGCCCGTATCAACGAGCGCCTGTTGCCGGCGATAGTCGAAGCGTCCAATGCAAAGCTGGTAGGCATAGCCAGCCGCCGCCCCGGAGCCGCAGGACAAACACTCGCTCAATACGCCCCTTGCCATCCGGAAATACCGAGTTACGACAATCTGGATGCGTTGCTGAATGACGAAGACGTGCAGGCAATCTATTTGCCGATGGCCAATCATGAGCACGCAGAATGGACCTTGCGAGCCATTGAACACCGTAAGCATGTGCTGTGCGAAAAGCCGATGGCTTTGACGGTAGAAGACATTGACGCAATCGAAACCGCCGCGCGCCGTTATCGGGTGACCGTGATGGAAGGTTTTATGTATCGCTTCCATTCGCAGCACGCCCGCGTCTTGGAATTGATCCGGTCCGGTTTGATCGGCGAAATCCGCTCGGTGCGCGCCAGCTACTCGTTCATGATGCGTCCGGCGCGGATGTATCGATTGGCCGAAGACGTCTCGCGCGGCGGCGGGGCGATGTGGGATATTGGCTGCTATGCGATCCATTCGTTACGCATGTTCTTTCAACAAGCACCACGTACCGTCACTGCCTTATCCAAATATGTGGAAAGTGGTGCCGACATCACGACTAGCGGCATTCTGGATTTTGGCGACGGAAAATTCGCGCATTTCGATTTCAGCTTCGAACGTGCCCGGCGCTGCGAATATGAAATTATCGGTACCCAAGGCGGAATCAAATGCCACGTGGTTTGGCAGTTACCTGGGGATGTGCCGGTAATCTCCTGGTGGACGGAAGACGGGCGGCAGTCGGAAGAGCGTTTGCCTGTCGCCAATCATTTTCGTCTGGAAATAGAGCATTTCAGCGATTGCGTATTAAACGGCAAGGATCCGCAATTGTCGATCAACGACGCTCGCGACAATTGCCGGACCATTGTTGCCGCGCTGCAATCGGCCGCCGAGGGGCGGGTGATTAAAATTTGATTTAGCCCCACATGCGCTGGGTGTTCCCGTTTATTTTCCACGGAGGCAAAAATGGTCAATAGACTCTTACCCCGCAATCGCCGAGCTAGCGCCCTGGTCGCTTTGACTCTGGCGGTGTCCTGCCTGTTTCAAACCGAAGTAGCGTTTGCAGCGGATGTCGTAGCCGCCAGAAAAGAATTGCAACAAATGGGCATCGAATATACCGAGCCGCAATTCGCATCATCGGCCGGTGTTGGGGACATGTTGGTCGTAAAGCTGTTTCTCGACGCCGGCATGGATGTGAATGCCGGAGGCGGAGCGGCGCTGGGATTGGCCGCCGGTAGAGGGCAGTTGGAAATGGTCAAGCTTTTATTGGCCAACGGCGCTAAGCCGACAGCCAATGCGTTGCAGTTTGCCCAAACACGAGGGCATAAGGAAATTGAGAGTATTTTGGTTCAGGCTGGGGCGGAGGAGTAGTCGCCGGAAGCCGGGCTAGACATTGGTCTAACCCGGCGCTCAGAACTACATTTATTTGCTAAAAGTTAGTCCGTCGTTGGCGACATCGATTTTAATTACATCCCCAGGAATGAAATGTCCGGACAAAATTTCATTCGCTAGCGGATTTTCCAGTTGCCGTTGTATTGCTCTTTTCAACGGCCGCGCACCATAGACCGGGTCAAAGCCGGCCTCACCAAGTAAATCCAGCGCCGTTTCGCTGACTTCCATACCCATGTCTTTTTCTTGTAAACGTTGGTGTAGCAGCTCGATCTGAATTTTGCAGATCGCGCGGATTTGACCTTGGCCTAGCGGATGGAACACCACGGCTTCGTCTACCCGGTTGATGAATTCCGGCCGGAAATGCTGGCCGACGATGTCCATTACCGCATCCTTCATCTCGATGTAATTACTCTCGCCCGCCAGTTCCTGGATCACGCTGGAGCCCAAGTTCGACGTCATGACTACCACCGTGTTTTTAAAGTCCACAGTCCGGCCCTGGCCATCAGTCAAGCGGCCATCGTCCAATACTTGCAGCAATACGTTAAACACATCGTTGTGGGCTTTCTCGATTTCGTCGAGCAGGATCACCGAGTAGGGTTTCCTACGCACCGCTTCTGTTAGATAGCCACCTTCTTCATAGCCAACATAACCGGGCGGTGCGCCGATCAAGCGGGCCACCGAATGTTTCTCCATGAACTCCGACATATCGATGCGGACCATGGCTTCTTCGGTGTCAAACATGAACTCAGCTAGAGCCTTGCATAACTCGGTTTTACCGACACCGGTCGGACCTAAAAACAGGAACGAGCCGTTGGGCCGGTTCGGATCGGACAGGCCGGCCCGCGAACGGCGGATGGCGTTGCTGACGGCTTTTAAGGCTTCGGTTTGGCCGATCACCCGTTTACCCAGTTCTTCTTCCATGCGCAGGAGTTTTTCGCGCTCGCCTTCCATCATTTTCGAAACTGGAATGCCGGTCCATTTCGAGACCACTTCAGCGATTTCTTCTTCGGTCACCCTGCTGCGCAACAAGGTGGTTTCTTGCATTTCCGCCTGCGATGCCAGATCCAGCTCTTTTTCCAGCTTAGGAATTTCGCCGTATTGCAGTTCCGACATGCGTGCATAATCTTGGCTGCGGCGGGCCGCTTCCAATTCCAGGCGGGCGCGCTCCAGATTTTCTTTTATGCTGGCGGTGCCTTGCAGCGCGGCTTTTTCGGCCTTCCAGATTTCGTCCAGGTCTGAGTATTCTTTCTCCAGATCGGCGATTTCCACTTGCAAGATTTCCAGACGCTTTTTCGAAGCCGCGTCGGTTTCGTTTTTCATGGCCTCGCGCTCGATTTTCAGCTGTATCAACCGGCGGCTGAGTTTATCCATGGCCTCGGGCTTGGAATCCATTTCCATGCGGATTCGACTGGCGGCTTCATCAATCAAGTCTATGGCTTTGTCCGGTAACTGCCGGTCGGAAATGTAACGGTGCGACAGCACCGCAGCGGAGACAATGGCCGGATCGGTGATTTCGACGCGGTGATGAATTTCGTAACGTTCTTTCAAACCGCGCAAGATGGCGATGGTGTCTTCGACGCTGGGCTCGTCGACCAGTACTTTTTGAAAACGCCGTTCCAAAGCGGCGTCTTTTTCGATGTATTGCCGGTATTCGTCCAGCGTGGTGGCGCCGACGCAATGCAGTTCGCCGCGGGCCAGAGCTGGCTTCAGCATGTTGCCGGCGTCCATCGCGCCTTCTGCCTTGCCGGCACCGACCATGGTATGCAATTCGTCGATGAACAAGATGATTTGGCCTTCCTGTTTGGCAACGTCGTTCAGCACCGCTTTCAAGCGCTCCTCGAATTCGCCGCGAAACTTGGCGCCGGCGATCAGTGCGGCCATATCCAGCGACAGCAACTGCTTGCCCTTGATACCTTCCGGCACTTCGCCGTTGACGATACGTTGCGCTAGGCCTTCGACGATGGCGGTCTTACCGACGCCGGGTTCGCCGATCAGCACTGGATTATTTTTGGTGCGGCGTTGCAAGACCTGGATGGTGCGGCGGATTTCGTCGTCGCGGCCAATCACTGGATCGAGTTTGCCTTGCTCGGCGCGTTCGGTCAGGTTGATGGTGTATTTTTTCAGAGCCTGGCGTTGGTCTTCGGCATTGGCGTCATTGACGTTTTGGCCGCCGCGCATGTTTTCTATGGCTTTTTCCACAGCGGATGCGGTGACGCCGGCCTGTTTCAGAATTTTTTGCAGGGAACTGCTGGCTTCCAGGGCTGCCAGCAAAAATAATTCGCTGGAAATGAACGCATCCTTACGCTTCTGCGCCAGTTTGTCGGTCAGGTTCAACATCCGCGACAGCTCGTTGGAGATTTGCACGTCGCCGCCGGACCCGGAGACGCTGGCCAGGCGGTCGATTTCCTTGCTTAGCTCGTTACGCAACGCGTTGACCTGAATGCCGACCTGCATCAGCAATGGCTTGATGCTGCCGCCTTCCTGGTCGATCAGCGCCAACATCACATGCACGGGCTCTATAAATTGGTGATCTTTGCCCAAGGCCATGCTTTGCGCGTCGCTGAGCGCTTGTTGAAATTTACTGGTTAATTTATCCATTCGCATGCTGCGTACCTCATTTGGGATATAAATTGTGTTGCCGCAGAGATGGGGCGCTACGTAGCGCTTTTCAAGCGAGGACTAGCGGATAATTCCACTATTTTTTGGGTGAAATTATGGCTATTGATTGGCGGGTTGAGATGGACATCGTTGGTAGCCTTGATAAATGTTTCAAAGTACAATGTCGCCGCTCAGATAACAGATGTTGAGGGATTATGGCCATTGCTAGTCAGCAGGTCCGGTTGTCAATATTGTCGGTCTGCGTAACCATTAGTTTTATTTTGTAGGAGTTTTAGAAATGGCAACAGGCACTGTAAAGTGGTTCAACAACACCAAAGGGTTTGGATTTATCGAGCCTTCCGAAGGCAAGGAAGATGTTTTTGTACATCATTCTGTTATTAAGGGCGAAGGTTTTAAGACCTTGTCTCCAGGCCAATCGGTTCAATTCGATATCGAATCCGGTCCTAAAGGTTTGACTGCCGCGAATGTCCTGCCCAGATAAGCGTTAACGGTTACGGGTAAAAAGGCTCTTGCTTGCAAGGGCCTTTTTTATGCCCGCAACAATATGGAATTTTCGGTTAACGGTAATATAACCAAGCTATAATGCGGCCATCCCTTCCTTTTCGGCGTAACTGACCATGGCACGCGAATTTTCTTCTTTAAAACAAATGGATACCCCTGTCAAAGTGCTGTTTACCGGCTATTTGACTACCGTGGCGGTCGGCTATCTGATGGCCTTGATCCAAATTCTGTTTACTCACGGTATGGCTGACGGCAAGTTTGGCCTGTCGATAGACGATATTGTCTACAGTTATTACGGCAACCGCTCGGGAACGATGCTGGAAACTCAATTAAACGGGGCAATGAAAGAAAACGCCTCCGAGCAGGAGCGTTTCGCCATCATACAATGGGTGCGCGATGGTGCTGATCAGGATGACTTTGTTGATCGCGGAGTCGATAAAATCATCGAGAATCGTTGCGTGATGTGCCATAACAAGGATGCATCCATCCCCAACTTAAGTGACTTCAAAGTATTGAAGGAATACACCAAGGAAGACGAAGGCGCTACGTTTAGTTCGCTGACGCGGGTTTCGCATATTCACTTGTTCGGCATCAGTTTTATCTTCATGTTTGTCGGCTTGATTTTCAGCTTTTCGGAAACCAGTACCATCAAGTACAAATGTATCGCGATCGGTATGCCGTATGTGTTTTTACTGGTGGATATATTGTCGTGGTGGTTGACGAAGCTGGATCCGATCTTCGCCTGGCTGGTGATCGTGGCGGGTGGTGGCATGGCGGTGTCGTTTGCGTTTATGTGGACGGTGTCGGTCGCGGAAATGTGGTTGTTTGATAGGGTGTTTCTGGATGCCGAAGGTCAGCCCAGACCACAGTGGAGTACGATAGTCGAAGCTAAATTTAAGCAGATTGGCGGAGAAGCTGCGGCTAAAAAATTAGCTGAGTTACTGAAGCAAGCCGGTGTTTATGTCTGGTCGAAATTCCAGAGCCAAGGTCTGCCGTTTTTGAAAGATCTCTACGTAAAAATAGTTAAGAAAGACAAATAGTTAAGTAAGTGTGACTGGCTAGGCAAAACGGTGTTGAGAAGTTAAAGCTCTGCGCTTGGCAAGCCGATAACCGGAGCGGTATGATGCAAACTCGATTTGCAGGAGGTGTACCATGATTAGCAATGTACTGAATAGCGCAACCACTCTGATCAGCAATGCTCAGCAAAAAGCCAGTACCGCCGCGCAAACGATTGCGAATTTGCCGGTGCAAGCTCAGGAAGTCGGTGGTTCAAAAGATGTCGGTTCAGCTGACTTATTTAAGCCGGTGTTGAGCTTGAAAGAAGCAGAGTTGGAAACCTCAGCTGGTGCCAAAATGATCAAGACTCATGAAAAAATGCTCGGATCTCTTCTCGATGTTATGGCCTAATGGCTAACGCTGACATCATAGCCCAGCGCTTTGATGTCAGCGGCAAACGCATTCATCTCTTCAATATCCATTCTTTCTAGCTCGTTTGCTTCCGCTTGGAACGATTGTCTGGCCACGCTGTAAAGCATAATTTCTTGCAGTTTAATCTTGCTAGCTCGTAATTCCTGCAAAAGCGCTAAATAGGCTAGTTTTTCACTGTCAGACCACGCTTGCCGATAACGCAGCATGCAGGTTTGTAGTTTGGTTGGGCAAAGGCTGGTGGCAATCTTTAGGTGTTCTAATAATTTGTGCTGACTCTGACCGGTGTTGTTGATCAGTTTACGGCCCTGTTCGGTCGCACTGTCCAGCTTGAACCAGAGTTCGCCGTGATACCTGCCCAATTCCGCCAAGCCT
Source organism: Methylomonas sp. 11b (assembly GCF_000515215.1). Taxonomy (NCBI): domain Bacteria; kingdom Pseudomonadati; phylum Pseudomonadota; class Gammaproteobacteria; order Methylococcales; family Methylococcaceae; genus Methylomonas; species Methylomonas sp. 11b. Next base: position 3,852,370 of record NZ_KI911557.1, read on the forward strand.
GCTTGCACTGTTGATTGGTGTATTAAGCTGCCATTACTGATCAAGACGAATTTGCTGGCAGGAAATACGCCTGATTCTGTGGCAATCTCGCCGATCAGATGTACGGCTTTATCGAAATCCATCAGGCTGGTCGGCTCGCCGTTGCCGGAAATGGCGATATCCTTGATAACACGCTGGTTGATTTCTACGTTAAATTGCTCGAAAAAATCACCGTGCTGCACGTATTCCAGAAAGAAACGCAGTTCCTGCTCCAGCAATGCAAAATCCATTTCCGGTGCGTTGCCGCGCTGTAACTCCGGTACTTGGCAATAAATGCAGCGCCAGTTGCAGGCACTATTTGGGTTGAAATTTACCCCAATCGACAAACCGCCCGCACGACGAGAGATGACCGGATACACATATTTCAGACCGGCAACGTTGCGGTTATGATTTGTGGTGGTGAGTATCGGCTTCACTTGAGATGCGCCGCGCAAACCGTAATCGGTTTGCGCGGCAATGGGTTAGATTCGGATCAGCACTTCGCCGCGTCCGGTTTCCGCCATGTCGCCGCCGTAACGCTGCACGCGGTTAAACGCCGCACCACTGTCGGCAAACCGGGAGTTGAAGGATTTGAACGATGCGAACAGTATGGGCAGGAAGGCCAGGGTATGTGAGCCACAGTCGTTGAAAGTCGCTGATAATTGCGGCTGATTCCACAGCAACAAAGTGCCGCGCCGCATCGCATAGCCCAGATAGCGGCCGGTGTTACCCATCACGGCAATAGTGCCTGCTAGCATGCGCGAGCCGCAATAATCGCCGACATTGCCTTCGATCAGAATCTGGCCGCGCCGCATGTGGTCGCCGGCGCGCTGGCCGACATTGCCTTTCACCAGCACCGTGCCGCCTTTCATACCTTGTTTGTTGCCGGGTAGGGCGCCGCCCAGAAAATCTCCGGCATCGCCTTCGATTTGCAGAAAGCCGTTTTTCATTTCACAAGCGGCGTACAAGCCCGCATCGCCACTAACGTTGATAGTGCCCGATTTCATTTGCATGCCCAGATAAGCACCGGCATCGCCTTGCACACTGATGCTGCCGCCGTCCAGTTCTTTACCGATAAAGTCCAACTTGCCGTCACTGTAGGCAATGATGATTTCCTGGGTGTTCATGCCGGTTATATAAAACAATTCATCAACTCGCATCCGCCGCTTGCCGTTTTGAAGTTCGATAGCGGCAATCGCATCCACATCCAAACCTTGCAGTTTTTGACAGACCAGCGGAGACATGTCGATGCGCTGGTCGGTTGGCTGTTTCAGGGTAAAGGTTAGCGCGCTCATGCCATGATCTCCTGCAAATGAAAGTGGAACGGGCCCAACTTGCCGCCATAGTTGCCGGCGCTGATACGCTTGATGCCATTGGCGGCGCCCAAATCGCAAACCGCTTGAATACCAACGCGCATGGCTTTATCGATGTCTTCCTTGCTCAAGCCGTCAATGACGATTTCCATCACCGATTCGATTTCCGGCGACAAATCGGTTTTGGTCACGCCTTTTAACGTGGGGCAAAAGGCATCGTTGGTAGATGCGCCTAACGAGGCGTATTTCGATCCGACTTTCGATCCGGAACGTACCACGCCGCCAGGGAAGGGCATAATCACATTGGGAATTTTGCGCATTTCTTCAATCGCCGCCTCGCAGGCCGCTAGGGCTTGCGGTTGCGATTCCGCCAGTACCAGAAAGTTGCCGCCGCCAACCGCGTCTACCATACCGGTCGTGGCTTCAGTCAAGAATTCACCATCCATCACAGGCACTCGCCAATAACGCTTGCCGCCGATTTTCTTGGCGATTTGAAAGCCGTCGCCGAAGTAGCGCAGGTTCTTACCCAAGGGAATTGGCTTGCCGCCTTCGATGCCTGCAAATAGTGCTGAGGTCGGCGAGGTCAATACGCATTGGCCGGCACGGGTTTCCAATTGCTTGGCCAAACCTTTGCCGCCCATCGCATAAATCATGATGGCGATGCCGGGCCGTCCGTCCGGCGTTTCGTTCGGGCTCAACACCCGTTCGATCCCAGCCTCGCAACCGCAAGCGATCACCGATGTGGCAAAACCGGTCATCGCTTGCGCGGAAATCATCGCCCATTTTTCGTTCTGCGCGGTGATGATGGCCCGCGTTGCCTTCATCGGGAAGGCCTCTGCAAAGGTTTTGTCTATGGTTACGCCGTTAATAATCATGCTGCACCTCGCAATGGATGCGCCGTCAAGCTACCGCGTCCGTCTTCGCTAATTTCGTCGTCGCTGATTTTAAAGTTGCCGAGTTTCATGGTCAGGTATTTGTCGAAATAAGGTTTGAGGTCTTTTTCGATGGATAGATCGTAGTCCGGTTTGACGATGTGGGTGGTGCCCCAGGTGACTTTCACGACTTCGCCGTCTTTGACTACCAGTTCACCGTCTTTGAACACAAAGTCAGGTTTGGTGAACATGGTCTGACGGTCCGAGTTTTCGGTGTAAACGGTGATGTCTGCGAAGTTGCCGGCACTCAAGGCGCCGCGGTCTTTCAAACCGATGATGCGGGCCGCGCCGGCACGGGTCATGATGGCGATTTCATTCAATGTATATTCGCGTTCAATCGAGGCCAGCGTAGTCATCTTTTGCGCTTCCGGATGGATGGTGGCCAGCATGTCGTTACGGAAGCTGCGGTCCATCAGCAAGCGGATCAAATGCGGATAGCTGGTGAACGGCGCGCCGTTGGGGTGGTCGGTGGTCAGGAATATTCGCCAAGGATCTTCGACCAACAGGAATATTTCTAAACCGATGGCCCACTGCAAGGCATTGACGAAGTTTTGATCTTTGTATTTAAACGGCACCACGCCGCAGCCGGCATCGCATTCGATGTCCATGCATACCCATTTATTGGGGCTGGCGAAGCGATGGTTGGCATGTTGGCGCATGTTGTCGCCGGAGGCGGTGACGGTCTGGCCGAACAGGATTTGGCCGACGTCGGCGGTGATGTTCGGATTGCTATTGATTGCCTCGGCGATCTGCGCGGCACCGGAGGAGAATTTGAAATCGCCTTCTTTACCGTAGCTATGAAACTGAATATGCGTCAAGTGCATCGGCAAGCCGTCGATGCCTTCGATAGTGTTTAGGGTTGTTTCCAGATTGCCGGGGACGCCCAGGTTGCAACCATGCACATGTAGCGGATGCGTGATGCCCAACTCTTGCACGGCTCTGGCTAGGGTTTGCAGGATTTGTCTTGGCGTCACAGCGTAATGGCTGTTTTGCTCGTCCAAATCCAGTTTGCGCTGGTTAAATTTAAACGCGCTGATGCCGCCGGCATTCACCACTTTAATGCCGATACCCTTGGCGGCGTTCAGTGTCCAAGCTACGTAATCATTGATGGCTTTTTGATCTTTGTTGGCGGTCATCATGCGCAGCAAAAAGTCATCGCTGCCCAGCATCACGTAACCGCCCTTGTCGACTATCGGCGTGTCGCCCATTTCCATGTGTGCTTGGCGGGCGTTGATCGGCAATACCGCCGGTTCGAAGCAGGCGGTATAGCCCATTTCCGCGTAACGATAGCCGGCGACATAGGTGCTGGGCATCGCGTGGCCGTTGCCGGAGCGAGTAATTGGTGTGCGGTGCACCGGGTCCTGGCGATGGTCTTCAGGCAGCAGGGTGCGGGCGATATTGCCTTTGCCGCCGCCGATATGCGTGTGCATGTCGATGGCGCCGGACATGACTACCTTGCCGCGCAGATCGTATTCTTGATCGACCGGTCTGTCGTCTTTTGGCGCATCGATAATGCGGCCATCCTGTACGTAAATGTCTTGCTGTTGCCCGTCGATGCCGCTGGCCGGATCGTAAACGGTTCCACCTGTAAGTTTTATCAGCATGTGTTTGATCCTAAAGTGCTTGTTCGATAGCGGTCAGGACTTCGGCGGTGCTGGGTAGGCCGGAGTCGCGCAATTTTTTCAGGCGGATCGCCACCACGTTGTCCAGGCGATAAGCGTGTCCGGCATGGTCGATGCCGGGCGTGCCGACCGGAATGAACACATCCGGCTCATTCTCGAACTTCATGCCTGAGCGGCCGATGACGATGGTCGGTAAGTCGGTTTTCGGCGGCAGTGCGCTGCTGTTAAAGGTCTGAACCCACACCAAGGCATCGGCCTCGCCGTTATTTAGCAGCGCTTGGGTGTCGTACAGATAAGGGTCGTACTCGGGATAGCCACGGGCAAAATTGACGCGCGCCGGGTAACCGGTAGTCCAGCCGCAGACTTGGTTAGCGGTTTGGTCGCCTTCCTTGCCGCCCAATGGGAAACCGGAGCAGCGTGTGCCTAACTGGTTAAGGTCTTTGACGATATTACATAGGGTTTGTACGGTCAGCTCTGCTTGATCAAATGCCAATGCCGCTGCGCCCCACAGCACTACGCCGTAATGGGCGGCTTTCAGTTTGTCCGCGATGGATTGCAAATCGCTAATGGCAATGCCGGCGACGCTTTGTGCGTGTACTATGCGGCCTTTAACCAGGGCTGACAATGCGGCGGTCACATCCGGCAAGTCGGCGTCAGCACAAGTTAGTACGCTGGCTTTTTGGCCGGTAGGAGACGTTGAGGCGTTTCCAGACGGTGCTTTACCCAGATAAATAATTTCGCGGTTGGCAGTGCTGTCGAGGAACATCGATTCTTCGTTCCACAGATATTTCTCGAAAAAACGCGGGGCAAAGGCCTCCAGATCGGTGCCGACCACCAGCAATAAATCGCAACGGTTTTTCAGTTCGGCTAACGTGGTATTCATCCAGCCGGAGTCCTGCAAAGCCAGCAAATTGCGGCGGGCGTTACTAAAATTGAGGTTATCGACCACCGCGCCGCTCTTGTCGGCTAAAGCCAGCAGGGCGCGCATGCCGTTAACGTCGGTCGCGCAGCCGCCAATCACAGGTTGATTAGTGTCTCGTAGTAATTCCGCAGCTTTGCTGGCCGCCGCTTCCAAGCTCGCTGCCTCCCCGGCAATGCGCGGCGAGGTGTCCGCTATGGCCTGTTCGAATGCCGGTGTATTGACTGAGCAACCGTTTGCGGTCACTTTCAAGGTTGTGCCGTTCACCCGTATGCTCAGGTCGTCGGTACCAATGCCGCAAAAAGGGCTGGGTACCTCGGTAATTTCAGTCATAGAAAAGTCCTCAATCTTTTTTAATATATTTGAATCGTGGATCGTCGGGTGTGCCTTCAAAGATGCCGGCGGAGGTTTCCGCTGCATCCCACAACAACACTTCTTCAATTTTTTTGGCCAGCAGAAAATCTTTATCCGTGATGCCTTTTGCCGAATGCGTGACCAGTTTGACGATCACAAACGCATAGGAAACAGTTAAATCCGGGTGGTGCCAGGCTTTTTCGGCCAAGTGGCCGACTGTATTGACAACCATTAAAGTCGCTTTCCAGCCGCTGGTCTTTATTTTGCGGCGGATCCAGCCGTTTTCGTAATACCAGTGCGGCAGTTCCTGTGTTAAACGCTCGGCGATTTCGGTCTCGCTATAGACCTTGGCAGTATCGTGCGACATCGTTTATCCCCCGGATTGAAATGACTCGGCATTCTATCGCACAGTTTAGTCGGTGTCTTTAAGGTGTACAGGTGTTTGGCTGGGTTTCGGTGCCAATTGTCGGTAACTGGAGGAGGCTTTTTTACAGGTTTGCTTAGGCTGGCTGAAGAATGCCTCGGTACCGAGGCATTCCTTTCGGCATACGTTTGCTATTTAACCACTCTTAATTGTGGTTTTTGCGGAGGTTTGGGTTCTGTCGGTGTCGGTGGGGTTTCGTCCTCATTCTCTTCCGGGTCGAAAATCATACCCTTGCCGTTTTCCTTGGCATAGATGGCCAACACCGCTTTGCACGGCGCGATAATGCGCATGGGTTTGCCGGAAAAACGGGCGTTGAATTGGATTTCTTCATTGCCCAGCACCAAACCTTGAATGGCTTCCGGGCGCATGTTCAGCACGATTCGGCCGTCTTCCACGAAGTCGCCTGGCAGCGTTACGCCGGGATAGTCGGCATTGACCAACAGATGGGGGGTCAGGCTGTTGTCGACGATCCATTCGTAGATGGCGCGAATCAGATAGGGTTTAAGTGGGGTCATTTGCTTGGGGCTTGCATCATGTCTTTTTCTTCGCGGCTCAGGCTTTCTTGAAAAGCCCGTCTCGAGAAAAGTCGGTTGGCGTAGGCAGTGATGCCTTTGCCTAGGCCGGCAATATCAATGCCGATGCTCGGTAGTCGCCACAAGAACGGCGCCATCGCACAATCGATCAGAGAGTACTCCTCGCTCATGAAATACGGTGTGGCTTCAAATACCGGCGCGGCAGCCATCAAACTTTCCCGGAGCTGTTTTTTAGCTTTGGCGGCCTTTTTGTCACCGTTGACCAGTACGTCATCCAGCAGCGGATACCACTCCTGGTCGATGCGTTTGATCAGCATCCGGGCGTTGGCGCGGGAGACCGGGTCCATTTGATGCAAGGCGGGGTGAGGGAAGCGTTCATCCAAATATTCCATGATGATGCGGGCGTCGTACAGCACCAAGTCGCGTTCCACGAAAGTCGGGGCATTACCGTTGGGGTTCAGTTCCAGCAGGTCTTCGGGCGGGTCATTCGGGTCGAAAAACTCAACTTCCGCTGGCACGCCTTTTTCGTATACAACTAGCCTGGCGCAGTGGCTCATTATGCAGGCTGGCGATGAAAAAAGAGTCATTGCGGATTTTCGGCTGGTGATGTTTGCCACGAAGTGAACCTCTTTGAGTAACAGGATTTAAACCGGGGCAGATTGTAGCATGGATGATAGGGCTTTTGGGGGCGATGCCGGACGCATTCGCCCGTTGAAAATAACGGGCTGCACGGGGCTATTTTAAACGGCTTGTCGCACTATTCAGCCCAGTTTGACGATGATGTCTTCCAGTACATTCGCGGTGGCATGAACCTTGTCGGCGGCATTGGACAGATGCCGGTAAAGCTCGCGTTGTTTAAACATGTTTAAGTAGTCTTCCCCTTGGAATAAGTCGGCGATGGCCTTGCGGTACATCTTCTCGATACGGCGTTCCGAATGGCGGGCGGCAAAGGCGTGTTGTTCGGCCTCGGAAGGATGTTTGCCCAAGACTGCGAAGCCGCGCTCCAGCGCTTTGATGCCCACTTGCAGCTCGATGACCATCGCCTGTGAATGGCTGTCGGGGTTCAGTTCCAGTGCTTCCATCTCGTTATAAGTGCTTTTGCAATAGGTAACGATGCTGTCCATGGAGGCGATGGCGCGATAAATGTCTTCGCGGTCTATCGGCGTGGCAAACGAGCTGTTTAGTTCGTGCAGGTTGTGAATGCGGATCCGGTCGGCTTCGTGTTCGTCTTCTTTCAGCATCTTGCCGGCTTCCACCGATTCGCTGGCCATGAAGCGGACCAGATTGTCGACGGTGACGCAGACCTGCTGGCACTGTTGGTGCAGTAACAGATAAAAGTCTGCGGTTTTGGGGAATATTCTCTGGAACAGCCGTGAGGCCAGTGAAAGCTTGGGAGATGACATGAAGATTGCAGTGGCTATTTAAGAAGGTAATCGAATATCAGAAAACTGATGCAGGCGATGATTGCCGAGCCGGGGATGGTGATCAGCCAGGTTCGCAAAATTTCCAAGGCTTTTCCCCAGCGCACCGCTCTTGGGCGATCAGAGGCGCCAATACCCATGATCGACGATGCCACTACATGCGTCGTGGACACCGGTGCGCCCATCAGCGAGCTGCCGAAAATGGTCAGGCATGCGCTCAGTTGGGCATTTAGGGCGTGGATCGGGCGGATTTTATAGATGGCAAAACCTAAGGTCCGCACTATGCGCCAGCCGCCGGTCAGCACGCCGGCGGTCATGGCGCAAGCGCAAAACAACATCACCCAGCCTGGTACTTTAAAGCTGTCGATTTCCCCGCTAAGTAACAAAATCAAGGTCAACACGCCCATGCTTTTTTGCGCATCGTTGGCGCCGTGAGCAAAAGCCAGCGCGGCGGCGGTTAGCCACTGGACGTTACGAAGCTGCCGATTAATGCTTGGCGATGCGGACCGCAATAAGAACATCGTCAGTCGCTGAATTACAAAGCCTACCAGAAAGCCCAAGACGGGCGAGAGCAGTAAAGCCAGTAGAATTTTGCTGAAGCCATGTATTCGGCCGTCGCTTAATTCGTTGAATCCCCAGGCGATGGGTTCGCTGCCTATGCCGATTAGCGTGGCGCCGATCAAGCCGCCTACCAGTGCGTGCGAGGAGGAGGATGGGAGGCCGCGCCACCAGGTAAACAAATTCCAGAACACCGCGGCAAAAAGGCCTGACACCACGATTAACAGCGCATCGGCTTTGGGGATAAAGGAAAGGTCGAGCAAGGTGCCTACTGTATTGGCGACGGCAGTTCCGCCGAGTAGCGGCCCCAGGAATTCGAAGATTGCAACCAGCATAACCGCCTGAGCCGGCGTCATCGCGCGGGAGGCGATGACGCTGGCAATGATATTGGAGGCATCATGAAAACCATTGGTGTAATCAAATACCAGTACAATGATGATCGCAACACCGATAAACGGAACCAATGCCTCCAAAATAGCGACGGGTTAATGCGGATTAATTGACGACGTTGTGACCGCGCTGTCTGAGGCAGTTGCGGTAGGCATTTTTATAGCTGTCGTTGGAATGTATGCCTTGTTGAGCGCCGCCGCCAATACCGCCGGCCGCGGCGCCAATGGCAGCGCCGGTGCCAGGGTTGCCGACTACCGCGCCAATTGCCGCGCCGCCCGCCGCGCCTATCAAGCCGCCGACGGCTGCACCGGTCGCAGTGTCCTTAACCGTGCTGGCCGACTGCGAAGCCAACTGTTCGCATTCCTGCATGTCTTGATTCAAACGGAACGCATTGGGATCGTTATAGGTGTCCACGGTGGGAGTCCAGCCGGTGGTGGTGGCGCAACCTGCGACTAACAAGCTGGTTGCTAAAATCGATTTAAACGGTAATTTATGCATAACAAGTCTCCTTCAATAATGCTGAATGCATCGGTAGTGTTCCAGAGAGTAGTTCATTTTGCACTGTTTTGGAAATTTACAAGTCAAATTGACACTGGCAAGCCTGTCACGTATGATTCGCAGCCTTTTTTATCCGTTTTTATCACCATAGGCAGTAGCACATGAAAAGAACTTATCAACCCAGCAAAATTAAACGCGCAAGAACTCACGGCTTTCGTGCCAGAATGGCTACCGTAGGTGGTCGCAAAGTGATCAATGCGCGCAGAGCCAAAGGCCGCGCTTCGCTGACGGTTTAATTGTCGGCGGAAGATTTCGGCTTTCCCGATCAGTATCGGCTAGGGACGCCCGCTGAGTATAAAAAAGTATTTACCAATCCCGTAAAGTCCACAGATAAATATTTTACGGTATTGGCGACGAGCAATATCCTGCAGCATCCGCGGCTGGGTTTGGCCATCGCAAAAAAAACTATAAAAAAAGCAGTCGCACGGAACCGCATAAAAAGGGCTGTCAGGGAAAGTTTTAGATTACAGCGTCAACATATCGTCAGCATTGATATTGTTGTTTTGGCACGAGGCGATGCAGCAAATGCAGCCTCGCCCATATTGAGGAAGTCATTGGAAAGGCATTGGCATAAACTGGTAGATCGATGCGATTCCTGCTCATAACCCTGATCAAGGTTTACAAATACTTCATAAGTCCTTTGCTGGGACCCAGATGTCGTTTTTATCCCAGCTGTTCAAGTTATGGCTTAGAGGCAATCCAGATTCATGGTGCTTTCAAAGGCTCTTACCTCACGCTTCGACGATTATTGAAATGCCATCCGTTCCACGAGGGTGGCATCGATCCTGTTCCGGAAAAATTGAGTAAATAACAATGGATAACATAAGATTTGTACTTGTCATGGCGATGTTGATGATCTCCTACATGTTGTGGGAGTCATGGCAGATTGATTACGGTCCCAAGCCGCAGGCCATCATCTCCGACAAGCCCATTGTAGCCGGCGATGCCGGGACTGTGGCTAATGCGGATCCCGCCCAGCCAGGTACACAACAAACTGCCGGTCAGGCTGCTGCTGCGCAAGTTGCCGCCGACAAAGTCGTCAAAGTCAAAACCGATGTGTTTGCACTGGAAATCGATACCGAAGGCGGTACCTTACGCAACCTGGATTTGTTGCAATATCCGCACGAGAAAGAAAATTCCGCAGTCAGCGCGGCTTATGCCTTGATAGGTATGCAAGCGCCGGCGAAAGATTTATCGCCGATTCGGCTGTTCGATAGCAGTCCGGAAAAAATGTTTTTGGCGCAAACCGGTCTAGTCGCCAGTCAGAATTCCGCTGCTGCTCCCGATCATCACGCGGTGTTCACTGCCGAGCAAACGTCCTATGAGTTGGCAGACGGTCAAGAGCAAATCAGCATCCCGCTAACGTGGACTAATCAACAAGGTTTGAAAGTCACCAAAACCTTTACGTTCAAACGCGGCAGCTATTTGGTGCAAGTCGAGCAAAAAGTCGCCAACCAAACCGCCAACCCTTGGGTCGGCAAACAGTACGACCAACTGTTGCGGGTCGAGCACAGCGATAAAAGCAATAACAACTTCATCAGAACTTACTCCGGTGGCGTGGTTTACACCGAGAAAGACAAGTACAAAAAAGTTAAATACGAAGACATGGCAGACGACACCTTAAACGTCGTTAGCCAAGGCGGTTGGAGTGCGTTTATCCAGCATTACTTCGCCGCTGCCTGGATTCCGCCTGCGGATCAGGAAAACCATTTTTACACCAAAGCCCTGAACGATGCCCGTTATGTCATCGGTTCCTATTCGCCGGATGTCAGCGTGCCCGCCAATGGCGAAGCGGTGCTTAAATCGCAATTGTTTGTTGGTCCCAAAATTCAGCCGGTCATGGAAGCCATTGCCCCAGGTCTGGAATTGACAGTCGATTACAGTTGGTTGACCGTGGTAGCCAAGCCTATCTACTGGCTGCTGAACCAAATCTACGGTTACGTGGAAAACTGGGGTGTGGCAATTTTGGGTGTGACTCTGTGTATCAAATTGCTGTTCTTTAAGCTGTCGAAAGCCAGCTTCCAGTCCATGGCAAAAATGCGCAAAATCCAGCCGCGCTTGAAAGAGCTGCAAGAGCGTTATCCCGACGACCGCCAGAAGTTCAACACCGAAATGATGGCGATGTACAAAAAGGAAAAAGTGAATCCGCTCGGCGGCTGTTTGCCGATCATGGTGCAGATTCCGGTGTTCATTTCCCTGTATTGGGTATTGATCGAAACGGTGGAATTGCGTCAGGCCGAGTTTGCCTTGTGGATACATGACTTGTCCGCGCAAGACCCATTCTATCTGTTGCCGATCCTGTACGGCATCACCATGAAGATTCAGCAAAGCTTGAATCCGGCACCTATCGATCCGCTGCAAGCCCAGGTGATGAAAATGTTCCCTATCGTTTTCACCGTGTTCTTCCTGTTCTTCCCATCCGGTTTGGTACTGTACTGGATCTGCAACAACAGCTTGTCGATCATTCAACAGTGGTACATCACCAAACACGTGCTGGCCGAAGACAATCACGCCCACTAAAACGCATGCGTGACGGCGACACCATAGCCGCCATTGCCACGCCGCCCGGTAACGGCGGCGTCGGCGTCATTCGCATCTCCGGGCCGTCCGCGCCCGGAATCGTGCAAAGCCTCACCGGCAAAAATCTTCCCAAACCTCGCTACGCACAATATGCCAATTTCCTCGATGCCGATGGCCGGGTGATCGACAGCGGATTGCTGTTGTATTTTGCCGCGCCGGCTTCGTTTACCGGTGAACAGGTTGTAGAACTGCAAGGCCACGGCGGCAGCGTGGTGTTGGATATGCTGCTGCGGCGAGTATTGGCCCTGGGCGCGCGACTGGCGAATCCCGGCGAATTCAGTCAGCGGGCTTTTCTGAATAACAAAATCGATTTGGCTCAAGCCGAAGCCATAGCCGACCTGATCAGCAGCGGCACCGAGCAAGCCGTGCGCTCTGCGCAGCAATCTATGCAAGGCGTGTTTTCCGAACAGATTAACGAATTGATAGATGAACTGATCGAACTGCGGGTGTTTATCGAAGCGGCCATTGATTTTGTCGATGAAGAAATCGACTTTCTTGGTGATGGCGTGGTAGCCGGGCGCATAGCGCGCTTGCAAAGTAAACTTGCCGAAATCTGTAAAACCGCTCAGCAGGGCAGGCTGTTACATGACGGCATGACCGTGGTGCTGGCCGGCAAACCCAATGCCGGCAAATCCAGTTTATTGAACGCCCTGGCCGGTCATGATGCGGCCATCGTGACCGATATTGCCGGCACCACGCGTGACGTGCTGCGCGAACGTATTCAACTGGATGGCATGCCTTTGCATATCATCGATACCGCAGGCTTGCACGACAGCGACAACCCGGTCGAGCAGGAAGGCATCCGCCGCGCCCGCCAGGAAATTGCCAAGGCCGACCGAATTTTACTCTTGATAGACAGCACCGACCCGGATGGCGCCAGCCTGGACGCCAGTCTGCCGGCCAATATAGCGGTCACCAAAGTGTTCAATAAAATCGATTTGGTCGGCGGCCAGCCCCAGGCCTTGGAAACACCGCACGGCGCGGAAATTCATCTGTCCATCAAACACCGATTGGGACTGGATTTACTGCGCCAACACCTGAAGCAAAGCATGGGCTTTACCGAAAGCGCGGATAACGTGTTTGTCGCTAGAACGCGCCACATCCAAGCCCTGCAACTGGCGGCGCAGGCCGTCGACCGCGCCGCCGAGCAATTGCAGCATCAAGCCCACGAACTGGTTGCCGAAGAACTGCGCCAGGCGCAAACCAGCTTATCCGCCATCACCGGCGAATTTACCTCGGATGATCTCTTAGGCGAAATTTTTTCCAGCTTTTGTATCGGCAAATAAGCGCTTGGCGCGGCCCGGATCAATCAATTTGTTCCAATACCACCGGCTTGGCGCTAAATACTTCGGCAACCAGTTCTAGTTGCGCGGCAAATAGCGGCAGGGTTGGAATTTTCCAGGCTTTGCCGGTGAATTTGGCCAGGATGTTGTTCAGCCAAAGCCGGTCGGAATTGGCGCGGTGAATAATAAAACGATAGGACTCGCCGTCGTTGAATACCGCAAAGTCTTCCAGCGTGACTTCTATGGTGTGCTCCTCGCCGTAAAGCCGGGTCTGCACATAAACCTTACGGGCATCGAGATCGAAATTAAATTGGGTTAACTCCGCGATACCTTTCATGATGATGTTCGCGCCCCAAATGATCAGGGCGTTGGGCGTTAATTTGATGATAAAGCGGATCACGTTGGATTTAAAACTCATGGCGGGCCTTCATATGTTGGCAGGGATAAAGTCATGATTTTAAACATTGTTGGCGGGATTGTTTCGTAAATATTTCAACGCGGCTCGCCCGCTCGCCAAACCCAAGCTAATCGGGCGTTCGCGACCTATTGGCTCAAATGCGCGTAGGCCGGAAACGTTTGCAAACGACTGTCATCCAGCGGTTCGCCGATAGTAAAGTGATACAGACTTTGCCAGTCGTTATCCTTTAAACCCAACACGCCATGCACTGCATCATCAAAGAAGCAGCCGATGCCGGTGCCGCGCACGCCCGCGGCTTCCGCTTCCAGGTACAAAATCTGTCCCAGCAAGCCGCTTTCCCAAAATAGCCGGCGATAGCGCCAAGCTTCGGCTTCCACATTCTCTGAAAAGCGCGCCAACATGCCTAAGTTAAATGCGCTGTCGCTGGCGATGGGTTGGTGGCAGGACAGGGTTTTCGCAGCTTGCCTGATGTTGCCGGCCGTCAGTCGATAAAATTCGAACGGCGCTTCGACTGATTGCCATTCAAAGTCGGCGGAACAAGCCTGTTTTAATTCCGTCGCCGCATCCGTGGTACGCGGTAGTAAATACAGGCCCGGCTCCAGACCCGCTACCCGATGCACGAATAAGACGATATTGATTTGCGCCGGCCAGTTCCAGGCCGTAAAGGGTGGTTTTGAATTTGGCATTAGCGCAGCCAGCATGCGATGAAAGTCGGCCAGCGGTAGATCCAGCGATTTGCCGTTGAAATGCTGCGCACTGCGGCGTTGGCGAATCAGACGGCTGGCAGGGAGATTGAGGCTGGGCGGGGGCAGATCCAGGCTCGGCAGCGTTACTCGTTCCGCAGTGGTGGCGGGCTTTATAGCCTGCGCGGAGACTTCGTCGATAATCGGCCAGCGGTAAAAATGCCGGCCGCTTAAACGTTCGGCTTTCCCGAACCATTCGGCGCTTTGGGCAAGCGCCGGCAAATCTGCAGTGGAGAGCGTGCCATCGGCGGTTTGGCTTGTGTGCAGCCGACAGAATAAATCCGGCGCCTCATGTTCGGTAGCGACAAAATCGTCGCTGCGATCCAGCCCCAACCAAGCGGCGATGTCAGCATCGGCAGTCTCGCCGAGCAACTCTATCGACCAACCCAAGCAAGCGGCGGCGTAACTTAACGCTGCCAAAGCGTGGCCTATATCATGTTGGCAATAGCGAAAGGCCCGTTCGCCGTATTTCCAAGCTTCCCGCCAGTGGACGGATGACAGACCTATATAAACTTCCTTTGTCGCCGTATCGGCCGTAAATCGGCTGCGGCGTTCCAGATGATGATCGTGACTGACATAGTGATATGCGCCGGGCTGCAATAAGTCCGGGTCGGTGCAAAGCAAATAGGCCTCGGTCGGATGTAAGTTGCCACTGGAGGGATTGCAGCGCAAGGCCCAGCGGTCCGGTCCGAATTGCTTCCATGCCGACAAACCTAAAGACAGTTCTAATAACAGACCCAGATTGGCCAGGTTTAAAGACTGCGGCTCTATCCGTTCCGGTTTGTCCAAGTCAGCGAACAAACAACTTAGCTCGGCGCCAGGCGGCGGCAGTTTCACCGCTTCGCAGCCGCTAAAACGCCGAAACGGATTGGGTTGGTCGTCCCAATCCAACGATTCCGGGCCTTTGGCGTAGGCATTTAATTGATGTTTGGTGCGGTTGTGGTATTGGATGACGGACTCGGAAGGAGTTGGCATGGGTTGGCCTTAATTAAGCTGGGTGTATATTCATTCAAGCACACGCCATGCCTCGGCGCATGCAAACCTTTGATTGCGGCGATTCCTGACGCTTGTTGGAAGGCTGCGCGGCGGGACATTGGTGGGCCGGGCACGGCATTCCCACGCGAGAGCGTAGGAATGTTACAAAGCCAGTCGCCACTTGGCCCAGGGCAATCGCCAATACTTCGACGGGACGAGACGCTCGGCGGCTAAACCACCTGTCTAATGCTGGGCGGAATCGGGTTAATGGGTAACTAACTCTTTTTCCGGAACGACCAAGTCCTCGGTCCAGCACCCAATCGGCCGGCCCAGATTTAGATCCTGGTCTTCGAAGCGGACTAAAAAAACCGTGAGTCCAGGATCTTCCTCGACATGTCCTTTCATCACGATCACGCCGCGGGCGCCTTCCTGCGCCAGCACTTCGCCTTCTTCGCTGTCCGGCATACTGCCATCGTCAACAATCGTATGCGCGGCGTACACCACGTCGCCCAAATCCAAATCTTCTACGTTCATGCTGTGCTCCTGTGAGAGTTTTGTAGTAAAGCCGACAAACGCTCTCGGTTTGTTGTGAAACGGCGTGCCGATTAAGGTTGGCCATCTGCCGGCGAGTGAGCAATTTCAGCGGCTTAGCCGAAATTTTCGCGTATGGCATGCTGGTTGCTTTATCTGTTTACAAAATCAATGCCAAACCCGTTCAGGAGACTTAAAGATGATTACATTAACCGAAAGCGCCATTCAAGCCGTGGGCCGTTTTATCAGCAGTTCCGACAAGCCGACCGGTGGGCTGCGCATCGAAGTGACCGATGGCGGTTGTTCCGGGTTGTCTTACGGCATGAAACTGGAAGCGAAAGAAAATCAAGATGACACCGTTATCGATTGTGGCGCCGTCAAAGTGTTTGTAGACCCGTTGAGCCTGCCCAGCCTGGATGGCATGTCTATCGATTTCGTCGATAGCCTGGAAGGTTCTGGCTTCAAATTTACCAATCCCAACGCGGTTAAAAGCTGTGCCTGCGGATCATCGTTTACCACCGGAGACGCCGGCGGTACACCAAAAACCTGTTCTTAAGAATTCGAGGAAATAGCTATGTGGGATTATTCAGATAAAGTAAAAGATCACTTCTTCAACCCAAAAAATGCCGGCGCGGTTGCGGGTGCTAATGCCATTGGCGAAGTGGGTTCCATCAGTTGCGGCGACGCTTTGCGTTTGACCTTGAAGGTCAACGACGACACTGAAGTGATCGAAGATGCCGGTTTTCAAACCTTCGGTTGTGGCTCGGCGATTGCGTCTTCTTCAGTGCTGACCGAAATCATCAAAGGCCTGACTTTAGACGAAGCCTTAAAAGTCACCAACCAAGACATCGCCGCCGAATTGGACGGCCTGCCACCGGAAAAAATGCACTGTTCAGTCATGGGCCGGGAAGCCTTGCAAGCGGCTGTTGCTAACTATCGCGGCGAAGAGTGGAAAGACGATCATGAAGAAGGCGCCCTGGTTTGCAAATGCTTTGCCATCGATGCGGTGATGATCGAAGAAATGGTCTGGGCTAACAAGTTGCGTACTGTTGAAGACGTGACCAACTACACCAAAGCCGGCGGAGGTTGCGCGGCCTGCCACGAAGACATCGAAGCAATCCTGGAAAAAGTTCTGAAAGAGCGCGGCGAGACTTTCGACCCGAATGCGGCGCCGGTCGCCAAACCCGAGCCTGTGGTTGCCAAAGGCCCGCTGACCAACCTGCAACGCATCAAGAAAATCGAAGAAGTGATCATGTCCTTCCGTCCGCAATTGATGGCCGACGGCGGCGACGTGGAATTAGTGGAAGTGGTCGACAAAACCGCTTACGTGAATATGACCGGCGCTTGCAACGGTTGCCAAATGTCTGCCATGACCATTGCCGGCATTCAGCAACGTTTGATGGAAGTGATGGGCGAATTCATTAAGGTCGTGCCGGCCTCGCAAATGCCGAAACTGGTCACGATTGAGGAGGCCAGTCATGCCTGATATTTATCTGGATAACAACGCGACCACCAAGGTGGACAGCGCGGTAGTCGATGTGATGATCCCTTATTTTACCGAGTACTTTGGTAATCCATCGTCTATCCATCGCTTCGCCGACGGCGTGGCTAAAGCCATCAAGAAGGCGCGCTCGCAAGTGCAAGAGTTGATTGGTGCCGAGCACGATTCGGAGATTATTTTCACATCCTGCGGCACGGAATCCGATTCGACGGCAATCTTGTCGGCGATCAAGGCCCAGCCCAATCGTAAGGAAATCATCACCACCTCGGTGGAACATCCGGCTATTTTGGCTTTGTGCGAAAACCTGGAGAAAGAGGGCTACACGATACATCGCATGCCGGTGGACAAATGCGGCCGCTTGAATCTGGAAGCTTACAAAAACCTGTTATCCGACGAAGTGGCGATTGTGTCGGTGATGTGGGCGAACAACGAAACCGGCACCATCTTTCCGGTGGTGGAAATGGCTGAAATGGCCAATGCGGCCGGCGTGATGTTCCATACCGATGCGGTGCAGGCGGTCGGCAAGATTCCGATGATGTTGCAAGACACCAAGATCGATATGTTGTCGATTTCCGGCCACAAATTGCATGCACCCAAAGGTATAGGTGTGTTGTATCTGCGCCGCGGTACCCGTTTTCGTCCGTTATTACGCGGAGGTCATCAAGAGCGCGGTCGTCGGGCCGGTACTGAAAATACCGCGTCGATTGTCGGCTTGGGTAAAGCCTGCGAACTGGCGCTGGAGCACATGGAATACGAAAACGTGCAGGTCAAAGCCATGCGCGACCGCCTGGAGCAAGGTATCATTGCCGCCGTGCCGCACTGCTTTATCACCGGCGATTTGAACAACCGCTTGCCCAATACCACTGACATTGCGTTCGAGTATATCGAGGGCGAAGCGATTTTGATGCTGTTGAACAAAGCGGGTATCGCGGCTTCCAGCGGTTCGGCGTGTACCTCGGGTTCTCTGGAGCCTTCGCACGTGATGCGGGCGATGGACATTCCTTACACCGCCGCGCACGGTACTATCCGCTTTTCCTTCTCGCGCTATAACACTATGAACGAAGTCGACGAAGTCCTGAAAGTGATGCCAAGCATTGTCGCCACTTTGCGGAAACTGTCGCCTTATTGGGACAGCATCAACAACGAACCGGTTGCTGATCCGGAACAGGCCTTCCAGCCGACTTATGCTTGATTGAGCGCATCAATTGGTCGGGTTTGCTCTGGTGATAAATCATGCCAGGCGCAATCCGGCCAGTTTGGTTTTGAGTTTTGAATCAACGCGGCTGAAGCCGGTGTTGTAACCAATAATTTTGACTGAGGATTGTTATGGCTGAGACGCTTGCTGATTTACACGCGGTATTGTCCAAGATGGAAGCCGCATTGAGTTCCATCACCGAATTCAACGCGGAAGTGCTTGAGTTTGTTGATGTCCACTATTCGACGTTGTTGAATGATCAAAAAGTCGTCCAGGTTTTCAAGAATGTTGGTGACGCCGAGGATGAATTGCAAAGACAACTGAATTTTCTGCGTTCAAGGTTGGCCGCCGGCATAGCAGAATTCAAATCGGTTTGTGAAGCCGAAAGTTGAACGCTGTAAGCCAACACCTTGGCTTAAATCGTTAGCCCAGTCCTAGTTTGCCCCGAGGCTTTAGCAGATTGCGATGTTTCGGAGTTGTTAGTTGCATTGATGCTCAATGATTGTCGGCTTATCTCAGGACCCAAAAAAGGCGGTTGAGCAACCGCCTTTTCTGCATTTTGCAGGAGCAGTTCGCTCAAACCCTTCTGGTTTTTCGGGTAAGGCCCTGGCCAGCCTTTTTAAGGCTAACGACCCAGCCGGCAAACCCGGAAACAAACAACCAAATGCCAGTTGGAATCGGTACGGCCGCGGGTGCGGCTACATCAAAGGCAATCTCGCCAATTTCCGAAACCCGATAGGCTTCGTAATAAGAGTTGATTTTTAAGCGCACGTAGCGCGCTTCGCTGTCAACCAAGTCGAACACCGTTCAAGCAGCCGGGTGACACCGGCCCGAATCCAACAGCGGCAAAGCAGGTGAAAACAGCCGAGGCACTCGCCGCTTTCACCGAGCAATGACTTAAGCCGGACGGCGTTTGGCGAAAAGTAATCCCATCAGTCCACTAACCAAGAATACGATGGATCCAGGCAGCGGCACTTGGCTGACTACTGCGCCGGCAAAAAGTGCATGCACTTGCGTAGTTGGATGGAAATCGTCCCAAAATACCCGGCTGGCCGGATCGGAACAAACGTCAGGCAAGCTGACACAAGCTTCCGTGCTGTTGGTAAAGCCGTAAGCGGTTGGATTTTGGATCACAGCGGTAAAAAAATTATACGCATCGAATTCCACAATTTGAGTATTGGGCGACAACAAGGACAGTGCGTCGAGTCGGTTGGTTAGTTCCTGGTTGAATGTCAATGAATAATTCTGTGCTGCCATTAACACGTTTGACGGCAGAGATTGCGCGAACGGGGTGATGCTCAAGTCCGGCAAATTCGGCACCACGATATGTTGTGCGCCATAGCCGATTAGCGCGCCGACATAGTTGGCAATATTTGCCGCTGCTGCTGTCGCGGAGTTACCCGTCAAAAAGTCGTTGGCCCCACCCCAGACAAAAAATAGCGAATCCGGAGTTACCGCCGCAGTGAATTGCGCTGAAAACAAACCGAATTGTTGTGCCATGCCTGGGGCAAGTAATGAGCCTTGGCTGGTTTGGCTGCCGCCATCGCCCTCATTGCCTATCCCCGTCGTTGAGCCGGCTACCGCGAAATTAAAAAAATTGCCGGCATTACCTCCACCCGAAAGCGCTGAGTTGGCTATATATTCCGCGGCTGTCGGACCGTTGCTGATGCGGCCCTGGTAATAAGGCGGGCAGGGGTGGTCAGAATCGCATTTTCCGCCCAGGTTATAGGCGCTCAGTACCGAGGAAGCGCTAGATCCGCTGTCGGAGAGGCTGTCGCCGAATACGAATAAATTTGAAAAAGGTGTCGCACCAACTTGGCTGCTTGCCAGGAGCGATGCGAAAAATAGTGCAATTGAATAGGGCTTTTTTGTCATGTTTGTCTCCAGTAGTGATCTGTCAATCGGTGAAATGAAAGCGTTCATAAATAAACAACAGTATTGCCGAAGCGCATATCGTCGTCATGCGGCGGCAAGAGCCGGATGCCGGCGGAATAGTGCGGATCGAGGCATCGGGAGCGGTCTCAATCAACGCAACCGAATTGAGACTCTATCAGCCTAACTCAGGAGGGACGTTCTCGGCAACTGCCAACAGTTTGCCGGTGGTGCCGAAATTTTATACGTTCACAGCCTCGTTTGCAGTCACGATGATAAATTGTCGTGTTTGCGACAATTCGTCTTGCTCTTCCGAGCTTGTCTTGTCGACATCCTGCCAATACCTTCGCTCAAGCCATAATTCTTCAAGCTTTTTCAGTTGGCAAGTCTTTTGCATCAATCCTATCGAAGGCGTTATTCACGCTCCGGTTTTCTAATCTTTAACTTTGCGACTCAAGGTTTAACCATGAAAAGCAACTCCAACATCATCATCGACGACACCACGCTCCGCGATGGCGAGCAGTCGGCTGGCGTGGTGTTCTCGCTGGCGGAAAAGTTAGCGATTGCCGCACAGTTGTCCGCGTTGGGTGTGCCTGAATTGGAGATTGGAATTCCGGCCATGGGCGCACAGGAACGGGACGAAATCAAAGCCATCGCCGCGTTAAAACTGCCCAGCAATTTATTGGTGTGGTCCAGAATGCGCGATGACGATTTGCAGCATTGTCTGGGTTTGGGCGTGACCAGTATCGATCTGTCCATTTCCGCTTCCGACCAACACATTCAACACAAACTCAAACAAAGCCGGGCCTGGGTGCTGGCCACCATCGAACGCTGTGTGAAAACTGCGGTTGATGCCGGTATGCAGGTATGTGTGGGCGCCGAGGATGCTTCCCGCGCCGACAGCGATTTTCTGGCGTTGATGGCCGAAGCGGCGCAAGCAGCCGGTGCGTACCGGATCCGCTTCGCCGACACGGTCGGCATCATGGAGCCGTTCGGCGTCTTCGAAGCGATACGCAAACTGCGCGCCGTCACCGATATGGACATTGAAATGCACGCCCATGATGATCTGGGGCTGGCAACCGCCAACACCCTGGCCGCGGCATTCGCCGGCGCTACCCACGTCAATACCACCGTCAACGGCTTAGGAGAACGGGCCGGTAATGCCGCTTTAGAAGAAGTGGTGGTGGGCTTGAAACAGCTTTACGGCTTTGAAACCGGTGTGGATTTGCGCAATTTTCCCGGCCTGTCCCGTCAGGTGGCGACCGCTTCCGGCGATACGATAGGCAGCCGCAAAAGTTTGATCGGCCGCGATGTGTTCAGCCACGAAGCCGGTATCCACGTTGATGGCTTGCTAAAAGATCCTAACAATTATCAAGGCGTGGACCCTGCCTTGGTCGGCCGTAGCCACCAGTTGGTGCTGGGTAAACATTCCGGTAGTCAAGGCGTGATGCACGCCTACAAACAACTAGGCATCCAAATTAACCGCTGGCAGGCCGGCCGCCTGCTGCCGCTGATTCGCGAGTTTGTCAGTTTGCACAAACGCGCACCGCAATCGACCGATTTGAATCAATTTTTACACAGCCTATAGTGAGGTGTCAGATGAGTAGCAATCGTCAAAAACCAGCCGTGCCCAGCACCGCAAAAGTGGACGTACCGCAGCAAACTGTGGCGCAGCACGAACTGCCGGATGACCGTTACCCCGGTTCGTTCTTCCGGGTGCCCGGCGTGCCTATGCCCGGTAAAACCACCTGGAGCTTGGCAAAATGATGTTCTTCTCGCCGTCGCGTCCCAGCGTTGCATCCGGACTCTGGCAAGACTGGCGCGACGATGTGGCTTGCGTGTTTGCCCGGGACCCGGCAGCGCGCGGTTTACCGGAAGTGTTACTGGCTTACCCCGGCGTGCATGCCGTGTTGCTGCATCGGGTGACTAATCGCTTGTGGCATGCCGATTGGAAATTGACTGCACGCTTATTGGCAGCTTTTGCCCGCTGGCTGACCAACGTCGATATTCATCCGGGTGCGACGATAGGTAAACGCTTTTTTATCGATCACGGCGCCGGAGTGGTGATCGGCGAAACCGCCGAGATCGGTAACGACGTGACGATGTATCACGGCGTGACGCTGGGCGGCACCACCTGGAACAAGGAAAAACGCCATCCGACGCTAGGCAACAATGTGTTGATCGGTGCCGGTGCCAAGATCCTCGGTGCGATCAATCTGGGTGATAACGTCCGGGTCGGCGCCAACTCGGTGGTGATTAAAGACGTGCCGCCATGCTGCACCGTCATCGGCATTCCCGGCCGGATTATCCAGCAAAAAGGAATAAAAATTCAGGATCCACGCGGTATCGATCTGGACCACCATTTGGTGCCGGACCCGGTCGGCAAAGCGCTGAGTTGCTTGGTGGACCGTTTGGACGAATTGGAAAACAATCAAAAACGCTTTGTGGTAGCGGAAGAAACCTGCGGCAGCTGCGAAGCGGAAGGTGTCTGCCACGGCGAAGAAGTGGTGGTCCTGAAGCAGGCGGCGGGTGGCAAGTGATGGAAATGGATCTGTTGCAATTCGACGCCAAGGATCTGTACTACGAGAAGGCGGACAGCCAGGAAGTGGAGGACTTAATCCAATACGCTTCCGAACTCTACGCCAGCGGCGAAGCGGAACTGCCGCTATTACAAGCCTATTTGCGGGCGCCGGAATCCTTGAATGTGCTGGTGTCGCTAAATCGATTTTATTACTACCAGCATCGCTTGACCGAAGCTTTGTTGATTTCCGAGAGAGCGTTGGAGCTGATACGGCCCGGCATCGATTTCCCGGAAGATTGGCGGCAATTGGAAAGAGCGCATATCAGCGAAGCGCCGAAAGACTTGCTGACCCGGATCAGGCTGTATTTGTTCACCTTGAAATCCATCGGCTTTTTGAATATGCGCTTGGAAAACCTGGAACTGAGCAAGGCGATTTTTGAAAAATTGGTGTCATTGGATGACAAAGACCGGATCGGTGCACGCGGCTTGCTGGAGTTAGTCGTGCGTCGTCAAGAAGCGGCAGAAGGCATTTTCCGGATGCCGGAAGTTTTCGGGTAGGCATCGCCCGCTAATCAGATGCAAACGATAAGTGATGTTTGTTGTTCCGCGCAATTAACCTAAAGGTGATCGCCATGATGAAGAAACAAAAATCCGATCCATTTTTGGCCCAAACAGCTGTGATGCTGGTGGTTTTATTAGTGGTGTACGCATTGGGAGAACAACCTGCCAATCTTGATCACCTGATGATGAGGTAATGACGATGAGTTTAGAAGAAGATATGGAAGAGCTGGAAGCCGCGGAAGATTTTCTGCGGTATTTCGAGCTGGAATACGATACTACCGTCGTCCACGTCAACCGGCTACATATCCTGCAGCGCTTCCACAATTATCTGAGTCAAGCCGGCGAGAACATGCCGGAAGACGAAGATGCGCAACGGGAAGTCTACAAAAAGCTGTTGCATCGGGCTTACAGCGACTTCGTGGACTCCGACGCACAGACCGAAAAAGTATTTAAGGTCTTTAAGATGATGGAGCCGCAAACCGTGTTTGTTTCCCTAGGGGATATTAAAACATGATAGACGAACGTTACGATGAAGAGCGCTTCGAATTCGGCGAGCGTGTTAGGCTGACACGTAACGTCCGCAACGATGGCACGTATCCTGGCATGGATGTCGGCGACTTTTTGCTGCGCCGGGGTAGTGTCGGCAACGTGATTGAAGTGGGCACTTTCTTGCAAGATCAAGTGATCTACACCGTGCATTTTTTGGATGCGGGACGCATGGTAGGCTGCCGGGCCGAAGAATTGATCCCGGCCGATGCGCCCTGGAACCCAAGCCGTTTCGAGTTCCGCGACCAGGTGGTGTGCACGATAGACATCCCCACCCAAGAGGGCAGTTACCCCGCCGGCACCCAAGGTGAAATCCTGAAAGTATTGCGGGACAGCGATCCAATGCTCTACCACGTGCGTTTTCCGGGTAAAACCATGCAGGTACCCGAGAGCGTGCTGGAGCCGGCGGACCCGGCTACGTTTAAAGAACCGGAGGCATAATGATGAGCCAGACGTCGATAGAGCCTTACACCCTGTTGCGCGCCGCCTTGAGCCTGTTCCAGAAGGCACCGGCCGAGTTGGAGCAACTGCAATTGCGCCAGGTGGAAGTGCAAGCCAAAAACGAATACGAAATCGAAGGCCGGGTATTGAATTCGGCGGAAGCGACTGGCGTGGTGATTTCCGACACCGAACTGGATAGAGCCTATAAGGAAGTGCGCGGCCGCTTCGAAGACGAAGAGGCATTTTTAACGGCATTGAGCGCCAACGATTTAGATATTGATAAACTCAAAGCGGCTTTGTATCGGCAGTGCAAAGTCGATGCGGTGATGGATAGAGTGGCCGCCCGCGCGCCCAAGGTCAACGAGGTGGAAATCGGCATTTTCTACCACTCGCACCCGGAAAAATTCCACAAACCTGAGACACGTCAGGCCAGACATATTTTGATCAGTATCAATCCGGATTACCCGGATAACACCCGCGAGGCCGCCTGGCGGCGAATTAACGAGATTGTCGGCACCTTGAAACGCAAGCCGCATAAATTTGCCGATCTGGCGCTGAAATATTCGGAATGTCCGACGGCGGTGCAGGGCGGTGAAGTGGGTACGGTAGCCAAAGGCACCTTGTTTCCGGAACTGGATGCGGTATTGTTTAGTTTGAAAGAAGACGCCATCAGCGATGTGGTGGAAACCGAGATGGGCTTTCATGTCATTCATTGCATGAAAATCATCCACGCTGAAACCATGTCCTTAAAAAAAGCGACACCGAAGATTCAGCAGATCATGCAGGATCGTTACCGCAGAAATTGCCAGCGCACGTGGCTGGCCAGTCTGCCCGCAGTTAACAGGAGTGCCTAACATGGTAAAAGAACCCAAACATTGTTCGTTTTGCGGTATCGAAGCGTCGGCGGCCGTGCCGATGATCGCCGGCACGGAAGGCTACATCTGCGAAGCTTGCGTGATGTTGGCCAGCCAGGTGGTATCCAGCTGGGGCAAGAAAAAAGAATTGGCCGATATGCAAGGGCCATTGCCCAAGCCGGCGGAAATGAAAGCCATGCTCGACCAGTATGTGATCGGTCAGGATTTGGCTAAGGAAATTTTGTCGGTAGCGGTGTATAACCATTACAAACGCCTGAAAAACGTCAGCCGTAAAGCCGGCGGTCTGGGCGAGTCCGATGACAGTGTGGAAATCGGTAAATCCAATATCTTGATGATAGGCCCTTCCGGAACCGGCAAAACTTTGCTGGCCAGTACGCTGGCAAAAATCGTCGGCGTACCGTTTGCCGTTGCTGATGCGACGACCTTGACTCAGGCCGGTTACGTCGGCGACGACGTCGAAAATATCCTGGTGCGCTTGCTGGACGTGGCCGACGGCCAGATCAGCAGAGCTGAGTGGGGCATGGTTTACATCGATGAAGTAGACAAGATTGCCCGCAGCCCGGAGCAAGCCTTCGGTACGCGCGACGTCTCCGGCGAGGGCGTGCAGCAAGCCTTGTTGCGACTGGTGGAAGGCTCGCAAGTTAAAGTCTCCGCCAAGGGGCGGCGTAAGGATCACAGCGGTAACGACTCGGTGATGATCGACACCAGCAATATATTGTTTATTGCCGGTGGGGCGTTTCCGGGCTTGGAAAAGCATGTCGAAAAACGTTTGTTGCCGCCGAAAACCGCTATCGGTTTCCATGCCGAAGTCAGCAATCCCGACGACAAACCGACGCTGGAAGCGATGTTAAACGCCACGCAGCCCGACGATTTGAAACGCTTTGGCTTGATCCCGGAATTTATCGGCCGCTTCCCGGTACTGGCACCGTTGGAGCCGTTGGACGTGGACGCCTTGATTCAAGTCTTGACCGAACCGAAAAACGCCTTGGTCAAACAATACCAACATCTGTTTGCCTTCGACGATGTCGAGCTGGAGTTCACCCAGGATGCGTTGGCGGAAATCGCCGAAAAAGCCATCGCCCGCAACACCGGCGCCAGAGGCCTACGCGGCATCATGGAGCACGTTTTGCGCCGCACCATGTTCGATTTACCCTCCAGGCCCGACGTCGAGCGCTGCATCGTGAATGCCGAGGTGATACGCGGTGAAGCGGAAATTGAAGTGGTGCCGCGCGACAAACCTACTGACGGTGATGATTTGAAACGCTTATCGGGCGGGGAATAATTTTGGCGGCCGGGCTGCGCAAGCTGAAGCCCAGCCGTTGCATTGAAAAGTTTTAGTTAATCGAGAAACCTACTATGAGCGTTAAAGAAAAAATCTTGCAACAACTTGCCGAAAATCCGGTGATTATTTATATGAAAGGCGTGCCTAGCGCTCCGGAATGCGGTTTTTCCGCGAAGACTGTCGGCATCTTGAATGAAACCAAGATTCCTTACGCTTATGTCAACGTCTTGCAATCGCCGTTCATCCGCGAAAAACTGCCGTCCATTTCCAAATGGCCGACCTTTCCGCAAGTGTTCATCAAAGGCGAATTGGTCGGCGGCGCCGACATCGTCGAGTCCATGTATAAGGACGGAACCCTGTTGCCGTTGCTGCAAGCGACGGTTCAGCCCGCCGAGAATGCGGACGCCAGTCAAACCATTACCCATTCCGAAGTGGAAGCCTTGATTCTGGCTTCTTATCCGGGAGCGACCATCGGCATCGAAGGTGCGGGTTGCGACTTAAACATCACCGTGGTCAGCGAATTGTTCGCCGATCAACCTATGATCAAACAACATCAAGGCGTTATGGCGACTCTGAGCGTGCCGCTGGCTTCCGGCCGTTTGCATGCCGTCACTCTGAAGACTCATACGCCTGAAGCTTGGGCCGCGCTCCAGCCGGCGGCCAATCCGGGCTTACTGCAAATTCAAATCTGATCTAGTTAACAAGGAGACAACACTATGGCAAAAGTAGGCATTTTTTTCGGAACCGATACCGGCAACACGCGTAAAGTGGCCAAAACCATTGCTACGAAGTTGGGCGATGCAGCCGACAAACCGGTCAATATCAACAAAGCCTCCGTGGACGATTTATTGGCCTATGATGTATTGATCGTCGGTTCGCCCACGTACGGTGAAGGCGAATTACCGGGCATGAGCGCCGGACACGATAACGAGAGCTGGGAAGAGTTTTTACCAACGCTGGCTGGCGCCGATTTCTCCGGCAAAACCGTGGCTATTTACGGTTTGGGCGACCAGGAAGGTTATCCCGGCAATTTCGTCGATGCCTTGGGCTTTTTATATGACGCCTTTGCCGACGCCGGCGCGACCATCGTCGGCATGACCAGCAGCGAAGGTTACACCTTTAAAAAGTCCAAAGCGCTGTTGGGCGACCAATTCGTCGGTTTGGCCTTGGACGAAGATAACCAGAAAGAACTGAGCGAAGGCAGGCTCAGCGCTTGGCTGGATTCGATTTCCTCCGCCTGGGCTTGATAGGCGAGCCATGATCGAAGAAGCGGCCGTCGTTACCCGCGTTAGCGATGGTCGCACTTGGATTAAAAGTCTGCAAACCAGTGCTTGCAGCGGCTGTGCGCAACATCAGTCCTGCGGCACGGCCACGCTGGCAAAAGTCCTCCCCAAACGCGAGTTTCCAGTCGATTGCGATTTAACATTGCAAGCCGGCGATCATGTGATGGTGGCGATAGACGATGGTCAACTGCTGCTCACATCGTTGCTACTCTACCTGGTGCCGTTGATTTTTATGCTGGTTGGTGTGGGCCTGGCCGAAGCCTGGCTACCCGAGCCATATAATACCGATTACCTACCCGAAGTGGCGTTAACAACATTGCTGGCGGGCTTTTGGTTGATTAACCGCTGCCAAAGTCTACTTCTCCTCCATCTTTGTTTTAAGCCACAAATTGTCAAGAAACTCGGTAACGAGTGATTTTTCGCTTGTTGATACCGGTTGCGATAAAACCCGTCACCCACTCCGATACAAAGGCAGCTAGATTTTGAATGCCTCGGATCGGCCATTTCGGCATACTCAAGACTCTATTTCACTCTCGCCAGGACCATATGCTCTGCGACTCTGCCAACAACCCAAGAGTCGAAGTCCAAAAATTCATGCCCTAAATTTCAATCGGGTACACGCGAACTAGGCGAACGGTTTTATTGGCATTGGTAGGCAAAGAACACAGCAGCCAATCAAATTTTACATTCTCTTTATAAGCAAGCTACTGATTTTTACGATCTTTTTATTCGTCTTTCTGTAAATTAAGCAACATGCAATTAAGGACAATTGCTTAAATCGGTGAAGGGATACGTTTTATATTTTACTAACTGCTATCGATGAACATTGTGTTCTATTATCGACGGCGGTGGTCCTTTAGGGGGCAAAATGAACAAATCGAACAATTTATACAGAGACATTTTTACCGGCATTACCTTTACAGCGGGTATGTTTGTGTTTATGTCCGACGAATTCATTGTTTCTACCATGCTGTTTTGTCTGGCTAGCATCTCCAGTAACCTCGATTTCGGTTCATCGCTCCGCGCTTGACGTCTAGTCATGCTCAACATCCTTAACCCTTAGGTAATGCCATTTTGTAACAGCATTGCCGCAGCAAGCTTTCTCGTAATCAGTTCATTGAAGGCTATTTTAATAGGCGGGACCAGATCACTTAGCAGAGCGCCTTATTAACTTTCAAAAATAGGTCTTGCGAGTGAATATCGTTTTTTTGCTATTCATGGCAGCAGTTAGGGCGTGACAGCGTTGGGGATGATCACGTAAACATCACAACAATTCACAGGTTATTGATGGTGGTCTGGTTTGATCACAAACTACTTTTCAACTGGAACACACGTTTCAGGTTCCTGATTTCATGTTGGCTCCTGCTTGTCGGTCAGCAGCAACACTGCGGATTGACCTCTGCCCCTTTTCCTAGATGAAGGGTTTTTTTTTGTCCTGAAAATCTGTCCACGGTTTCGGCTACTTTTATTTTTATATTTCCTTTATATCGGGCATGGATATTTTTACGACTTTTTTATCGATCAATCTGTACATTGTTTAACTGGTGATCAGGGACGATTGCAAGATTGAGTTTTTTCATTTTTTCAAGAGGTCATGTAGATGGACATGGTGTATTTGCTGTTAACAGCGGCGTTCTTTGTCGCGACGGCGTTATTGATCGCTGGTTGCGAAGCATTAAGGGGGCAATCATGAGCTGGATTTATCTTTTGAGCGGAGGACTGACTCTTGCTGTGTTCGTCTATTTACTGGTCGCGTTGTTTTATCCGGAGAAATTCTGATGACTGGTCAAGGTTTTTTACAGATTGCTATTTACGTCATCGCCCTGGTGGCGCTGGCCAAGCCTTTGGGCACTTATATGGCGCGGGTTTATCAAGACGAGTCGGTGGGATTGAACCGTTGGTTCGCCGGTATTGAGCGACTGTTCTATCGCCTCAGTGGCGTCAAGCCGGATCAGGAGATGCGTTGGACCCAATATGCGCTGGCGATGCTGGCGTTCAATCTGTTTGGTTTGTTGGCGGTTTATTGCTTACAACGTTTCCAAGACGTGTTGCCGCTAAACCCCCAAACGCTGCCGGCCGTGACGCCGGACTCATCGTTTAACACTGCCGTCAGCTTCGCCACCAACACCAACTGGCAAGGCTACAGCGGCGAAGCCACGATGAGTTATCTGACCCAGATGCTGGGTTTGTCGGTACAAAACTTCGTTTCCGCCGCCAGCGGCATGGCGGTACTGGTGGCTCTGATTCGTGGCTTCGTGCGCCGTAACAGTAACAGCATCGGTAACTTCTGGGTGGATATGACGCGCAGTACTTTATACATCCTGCTACCGTTGTCGTTGGTGTTGGCGCTGGTATTGGTCGGACAAGGCGTGGTGCAAACGTTTAATCCCTACCAAACGGTTAATTTGCAAGAAACAGTCAGCTACTCGGCGCCGAAACTGGATGCTGACGGTAAGGCATTGCTGGATGCCGAGGGCAAGCCGGTGACTGAAACGTTGCAAACGCAACAACAAACCCTGGCATTGGGACCTGCTGCATCGCAAATCGCGATTAAACAATTGGGTACCAATGGTGGCGGTTTCTTCAACGTCAACTCCGCCCATCCGTATGAAAATCCCACACCGCTTTCCAATTTTCTGGAAATGCTGGCTATTCTGCTGATTCCGGCTGCGCTGTGCTACACCTTCGGGCTGATGGTGGGAGACACTCGCCAGGGCTGGACGATATTGGGTGCCATGACGCTGGTGTTAGTCGCCTTGATCTTTGTCACTGTACCGGCCGAGCAAAGCGGCAACCCGGCGTTAACTGCCTTGGGTGTTGATCAAACTGTATCGGCACAGCAGCCCGGCGGCAATATGGAGGGCAAAGAAGCGCGCTTCGGCATCGTCAACTCCGGGTTATGGGCGGTGGCGACCACCGCTGCCTCGAACGGTTCGGTCAACTCCATGCATGATTCATACACGCCAATCGGTGGCATGGTACCCATGTGGCTGATGCAATTGGGTGAAGTGATCTTTGGCGGCGTCGGTTCAGGCCTGTACGGCATGATCGTATTTGCCATCGTCGCGGTGTTTATCGCCGGCTTGATGATAGGCCGCACCCCGGAGTACCTGGGTAAAAAGATCGAAGCCTATGAGATGAAAATGGCCGCCATCATTATTCTGATACCCCCTTTGATGGTATTGGGCGGTACCGCAGTGACACTGGTGATGGACGCCGGCAAAGCGTCCATCTTCAACCCCGGCGCCCATGGTTTCAGCGAAGTGTTGTACGCCTACTCCTCGGCGGGCAATAACAACGGCAGTGCCTTCGGCGGTCTGTCAGCCAACGTACCGTTCTACAACTTCATGCTGGGTCTGGCGATGCTGTTCTCTCGCTATTGGTTGATGATTCCGGTATTGGCGATTGCCGGCTCTCTGGCGGCCAAAAAGACTGTGCCGGTTGGTCCCGGTACGCTGCCGACTCATACCCCATTGTTTGCCGTTTTATTGATCATCACTGTGTTGATGGTCGGCGCACTGACCTTCGTCCCGGCATTGGCCTTGGGGCCTATCGTCGAGCATTTGCAAATGATCGGTCATCAATAATTTCAGGACAGGTAACCCTATGACTAGCAAGCCCGTTTCAACATCCTTAATGGATCCGCAAATTTTGCAACAAGCGTTCATAGACGCTTTTGCCAAACTCACGCCCAAGCAGCAATGGAAAAACCCGGTCATGTTCGTAGTCTATCTCGGCAGTTTGCTCACCACGGTATTGTGGTTGCAGGCGCTGACGGGTGAAAGCGAAGAATCCGCCGGTTTTATCCTCAGCATCACGCTGTGGCTGTGGTTCACGGTATTGTTCGCCAATTTCGCCGAAGCGGTGGCGGAAGGCCGCAGCAAGGCTCAAGCCGCGTTCCTGCGTAGCGCCAAACGCGACATCGCTGCCAAAAAGCTTGATGAACCGAAATACGGTAGCAATTACAGTAAAGTCGAAGGCTCCAGTCTTCGCAAAGGGGATGTAGTGCTGATCGAAGCCGGAGACTTTGTGCCCGGCGACGGTGAAGTCATCGAAGGCGTGGCCTCGGTCGACGAAAGCGCCATTACCGGCGAAAGCGCGCCGGTGATCCGCGAATCCGGCGGCGACTTCAGTTCGGTGACCGGCGGCACCAGGGTGCTGTCCGATTGGCTGGTGGTGAGCATCACCACCAATCCCGGCGAGACCTTCCTCGACCGCATGATAGGTATGGTGGAAAGCGCCAAAAGGCAAAAAACCCCCAATGAGATTGCTTTGACCATTTTGTTAGTGGCGTTAACACTGGTGTTTTTGATGGCGACCGTCACCTTGCTGCCGTTTTCCTTGTATAGCGTGCAAACCGCTGGTACCGGCAACCCGATCAGCGTCACGGTGTTGGTGGCTTTATTGGTGTGTTTGATTCCAACCACCATCGGCGGTTTATTGTCTGCCATTGGCGTGGCCGGTATCGGCCGGATGATGCAGAAAAATGTCATCGCAACCTCTGGCCGGGCCGTGGAAGCGGCCGGCGACGTCGATGTACTGCTGCTGGACAAAACCGGTACCATCACCTTGGGTAACCGCCAAGCATCGGGTTTCTTTCCCGTCAAAGGCGTCAAGGAAGCCGAATTGGCTGACGCCGCACAATTGGCTTCGATGGCCGACGAAACCCCGGAAGGCCGTAGCGTGGTGATCTTGGCCAAGCAAAAATACGGCATTCGCGAACGCGATATTCACTCCTTAGGGGCCACTTTCGTGCATTTCAGCGCCCAAACCCGGATGAGCGGCGTCAATTTACCCGGAGAGGAATGCAAAATCGGCGAGCCTTGCCGGCAAATCCGTAAGGGTGCGGCTGACTCGATAAGACAACATATCGAAGATCAAGGCGGCAAATTTCCGCCGGAATTGAAAACGCTGGTCGACGACGTAGCTCGGCGCGGCAGTACGCCGTTAGTGGTGGCGGACGGTATAAAAGCCTTAGGTGTGATCGAACTGAAAGACATCGTCAAGGGGGGCATCAAGGAGCGCTTCATCGAACTACGGCAGATGGGCATCAAGACCATCATGATCACCGGCGACAACCGTTTGACCGCTGCCGCCATCGCCGCCGAAGCCGGTGTCGATGACTTCCTGGCCGAAGCTACGCCGGAAGCCAAACTCAGCCTGATTCGCCAGCACCAAGCCGATGGCCGTCTGGTGGCGATGACCGGCGACGGCACCAACGACGCCCCGGCTTTGGCGCAGGCCGACGTCGCGGTAGCGATGAACAGCGGCACCCAGGCCGCCAAGGAAGCCGGCAACATGGTCGATCTGGATTCCAATCCGACTAAGCTGATCGAAATCGTCGAAACCGGCAAACAAATGCTGATGACCCGTGGCGCATTAACCACGTTTAGTATTGCCAACGACGTCGCCAAATATTTTGCGATCATTCCGGCGGCCTTCGCCACCACCTATCCGGTCTTGAATGTATTGAACGTGATGGGCTTGGCGACGCCGGCCAGCGCCATCCTGTCGGCGGTGATTTTCAATGCATTGATCATCATCGCCCTGATTCCATTGGCTTTGAAAGGTATCAAATATCAACCCGTCGGCGCGGAAAAGCTCCTGCAAAACAACTTGCTGGTCTATGGCGTCGGCGGCTTGATTGTGCCGTTTATCGGTATCAAGGCGATTGATTTAGTCTTGGTTGCTATGAATTTGGTGTAAGGAACGAATATGTTTACCTATTTAAAACCCGCAGCGATGATGTTATTCCTCTTGACCCTGGTCACCGGCGCCGCTTATCCGGCCCTGGTCACGGTCTTGGCCCAAATGCTGTTTAACGATCAAGCTAACGGCAGTTTGATCCAGGATGACAAAGGCCAACTGATTGGTTCGGAACTGATCGGCCAAACCTTTAGCGGGCCGAAATACTTCTGGAGCCGCCCGTCGGCGACCGGGCCCTACAGTTACAACGCCGCTGCCTCCAGCGGCTCCAACCTGGGGCCGACCAATCCGGCGTTGACCGACGCCGTCGCGGCCCGTATTCAAGCCTTGAAAGAGGCCGATCCTGACAATAAAGCGCCGGTGCCGGTGGATTTGATTACCGCCTCCGGCAGCGGCCTCGATCCACACATCAGCATCGCCGCAGCGGAATACCAGATTAAACGTATCGCCAAGGTCCGCAAAATCGATACAGCGAAGCTACAGGCACTTGTTGATGCTCACACCGAAGGGCGGCAATGGCTGGTGTTTGGCGAACCTAGAGTCAACGTCTTGAAATTGAATCTGGCGTTGGATAGAGCGGGCCGCTAATTGAAAATATGATTGGGGCATGAGTAACATCGACATATGAGTGCATTTGGTAATCCTCAACCGGTATCAATGTCTGCATCCTGGCGTTCTCGAAGAGCTGCGCGTACTACCTTAGCCAGAAAACCTATTCGATATGTTACGAAATGCAAACGCGCGGCGAAGCTGAATGATCCGTCCAATTCGATTTGGCGAATGGACAAATCGTCGCGTTCACTAGCTTGAGAGGGTGTAAGAATTTTTGTGTAAACGGCCCTGAGGTAGGAAACTACCGATCCTGACAAGGAGGAAACCATGACCGTATCATCAAAAGCCATACCGGATGACCTACTCGACGCCTTGATGTCGCACTATCAAAAACCCGAGGACCTGATCGGTGCCAATGGTCTGCTGAAGCAGTTGACCAAAGCGATAGTCGAACGGGCCCTGGAAGCGGAAATGACCGCGCACTTGGGCCACGGTAAGCATGAGGCGGTGACCAACGCCAGCAGCAATGCCCGAAACGGCAAAAGCCGGAAAACGCTGAAAGGTGACTTCGGCGACTTGCCTATCGAGATTCCCCGCGACCGTCATGGCGAATTCGAACCGCAGATCATTCCTAAGCATCAACGGCGCTGGACCGGTTTCGACGATAAGATCATTTCGTTATATGCCCGAGGACTGACGGTACGGGAAATCCAAGCCCATTTATTCGAGCTTTACGGCACCGAGGTATCCCCCACCTTGATTTCCTCGGTGACCGACGCGGTACTCGAAGAGGTGGGCGTCTGGCAAAGCCGCCCGCTGGATCCGATTTACCCGATTGTGTACCTCGACTGTCTGCATACCAAAGTGCGCGATAGTGGCAGCGTGCGGGTCAAGGCCGTCTATCTGGCCATCGGTGTCAATCTGGACGGCCACAAAGAAGTGCTGGGGCTGTGGATTGCCCAAAGCGAAGGCGCCAAATTTTGGTTGCAAGTGGTCACCGAGCTCAAGAACCGTGGCGTCAACGACATCTTTATCGCCTGTGTCGATGGTCTGAAGGGATTTCCGGAGGCTATCGAAACCGTGTTTCCCAAAGCGGCCGTTCAACTGTGTATTGTCCACTTGGTCCGTCATAGCCTCAACTATGTCAGCTACAAAAGGCGCCAGTCGGTTGCCGACGACCTCAAGCAGATTTATCGAGCCGCAACGGCGAGGGAAGCCGAGCAAAAGCTGACCGAATTCGAGGCCAACTGGCTGGAGACCTATCCCACGATCGCCCCCATCTGGCGACGAAACTGGGGGCACATCATCCCTTTTTTTGACTATCCGCCCGAGATTCGCAAGGTGATCTACACCACCAATACCATCGAATCGGTGAATCGAAGTCTGAGAAAAATCATGAAAAACCGCGCGGTCTTCCCCAGTGATGACGCCTTGTCCAAACTGCTCTATTTGGCGTTGCGCAATATCAGCCAAAATTGGACCATGCCCGTCTACGATTGGAAAGCCGCTTTGAATCGGTTTAGTATTCAGTTCGAAGATCGCTTCCCTAGCCATTAAACCAAACTACCGTTTACACAAAATTTGGGACACTCCCATTTAAGCTCGCGCATGCGGTCTTTGTGCTATCGCAGTAAAGCTTTTTACCTTGCCCGCAAGCCTGCAAAGCCCTGCGGCAACGCGTTTTGGTTTGCGTCCAAGCGAGCGAAACTTTAGCGAATAGCAAAATGCGACTAGCGCGAGGCTTCAAGGCCTGTGGTTGAGGGGAGAAGCCTTATCCCTTAGAAAATCAGGCCCGGCACTGTCCAACCGTCCCGGAATTGCATGTGATCGATCAATGTATTGCTGGCAGACTTACGTGGCTATCGGCCAAAACCCGACCGTCGAGAGCAGCATCCAATTTAAATAGTTAGGTCATTCTAAGACCCAGTTGACTGTCCGCTATTCGGCGAGCAAATTGAGATTATCACTACCTCATCCGGACCATAGCTGACCACTACGCTTCGACCGTTAATGGCGACGATGAATGAATACCGGACATTAATCAGCTATTATTAATGCTTAACTACAAGGCCTAAACCTTACAATTACACCAGTCTATTACTTGCGAGAAGTATGACATCCATTGATTTTAAAAATGCGTTTTATATCAAGCTAGGTCAAGGCGGTGATTGGGAAGCCAAAAGTTTGCCCGACAACAAACTCAGATTCGGTTGGGAAGAACAGACAGTTGATGACATCAATTCCAGAAGCTGGGAAAGGATAGAAAATCAGCTTCGTTCTGCACATAAAGGGCCGCAAGGCGGGGCCACTCGCGCGCTAAACGGATTGCGCCGCATTGTTGAATCCGACGAGACGGATATTTGGATCACGTTTTCCCAAAACAAGCTTTGGTGGACCCGAGTCGAACAGTCTTCACCAGTGGAAAAGGACGATACTTCGAAGTTCCGAAAAGTCCAAGGCTGGAGTGATAAGAATGCGAGCGGAGCAACTCTTTTCACCAATGGTTTACCTGGTCGATTGGCAATGCTGCAAGGATACAGGTGGACAACCTGTGCTGTAAAGGATGAACAAATTCCGCTTTTGCGTAACCTTCTGAACAATACGCCGGGCAACTTGGCTGAATCAATTCGTTTACACCGGTTAGCGTTGGAGAACAGTTTGATCTTTGCCATCAAAGAATTGCATTGGAAGGATTTTGAAACATTCGTTGATTTGATTTTTCGAAACGCTGGTTGGTTGCGAGTGAGTATTTTGGGCCAACATGAGAAAGCCTATGACATTGCTCTTGTAGAGCCCATTACAGGTGACCGTTACGTTGTACAGATCAAATCACAAGCAGGATTGGCGGACTTAAAGAAACTAGAAGAAAGCTTTTCCGACCAAGACTATCGATATATTTATTTTGCGGTGCATTCGCCAGCCAAGGATCTGGAATCCGTCTCCAATATTCCGAACCATATTAAGTTTTTAAGCGTGAACAAATTGGCCGAAATGGCCGTAAAAGCCGGATTGGTGACTTGGCTGCAAGAAAAGGTTTTTTCGGTAAGCCGTTCGTTTAGCCCATAGACTGGATTTCACTTAGGTTTGCCCAGGCTACGGCTAAACATTAGACTTGTCGGTGTTGATTGAATGGCGGCGATAAGACTATTACCGGCCATTATTTCAGCCGCCATCCACCGGAGTATAGGCGGCGCAGCTCCGGCTTTCTATTTACGATAAAGGGGAAACGTGGGTACAGAGATCACGCTCGATGTGGCCGGGGTATCGGTCACGTACAGCAAGAACCATCGTGGAATTGATCATGGCTCTATTTTTCAGGAAAAAGATCGAAAAGCGATAGAAAGTAACCAGCTCAACTACGATTGGTATCGAGAGAATGGTGAAGACCCAACTCTTTCCGAGATGGCTTTCATGCGTCCGCTTAAGCATGTAGCTCCGCGCCTCGAACTGCTAGGCTTCAATCTGGAACGCGTCCGCCGAGAATATGATGCCGTCGCGAAAGGCTGGCTAGAGGAGAGGCCGTCTTTTCAAGATGATGAGCCCATTCCTGACCTGATGAGCTTTGCGGAGTTTTGCAAATTTGTTACCTCACACCCGCTCGATAGTCTCGACGACACCTTTATCATGGGTACGGACAGCGCAAGCGAAAAGATGATCCGAGGCCGATTTGATGGAATGCAGTTTGAGCGAATTCCCGCCTACCGTTCTTATGACAACGACGCATATTCGGAGCGAAGCTTTTTCGGCGGGTTGGTAGGCATCCTTCACCCGTATTCGGTCCTGCGCGTCTTGGCGGAGGCGAACGAGGACGCTCCTGTTGTTTGGCAATATGGGCCGTTGGTGGAGGCTGGGTGGGCGACAGAGAGGGAGTTCGTGCCTCACGCCCGGCGAACCGAGACATTCCTGATCGCTACCGAAGGCAGCTCGGACGTCCATATCTTAAAACATGCGCTCGCGCTGCTGCGGCCTGGGATCGCGGATTTCTTTCGCTTCATCGACGTTAGCGAAAGCCATCCATTTTCGGGTACAGGCAGCCTAGTTAAGTTCGCTGAAGGGCTCGCTAAGATAGACGTCCAGAACCAGCTGATTTTCGTATTTGACAATGACGCTGAGGGGCTCGATGCCCATCAGCGTCTGTCTACGCTCACTATGCCAGCGAACATGCGTGGGATCATGTTGCCCGAACTCGAGGAATTCCGCCAATTTCCGGCGCAAGGACCCGAGGGACTCCGCGACTCGGATATAAACCGGCGCGCGGCGGCAATTGAGTGCTATCTCGACCTCAAGGTCGGCGACCACCCACCAGCCAAAGTGCTCTGGACCAACTACAAAAAAAGCTTAGACACCTATCAGGGGGCGCTCGAATACAAGGAGTCCTATAGCAAGGAGTTCTTGAAACAAACTTCTGTAACTTTGGCCGAAGGTGTGTATGACGTTAGTAAGATCGAGTCAGTACTCGATCTGCTCGTCGCTGAATGTACAGCAATAGCTGTAGATCAATGGGATCCAAATATGTAGATGAGTTGGTCATCACACCTTGGAAAGAAAGCGTTAGCTGGCTAAGTAAGGATACGACGCCACAGTTGAGCTTTGTCACTGAATGGCAGCTAGCCGTGATCTCGCAGCCATACAGTTTAAATATTGAATGCCGCCAAGTGGCCGATAGGTTGAGGCCACTAACGTCTGCTTTATGGTCCAGCAGTTCGAAGAATCTGTATTTCACTGAATGACCGCTTTGGAGAAACTCGATAGACGGGTTTGGGTCGATGGGAGCCAATCAATAACATTTTGTTTATCCCCCATGCAATCTTCCCCACGCTATTTCGGATAACTTTTCCCGTTGCATTCAACATAACTTAGGGGGCGTTTTAACTGGAATATCCCTCCAACATGTTTGCATAAAGAGGCGATTACATTGAGGGTCACTCAGCTGATGCATGCGCTGTTTCGAGGGCCGTTGATTATTGCTGGTAGCACTGAGCCAATTAGCCCGTAGTTTCCAAAACCCTCCCGCCGTTATTCCCGAGATCATTGAATTCAGCATTCATCCCGCGAATTTTTATATTTTCTTTATGTTTATGCTTTGAATATTAACGACCTTTTTACGAGCTTTTTCATAAACTGTAGACGTTTTCAACTCCAGGGGTAACCCATGAACGAGCGAAGTTACGTTGGTATCGACAACACGGATAAAAACGAGTGGATAGTGGTTTTGTGGTGCGAGGGGAAAAGCATTTTTTCCAGACCGTACGGGCATACTCCCGCCGAACTCGAAGCCTTGGTGCGCTTCATTAACGAACGTTGCGACAGGCCGAAAATCTGTTTGAACCCGACGAATCCGCATGCTTTCGAAGTGGTGAAATATATCAGCGGTATCGCTGGCGTCGAAGTGGTGTTGATGTCCAATGCCGGTTTAAGACTGCACCTGGATTGGTTGCCAACAGAATCGACAGCGCCCGTGTTTCAGGCGAATTCGCGTCGCGCTTATCTGCTGGCCTGCTGCGCCGAACGCATGATTTGATCATGGCGTTACTTAAAGAATCACTGTCCGTATATCGAGAGAAAAATCATGAGTGGAATAAGCGACTTTTATCAAGCGCTACATTGGGCTAATCACCTACGCGCTGATCTGTTCAAATCCAAACATCTGGGTTACCTGATGCTGCTGGCGTTGGCTGCGACCTTGACGGTCGGCATGCTGCTATTTTTGATCGACGTCAATATACATTCGCCGCTGGATGGCATTTGGTCGGCTTGGGTAACAATGACTCATGTCGGCTATGGTGATGTGGTGCCGGTATCGTTTCTCGGTCGTGTATTGGCGGCGGGATTGATTTTATTGGGTATGGTGTTATTTTCGTTGTTCACCGCACTGGTCTCGGTGACTTTAATCGGCAGAAATAAGGATATCTTGGGTAGCCTTCCGTTGGGACGCGAAGCGGAGAGCAACCGTTTACAAGGTAGCCATGAGCTGATTCTCGACGAATTGGCCCAATTGCAACTGCGCATGGAAGTCTTGCAAAAGTTATTGCTGAACAATGCCGGCCATACCAAAACGGCTAGCCGGACCATCGGCGAAGCAATTGAAGAGTCGGTATGACGCGGTTCGAACACAACAGAACTCCTGCTGCGCCATCAGAAATACGTGAGCTAAATGTCCACCAGCGATAGCTCTTTTTTATACCGACATCCAACTTGCAGCTAACACCGGAAGGCGACGATGAATGCAGAACGACCCGATCCCGACCAACTCCTGGCCCGCGTCGAGCGGGATCAGGCCAAAGCTAAACGCGGCCGGTTGAAGATTTTCTTCGGCGCTGCTGCCGGCGTTGGCAAAACCTTCGCGATGTTATTGGCGGCTCGAGAGCGACGTTCCGAGAACCTAGACGTGGTTATTGGTGTCGTGGAAACCCATGGCCGGAAGGAAACCAAAGC
This sequence comes from Methylomonas sp. 11b, assembly GCF_000515215.1. NCBI lineage: Bacteria > Pseudomonadati > Pseudomonadota > Gammaproteobacteria > Methylococcales > Methylococcaceae > Methylomonas > Methylomonas sp. 11b. The sequence continues at coordinate 3,892,712 of NZ_KI911557.1, forward strand.
CTTGCTGGATGGACTGGAAATTCTGCCGCCCCGGAAGATCGATTACAAAGGCACCGTTCTGCAGGAATTCGACATCGATGCCGCGCTAAAGCGCCGGCCAGCCATCATTTTGGTTGACGAGTTGGCGCACTCCAATGCGCCGGGTTGCCGGCACCCGAAACGTTGGCAGGATATACACGAACTACTAGAGGCTGGTATTGATGTCTACACAGCGCTCAATGTGCAGCATCTGGAAAGCCTGAATGACGACATCGGTCAGATTTCCGGCATACGGGTTTGGGAAACCGTGCCCGATACCGTATTTGAAGAAGCAGACGAAGTGGAACTGGTGGATTTGCCGCCGGACGAATTGTTGCTGCGCCTGAAAGAAGGCAAGGTGTATCTGCCGCAACAAGCGCAGGAAGCGGTCAATCACTTCTTTCGTAAAGGTAATCTGATTGCCTTGCGGGAGTTGTCTTTGCGGCAAACTGCCAATCGCGTTGACGCGCAGATGCTGGATTATCGCGAAGACAATGCGATACGCGAAGTATGGCAGGTCAGCGAACGCATTTTGGTTTGCATCGGCCCCAATGATTTGGCCGAGCGATTAGTGAGGGCCGGTAAGCGTTTGGCGACTAGCCTGCGTGCCGAATGGATTGTGGCGTATGTTGAAACACCGCAATTACAACGCATGCCGGCGGTGAAGCGCGACGGCATCTTGCGGATTTTACGCTTGGCCGAACAACTCGGCGCCGAAACCGTTACCCTCAGCGCACCGGAGATGAGCGAGGCGCTGATCCGTTTCTCCCGCGAGCGCAACATCAATAAAATTGTGATCGGCAAGCCGAGTCGGCGGGGCTGGCGGCGCTGGCTAATGGGTTCGGTCGTCGATGTGTTAATTGCACATGCTCACAACATCAATATTTATCTATTGGGTAGCCCTCAAATCCGGGGGCGCACCACGGAATTACAGTCCGAGTTATCCTTATTAAGAAAGACCCCTTTGCCGGGGTTAAAGCAACGCATACCGACCAAAACCAAAAAACGCTACGGCGGTTATTTCTGGGCTGTCGCGGTCACCCTATTGAGCACGGCTCTCGGCCGTTTGCTGCTCGGTCATGTTGAGTTGGCCAATCTGGTGATGGTGTATTTACTGGGCGTGGTGTTTGTGGCCACGCGTTTCGGGCGCGGACCGTCTATTCTGGCATCGTTATTGGGCGTCGGTAGTTTCGATTTTCTGTTCGTGCAGCCTTATTACAGTTTTTCCGTGTCCGACAGTCAGTACCTGATTACTTTGCTGGCCATGCTAGTGGTCGGTATCGTCATCAGCAACCTGATGATTAACGTTCGTTCGCAGGCCAAAGTAGCGGCGCATCGGGAAAGACGGGCGGCGGCGCTGTACTCGATGAGTAAAGAGTTGAGCAGCATCCAGTCGGAAGACGAGGCCGTGCGTATCGCCGTCAAACATCTGTACTCGGAATTCAGCAGTCCGAATGTGATCTTGTTTCCCAATAGTCATGGCCGGGTGGTTTTTCCCAGGAAGCCGGGTATTGCCGTGTCATTAAGAGGCGCCGATCTGAGTGTTGCCCAATGGGTATTCGACCACAAAGAAATTGCCGGGCATGGTACCAACACCTTGCCTGGCGCCGATGCGGTTTATTTTCCAATTCATAACGAAGACAAAGTGTTAGGGGTGTTGGCGCTGTTGCCGGTCAATTTGCGTCGGGTTTTTCTACCTGAGCAACAGAAACTACTGGAAACTTTTTTGCGCCAGATCGGCCAGGCGGTGGCCCGGATACGCTTTTCGGAACAGGCCCGTTCCACCCAATTGCAAATGGAAGCCGAACGCTTGCGTAACTCCCTGCTTAGCGCGATTTCCCATGATTTGCGCACCCCGTTGGCAACGATTATCGGCTCCGCCAGTGCGCTGGTGGAAGACAAGGGCCAATTACAACCGCAAGATAAATTGGATCTGAGCCGAGGCATTGTCGACGAAGCGGAACGCATGTCGAATCTGGTCAACAATATTCTGGACATGGCCAGGTTGGAAGCCGGTGTGCTGGAATTGAACAAGCAGTGGTATCCGCTCGAGGAAATCATCGGCACGGTGTTGACGCTGTTGCACACGCAACTGCTGGGCAGGCCCGTGAAAGTCAAATTGCCGGAAGGTATACCGATGATTCTGGCCGATGCGGTGATGATCGAACAGGTGCTGATCAATCTGTTGGAAAACGCTGTGCGTTATACACCGCCAGGCAGCGGCCTGGAGATTGTTGCCGAGATTAACGACGCTTCGGTGGAAATAGCGGTTGCCGATCACGGCCCCGGTATCCCCAAGGGCCAGGAAGAAAGGCTGTTCGAAAAATTTTACCAAACCCGGCATGAGACCGCGCAAAGTGGCGTAGGTCTGGGCTTGGCAATCTGTCGAGCTATCATAGAGGTGCATGGTGGCCGGATTGTGGCGCGTAACCGCGCCGACGGCGGAGCGGTATTTATTTTTACCTTGCCGCTGGATCAAACACCACCTACAGTGGAGCCGGAAGAATAATGCCCACGCTAAGGATGTTTTGTTATGGCTAAAACCGATCCTGTCATTATTGTCATAGAGGACGATCCCTCCATTCGGCGTTTTCTGCGCACCAGTCTCAGTACTCACGGCTTTAACGTATTTGATGCCGATACCGGCAAACGAGGTATCGTCGAGGTTGGTGTGCGCAAGCCCGACTTACTGATACTCGATCTGGGGTTGCCGGATATGGATGGTGTCGAGGTGATCAAAGCTATTCGCGCCTGGTCAGCCGTGCCCATCATCATATTGTCGGCGCGGAGCAGCGAACAGCAGAAGATCGACGCCTTGGATGTCGGGGCCGACGATTATTTGACCAAACCGTTCGGTTTTGGCGAATTGTTAGCCAGGATACGCGTGGCGCTGCGGCATGCGAGCAGGCCGCAGGAACAAAGTCAGTCTGATGTGTTCAGCACCGGCAATCTGAAAGTGGACCTACTCAATCGCGTGGTCAGTGTCGATGACCAAGAAATTCACCTCACCCCGATTCAATACCGCTTGCTAACGGTCTTGGTTAAAAATGCCGGCAAAGTCCTGACCCATCAGCAAATCCTTAAGGACGTCTGGGGGCCTTCTTTCGAGGAGAACGCCCATTATCTGCGCATCTACATGAGTCAACTCCGCCAGAAACTGGAAGCAGACCCCACCCAGCCAAAATTGTTACTGACTGAGTCCGGTGTCGGTTATCGACTGAAAGTCTCGTAACACCTCAATCGAGGATAAAAACACTATGCAACTATTGAACGGCTCCGTTGTAGCCCTGGTTACCCCTTTTCATGGCGATAACGACCAATCCGTCAACCGGGAAAAACTTGTCGAATTAATCGAGTTCCACGCCATCAGTGGCACGGTGGCCATCGTTCCTTGCGGCACGACCGGCGAGTCGCCGACTTTGTCGGACGACGAGTGGGAAACTGTGGTGTCGACAACAATCGAAGCCGCCCGGTCTACCTCTCTCAAAATCATTCCGGGCACCGGTTCGAACAGTACCCGAGAAGCCGTGCGACGGACCGAGCAAGCCGCCAAGTTAGGTGCAGATGCTTGCCTGGTTGTCACGCCGTATTACAACCGGCCTAGCCCGGAGGGGATACTGGCGCATTATCAAGAACTGGATAAAGTGGGTCTTCCCATCATTCTTTACGATATTCCCAGCCGAACCGGTGTCGAGTTGGGCGTCGAGCTGATCATGGCGCTTTGCGAAAAATGCCCGTCTATTATCGGATTAAAAGCTTCTAATGGTAATCTCGATCAAATCACCGAAATTGTCTACCGGTCTTATCAACTTGACCGGCCTTTCTCGGTGTTTTCCGGCGACGACTCGCTGACTTTGCCGATTCTTGCGGTGGGTGGCGTGGGCGTCATTTCCGTGGCGGCCAACGTGATGCCTAGCGTGATGAACGAACTGGTCGCCAGTTTCGAGCGCCGGGAACTAAATCAATCGAAATTTATTGCGCAAGCCAGTCATGGTTTTTGCCGGGCATTGTTAAAGTCAGGGTCGAATCCCGCACCCATTAAAGCCATCATGAATCATTTGGGTCTTAATGTGGGTGGATGCCGCTTACCTTTGTCCGGCATTAGCAATGAGAAGATGGCGGCACTGTTGCACGAACTTCAGATCATGACTGCAAAACTCACTGCCCCACATATTCCCATCGATGACATCCTGATAAAAGGCCAAAAGCTACCGTGAAAGAACCATGATTGTGGAAGTAGATGAATACATCAAATTGCTTGCGGGACTCTTGTCGGTAGTGGACCCTATCGGCGCTATCCCGCTTTTCATCAGCTTGACCGATCACCGCAGCTCTGAGGAGAGGCGACGTATCGCCTGCGTTTGTGCTTTGTCGGTTGGCGCGGTACTGCTATTTGCACACACTGCCGGCAATAGTTGGCTGGCATTTTTTGGGATCAGCATTCCGTCGTTTCAAATTGCCGGTGGCATAGTCATCATGTTAATGGGCGTTTCCATGGTCAAAGCGTCGCATGATCGATCCAGAAACACGCCGGAGGAACGGGCCGAGTCTGTCGATAAAGAGTCTATCGCGGTCGTGCCAATGGCCATTCCCTTGCTCAGTGGGCCCGGCGCAATGAGTACCGTGATCGTCAACCATAACCTAAATCCGTCCTGGAATTATGACGTCTTGGCCGTTTGCGTCATCGCCACCATAGCCTTGATCGTTCTGACATGCTTGTTAATGGCCGAGAAAATAGCCCATTTGCTGGGCAGAACCGGCATGAATGTAATTACACGGGTTTTTGGATTGATCATTTTGTCGATAGCCGTGGAGTTTATTACTAAAGGATTAGGCGCTGTTTTCCCGATATTGGTGAAACCGTTGGCGTAACCGCAGCCAAATACTGATTCAAAACTAGCAATTTGAGCGTCAGAATCGAAAATTTCCGAGTTTACAGGGCAAATTTTTACAATTTTTTTAGATGAAATTGCGTATAGTCGCGCGCTTTTCCTGGTAAGACTCGGGTTTGCTAAACCAATTGTTTCGAGCCTTTCATTTGATTCAGATCCAAAAACGGTCTGCTTGATTTTCTCCTGATCTACACAGGTTTTTTGTAATGTCTGCCGACAATAAATCTCAACCATTAACCGGATTAACGCTGAGCGCGATAGGTGTCGTCTTTGGCGATATAGGCACCAGCCCCCTATACGCCGTTAAGGAAGTCTTTCATGCCGGATTAACGACGGATACCACCCATATTCTTGGCGCGCTTTCGCTGATCTTTTGGTCACTGACGCTAGTCGTCACCACCAAATACGCGATTTTCATCATGCGCGCCGACAACAAGGGCGAAGGCGGTATCATGGCTTTGCTGGCTTTGGCCCTTCAAACTGCCAAGGACAATCCGCAAAAAACCCGTTTCATCGTCACTACCGGCTTGATTGGCGCGGTGCTGTTTTATGGCGACAGCATTATCACACCGGCTATATCGGTGTTGAGCGCGGTGGAAGGGCTGCAAATCATCGCGCCAAAGCTGGAACATTACGTGTTGCCGATAACCTTTGCGGTATTGGGGGGCTTGTTTTTGATTCAAGCCAGGGGCACCGAGGCGGTCGGCAAATTGTTTGCGCCTATCATGTGTGTTTGGTTTGCGGTCTTAGCGATCATGGGCCTAGTCAATATTGTCCAGCAACCTGAAGTATTACAGGCTATCAATCCTTATTACGCGATTAGTCTATTAGGTGAATTGGGTTGGAAAGGATTTTTAATCATGGGCTCGGTGGTGTTGGCCATTACCGGTGCCGAAGCGCTGTATGCCGACATGGGCCATTTTGGTTTAAAGCCGATTCGGTATGCCTGGTTTAGTTTTGTGTTTCCTGCCCTGCTACTCAATTACTTCGGACAAGGGGCGCTGTTGATGGGCCATCCTGACGCGATTGAAAACCCGTTCTATCTGCTCGCGCCAAACTGGGCTCTTTACCCTTTGTTAATTCTGTCGACATTGGCTACGGTGATTGCCTCGCAAGCCGTTATTTCCGGGGCGTTTTCGTTGACTAGACAGGCTATCCAGTTGGGCTATTCGCCACGCATGAATATTCTGCATACCTCGGGTGACGAAATGGGCCAAATCTATATTCCAGCCGTGAACTGGTTGTTGATGGCATCGGTATTTATTCTGGTAGCCGGTTTTAAATCATCCACCGCATTGGCTTCTGCCTATGGCTTGGCGGTAACGGGCACGATGATTACTACCACGATACTGGCGTTTATCGTCATTTCGGAATTGTGGCGGTGGAATAAAGTCACCAGTATCAACTTTCTGTCAATTTTTTTGACCCTGGATATTTTATATTTCTTGGCCAACACGCTGAAAATACCCGAGGGCGGTTGGTTGCCTTTGACCGTGGGTGTCGTATTGTTCCTGATCATGACCACCTGGATTAAAGGTCGCGAGTTACTGGCCAGAAACATGGATGAAAAACGGGTGATGTTTGAAGAACTGGAAGACAAAGTTCAGGGCCAGAAGCTAGCCAAAGTGCCCGGTACCGCAATTTATTTAGCCAAAAATCTACACGGCGTACCGCAAGTGCTGCTACACAATTTGGCACACAATCATGCGCTGCATGAGCAAATGATTGTGCTGACGATAGTCACCAAAGACGAGCCGTACGTCGATGAGTCTCACCGTATCAAAATTCGCGCTTTCGGTGACGAGGGCAATTTTTATAGGGTGAAGATGTATTTCGGCTTTCAGGAAGAACAGGACGTGCGTCGCGCACTCCAGCTATGCAGCCATGAGGGACTGGTAATTGATCAAAAAGCTGCATCGTTTTTCATCGGTAACGAGAGAATATCGTTTCGCCGGAGAAGCCCCATGCCGAAATGGCGCAGGGCGCTATTTAGATTCTTGCTCCACAACGCATCCAGCGCTATCGAATATTTCAAAATTCCGGTCGAACGCGTAATTGAGGTAGGTATTCGCCTTGAGTTGTAACATTACAAATAATCATATGGAATGTGTAATTTCGTATCGTGGTGACGAAGTCAATTCTTTCCGAACTAAAATCTATCGCGGTTTCAAAAAATAGGAAAACCACCGATGGCCTATGAGCTTTGCGCAGCCGCCGCGCCGTTTTAAGGGATAATATTTGCCTGTCGGCTAATGGTCGATTGCGACAATCCGTTACCGGAATGGGTGGCAGACTTTCCATTGTCAGGCCATCTCTATTCCGGCAGACAATGCTGCCATGTAGGCTTCAGGCGTGTAAATATTTCCATTCCTTCAAGCTCGTCTTGCAAGATTTGCCAACGGGCCAGGTCAAACGAATCCCGATACAAACACGCAACCCAATCCGCCAGCCGTACGGCTGAAAAGGTCTCGGCAGCGTTGGTGTCACAGACAGAAAGACCGGCGCTGTGCCGGTAGCCCGCGATAACAGTAGTCTCATCATAGCCCCAGCGATGGAGCGCAAGCGCAGCCAAACCGGCATGAAATGTCGTCTCCTCGGGCAGACTCGATTCCGCAGCCGAGGCCAAAGGGTTAAGTGCTGCCGGCAGCTCCGAAAAATGCATGTCGGCAAACAAACTTTGCACGTGTTCGGCAAGCTCGGGTGTATTGGCCGCGTGCCAGAAATTGAAGACCACGGTTTGTCGCGGCTGAATAGCCGCCGTTACGGCATGGTATGAATCGCCGTGCAGCAGAAAACCGAAGGCTTTGTTGTACTCAGGATTAACGCTAAAAACCGCTTCACTCTCCGGCGAGGAGAATAATTCCAGCACCCCGCCATGCTCGGGTTGCCATTGCCTATTCAGTTGCACAACCAGTCGGGCAATCTCATAACCGACTAGCGGCCGGTCGCTGTGTATGCCAATCACTTGTCCAGGCAGCATACGTTGCGCCGTCACTAACACGCGATTCGTGAGAGGTAATCCGGTAATCTCGCGCATTCTAGCGAGTACTCCTGCTTGAAAAGCGGCGGGAATGTTCTCAGTAACGTCCTTGAGAGAGCAGCGATAAAACGCCCCATCCCGATGCTGCCAGTCTCCGTCTAGCAAAAATAAATCTTCAAGCGCAGTACATTGCTCCGCAGAAAATGCGGAATTGACATAAAAAAACGGGAACGGAGTATCGTGGTGGATGGGCTGTGAGAGCAACGGCTAAGCTCCTATTAGAATCAAATTGAGAGGTAGCAATACAGGCTTGAATCTTACGGAAAACGCCGTCTAGGATTGTTTCACCAAGTTTTCAGTTTTGATTAGTTTAGAGGGGAGAATTCAAGGACGCAGCAATCCAACTACAACTGACCATTCCCGCGATTACGCTTCGCTAATCGCGGCTAACAAGGAGTGGCTGAGTCGCTAGCTACACTGTGAGCTTTCCACATTATTGCTTAGGATAAACCTGCACCCACTCGATACGTGGGCCGTTCATTTCCTTCACGACGATTTCAAAGTCGTTAAAGGCGATGCGCTCGCCGGCTTCGGGGATGTCGCGCAATTGCGCCAGGATCATGCCGCCCACGGAATCGACATCGTCCAGATCCAGTTCTTCGTTTTCCACATCGATACCCAAAATCCGTTCCAGCGAGAAAATCGGCAAGCTGCCTTTACCGAGCAAGCTGCCGTCGTCTTGACGGGTCCAGTCGCTTTCTGTTTTTCGAAATTCGTCGCGGATTTCGCCGACCATGGCCGATAGCAAATTGTCCAGCGTGATAAAGCCGTGCGGCTTGTGGCCTTTCTGGCCGATGACGGCAAAATGCGGTGAGCCCTGAGTAAAGCGTCGGAATAATTCCAGGGCCGGCATATGCGCGGAGATATGTTGAATCGGGCGTAAATAAGGTTCCAAATCGTCGATTTGCTGGCCGTGTTGTTGCGCCAGGAACAAATCTTTTAAATGGATAATGCCCAGCACATCGATACCGTTACTGTCGAAATACGGGTAGCGGCTGAAGCAGCTGCTATAAACCGTTTCCAGCATTTGTTGTTGAGATTGGCCCTGGTACAGCGCGGTAATTTCGTGAATCGGCCGCATTAAATCGGAGACTTCCAACTTGCCGAAATCCAGGGCCTTGGCCAGCACGTTGCATTCGTCGCTGGTCAGGTTCTCGCCGGCCCGGCTGGAGCGCAGAATCAGTTTCAATTCCTCGTTGGAATAATGACTGTCGAGGTTGTGACCATCGCTAAGTCCGGCGATGCGTAACACCAGGTTGGCGCTGCCGTTCAACAACCAGATGGCCGGATACATCAACCAGTACAGCGCGTAAAGCGGTCCGGCGCTCCACAGGCCTATGCCTTCCGGATTGCGGATAGCCAGCGATTTAGGCGCTTGCTCACCAACGACGATATGCAGAAAGGAGATCGTGCAAAACGCAAACGCAAACGAGACGTTATGGATGATTTCCGGGGAGGTGATTTCGGCCTTGGCAAATAGCGGTATTAACAGATCAGCGAAAGCCGGTTCGCCGATCCAGCCCAGCCCCAGCGAGGCTAGGGTAATGCCGAGTTGGCAGGCTGATAGATAGGCATCGAGTTTTTTGTGTACTTTGGCGAGAATCCGGCCGCGCCAGCCTTCGGTTTGTTCGATGGTCTTGATTCTGGTCTGCCTTAGTTTGACCAGACTGAACTCGACCGCAACAAAGAAGCCGTTTAGAAATACCAGCAACAAGGCGCAGGCGACCAGAACAAGATTACTCATAAATAAAGCGTTGATTACAGCGGAATGGCCATTATACCGGGAATCCGCACCTTTGCTCGATGTGTGATGGCACCGCCGGGCGCGCGCTAATCCGGCGGGCCAGGCAGGCGTTCGACATTGGCGGCCATATGCATGGGATAAAGCGCCGGTCCGAATTGAGTAAAAATCGCTACGTCCGCCGCGTCGTGGCCGTAAGCGACGATGACCCTACCGCCGCACGGTTCGGCTTGGGTCGGGTCGAAGGTATACCATCGACCGCCCACATAAGCCTCGAACCAGGCGTGAAAATCCATCGGCTGCAAGCCGTATAGATAACCCACCACCATCCGTGCCGGAATGCATAAGGCCCGGCACAGAGCGATGCCCAAATGGGCAAGTTCGCGGCAGACGCCTTCGCCGGCCATATTGGTTTCGACTGCCGACAGCTGGAAATGCGGCGAGTCCGGATTGAAACGGATATTGTCGCGCAGCCAGCGGTGCAGCGTCGCGACTTGGTCGTAACCCGGTAAGGCATCGGCGACGATTTCCTGGGCTAGATCGATAAACCGGTCGGATTCGCAATAGCGGGTCGGGATCAGATAGGTCAGTACCGAATCCGGCAGACTTTGCACTTCCGTAAACGGTGCGCCGGGGCAGACGTCGATATGCTCGTTAGTATGAATATCGGCGCTGGTGCGCACGGCAAACTCGCCGGGTGGCGCGATCAGGCGTTGACAGAGATTGCCGTAGTAGTCGGTATATTCGAATACCGGCACCGTCGGATTCAATGTATACGACTCGCGGGCTACCCATTGATTGGCGCCGTTGCGCGGTCGCAGCATCAAAATGAACGGAGTCTCGATGCTGACATCGAAGGTTATTTCGCAACTAGTGCGCAGCCACATATGGGGTGTCCTTGTGTTGATTACCGAAAAATTAGCCTTGGGGCACGCGCCGATAGGCGCGTTGCCGGAGCCAGCCGCTTGAGCAACATTGATCGTACGTGCTAAATCTTGGCTTTGCCTGAGCGGAGGGGCCAGAACGGGATCGACAGCACCAGTATACACAGCAACCAAGCCATGAGTTGCTGATTGTAAAACGTGTAACCCAGGGCTATCGGTAAACCTTCGCTAAAGCCCGGATGCGCTTGGATAAAGTCGTAGGCAGCCATAAACTCGTGCGTCTCGCCTATCACCACGGCGACAGTGCCGAAACTTAAAAAATACGCCAATAAGCGGTCGCGGGGCGTTTGTGAATCACCGCCGGACAGGCTGTCGAAGCGCAGCATCTGCCAGTGTAGCCGGTGCTGGGCGAGGTACAGGCAGACCATCAATCCGCAGATGCCAAAGGCCGGAATCGCGAATTGTTCGACCGGGAAACTTAGATAACGGCCGTTGAATGCCAGGCTATAGGTTTTAAAAAGCGCCAGCACCACGAAGAACAGATAGGCGCTTCTCAAACGGTTTGCCAGGGCCGGCAGCGCGGCTTGGTTGGCTAAAAGCGCATAACCGCGTTGCAGCAACAAGCCGCTTAATAGGGTGTTGGCTACTATTAGCAAAATGGTGTAAGCCTGTTGCCAGATGCTATAGCTGGTAAACCACAGAAAGTCGGCCAGCGTCACCAGGCAAACGCTAAACACTTGGGCCAAGGCTAAAAACACCAATAGGCGCGGCAGCGACAATTCGGATAATTTTTTGAAGTAGACTGCAACCAGTAACAGCCACAAGCCAGTTGCCCAGGCAAAATGCAGCAACCAGTCCGGGTTTTCGTAAACCGGGCCGGTCAATGGAAACACGGGCTCGCGGTCGATAGTCAGCAAGCCCCAATTAGCGCCGACTACGCCTTCGTTATGACTTTTCCAGGGCTGGTTAAAGGCTTCGACGATGTTGTAGTCCAAGCCGTGCCGGTTCACGACTTCGATCAGGCTGCGTATGAAGCGGGTTTCGTTAACCACGCTGGGAATGGCTCGGCCGCGTTGGCGGCCGGCGGCGGGCCAGCCGGACTCGCCGATCAGAATCGGTTTGTTCAGGCCCATGCTATGTGCTTTGTCTTCGATCTGCTGGACGATTTTCTCGACATGGCCTGCGGCATCTTCAATAGCCACCGGCTCGTCTTCCCAGTAGGGCAGAATGTGTACGGTGATGAAATCCACTTCGTGCATCAGTTGCGGGTATTTCAGATAAATCGACCAGACATCGGCATACGATACCGGCTGTTTCACCGCCTGTTTGACCTGGCGGATATAGCCGATCAGCGTGTCTACATCCATGTCTTTGCGCAGCAGGACTTCGTTGCCGACCAGCACCCGTTTCACCACATCCGGATTGGCGTTCACCGCTTCGATCAGCGCGGCGATTTCCTTTTTATTGCTGGCATGGCCGTCGCCCAGCCAGCCGCCTTGAATCATCTCCACGCCGTGTTTGCGCGCAAACTCCGGAGTTGGTTGCATGCCGCCGAGTATCGAGTAGGTGCGGATGGTATGGGTTTTATCCGCAATCAAGCCCAGGTCGGCGTCGATATGCTCCGGCAACGGAAATTTTTCTTCTATCGGACTAAAACCTTCCCGATAAGGCGCAAACGACAAGCTGCGCAATTTGCCCGAAGGCACATCGACACCGGCGTCCTGGGGGCGATTCAGGCTCCAGGCGATGGCACCGTGAACGATAACGATGAAAATTAGGCTGAACAGCAGATTGGTGGGGCGCATGACAGGGGATGGTTAAGCTGAGTGAATAAATACGTGGGTTTGCGGGGATTATACAGGCTTGGCGCGCGCTAAAAATCAAAGTCGGCGAGGCGGACGGCGATTCTGGATAAAACTATGTTATCTGCCGGCCATTTCGCGGGTTATTTGCCGCATTCCCGGATTGCAAGCAAGCAAGGTTCAAAGCCAGTCTGCATGTAGGGTGGGGCCTGCCGGCAGCATCCGTCGTTGGTTCAATTATTGCAAACGCTCTGACGCAAGGCCGCGCTGCGACATTGTGGTGGGGTATCAGCCAGCCGCTGTTTTTGAATAAAGCTTTGGATATTACCGATACGCATGAGTGCACAGCCATTGACCGATATTTCCGCGTTCTGGACCGAGTCCTTGGCCGATGAGCTATTGCGTTTTTTAACCGGGCGCTTGAAATGCCCGGACATTGCCGCCGAATTAACCCATGACACCTATCTGGGCTTACGGCAAATCGCCGAGAAAACGCCGCCGGATAATGCTCGCGCCATGGCGTTTCGGATCGCGATCAATCTGACCATCGATCATCAGCGTAAAACCATGGTCAGGGACCGTTACGGCGCTGACGAAGATTTTGATGCGCTAGCTGAATCCATTCCCGGCAACACCGCGCCACCGGAGCAGGTGTTGATCAGTCAACAACGTTTGGCCGCATTGCAACATGCGCTGGACGAGTTGCCGCACGTCTGTCGTGGCGTGTTTTTGCTGCATGGGGTCGATGGCCTGACCTATACGCAAATTGCCGAACGCTTGGGGATTTCCAAGTCCCAGGTCAACAAGTTGTTGGCTAAAGCCATGGCGCATTGCGCGCGGCAACTGGCTGATTGAACAAAACGCCCGCATTATTTTTCCGCAACCCGCTTCACACCGATGCCGTTAACGCCTGCCGCTTGCCCTTCTTGGTATGATCGCTTTCGTGCCTCGCACGTCTTTATCAATAATACCCTTGCTTAATTGGAGATCGCATGCCTGCGCCGTCCGACAAATCCGCTTACACAAGTCTGCAAGACCAGGCCATCGCCTGGCTGGCTTGTCTGCGCGACGACAGTTTGAGCGATGCGGAACTCGAAGCGTTCGCCGATTGGCTGAGCCGCGACCCCTTGCATGCCGAAGCGTTTACCGAGGCGGAGAATTTGTTCAGAGATATGGTGCTGGCCGGCAACCAGTCCAGACAGGCCGAGGCCCAACAACCAGCGTCTCGGCAAATCGCCCCGGTGACATTCCGCGCCGCTAAAATCAAGTCAGCCAAACCCCAATCGCGCCGGCCCTGGTTTACTGCCGGGCTTGCCTTTGCTGCGATGTGGCTGCTGGCGATTGGTCTGATCATGCCGCAACAAGCGCGCTTACTCAGCGATTATTTAAGCGACTACCGCACGCAAACCGGTGAAATTCGCGAGATTCAACTCAGCGACGGCAGCCGGTTATTGATGAACACCAATAGCGCTGTTTCCGTGGCGTTCAGCAGTGAGGCGAGGCGTATTGTGTTGCATCACGGTCAGGTGCAGTTTACGGTGGCAAAGGATAGCCGGCGGCCTTTCGAAGTGGTGGCCGACGACTTGACGGTACGCGCTTTGGGTACCGTGTTTGAAGTGTATAAAACCGCAGAGGATCATACCGAGGTGACTGTCCAGGAGCATGCCGTAGCGGTCAGCGTCGCCGGTCGAGAGAAAGACGTTACCGTCGCACAAGGCCAAGGTTTGCGCTACAACCCCGAACTGCCGTTACCGCATCCGCGGGCCGTGGGTGCGGAACAGTCCGCTTGGCAGCAACATCGGCTGGTGATCAATGATAGACCTTTAGCCGAATTGATAAGCGAGTTGGAGCGCTATCGCTTCGGGCGGATATTTCTCGCCGATGCCGCACTTAAAAATCTGCGGGTGACGGGAGTGTTTTCTCTGGATACGCCCGATGAGGCGCTGTCCTCGGTGCGCATAGCGCTGGGTTTGCAAGAAACCCGTATCGGTCCCTGGTGGGTGTTATTGCGTCGCTGAGTTTTTGGCGCGGAAACCCTTCGTGCATATTTCGTCAACCCAGCCCTTGAACATCGTCGCTCCCGCACAGACGGGAACGACGATGCCGCTCTAATTTGGAGTCGAAAGCTCGAGCGCATAAGCTCAAACCGTCCGCTTCGACTCCCTAATTTCGAAAATAGTTAAATTTTTGTGATCGATTTTTGTGCTGAAACGACTTCTATGTTGAGAAACATTTTTTTTTGGACAGGACGGATCTTGAAAGCACGGATTAACGATTTTCGCTACCAGCTTGCAGTCGGCGTATGGCATCGGCCAGCCGTATATCTTTGCTATGCGCTGAACGGCAACCGTGTCGGCGTCGATACCTGGGTGTTGATTGGGCTGGTGGCGGCCGGCGGACAATTGAGCAGCAGCCAGGCGGTTGCCGCGGAAGTTATCCGCCACTTCAACATCAGCGGCCAGTCCTTAAATAACGCGTTGATTCAATTTGCCGCGCAAGCAGAGTTGGAATTGATTTTTTCAGCGGACATGTTGCGTGAGCTCGCAAGTCCCGAGCTGCGCGGTGATATGTCGGCGGAGCAGGCATTAACACACTTGTTGCATGACAGCGGCTTTACCTACCGTTTTATCGATGCCGATACGGTGACTTTGGAACGCAGCCTGACGGCAACGGAGTCATCTAACCTGCCGCCCGTTACCCTGGATGCCATGACTGTCGTGGGCTTGAAAACAAGGGAGGCCGGTGCGGAAATCCTCACCGAGCCGATGCTTGACGAGGCGCGGACCTATGCCGTCAGGCATATTGCCAGCGCTACCGGAACGGACACGCCAATCAAGCAAATCCCGCAGTCGGTGCATGCGCTTAAACGCCCTTTGTTAGACGACCAGCAAACGATCAACGTCAGCGAATCCTTAGTCAATGTCAGCGGCATAGTGGCGCGCAATGAGCTCTACAGTCCGGTTATCGAGGGTACATTGATTCGCGGTTTTCGTTCCGAACAACTGATGGACGGCTTTACCCAGTACTACAACCCCGGCGACCGGGAAAGCACTATTAATATCGAGAGAATCGAGGTGCTGAAGGGGTCTAACGCCTTGCTCTACAGCGGCGGCTCGGGCTCCCCGGTGGGCGGGGTGGTGAATCTGCTTTCCAAATTGCCGCAGGCCAAAGCCTTCGGCGAAGCGGGTTTTAGAATCGGCAGTCACAGCTTTTATCAGCCGTTTTTCGATGTCAATCAACCGCTAAACGCCAATATTTTGTTGCGCATGACGGGTGAATATACCAACGCCAGACACAACATCGACATGATCGAAACTCAGCGTTTCAACATCAATCCGGCTCTGACGCTGACCGATAACGATAAAACCCGTTTGACGTTCCAAGCCAAAGTGTCGCGCTGGCAGCAACCGGAGTATCAGGGCTTACCCGCCACCGGCAGCATTGCCGGCGATTTTGCTACCCGGCCCGACCTGTTCTTGGGGCCGGCCAATCTGCCCGATAGCCATTCGAATGCCGATGCGGTGTGGGCCTCGTTGGAAAGGAGCATCAATCGGAGCTGGCGCTTAAACCTGAAGGCGCGCTATGCGCACTCGGAATTCGACGAGAAAATTCAGACCCTGTTCGGCAGCGATGGCCTCGTCGCGGACCGGCCCTTGCTACCGGCATCGAGTTGGGCATTGGTCAATGCCGAATTGTTTCAACAACAGCAAGAGCGCAGCGTGCTGGGCAATTTGCAGGGTAATTTCAAGCTGGGTCCCAGCGAAAACAATCTGTTGCTGGGCGCGGATTACAGTCGCTTGCGCGATGCAGGCTTTATCGAGGGCGATTTTGGCCCCTTGGGTTTGGGTGTCGGTACGGTCGATCTGCGGGCGCCGATATTTGATACCCCTTATGCTGTGCCGGGGCCGGGCCTGGAAAATCAGTTCATCGAAAACATCACTTACGGCGCTTACCTCCAGTGGCAAAGCACGCTGTACCGGCGTTTGCATTGGCTGTCCGGTGTCAGGCTGGGCAAGGTTGGCATCGATTTTAATAATGCGCAAACCGGGGTACACGCTAAAACCGATACGCTGAAATGGCTGCCGCGACTCGGTGGCGTGATTGATCTGAACGACGAGGTTTCCTGGTTTGTTTCCTACAGCGAAGGCATGCGCGGTCAACCCTTTGTGAATTTTGTCGATACGCCGGCACCGGAATTATCCAACCATCTGGAAACCGGCCTGAAATTCAATTTTGCGAACCAATTCAGCGGCCAATTGGCGCTGTATCAAATCGAGCGCAGCCAGGTCGCGGTTACCGACAGCAGCGATTTTCAGCGGCGTTCGGTCGCCGCCGGCCAGCAACGCTCGCGTGGTGTTGAAATGGATTTGCTCTGGCAACCGGTCGAGGGCTTCAGCGTGCTGGCGAACTATGCGCATACCGACGCCCGGTTCATGGACGACGAAGCCGGGGTGGCTGCCGGCACTCGCTTAGCCCAAGTCCCGGAGGATGCCGGGCGGCTCTGGGCGCATTACCGTTTTCAGCAGGATGCGCTGCAAGGCTTTAGCTTGGGTTTCGGCGTTTATGCCCGTGCCGGGGCGTATTTGTCCGACGACAACCGCTTCAAAACCGCCGGCTACCAAAGCTTCGACGCGGCGTTAGCTTACGAAACCGGGCGTTTCAAATGGGCGGCCACCGTCAAGAATCTCAGCGATGAGGATTATTTTCAGCCCTACGGCTATTTCGAGGGCCGGGTGGCGCCGGGACCCGGCCGAGCCGGATTTGTCAGTGTTTCGATCAAGTACTGACCTGATAGCAAGATGCTTCAGCTAAACCAAAAAAGTCCGTCATGCTCGCCGGGATACCCACAGGGCACAAGAGCGGGCATCCAGTGCCATGGATGGCGAGCTTCGAGCTATCCATGCAGTCTGGATTTCGGCAATCCCTGCCGAAATGACGACTTACGCGACGTGCCTTTGAATTAGCTGAAGCAGCTTACTAATCAGGAGTACTGATGTCGTCGTTATCTATTTGCCACAGGAGTTTTTCAGGAGCACCTCACTCAGGGACTTAGAGTGATGTCGTAAGGACCGCGACAAACATGCCACATCCGCCGCGAGACGGAGCCGGAAAGCCACGGGTCTTGGAGATTAAGACAGCCGGGTTACCTGCAAGTTAACTGCCCTAAATTCGGGTTGGCGATTTGCAGATTAACTTTAACCGTAATTTATTAAGGAATAAAAAATGACAATCTTGCACTACAACCGCAATCAACTGGCAAGCGCCGGCCTGTTAGCCTTCAGCGCATTGACCGCCGTTTTAGCGCCTGCAACAGCGAGCGCTGCACAAGTTAGCGGCGATGCCACCATCACCATCAACAATGCCGCTTTTGCGGCGGCATCTGTCAATGTCGGCAGCGGGTATCCGAATGGCTGGATTGTCACGAAACATTGGGGCGCCAGCGATAATTTACTCGGCATTACCGGCGCAACCAACGGCGGAACGGCGCTATCGGCAACCGCTAGCACAGCGATGTCGTTTGCGGTTAACAGCAACACCACGACCAACAGCTATCCGGCTGCCGGCCCCTATGGCCGTACCGAACAAGCCACAACGATGGACGCCGGCAACACCTCGATCGGTCAAATCGGTCTGAGCGGCGCCTGGTTGTTGACCAGCCAAGGCGGCAGCGGCATTTTGACGCCCTACGACTTTAGCCTGGTAAAAACCGGGAGCACCTGGAATATAAAAACCTTCGATACCGGTTTCGGCTACCAAAATTTCTTGAAGCTGACCAACGTCGCCGAGTCGCTGAACAGCAATGGCGAATTACTACTGAGCGGCGATTTGCAATGGACCGGTTTGTGGGCCGGTTTGGTTGGCGCCAATACCAATGCCGTGGTCGGTACTTTTAGTCTGGCGCCGTCCGCTGTGCCGGTGCCTGCGGCCGTGTGGATGTTCGGCAGCGGTCTGCTGGGCTTGCTGGGTGCAAGTCGCAGAAAAGCCTTGGTCGCGGCTTAACTCGCAAAGTGGGCTTGGGGCGGTCGCCAAGATTCGCTCCGGGCCTTAGCTTATTGAAATAAATCCTTCTTCTTGCCCGCATGCCGTGCACTGCGGCTGTTTGCGTATTCAGGCAGGGAGAGGGCTTATTCTGACCATCGGCTGTAGGGCTTTTATGAAGATCAACAAAAACCACGGCTATCCCGTTTTGGCCGTGCTGGTTATTGGCATGGGGATGGTATCTCCAAGCGCCGATGCCGCGATATTGAATGCGCCATCCGGTGGTACCTTTACGATGAACCTGGACCGCAATGCGCTGGCGCCTTACGCCGGGGGTTATTACTTGTCGACGTTTTGGAGTACTGCAACGTCCAATGCCGATAATCCGGTCAATACCGGCGACCATTTGCTTAGCCAACTCAACAACACCGAGATTTCCGGACTTAATCAGGTGTTCGAGTTGACGGCTATCGGTAACGATCCTAGTCCGCAAGCCAGTCAGCGTCATGTCAAAGCGACGTCAGCCGAGTTTGCCATCGATACCGGCACACTGGCCGGGGTGGCCGGGGCGCAAGTCGGTATGAGCGGCGTGCAGGGGTTTTATGCGCCGAACTGGCCGCCCGGCGGGGCCGGCTTGGTCAACGGCGATTTTTCGCTGCTATACGATGCCGGCCGGCAAACTTTGGGCCGCACCGGCTGGTACCTAGCCAATAACATTTATTTCACGATGGCGGTGTACGACTTAAACAACCTAAGCCTGAGCTTTACCAACGCCGAAAACTGGCAGTTTAGCGGCGATTTACTGATGTCGCCGGAAAACGCCGGCATGTTGCAAGGCGTGCAACTGGTCGATGTCGGCAGTTTCTGTTTGGGCACGGGTGCCTATGCCGGTTGCGGTCAGGTATCGGCGGTGCCGCTGCCCGCTGCGGTCTGGTTATTCGGTAGCGGCTTTTTGGGCTTTATCGGCATAGGCCGTAGGCCATATCTTTCAAGGAGTGTGACATTATGAAAATCAATAATCATCGATCATCCGGCAGGCTGTTGGCCGCGAAACTATTAAATTCCCTGGATTCGCCAATCCCGTGCAGGCTGGAATCCACTACAGTCGCTCAACCTCCGTCTGCGCCGGAACGACGCTATTTAGGAGCCGGGTTACTACTGGCGGTTTGCGGTATTTTAATGTCCGGCCATGTCCACGCCGCGACAGTAAGCGGCGGTGCGCTGGTCCTTAACCTAAACCGCGATGTGCTAATCGCCAGCGTCGATGTGAATGACTATCCGGACACACCCACCGCCGACTTTCCGATTTGCTGCCGGCCTTCTATTTATCTGGAAGAGTTTTACGACGCTTCGGCGGCATCAAAAACCTTTGTACAGTTGCGGGACGGCAATGCTCCGGATTTATACGATCTGGTGTCCGATGAAATTCCGGCGACGGGGCTGCAATTTAGTGTCAACGGGTTGAGTCCGATAGTTAATCCGGGCGGGCGGCAGAACAGAAATACTAATTTCGCGTTCGAGCCCGGCAATTTATTCGGCACTGCCAGCGGTAGTATCGGTCTGGGCGGCGTCATGCGGTTTAGAGTGGACGTCGAGCCACCAACCAATAGAGTGTTGTTGGGCGACATGACCTTGGAATACGATCCTGCTCTTGAAGCGGCTACGCCCGGGCGTTCCGGTTGGGTGATTACTAATCATATAGGTTTCGATGCGGGCGGTTTTGAGCTGTTTGATGTCACCACCGCAATAGTCGGGGATACTTTAAGTCTCAACGGCAATCTGGGTTTAGGGTGGGGCTTCGATCATCTGGGCGCTCGCGACGCCCGTTTGCGCGATACCCGCATCGGCACCTTCAGCTTTCAAACCACGGTGGTGTCGGGAGAGCTGCCTGCGGCAGTACCGGTGCCGATGACGGTATGGCTGTTTGCCAGCGGCTTGGCTGGACTGGTTCTGAATGGCCGATCTAAAAGAGAGATCGTCTGATGAAACAGGATGAAGTTGCAGGATTGACTCGGCCCCTAACTGCCGTTCGCCCAGAGCCTGGCGAATGGCGCACACCATTTTTCCGTAACGTCAGGCTGGTAAAAATCGCGGCAGGCTTAGGAGTCGGTTTGACATTGACGACAGCCGCGCAGGCAGGGCCTTCCCCGGTAATAAGCTTTGGACAGTATCGTAGTCATCAGGTCAATGTCGATGCCGGCGGCCAAAACATTGTCGGTGACAAAGGCAACGAACCGACGCTGGCCTTGAATCCGCTGAATCCCGCGAATATCGTTGTGGGCTGGCGTAGGTTCGATTCGCCGCCCACTGCTGTCAAACACGGCGGCTATGCCAATAGCTTCGACGGCGGCGTCAGTTGGGGTACCGGCATGCTGCCGGCCTTGCCGCTGCAAACCCGCACCGATCCGGTGTTGGAGGTTGATGGCCAGGGGAATTTTTATTACCAGTCCCTGGCGATATCGGATAGCACGTCGGTGTTTAAATCCAGCGACGGCGGCGTGACCTGGTCGGAGCCGGTGTATCAGTTTAAAGGCGACAAGAACTGGCTGGCCATCGATAAAACCGGGGGTCCCAGCGACGGGAATATTTACAGCACCTGGCGGCGGCCGGCCGATAGCAACCCCGATCCAAATTATGTGCCCAAGTATTTCAGCCGTTCCACGGATGGTGGGTTGAGTTACCAGGAGCCGGATGCGGCGTTGCCGGTGGCAAACTTCGGTTTCGGCCGGCTGGCCATCGGCCCGGACGGCGAGGTTTATTTATTTGGCGTCGATGAAACGATTTTGTCCGTCAGTGCCTTGGGCATAGTGCGTAGCGGGCATTATTTCCTGAAATCGGTTGATGCCAAAGATCCTAATACCTCGCCCAGCTTTAGCGCGCAAAAAATCGATATGGGCGGCCACGGCATGATGTTCCTGTCGCCGAGTTTGCAGTTACCCAATCCGTTGGGCGGCGACGGTGATGTGCAAATCGCTGCCGATCAATCGGCCGGGCCGTTGCGCGGCAATATTTATTTGCTGGCACACGTCACGCCCTACGCTTGGCAAGCGGGCGACGATCCGCAGGATATACATTTCGTGCGCAGCAGCGACGGCGGCGCCACTTGGTCGGCACCGGTACGTGTGAATGACGATCCACCCGGCGCCACGGCTTATCAATGGTTTGCTATGCTAGGCGTGGCGGCCAATTCCCGCATCGACGCGGTGTGGTACGACACCCGCAACGGCAGCGGCAGCGCGCCGTATCGCTATTCCCAGCTTTACTACGCCTACTCCTGGGATGGTGGCGCAACCTGGAGCAAAAACCAGGCGGTGACGCCCGTGTTCAATACGCATCTGCCGTATAACATCGTGAACGGCGAAGAGCGGCAAGGCGACAAAATGGGTGATTACACCCAGTTAGTCTCCGACGCCAACGGCGCACACATTGCCTACACCGCCACCTACCACGGCGAGCAGGATGTGTATTACTTGAACGTATTTCCGGATTGCAATAGCAACGGCAAGTCGGACGTGCTGGATATTCAAAACCGCGTTAGCGGCGATACCAACTTCAATCATCTACCGGATAGCTGCGAGAACATCGCAGTAAAAGGCGATCTGGACGGTGACCGCGATGTCGATCAATTGGATTTGAACGTGGTCGTTGCTGCCCGCAACAAACCGGCTTCCGGCGTAAACGATCCGCGCGATCTGGACAAAAACGGCGTGATCAATGCGTTGGATGTGCGCAAGCTGACTTTACTGTGTACGCGGTTACGCTGTGCTGTGTAACCAGACCGGCGCCAGTCGGCCCGCAATCGACACACCTGACCGGCTATATGAACCGAAAGTATCCCGTCATTCCCGCGCACGCGGGAATCCAGGATGCCAAATATAGGAATAACAACGATGATGAAACAATTCAAAGCAGGCCTGGCCGGCATAGCTTTATACGCGGCCAGCGGTGTCGCCGATGCTGCCATTGATTTACATTTCACGCCGCTTAGCCAAACCGCCGACGCCATTGAAATTGGCTTGAGCATTTCCGGCTTGGGCGACGCCGCGTTAGGAACGTATGACTTTAATATTCAGTTCGATCCGACGCATTTGGCGTTTGCCGGCGTGGCTTTCGGCGACCCGCTTCTGGGTGACGAGTTGGATGTGTTTGATTTGGGTGGAAACAGCGTTGCCGCCGATTTGCTGGCTCCGGGTATGGTGAACCTATTCGAGTCGTCCTTGGACAACGCGGCGGATTTGCAAACCCTGCAAGCCGATAGCTTTACATTGGCGATCATCCGCTTCAATGTGCTGATCGGCGGTAGCAGTGAGCTTGATTTACTGATCAACAGTTTGGCGGATGCCAGCGGGGATGGCTTGTCGGTAAACACCGCGCCGTTTAACGTCAACACTGCCGCCGCCGTGCCCTTGCCGGGGATGTTTTGGCCGATGGTTGGTGGGTTTTGGGTGGTGTTTAAGCGGCGTAGGGTTAAGTCAATGTAGCCTGGATGAAGCAAAGCGTAATCCAGGGGCAACTTTGGGAATAATCCGAGTTACATTGTTCTTCTTCCTGGCAAGTTGCTAAGCATGTGTTTGGGTGATATACGGAAACTTTATAATCACTTGTTAGGGTTCTCACTATGCCCATGACCAACGACGAGTTTCAACTCTTTGTTGAAACTGCCAATGCTGAACTCCGAAATAAACAAACGATATTGGCCGATGATTATGGTCTCGGAAGTGCCGGACGTTGGTGGTTCGAGCAAACGACGGGAAATCTTCAGTTTTTTGATGCCGCAGACAATTTATCCGTTGAAACGGATGTGATTGATATTGGCAGTTATTCACCCAAGTCCAATTCGTGGAAATGGGCGTGGGGTAATGATTCAGTATTGCCGTGGCTACGGCAAAGAGCAGAAAAACTCAAAGAGCTTGAAGCCATCACAGGCATAGAGATCTTCGGGTATGAAAATGCTTTCACGGTCGAAGATGAGTCAATGGCTTGGGAATTAACTGCTATGTGCCTAAAGCATCTCGGAGCCGTAGGTTGCTACAGATGTCCGTCGTCTAAACCCGGTGGGCCAACTACGTTCCTTGCCATCATGTCAATCAAGAGGTGCGGCAAAAATGCACCCTAACCCAGCGCTCAACCTCACTCCCTTTGGTCGCAGCACGCTACGGGATAAAGCCAAGTAGGTCAAGGTGCGCGTTAGCGTTCCCCGTCATATCCAAAAGCTAGTATTGAAATGTCACATAACCGCTTACGCGGCAATGTGACCTACGGCTGCGATTCGCACGAAAGGCGAAAGCCGTATTCCCCATTGGCATCAAGTGCGACATTTTGTTCCGGGAGGTTCAAATCAGTTTCAGACGGCTATTGCACCTGGCGGGTGCCATTCTCTCGGTCGCTTTGGGCGTCGGCTTGTGGAAGCAGTGGACATTAATCTGCAACGAAGCTTGTGCGCCGGGGCGGGCGTTAATGATGATTTTCCTGAGCTTTTTGCTGCCGGCCGCGGCGTATTCGACGCTGTTGGTATGGACTGCTGCACGTCCCAGGCCCGTTGCCCGAGTTATCTCCGCTGCTTTGACTTTAGCTAGTCTGATGGCAGCGATTTGGCTAAGTTTCTTTGAGTGAGGCGGCGCGATTTGGATTTATTTGCGTTCGCCGATCTTAGGCAAGCGACCCGCCAAACCCATCGCATGCCGCGTCAGCAGTTGCTTGGCGAAGGGCAGGTGGTCCAGCATGGTCAATCCAGCGTTGCGGACAGCGGCTAGCGGCAGATTGTCGTTGGAGAACAGCTTCACCACACTGTTGGTAAAGCCTATGGTTTTGCCGTGATCTTGTTGACGTTGCCGGCTGTAGTTTTTCAGCAGGCGGGCATCGCCCAAATCGCCATGGCGTTCGTGTTGGTCTATCAGCATTTCGGCCAGTAAGGCCACATCGCGTATCCCTAAATTAAAACCTTGGCCGGCGACCGGATGCAGTTGATGCACGGCGTTGCCGATGATGACGGTGCGGCCAGAGACCATACTTTCGGCGCGGATCAGGCTTAACGGAAAGGCGCGGCGCGGCGCGGCCAGTTTTAATTCGCCTAAGCGGTAACCGAAGCAGTTTTGCAGTTCGGCGAGAAATTCGCGGTCGCTGACGTTAATCAGGGTTTCCGCTTGTTCGTGCGTGCGCGTCCAGACCACCGCCGATTGTTTGCCGGCCACCGGTAGCAAGGCCAACGGGCCGAATTCGGTGAAGCGTTCGAAGGCGATATTGCGATGTGGTAGCGCCGATTGTACGGTGGTGACCAAGGCGGTTTGGCCGTAGTCGGTGACTTGCTGCGGAATTTCCAACAATTTACGCACGGTGGAATTGCCGCCGTCCGCGCCGACCAGTAACTGGGCGTTGACGTTTAACGAGCTGCCGTCGTGCTGTTTCAAACTGACGTTCACCGCATCCCGGCCGGACATTAAGCCGGCAACCCGGGTTTGATACAGGCAAACCGTGTCGGTTTTTTCGACCAGATCGGCCATATGCTGTTCGATGTCGCGGGCGACGATGACGTAACCCAACGCTTCGACACCTTGATCTTCCGCTGCCAAGCGGGTCTTGCCGAAATGACCGCGATCCGAGACGTGGATGTGTTTGATGGCGGTGGCTTTATCGGCGACGCCGCGCCAGGCGCCCAAGTCATTCAGCAGTTCCACGGTGCCGGCCGCCAAGGCCAACGCGCGGTCGCCGGCTGGCGAGTTGCGCAGTTGCTCGCGGCTATTGGCTTCGACCAAGGCTATCTTTAAGCCACTGTTTTTCAGTGCCAGGGCCAGACAGTTGCCGGCTAGGCCGGCACCAACGATGATCAGGTCGAAATCGGTTTGCATTGCTTAGCCCGCCATAATGGCTTCGATGTCGGCAACGGTTTTGGGCACGCCATGAGTGAGAATTTCATGACCGTTTTTAGTCACCAAGACATCGTCTTCGATGCGAATGCCGATGCCGCGCCATTGTTTGTCCACCGTTTCGCAGTCGGCCGGCACGTAAAGGCCGGGTTCCACGGTTAACACCATGCCGGGTTCCAACAAGCGCCATTCGTCTTTGATTTTGTAATCGCCGACGTCATGCACATCCATGCCCAGCCAGTGGCCGATGCGGTGCATGTAAAACTGTTTGTATTTTTCGTCCTTGATCAGTTTTTTGGGTTTGCCTTTTAACAATCCCAGCTCGATCAAGCCCTTGGTCAGCGTTTCTACTGAGGCGTCGTGGGCTTTGTTCCAGGGATTGCCGGGTTTGATTTCGGCCAACGCAGCGGCTTGGGCATCCAGCACCAATTGGTACAACAACCTTTGCGGCTCACTGAATTTGCCGGACACGGGGAAGGTGCGGGTGATGTCGGCGGCGTAATGGTCGCATTCTACGCCGGCGTCGATCAGCAGCAAATCGCCTTTGTTGAGTTTGTCCTTGTTTTCCACATAATGCAGCGTGCAGGCGTTTTTGCCGCCGGCGACGATGGACGGATAAGCCACCGCGCGCAGGCCGTCCTGAATAAATTCGTGGATCAGCTCGGCTTCGATTTGATACTCGTACAAGCCGGGTTTGCAGGCTTGCATGGCGCGAATATGCGCCTTGGCCGATACTTCGCCGGCTCTGCGCATCAATTTCAGTTCTTCCGTGCTTTTGAACAAGCGCATTTCGTGGACGATGTGCTCCAACGACACCAATTCGCCCGGCGCGGTGACGCCGGTACGCGACTGCTTGCGGATGTGGTTGATCCACTCCAACAGTTTGTGGTCCAAATCACTGTCCTTGCCCATCGGGTAGAACACCTTGCTTTTGTTTTCCAGCATGCCGGGCAGGATGTCGTCCAGATCGTCGATCGGGAAGGAGTCGTCGGCTTCGTAGTGTTTGGTGGCACCTTCCAGGCCGGCGTGGGCGCCTTCCCACTGCGCTTTTTTCTCGTCGAACTCGCGGCAGAACAGAATGTATTCGCCTTGTTCGCGACCGGGGATGAATACGGCCATCGATTCGGCTTCGTTAAAGCCGGTTAAGTAATAAAAGTCGCTGTCTTGGCGGAACGGGTAGTGCACGTCGCGATTGCGGGTGCGCTGCGGCGCGCTGGCAATGATGGCGATATTGCCTTTGCCGATTTGCTTCATCAGGCTCGCGCGGCGTTTTTTGAATTCGCTTTGTTTCATGGTCGATCTACCTGATTAATGCGTTTGCGAATGGCCGAGTTCGGCAAATTGATCGCGGACGGTAAACACGGCGGCGCGCACATATTCGCGCAGTTCTACCAAGGCATTTTCGTCGTCCTCGTCGCCGACATCGGTGTCGATTTTGGTGAGCTCTATCATGTCGCGCATCACTTCGGCGGTATCGCCCGGCCAGTCGGCGCCGGTTTGTGCGTAACCCACGCCAAACAAAAAGCCCTGGCACCAACAGCGCAGCGCTTCCACTTGTTCGTCCAGCGGATCGTCGTCTTCTGGCATCAGCAAGTCGAAGGCAAAATCCTCATTCTGGTTTTCCAGTAATACCCTGGTTTTTTCGAATACGCCATGCAGTAGCGCTTTGTCTTCGTCAATCAATTGTTGCTCGTCGTCGATCAGTTCGCGTAGCCAGTTTTCCGCGTCGGCGCGGATTTCGACGCAGAGCATGCCGGTGGCGATACCGTGCGCCTCGGCAGCGCCGATATCGGCGTCTTGTTGCTCTAAAATTGCTTCAACCGAACGGTAGGTCATCTGGGCTGTGTTTCCTATTAAAGCTGTTTAATAACATGGCTTATGCTAACATTCTTAGTCATCTACGATGATTATAACGTCATATCGGCCCATACTCTTGCTATGTCTGAAACAGAAAAAGATCCGTCAACCGAACTCGAAGCATTGGAAGCGAAACTGGATACGCTCATTGCCCAGTTCAATCAAGTCAAAAGCGAGAACAAGTCCTTGAAAGTTAAGCAGGATGCCTTGGTTAAAGAAAAAGCCAAATTGCTGGAAAAAACTACGTTGGCTAAAACCCGAGTGGAAGCGATGATTGCCCGTTTGAAAGCCATGGAGCACGATTCGTGAGTAAAGCCGTCCAGCCTGTTTCGCTGAATATCCTGGATAAGGAATACAAAATCGCCTGTGCCGCCGACGAAAAAGAGACTTTGATTAGCTCGGCGCGTGAGCTGGATAGGCAAATGCGTAAAATTCGCGACACCGGCAAGGTCAGCAGTACGGACCGCATCGCGGTACTGGCCGCTTTGAACTTGGCCCACGACTTGGTGGCATCCAATAAAACCGAAAGCGGTGGTGGCATCGACATATGTGCGCGTTTGGCGGATTTGCGTAACAAAATAGAAAACGTTTTGGAAAACCCGTAAATCCCCGGTAGACTATAAGTCCAATCTCCTGCGGCGTTCGAGCAGTACTGGGTGTTTCCTGAACCTGTTTTTACCCCGGAAACTTTTTGCCATTCATGGTGCGCATGCCTGTTTATTCAGGAAGCCTGATTGACTGGATTTGGTTTCCACTTGAACCTTCGGTTCAAGGACGAAAGTATCAGACGGCGCAGGCGGGAGATCTCTTGATTTTTCTTGTCTCGATTTCCTGTGCTCTTTCGATATTCCCCCACGTGTTTGTTGTTAGTCTGCTGGTAGCTCGCGCGCAGGGTGGTATAAGGCACGGTGACTATAATCGCGGCTCAAAATTCGGTTAGCTAGCGCTGTATTGACTAAGTCCGTCCCCCAGTATCTCTTGATAACATGCCCCTTTCCTTTTCGCTCCGCTGGACAACAACGATTACGCGATAATGAACATAAGCGACACGAACACTGGCGATTCCGGTAAAAGCTTTACAGAAAACTTCTTGGGCCTATTGGTTGGTCAGGGCCTGATCGATGCGGAAAAACTGAAATACGCCTTGCGGGTGCAAAGCAAACTGGAGTCGCCAAAGCCGATTTTGTTGGTGCTTTGCGATCTGGGTTATGTCACTCACAACCAGCTGGTCGAGTTGTTTCGTAACCATCCGGTCAAAGTCAAATTAGGCCTGTTCTTGGTGGAGTTCGGGTACATCACCAACACCGACTTGGAACTGGCGCTGGCAGAGCAACAGCAGAAAGCAGGGCGCAAACGCCTGGGCGAAATTCTGGTGGAACGCAATCTGATATCAGAAATGAAAATGCTCGAGGTTTTGGCCGATCTGATGGGCATTTCGGTTATCGATTTGAGTACTGCCGTGATCGATCAGACGCTGATGACCAAGCCGATGTTGAAGTCCGCCAACAAGCATTGTTTTTTGCCTATCGAAAAGCAAGTGGACGGCGTATTGGTGGCTTTTGGTGATCCGCTGGATCAAAACGCCATCGAAATGGCCCGGCACGTCTTGGGTGCCGAGATCATTCCGGCGGTGGGGCGTTATTCGCAAATCATGCGTTTTCTCCTCAATTACGAGCGCAACACCGGCACCGAAAAAGCAGCAGTGGGCGAGCAGTCGGCCGTCGCGGTTGCCAACCGGATCTTTGAAGACGCGATACGCCAGGGAGCCAGCGACATCCATATCGAACCGCTGGAGCATAAGGTCAGGGTTCGGCAACGGATCGATGGCGTAATGGTGCACTACCGGGATTTTCCGATCGAAATCGCCCAGGCTTTGATTAGCCGGATCAAAGTAATGGCCGGCGCCGATATTGCCGAAAAGCGCCGGCATCAGGACGGTCGGGTCATGTATGAACAGGCCAGCAGCAATCGCGTGATCGACATGCGCGCTTCGTTTTTCAGTACCATAAACGGCGAAAAAATCGTGTTGCGGCTATTGAACCGCAAGACAGAATTGCTGGACATACACGAAGTGGGCATGGCGCCTTTGATGCTGGAACGCTTTATTCAAGATTCGCTGGACGTGCCGACCGGCGTTATCATCATCACCGGACCGACCGGTTCGGGTAAAACCACGACGCTGTATAGCGCAGTGGATTATCTGAACGCCCCGGAAGTCAGCATCGTTACCGCCGAAGACCCTGTCGAATACGTGATTGACGGCGTGGCGCAATGTTCGATCAACCCGAAGATCAATCTGACTTACGAAGAAACCCTGCGCCACATCGTGCGTCAGGACCCGGACATCATCGTACTCGGCGAAATTCGCGATAAGTTTTCTGCGGACACCGCGATCCAGGCGGCCCTGACCGGCCATAAAGTGTTGACCACATTTCACACCGAGGACAGCATAGGCGGCCTGCTGCGGCTGTTGAACATGGAAATCGAGGCTTTTCTGATTTCTTCGACCGTGGTATCGGTAGTTGCCCAGCGCCTGTTGCGCCGGGTGTGCCGGCATTGTGCCGAACCGTTCAAGCCCGATCCGGCTTTGCTGCGTCGGCTGAATGTGACGCCTGATGACATTGCCGGCGCTCAATTTGTGTTGGGCAAAGGCTGCGAAAAGTGCCGTTTTACCGGATACTCCGGCCGGGTATGCGTGTTCGAACTGTTGTCGATGAACGAATTGGTCAAAGATGCGATATTGCAGCGTAAAACCTCCTACGAAATCCGTCGGGTTAGCCTGGAGACGGCGGGCTTGGTTACCCTGGTCGAGGATGGTTTGGTAAAGGCCGCCGCCGGCGCAACTTCGCTACAGGAAGTGATCCGCAATCTGCCGCGTTTTGGAAAACCCCGTCCTCTTTACGAGCTGCGCCGTTTGTTGGGCAGTCGATGAACGAATAAAACAATCCTATGAGTGAAAAAACGCTTTCCGAATTAATAGACGAGGCCATTACCTCGGGGGCCAGCGCCTTGCCGGTATTTCCGCGGGCGATAACCGAGCTGCGTTTGGCCTTGCAAGACGAAAATAGATCGCTGGACGCGATTGCTAAACAATTGGCCATGGACGCCAGTTTGGCCAGCCAGATTTTGCGCGTTGCCAACTCGTCATTCTATGCAGGTTTGGGATCGATCAACACGGTCAAGGACGCTCTCGTCCGCTTGGGTTTGCCGCGCATCGTCCAGATTGCCACCTTGGTCATGCAGAAAGGCTTGTTCGCGGCAAAAGATGCCGCAACTCAGCAATACATGGTCAAACTTTGGCAGCATAGCGTCGCGGTAGCCTTGGGCGCCGAATGGCTGGCCAAGCGTTTGTCGTTCCACACGATAGCGGAAGAAGCCTTTATGGCCGGCCTGTTTCACGATATTGGCGAACTGTTGCTGCTGCGCTGCCTCGAAGATCTGGCGGCCAAGGACCCCAACCTAAATTTACCCGCCAATTTGCAACGAGAACTGATAATCCGCCAGCACGAGAGCAAAGGCGCATGGTTGCTGCAAGAATGGAATTTACCGGAAACCTATCGTACGGTTGCCGCCAACCATCATCAGCCGGCCACCGAACATACCGGCACGGTGGAATTGTTGGTGCGAGTAGCCGACATGGTGGCCTACAAGCTGGGTATTGCGCCTCGGCCGCAGCCCGATCTGGTGATCTCCAGCAGCGAGGAAGCCGGTCGGCTCGGCCTATCGGAGATTATGCTGGCCGAATTGGAAATTGCGCTGGAAGATTCGCTGGCCTTGTCTGTCTGACGCGCCAACCCCAGTCATACACCTGTGATGCGGGGCAACCCTGCTGGTACCGCTTCCTAATACCGGGTCGACCAATTGCCGTCGCTAAAACGCAAGGCTTTGCTTTAGAATGGCTGTCAGCCGGCATGGCCGCTTTCCCAAACTTTGCACAATCACGTTGGAACAATGACCATCGAATTTCTGATCAATTTTCTGATTCTGTTGCTCGGCACTCTGGCCGCCGGGTTTTTGGCTTACCGCTCGTTTCAAAAGCGCCGGATCCAGCTCGGAGCGGAACCGACTTTGCCGCAGTATTTTATCCGGCGCGGCACTTACTGGAGCGGAGTTGCCCTTTACTGCGCGTTAATGGCCGTTTTGTTCTACTTGCTGACCTGGCAGTGGCTGCCGTTGGAGCCGCTGGTAACCTTGATTGTTAGCCATCTACGCGCTGGCGAGCTGGTGAATCTGCTCTTCGGTTTGGATGGCAATAAACTGTTGCCGCTGATTGCTGCCGGCATCATGTTATTTTTCGTCGCCTGGGAAAGCCCGTTTAACCCCTTGCTAATTTTACGCGACAGCATTCACGACGCCTTTGCCATTCCGACTAAAGCGGTCGAAGTGTATAACGCGCTGATCAAATCCAGGCTGTCGGCGGTTGACGATAAAATAAAAGCCCAAATCGCCGATCGGCTGTTGGTGCAAAGCATCGACGCCGGCGATTTCGATAAATCCGGCGCCACGGTCGAATACAAATGGGCCCATAACAGCCTGCTGTTCGACCAGATTCAACATTACGCCGACCAATCCTCTTACCGACGCTTGTTCAGCGAGCCTTCGCTGAAATGGGGCGAAATCTGCATTTCCTATAATGCAATGTCGGAAAAAGTGAATATTTGGAAAGAAGCCGAACCGCATTACACCAAGACCGTCAACTTGCTAAAGGACTTGGACCGACTGACCAGTCTGCTGTGCCGATTGCTGGCGGCGGCGGTGGTATTCGGCAGCCCCAGCGAAAACGACATGTGGGAGACGGTCAGAAAGCTCGGCGGTAATGTGCACGAAGCGCGCTTGAAGCACACCTATAAATACTTGCTGATATTCGCTGCGGCGACGGCGTTTGGCGTGATTTTGGGGCGCGAAGTGTCGGTGGCTCTGCACAATGTATTTTTGTTTCCGGATAAACCGTTGCCGCACTTTAGCTATACCACCTTGCGCTGGATAGCCTATTCGATCGCGATTTACGTGGTGCCGATCACGCTGGTTTTCGCTTTGCGCAGCGTCGCATTCCGGCATCAACAGGAACCCGCCGAGCATAATTACGGCTTCTACATGGCAATCATGTTCGTCTGCTTCCTGGTCAGTACCACCATCTCGACATTTATTCTGGAGTTAACCTTTTATCGCCGGGATGATTTTAATTTCCTGGACAGTTTCCTCGACCATGCCCGCTGGGGGATTATGCCGGCGCTGATTTGCGGTTTCGTCGCCTACCGGATGGACGCGCCGGCCAGCGAATCCGAAGCCTTGAGCAAAACCATTCTGTCCGCCGTGTTGGGCTTTCTGGCCTGGGGCGGGATTGCGGTGATTTTCATGCTGTATGCGACGGACGATTTGGCAATTGAGAAATTGAATTTGCGGTTTACCTTGGTGGGGACGGCGTTTTTTGTTTCTGGTTTGTTGGGGGCGGCGGCGCGGTTTAAGACGGCTAGTGATTAGATTGGATTTGTCGGGTGGGCGCGTGGTTGAAGTTTATGTGTCGCTGGCGCGACGGCTGGTTTTAATGTCGGGTCTCGGCCCGACAGCCGAGTAACTTTTCTTTGTTTGGCCAAAGAAAAGTCACCAAAAGAAACGCCACCCGGATGCCGCTTTGATCCTGCGCTCCAGAGCTTTTATCGAGGGTCGACAGAAGGGGCTTCCCAGTCCCTCCGCCGACGTGCGCATCCCTGCCGCACCCCTTCGGGCTATTCTCGATAAAAGCTCCGGTGCTCGGCGCGGCATACGGGAGAACCCCCCGCGCGAAATCCGACAGCTTATTATTTACAAAGTTTTGTAGGGTGCATTAGCGGTAGCGTAATGCGCCGAATGATTTAAAGCCAACATTCGGCGAAATACGGCTCGCCCTACGTATTGCAACTTATGGCCTTAAAATTGTGCCTTACGGCCCTAATCTATGGACCTTCTCCAGTTGATGCGTAACGCTCAGATTAATCGGAGGCAAAAGTATAGCTTTTGGAGTCCGAGTTGAATAGTTAGTTAGAACAGCCCCTTAACAGAGGAGGCAAACCCGATGCACCCAATCAGAAATACGGCTACTCCCCAAGCCCAATGCTCTTTTGCGAGTTCAAGAAGGATTGATGGGTGTAGGCCGCTGACCTCCAGCCAAGACGAGTTTGTCTTTAGTGAGCCATCAAGAACACGCTCAAGTATGTTGGACATGACATCAACTTTCCGCAAGGTTGATTGATGTAATTTAATAAATTCTTTGTTTTCGAATGCTGCAGCCTCCTCTTTTCCGTTAAGAAGGTCTTTGGCTGTTATTTTGTTGAGATCCAAAAGACTATGGAGTCGTCCATTGCTCCCATGAGAAATGTAGGCAACGCCATAGAGTGATATGAGTTCGCGCGCCAAATCGATTTTTCTTCGATCATCAATGATGTATGGATTCCCTCCAAGAACTTTATAGCGGTGTTCTATAGCCTGGAATCCGTAGTTGATATCTCGCATGTTCCAGTGGATGAAGTTACTAATGCTTTGAGACTTCAAATAGTCAAAGTACTCATCAAGCATACTTCGCTCTAGGTCGTCGTATTTCTCCGGGATTTCAGCGAAGGCTACATGCTGCTGTTCGGCACTCTTATGAATAGAGAATGAGTGTGTTTGCCCAGTGGAGAAGTTGCGTATTGCAATTGACGTAATTCTGGGTGTATGTCCGTCCTTGATGTCGTAGAAGGACTCGCAAGAGTAGTGAATTACGAAATGTAGTTCTCGTTTCTCATCGATCTCCGCAAGGCGCTTTTGGGCCTCACGGCGGCGTTTTAGCTTTGTTAGTTCTTTTCCCATATGCTGAATGCAGTTGATCTAACAAGTAATTTTATGTTTCTGTATATTTTCCCAAATCAGATGATAGCTGATTTCCGTTAATTTGGTGAAAGTTTGGCCGGCAACGCGTTTCTACTCGTCAATTCAGTATGGATACTAATAGAGAGTTGTCTGGAACTACATTGAAAAGTGATTCGACTTGGTTTGACCTGCGATTTTGGGACGGGTTAGTCCCGCATGCCGCGCCGAGCACCGGAGCTTTTGAACGGAACAGCCCGTTAGGGGCGCCGCAGGGATGCGGCGCGTTGCCGAAGGGGCAGGAAGCCCCTTTCGGCAACCCCGTTCAAAAGCTTCGGAGCGCAGGGAATAGGCGGCATCCGGGTGTCTTTTCTTTTGGATACTTTTCTTTGGACAAGCAAAGAAAAGTATCGCGGTTGTCGGTCCGCGAACCGACATTAAACTTAGCCGTCGCGATAGCGACACTTTAACCCGCGTGGGCACAAAAACCCTTGCCCACCCTACGCCCAGCAAAGATGACGACCAATTTAGAATGACCTTAACAAAGCCTAAACGTTATACGGCGTAGAAATCCAATCCCTCAACACCGCCTCATCCCGTTCCGGCAAATAAGCAAAATCCCCGGAAATATCCTTATAAACCGACTCAGCGCTATAGGTAGAAACCAACTTACCCTTGACCATGTAAAAAAACCAGGCAAACGGATAGCCGGCCTGACGGTCAAACCGACTCAACACATTACTCAATGCACTACCTTTTTTTCCGGCAAAGTCTTCCAGATGCGGCAGGTTGTTTTTGTGGGTGTTGACGATTTCCACGTTGACGATTTGTTCGCCAAAGCGGCCGGTATGGCGGTAAGGACGGATGATCCAATCTTCGGACATGCTGTGTTTTTGGCCGGCGCTGCTGCGGTTCCAGTCTTCCATGAAGCGTTGTACCGGGTGTTCACCGGGATGGCGCTCGTTAATGACTTCCATGAACAGCTTGACATCGGTTTTGCGCCGGTAGGTATACCTTGAATGCCCAAAGCCGAAGCTCTCGATGCAAAAGGGTTGCAGCGGGTCGATGAATTCTTCCAAATCGTCGGGCGGATTGTTTTCGTCTACCAGCATCCGGTCCGAAACCTCGTGGGTTTTATCAATTTCGATCAGCGTGAAATCTTCGGCTTTAGTGCCGGTCTGCACCACAAAGTACAGGGTCTTACCGGTCTGTTTGGTGGCGATCAGCTTTTGTTCCAGCGTGTAATCGATCAGGGTTTGCAGGTTTTGCCCGCATTCCAGATAGGTGCGCTCCACCCATTCGATCAAGTCGTTGGCGATGCGTTTGCCGTCCATGTCCACCACGCCGCCCAGCCGGTACCATTCGTCGCCGGTTAAGGCCAGGCGGATGGGGTGGTCGGGTATCAGCGCCTGTAGTTTGCTGAGCAGCAAATCGTCGGTTTGACCGGGGATGATTTTTTTACAGCAATCGGTAATGTCTTGTCCGGCAAGATTGAGTCGTGATTCAGTCATGATCGGCTTCAGGAGTGGAGTTTGAATTTAAGCGTTGCTGCACGAGTTCGCGGACATCCGGTTCCGGATCGTCGGCTAGTCCGGCCAAATGCGCGGGATCGACCTTTAATGCCGCAGTGTAGCGCACTACCCAGTCGCTGTCGTTTAACAGCATGGTGGCGTCTTCCGGGGCCATGCGTTCCGCGACGATGCGGCGCACGTCCGGCGAGCGGTCATTGGCCATCAGCCCCAAGCTGACTTCCGGCAGCCTTTCGGCTACGCGTTTGCGTACTTGTAAGTCTTCGTCTTTGATGAAACGGAACAAGCGGCCTGGCGCCAAGCGTTTGGCTACCATTAAGCGCACGATATAGTCGGGATCGTCAGCCAGCAATTCCAATTGTTCGAGGTCGATGCGGTCCGCTACCGTCATGCGTACTTCGCGGTCCGGGTCGTCGATCAAGGCGCTTAATTGCTGGGCCGGCAGCCGAAAAGCCACGGCGCGGCGTACCACTTCGTCTTCGTCAGTGATTAGCGCCGACAAGGCTTTTAGCGGTGCGTAACGCACGGCGATGGCGCGGCGTTCCCAGAAAGGATCTTGCAGATAATGCGCGGCATAGGCCGGATTAACCCGAAAGAAGCGGTCGATTTGCCGGCCGCTATTAATGAAGACGCAGGTATCGCCGGGCATGCACCGGCCCATCAGCAGGGTTTTCCCCCGGAATGGGCAGAGGCTGCAATCGGCGACGGGCAGGGTAACAGGGCTGTCTTGTTCCGCCATATTATCGCCTTATTCGGGGATAACTTCGGCGATCACAATGCCCGAGGCATTTTCGTAATTATCGGTAATGCGTAAGCAATGTTCGCGGCCATCGACCAAATACAGATTGAAGCCTGCGCCTTCTAATAACGGTTCATTGTTGGGCAGGTCGTCGTCCATGCAATAGGTGAAATGCACGCCGGGGTATTCGCCGCGTAGTCCACTCACCACGGTTTCGTTCAAGGCTTGGCCGTTAATTTTCTCGGCTATGGTTTGCAGTTGCTCTGGACTAATCATTGCTAGGATTCCTGTTCGAAACAAACGCGTTGCACGGGCTGGATGCCCATCGATTTAGCCAGCCACGGTGGCGGAGCATGTGCTAAAACGATTTGCAACTGCTTGATAATTTGATTGATGGCTTCGCCCTGATCGGCTTTGACCGGATGAATGCCGTATTTGATAAGTTTTGCTGCCGCCGGGCCGCCGATAGAAGCAATATACAACACTCTGCAATCGGCGATCAGTTCCGCGCGATACACATTCTTGTCGTCATGCTGCCGTTGCGCGTCGCTATCGATACTGCGCACATCGATGAGACGGGCGTCGTCCGCGGCAATCTGATAAACCAAAAACTGCCGGCACGAGCCAAAATGACCGCTGATTAACTGCGGATCGTCGCTGCCGATGGCAATTCGGATCGAGCTGGCCGATTCAATTGCCTGAGAGTTCTCAGCTTTTGGTACTTGAGCCTCAGTGTTCTGCAGAATACGCAACGACTCGCGGATGCTGTCGGTGTCGGCCACAATGCCGAAATTGTTCAAGGCTTGTTGGAACTGTGCTTTGCCGAGTTCGGCCAGGCTTTTGTCGTTTAAAACCGTGCCGGTACAGGCACGGAGCACGGAGATAAACAGTTTGGGTGGGGTATCGGGCAGGGCGCGAGCCGCAAGCCCGATGCGCAGTGCCAGTTCCCGGGTTAAGGTAGACTGGCTCATGGCGTCACGCCACTAAAGGCAGAATGCAGTTGTCGATCGGACAAACCTTGACGCATTGCGGTTCGTCGTAATCGCCATTGCACTCGGTGCAGGTTTTTTTGTTGATTTCAAAAACAATCGCCCCTTCCTTGATGGAGTCGGTAGGGCATACCGGCAGGCAATCGCCGCAGGAGATGCATTCTTCGGCAACAATATACAGAGACATAGCTTTATTCCTCCGATAACCGTTTAGCTTGTAACGTCGTAGGGATTTTAGGCGGAGGTGACAATGGATCAAAGTAATATTTGGATCCGTCACCCAAAACCACTTCGCCGCCCCATTTATCGGCGCTGTCGAATTCTAAGGATTCGATGGTTTCTTCAAGGTCTTTTTTGGCAATATAGAACAGCAATTTGCCGTCTTCGCGTTTCCTGAGCATGACGCTAGGCATTGGGATTCTCCAGACAAGAGTAGGTCGGGTTAGGCGTGAGCCGTAACCCGACACGAGGGCTTTGAAATGTTGGGATACGCTGTGATTAGGCTCAGCGTATCCCAGGCTACATTAACGAATCAAATCGTAGTTGTAGTCGGTGGTTCCCATACCTTTGGTTTCTTTATCCAGCTGTTCCAACAAGGCGTTGACGATGGTGGTCAGCAGATACATACCGCCTTCGTAACCCAGAGTCGTCATCCGGTGCAGATGGTGACGATCGAAGATGGGGAAACCGATGCGGATCAACGGTACTTCGAACTCTTCGCCTTTGTAGAAGGTGTCGCGTTGGATAAATTTGCCGTAGGAGTTGCCGATCATGAAGTCCGGTTTATTGGTGAACATCAAGGAACGGAAGTGCCACAAGTCTTTACCGATGTGTACAGTCGCGGTTTGGCCATATGGAGAGGCTTTCAACACTTCTTCAACCGCTTTTTTGTAACGTTTGTTCGCGTGGTTGACTAACACGTCTGTTACCTCGGCACCCATTTCCAGCAGGAATTTGGTCATACCCAAAGCAAAGTCTGCGTCGCCGTACAGGGCAAACTTTTTGCCGTGTAACCAAGCGTGGGAGTCGGTCATCATATCAACATAACGGCCGCGTTCAACTTCCAGAGATTTTGGAATCGGCTTGCCGGTCAGTTCGGAGATTTTCATCAGGAACTGGTCGGTCCACTCCAAGCCCATTGGGATGTTCAGCTTAGGCGCGTCATGTTTCCAACTGGTTTCCAAGAATTTTTTGGTTTTTTCCAATTGCCAAGGTTGCAACAGAATGGTCGTAATCGCATTCGGCGCGTCTTTGACTTCATCAATGGTGGTGCCGCCGGCATACATGTTGAAGTGACCGTCAGCAGGCGTATCCAATACTTCGGTAGGATCGCTCAACAAGGTATGGTCGACGCCCATTTCGTTCAGCATCCGGTGAATCACGCGGAAGTTGCCCAAATAGGTTTCAAAGCCAGGGACTAAGTTGATTTTGTTGTTACTGCCAACTTCGTATTTACCTTCAGGCATCACACCTTTCTCAAGGGTGAAGTAGCGGGCAATGCCTTCGAACATATTGTCCCAACCGGTGGTATGGCTACCAACGAAGCTAGGAGTGTGAGCGAATGGTACAGGGTAGTCTTGATCGACGTGACCTTCTTTTTTGGCGTTGTTGATGAACGCGTTCAAGTCGTCACCGATAACTTCCGCCATACAGGTGGTCGATACCGCGATCATGGTAGGTTTGTACAAGGCTTTCGCGTTTTCCAAACCGGCGAACATGTTTTTCTGACCGCCGAATACCGCCGCGTCTTCAGTCATCGAGTCGGACACGCAAGAGATAGGCTCTTTGAAATGACGGTTGAAGTAAGTACGGAAGTAAGCCACGCAACCTTGCGAACCGTGCACATAAGGCATGGTTTTTTCGAAACCCAGTGCGCACAGTACCGCGCCCAAAGGTTGGCAAGCTTTTGCAGGGTTAACAGTAATCGCTTCGCGTTGGAAGTTCAGTTCTTGGTATTCCTTGGTGGTCGTCCATTGGAATACTTCGTCTATCGTGTCTTGCGGATGACGTTCTTCGTACTGTTCGCGTTTATTGGCCAGACTCTCCTTATATTCGTCGTTTCTGAATAAAGGATAACTGGGTTCTATTTTATCGACATTTTGGCTCATGATAATCTCCTAACGCGCCACTAATCTGTGGTCCGGCGTTGATTGGATTTTGCCGGGAA
This sequence comes from Methylomonas sp. 11b, assembly GCF_000515215.1. Classification (NCBI taxonomy): domain Bacteria; kingdom Pseudomonadati; phylum Pseudomonadota; class Gammaproteobacteria; order Methylococcales; family Methylococcaceae; genus Methylomonas; species Methylomonas sp. 11b. Next base: position 3,932,034 of record NZ_KI911557.1, read on the forward strand.
TGAAATCCCGACCGACATTTTGGCACCTGGTAAGGTGGACACAAGCCCACCTTGCCGGGAATTAAGGCGGGCACTGCCCACCTTACGGATTACGCAACCGCTTTAACGGGTTCGCTTTCGGTGGCCTCGGTTTTCCAAGGCGCTTTGAAGCTTTTCCAGCAAGGGTTGTTGATGGTCATGTCCATATCGCGGGCGAAGATGGCAAAACCGTCGTAGCCGTGATAAGGGCCTGAGTAATCCCAGGAGTGCATTTGGCGGAAAGGCACACCCATTTTTTGGAAAATGTATTTTTCCTTGATGCCGGAGCCGACCAAGTCAGGTTGGACTCTTTTCACGAACTCTTCGAATTCGTAGCCGGTGACGTCGTCATACAGCAATGTCGCATTGCCCATTTCTTTAATGGTACGGTCGTAGTCGTCATTGTGACCGAACTCGTAACCGGTACCGACCACTTCCATGCCCAAATCTTCGTAGGCACCGATCACGTGGCGAGGACGCAAGCCGCCGATGTATAACATCACGCGTTTGCCTTCCAGACGAGGTTTGTATTTAGCGATAACTGCATCGTATTCGGCTTTGTAGCGTTCGATCACGCGCTCAGCACCTTCTTTGATAGTGTCATCGAAGTGAGCAGCGATTCTGCGCAAAGACTCGGCGATTTTAGTCGGGCCAAAGAAGTTGTACTCGATCCAAGGGATGTTGTACTTTTCTTCCATATGGCGCGCGATGTAGTTCATCGAACGGTAGCAGTGAATCAGGTTCAGTTTCACTTTTGGAGTTTTTTCGATCTCGGCAATGGTACCGTCGCCGGACCATTGAGCCACCACGCGCAGACCCATTTCTTCCAGCAAAGTACGTGATGCCCAAGCATCGCCGCCGATGTTGTAGTCGCCGATCACGGCTACGTCGTATGGAGTGGTTGGGAAGCTTTCGTCGCCGTCGCGATTTTCCAAAACCCAGTCGCGGATCGCGTCGTTAGCGATATGGTGACCCAAGGATTGAGACACACCACGGAAGCCTTCGCAGCGCACTGGCACGATGGTTTTGTTGTACTCTTTGTTTTTAACTTTAGAAACCGCTTCGATGTCGTCGCCGATCAAACCGATTGGGCACTCAGATTGAATGGAGATACCTTTGTTGAGCGGGAACAAAGTTTCGATTTCGTCGATACATTTGGCCAGTTTTTTGTCACCGCCGAATACGATGTCTTTCTCGGTAAAATCCGAGGTAAAGTTCATGGTACCGAAGGTGTTGACGCCTGTAGTACCTACATAATAGTTACGGCGACCGGCACGGGAATATTGACCACAGCCAACCGGGCCGTGTGAAATATGGATCATGTCCTTAATAGGACCCCAAACCACCCCTTTGGAACCTGCGTATGCGCAACCACGAATGGTCATGACGCCTGGTAGGGATTTACGGTTGGAAGTGATACATTTGTTTGATTTTTCCAAGCTTTGATCGTTGATGGCCAAATGTTTGGCGCGATCTGCTTTGGCTTTTTCGGGATAGACTTCCAGCACTTCTTGAATAAGCGCTTCGGTCTCTTCTCTTGTCATGGCTGCCATGATGAAATCCTCCTGGTAGTCGTGGGTAATCCCCCACAGACCTGTTAGGAACAATGCGAAAGCAAGTTGGGTCGGCTGATAGCCAACCCAACCTACATAGTGATTAAGCTGTGGCTTCTGCTGCTGCGGTTACACCAACAACGCTTTCATCCACTTCTTCCATGACGCCAAATTCCATCAACAGGTCTTCCAGTTCGTCCATAGTGATTGGAGTTGGAATAACCAGGTTTGTGTTGACGATGATTTTGTTCGCCAGGTCGCGGTACTCTTGCGCTTGTTTAGCTTCTGGTTCGTACTCGATAACTGTCATACGACGAATTTCAGCGCGTTGTACAACGTTGTCACGTGGTACGAAGTGGATCATGTGAGTGCCCATTTTTCTGGCCAATTCCATGATCAGTTCGTCTTCACGAGCGGTTTGACGTGAGTTGCAGATCAAGCCGGCTAAACGTACGCCGCCTGAGTTAGCGTATTTCACGATACCTTTAGCGATGTTGTTGGCAGCATACATAGCCATCATCTCGCCTGAGCACACGATGTAAATTTCTTGCGCTTTGTTTTCACGAATTGGCATCGCGAAACCGCCGCATACAACGTCACCCAATACATCGTAGAATACGAAGTCTAGGTCGTCGGTATAAGCGCCTTCTTCTTCCAAGAAGTTGATCGCGGTGATAACACCACGGCCTGCGCAACCTACACCTGGCTCTGGACCGCCTGATTCAACGCATTTGATGTCGCGGTAACCCACTTTCAATACGTCTTCCAGTTCCAAATCTTCTACGCTGCCGGCGTCGGCTGCCATTTGCATGATAGAGTTTTGCGCTTTCGCATGCAGGATCAAACGAGTAGAATCGGCTTTAGGGTCGCAACCGACGATCATTACTTTTTTGCCAAGCTCTGCCAAGCCAGCAACCAGGTTTTGCGTGGTGGTAGATTTACCAATACCACCTTTACCGTAAATAGCACATTGACGTAATTTCGCCATGATCTTCTCCTCTTGAGTAGGTGTTGTTAATAACAACCTGATAAGAGCAATGGCCGTGCCAAAGTTTTGATGTATTTTAAGTCATTGAAAAATATAGATAAAAAATAATATTTCCGGCTTTTTCGATAGTCGGATTAGCAACATTCTTTGTAAGGCCTGTTATCTAACCAACATAAATCGCGGGGTTTTTGTATTGAGGCGGGGGTTAGGTGCATATCCGCCTCGGATTATGGCTCCGATCTCTCAATGGTTGTCACTCGTGCGCTGAGCTCGTAGAAGCGAGTTGGTTAGCCCTTCGATAGATTCAGTACCCTCAAGCACATTAAGGCGAACGGTATTTATGGGCCGATAACGGGAGTCTGTTGCGTTGCACGGGCGACGTCGGAGAATAATCGGCTACACACTCTATAATTGATGGCAATCTCGGGCGCCGGGCATAAGCAGGCGTGTACCCGGTTTTGTCATAGGACTTGTAAGTGGCGGTTTGCAGCCACATTTTTTACCTGGGAACGGTTACCCATGCGGTATTTCTAATATTTAATAATGATATTGTCTTTGTATGTTTTTTAAGAATTGGTGGCCTTTCCGCCGCAAGCTGAAAAATCAGACCAAGAAGGATGATTCCTTCGATGTCAATCAGCGCATCTACACGCCGGTTAGCCAGTTGACCGTCGGCATGTATGTCATCGAATTGGATCGGCCTTGGCTGGAGAGCCCGTTCTTATTTCAAGGATTTGAACTTGAAACCGAAGCGGATATCCGCGCGGTAAAAGATGTCTGCCAGTACGTCTACATCGACGCCACCCGGAAAAGAAAGCGCCCGGTCCAGGCTAAAACCACGCAGGACAGTTTGCTAAGCGAAAGCAATATCGATTTTGGCGCGCCGCCACCGCCAAAATTAAGCGTTTTTGAGAAAGAATTCGCGCGCGCCGAACACGTTCATAAAGAAGTGGGGCAGTTGGTATCCAACTTTATGGAGCGCATCGCCAATGGCGAAGGCATAGACACTAAGGCTGCCAAAGAAGCGGTGGCGCAATGCGTTAACAGTATTTTGCATTCGCCGGATGCTTTTTTGTGGCTGAATCAGCTGAAGAACAAAGACAAATACACCGCACAACATAGTTTGAATGTTTGCGCGTTGGCGATTGTATTGGGCCGGTACCTGAATTTTTCCGTAGCCAACCTTAACAATGTCGGCTTGTGCGGGATGATGCACGACATGGGTAAAATGCTGGTGCCTTTGGATATTCTGAATAAGCCCGGCAAGTTGGAACCAGACGAGTTGGCAATTATGCGCTCGCATGCCGCCTTGGGCTACGAACTGCTCAAATCCAGCGATCAGATGTATCCAGGGGCGATAGACACGGCGTATTCTCACCACGAAACGCTGGACGGCAAAGGCTATCCCCGACAAATCGGCGAAAGAGGTATTTCGCTATTTACCAGAATGGTGACCATCGTTGACATGTACGATGCCATCACCAGCGACCGGGTGTATCAGAAAGGCCGGACTCATCTGGAAGCGACCAATATCCTGGCCAATATGGCCGGCTCTCAGCTGGACGAGCGTTTGGTGATCAAATTTATAGAATGTCTGGGGGTTTATCCGCCCGGCAGTATCGTCATGATGACCAACGGGTACATCGCGATTGTGGTGGAAGTCAACGAATTGCAGAAGCTACGGCCCAAAGTCATCATGTTGCTTGATGCGCAGAAACAGCGGATTCCGGAAAGAATCGTCAATCTTGCGGATATGCTGCTGGACGAACACGGCAAGGTGCTAACTATCAAAGGGATAGTCAAAGCTCAGGATTACAACATCGACATCAAAAAATATTATCAACAGGGCGTATTGCAAAAGGGATTTGCTAACGACAAACGCTAGGGCACCTTAGCGAACCGGACGTTTAGAGCGATTCTGCTAGAATGAGGCATCTAATGATGGGTTCGGCACAGTTTGTTTATGGGCTAAATCGTCTGGATTGTCGCGGCTTGCCAAGCCATGGCTACAAATCTTCTTCTGGCGTCTTGGAATTCAATGTACAGAAAAAACCTGATGGGCAACGGATTTACGCTGATGGAAATGCTGTTGGCGGTTGCCATCATGGCGGTATTGACAGCCATTGCCATACCTGCCTACAACGGTTACATAGATAAAAGTAAGAACGACCTTGCTATTAGCTATCTGTTAGCCATACAAACTGAAATCGAACGCTACTACACCCGCGAATTTCACTATCCGAATGCGCTTAGCGACATTACCTCCGTTCTTCCCAACAACGGTAAGGACCCTTGGGGTAGAGATTATGTTTTTCTCAATATCATTGAGGGTGGTCCGGGTACCCACGGCGATGTGCGCAAAGACCACGCGCTTAACCCAATCAATACCAAATACGATTTGTACAGCCTGGGTAAAAATGGCGTCACTAAAAAACAGATTAGCCAGAAGGACAGTCTGGACGATATTATCCTGGCCCGAGATGGGGGGTTCGTCGGCTTGGCGGCGGATTTCTGAGAGAAGCCACTAGTAATGGATCGCAAGCTGTCTTTTAGCGGTAGTAAGGTTGCCCGCCGCATTCTATTTTCTTTCGTACTGGCCGCGCTGATCCCCATCGCTATTTTGGGTGTCCTTTCCTTTCAACAAGTGAAGCAGCAGTTGCAAGAGCAGACTGCCAAGGCATTGCAGAGAGGGTGTAAGGATTACGCCTACGGATTGGTCAGCCGTTTGCTGTTTGCCGAAAACTCTTTGCGCCTGGCGGCCTTGAAAATTCATAAATCCAACAAGGACGATAAACCTGTGGCGTTGGCCGGCGAACAATGGCTGCAAGGCCAGTTCACCGGGTTGGCAGTGCTCCGTGCCGATGGTCAACCATCCGCATTGTCCCGAGACAATGCGGCGATACCGACCCTGACGGCAGAAGAGCTTGCGCAGATTCTGGTCGGGAAAACGCTGATTAAACCGGTGAGTGGTCAGCGGCTTGAGGATAATCGTTTGTGGATGGCCATCAATCTGGTCGAAAACTCACCGAAAGCCGGCATCCTGATGGCCGAATTGAAACCCGACTTGTTATGGAATTCCGAAACTATCGATCCCAACAATCTGTTGTGGGTGATGGCCGCAGATTCGGTGCGGATGCTGTTCGCGCTGGAGCAAAATTTCGATCCATCCCCCGAACTTAGGGCGCAAGTGGCACAAGCTAATAGCGGCCGCTTCTCGTGGCAAAAGGCCGGCGAAGCTTATCTTGGGGCGTATTGGAAGCTGCCGGTTGCAACTTTGTTTTTCGGTCCGGACCTGATCATCGTGCAAAGTCAGCCGGAATCGCTGGCGTTCGCGGCAATCAGGCAGTTTAGTATGATTTACCCGCCGGTCATCCTGCTCGCGGTGCTGATTGTCGTGTATTTGAGCAGCCGCTTAATTGTTAAATATCTGACCCCCCTCGAACGCCTGAAACTAGGCACCCATAGGGTTGCCGAGGGCGATTTGGAATGCCGTGTCACTATCGATAGCAACGATGAATTTGAAGAGTTGGCGGATTCGTTTAACGAAATGACGCGCCGCTTGCGCAGCCAGTTCGATATTCTCGCCACCATGGCCGAAATCGACCGTCATATTCTCTCTGCATTAAATGCCGAAGATATTATCGACACTGCGCTGAATCGCTTGCCCAGCATATTGTTTTGCGATTTGATTTCCATCGCCGCCGTCAATCCCGATATCGGTATCGCCAACGATATTCGGGTGCAACGCCGTGGACAAAATAGCGAAATATTAGCCGAGCCGGTGATTTTGAACCAACAGGATGTGGCGGATTTGCGCGCCATGCAAAACGGGGCTCTGGAGATTGCTAATGATAGCGAGCAGATGTCCGAGTATTTGCAGCTCCTCGGCGTGTCCGGCGCATGGCGCTATTTGGTCGTTCCCGTTCATGTCAATGGCGCACTGGCGTCGATTATTTGCTTGGGTTATCAGGCGCCGAAACGGATTCCACCGGAATCGCGTAACGCGGCCATCAGCTTTGGCGACCGCATCGCTGTCGCGCTGTCCAATGCCGCCTGGGAAGAGAAGCTGTACCAGCATGCCCATTACGATTCCTTGACCGGGCTGCCCAATCGCTTGGTGCTGCATGACAGGTTGGGGCAAGAAATCGCGCGGGCCAGACGCGATGACGCACAACTGGCGGTGTTTTTTATGGACTTGGACCGCTTCAAAAACGTCAACGATTCTTTGGGGCACTCCGCTGGCGACGAATTGCTGCGCCAGGTGGCGGGCATTTTCCTCAATTGCGTCAGAGCCACCGATCTGGTGGTCAGATTGGGCGGCGACGAATTCGTGATCGTGATTGGCGAATTGCATACTCAGCATAACCCGGCTGCGTTCATCAGTACTGTTGCCGAGAAAATCCTTAGCGCGCTGAAGCAACCCGTCACGGTGGCAGGTCTGCCCATGACCGTGACCACGAGTATCGGTATTGCCTTGTTTCCCGATGATGCCGACAACGTGCCGGATTTACTGAAGAATGCCGATGCTGCCATGTACCACGCCAAGAGCGAGGGGCGCGCCAATTTCCGGTTTTATTCGCCGGAACTGAATGCGGCGGCTCTGGAAAATATCAAGCTGGAACAAGAGTTGCGCGGCGCAATCGGCAGAAATGAATTATTGGTGTTTTACCAACCCAAGGTGGATTGGGATGGTCGTATCGTCGGCGCCGAAGCGTTGATCCGCTGGCGGCACACCGAACTGGGCATGATTTCGCCGGCCAAGTTCATTCCGTTGGCCGAGCAGACCAGTTTGATCGTGGAGATTAGCGACTGGGTGTTGGAGCAAACCTGTTTGTGGGTGAACGCTTGCCACGCCCAAGGCCTCGGGCCGTTGCGGATTTCCGTGAATCTGTCCGCTGTCGATTTTAAGCACCCGGAATTAGTCGAGAAAATCGCGGCCGTTTTGAACAGAACCGGTGTGGATCCGGAGTTCATCGAACTGGAACTCACCGAATCGGTGGCTATCGGCGATATCAAAGCCTGTATCGAACGCATGCATCATTTGAAAGCGCTGGGTCTGACCCTGTCCATGGACGATTTCGGTACCGGTTTCTCCTCGCTGTCTTATCTAAAAGAATTGCCGCTAGATGTGCTGAAGATCGATCAATCGTTTGTCAGGCAGCTGGAAAACGATGACAGTAGCACGGCTATTGTTCGCGCTATTCTGGCGCTTGCCGACGGCTTGGGTATGGAGACTATCGCCGAGGGCGTCGAAACCGCAGCGCAACTTGAGTTATTGAAACAACATCACTGCGGCTTATTTCAGGGCTATTTATTCAGCCGGCCCGTACCTAACGACGAATTTTTAAGCTTGTTGCAGGCCGACGCGCTCAAGCGTGGCACGGCACAGCCGGCTAATTCTTGAGTTGCTAGCCAAGTTATTCAGACTGCCGGCTATCTTGGTTTGGCAGAAACAAGCGGCGGCCCCAGGCGCTCAATCCATCCAGATACAGATACACCACCGGCGTGGTATACAGCGTCAGCAATTGGCTGAAAATCAAACCGCCGACGATGGAAATCCCCAAAGGCTGGCGTAATTCCGCGCCGTAACCCGAACCCAAGGCCAAAGGCAGCGCGCCCAGCATCGCCGCCAGCGTGGTCATCATGATCGGCCTAAAGCGCAACAAACAGGCTTGGAAAATCGCTTCCTCGGCGCTTAGACCTCTGTGGCGCTCGGCGTCCAGCGCAAAATCGATCATCATGATCGCATTCTTCTTGACGATGCCGATCAACAAAATCACCCCAATCAACGCGATGATGCTGAACTCGGTGTCGCAGGCCAGCAAAGCCAACAAAGCGCCTACCCCGGCCGAGGGTAGGGTGGACAATATGGTCAGCGGCTGAATATAGCTCTCGTAGAGTATGCCCAGCACGATGTAAATGCTCAACAGCGCTGCGGCAATCAGCCAGGGTTGGTTACGTAACGATTCCTGAAAAGCCTTGGCCGAACCCTGGAAGCTGCCGCGCACCGCAGCCGGCGTGCCGAGGTCGCGCAGGGTTTGCTCGATCAGTTGCGTGGCGGTGGACAGCGAAGTGCCGGGCATTAAGTTAAACGACACGGTGGCGGCGGCAAATTGGCCTTGATGATTGACGGTCAGCGGCGCGTTGCTGGTCTGGAAGCTGGCCAGTGTTGCCAGCGGAATCTGTTTGCCGTTGTTGGAGCTGATGTAAAGTTGTTGCAGGGTGCGAGGGTCTTGCCAGTATTCCGGCGCCAGTTCCATTACCACTCGGTATTGGTTCAGCGGCTTGTAAATCACCGAGACTTGGCGTTGACCGAAAGCGTTGTTCAGTGCCGTATCGATGGCCGCCTGACTGACGCCCAAGCTGGAGGCTTTGTCTCTATCGACTACCAGTGATATTTGTCGGCCCTTGTCTTGCTGATTGGTGTTGACGTCGGTCAGTTCCGGCCGCTTGCGCAGCGCCGCGACAATTTTGGGCGTCCATTCGCGCAGCAGGCTCAAATCTTCGGATTGCAAGGCAAACTCGTAGAGCGCCGCCGAGCCCCGGCCGCCAATGCGTAAGTCCTGCACCGGTTGTAAATACAGGCTGGCGCCGGGTTCGTCGGCCAGTTTTTCCCGCAGCCGTTGGGTGATTTCGGCTATCGGCGCGTCGCGCTGCTCGGGTGGCTTGAGTACCGCAAACATCAAACCGGAATTGGTGTTTTGCATGCCGCCGGCAAAGCCGACCACCGCAGTGACGGCCGAGTCTTGCCGTAAAATATCGACAAAATCATGTAACTTGGTCTGCATGGCCTGGAAAGAAATGCTCTGGTCGGCCTGGATGGTGCCGCTGAGCCGGCCGTTGTCCTGCACCGGGAAAAAGCCTTTCGGGACGATAATATAAAGATAAACATTCAAACCGATGCACGCCAACAAGACCAACAACATCAGCTTGGGATGGTGCAGGGCCCAACCTAAACTGCGCCGGTAGCCGTTATGAAGGCGTTGAAACTGCGATTCTATCCAAAGCGACAACCGATTGGGCTGGTGTTGTGCCTCTGGTTCCAGCCAGCGCGCACAGAGCATCGGCGTCACGGTCAAGGACACCACCAGCGATACCAGTACCGCTGCCGACAGTGTCACGGCAAATTCCCGAAACAGCCGGCCGACGATGCCGCCCATTAACAAAATCGGCGTGAATACCGCGATCAGCGACAAGCTCATTGCCAGTACCGTAAACCCTACTTCGGTAGCACCGCGCAATGCGGCTTGGAACGGCGGCACGCCGTCTTCGATATGCCGGCTGCTGTTTTCCAAGACCACGATGGCGTCATCCACAACAAAGCCGGTGGCGATGGTTAAAGCCATTAACGACAAATTATCCAAGCTGTAATCGCACAAATACATCACCGCGCAGGCGCCGATCAGCGATACCGGCACGGCGATAATCGGGATCAAAGTCGAGCGCAGCCGGCGCAGAAACAGCAAGACTACCAGGATCACCAGCACCACCGCGATCAACAGGCTGCGCTCGACTTCATCGACCGAGGCGCGGATGGTTTGCGAACGATCCGAGACAATCGACAATTCCATCGCTGCCGGCAACAGCGCGCGCAACTGCGGCAGCATGACTTTGACGTGTTCGACGGTGTCGATAATATTGGCGCCGGGCTGTTTATTGATGATCAGCAATACCGCCGGTTGGCCGTTTTTCAGGCCGGTGCTGCGCAGGTCTTCCACCGAATCCACTGCCGTACCCAGATCGGCGATGCGCACCGGCGCGCCATTGCGGTAAGCGACGATTAGCGGCAGGTAGTCGGCGGCATGTTCGGCCTGATCGTTGGCGTGGATTTGCCAATGTCGCTCGCCCCGTTCCAGCGCGCCTTTGGGCCGGTTGGCGTTGCTGGCGTTGATGGTCTTGGCGACCTGATCCAGGCCTATGCCGTATTGCGCCAATGCGCCGGGATTGAGTTCCACCCGTACCGCCGGTAAGGAACTGCCGCCGACATTGACCTGGCCGATGCCCGGCAACTGGCTGATTTTCTGCGCTAATATCGTTGACGCGGCGTCGTACATTTGGCCGCGGCTGAGGCTGGTGGAGGTGAGCGCCAGAATCAGAATCGGTGAATCGGCCGGATTGACTTTGCGGTAGTTGGGCCGATTGGGCAGATTACTGGGCAGCAAGCTGCTGGCGGCGTTGATGGCGGCTTGCACATCGCGGGCGGCGCCGTCGATGTCGCGATTTAAATCGAACTGCAAGGTGATCCGGGTCGAACCCAGGGAACTGGCTGAGGTCATTTCGCTGATGCCGGCGATGCGGCCCAACGCCCGTTCCAGCGGGGTGGCGACGGTGGCGGCCATGGTTTCCGGACTGGCTCCCGGCAGGTTGGCGGACACCGAAATGGTCGGAAAATCCACTTGCGGCAAGGGTGCGACCGGCAGTTGCAGGAAGGCGATGATGCCGGCTAGTGCCACACCGAGCGTCAGCAGCGTGGTGGCGACCGGCCGATAGATGAACAGCGCCGAGATGTTCATTGATCGATTAAGGTCGATTCCGATACGCCGCGCAGTCGGCGGGCCAGCCGGTCCAGGCTCAAGTAGATCACCGGCGTGGTGTACAGTGTCAGCAATTGGCTGACCAACAGCCCGCCGACCATGCTGATGCCCAAGGGATGACGCAATTCGGAGCCAACGCCGCTGCCCAGCATCAAGGGCAGGGCGCCTAGTAAGGCCGCTAGCGTAGTCATCAATATTGGCCGGAAACGCAGCAGGCAGGCCTGGAAAATGGCTTCGCGCGGCGGCAAACCTTGCTTGCGCTCGGCGTCCAAGGCAAAGTCTATCATCATGATCGCGTTCTTCTTGACGATGCCGATCAGCAACACGATGCCGATCACCGCGATGATGCCCAGATCGTTACCGGACAGTTGCAAGGCCAGTAGCGCGCCGACCCCGGCCGAAGGTAACGTGGACAGAATGGTGATGGGATGAATATAACTCTCGTACAGCACACCCAACACGATATACACGGTGACGATGGCGGCCAGGATCAACCACAGCGTGCCGCTCAGCGAGGCATTAAATGCCAAGGCTGCGCCCTGATAATCGCTTTGTACAGCCAGCGGTAAACCAATGTCCCGTTTGGCGGCTTCGATGGCATTGATTGCATCGCCCAAGGCGGCGCCAGGCGCCAGATTGAAGGAAATGGTCGCGGCCGGAAACTGATCCAGGTGATTGATGGCCAGTGCGGTTTGCCGCTCGGATACGGTCGCCAAGGCCGATAGCGGTACCTGGGTGCCGTTGCTGGAGGGAATGCGCAATTGCGCTAAGGCTTCCGGACCGCTCTGCTGCTTTGGGTCCACTTCCAGTACCACCCGGTATTGGTTGGACTGGGTGAAGATGGTCGAGACCAGGCGTTGGCCAAAGGCGTTGTATAAGGCGTTGTCGATGTCGGCGGTGCTGACGCCCAAGCGGCTGGCGCTGGCGCGGTCGATTTCGATATACGCTTGCAGGCCTTGATCCTGCACGTCGCTGGCGGCATCGACAATGCCGGGAACTTGGCGCATGCGCTCGACCAGACGCTGGGTCCAGCGGTTCAGTTCTGCCAGATCGACGGTCTGCAAGGTAAATTGAAATTGGGTGCGGCTGACTTTATTTTCCAAGGTCATGTCTTGCACCGGTTGCAGATAAACCGAGATACCCGGCACTTCGGCCAGACGTGGCCTTAAACGTTCGATCACCGCCGTGGCGCTGTCGCGTTGGGCTTGGGGCTTGAGGTTGATCAGGAAGCGGCCGCTGTTCAATGTCGAGTTGCTGCCATCCACACCTATGAAAGACGATAGGCTGGCGACTGCCGGGTCGGCTAATATCTGTTTGGCCATGGCTTGCTGGCGTTCGGCCATCGCCGCGAAGGAAATGCTGGGCGGTGCCTCGGAGATGCCTTGAATCAGGCCGGTGTCCTGGATGGGGAACAGGCCTTTAGGCATGGCGATGTATAACAACACGGTCAGTGCCAATGTGGCAATGGCGATCAGCAGCGTCAGGCCTTGCCGCTTTAGTACCCATTCCAGGCTGCGGCCATAGCCGGCGATGACTTTGGCGATGAAGTCGTCTCGTTTTTCATGGTCGGCCTGAAGCGGCCGCAACATCTTCGCGCACATCATCGGCGTCAGGGTCAGCGAAACTACCGCCGAGATCAGAATCGCCACGGCCAAAGTGATGGCAAACTCACGGAACAAGCGGCCGACCACGTCACCCATGAACAGCAGTGGAATCAGCACCGCCACCAGCGAAACGGTTAACGAGATGATGGTAAAGCCGATTTGCTCCGAGCCTTTCAAAGCCGCCTGCAAGGCCGATTCGCCGCGCTCCAGGTAGCGGGAGATGTTTTCGATTACGACGATGGCGTCGTCCACCACAAAGCCGCTGGCGATAGTGAGCGCCATCAAGGTCAGATTATTGATGCTGAAGCCGGCCAAATGCATCACGGCAAAGGTGCCGACCAGCGATAGCGGCACTGCGACTGCTGGGATCAGGGTAGCCGGCAGGTTGCGCAGGAATAGAAAAATCACCATCACCACCAGCGCCACGGCCAGCAACAACTCGAACTGCACATCGTGCACCGAGGCGCGGATGGTCACGGTGCGGTCGGTTAAGGGCAGCACTTCGACCGCACTTGGCAATGTCGCGCGCAATTGCGGCAACAGCTTGTTGATGCGATCCACCACCTCGATGACATTGGCGCCGGGTTGGCGTTGGATATTGACGATGACGGCGGCGCTGTCGTTGGCCCAGGCTGCCAGCTTGACGTTTTCGGCGGCGTCGATGGTATCGGCGACTTCGCTTAGACGAACCGGCGCGCCGTTGCGGTAAGCCACCACCAAGTCGCGGTATTCGGCCGCCGAACGCAGTTGATCGTTGTTGTCGATGATGGCTGAACGCTGTGGACCGTCGAACATGCCCTTGGGTTGGTTAACGTTGGCGGCGGCGATTGCGCTGCGCAGGTCTTCTAGGCTCAGGCCATAGGCGGCGAGAGCTTGGTGGTTGGCTTGGATCCTGACCGCCGGCCGCTGGCCGCCGCTGATGCTGACCAAACCGACGCCGGGCAGCTGGGCGATTTTCTGCGCCAGGCGGGTATCGACCAAATCCTGGACTTTGGGCAAGGCCAGGCTGGACGAGGTGACCGCCAGCGTCAAAATCGGCGCGTCCGCCGGGTTGACCTTGTTGTAGATCGGCGGTAGCGGCAGGTCATTGGGCAGGAAATTGTTGGCGGCATTGATCGCGGCTTGTACGGTTTGCTCGGCGATGTCCAGATCCAATTCCAGGTCAAATTGCAACGTCACCACCGAGGCGCCGCCGGAGCTGGTCGAGGACATCTGCCGCAGTCCGGGCATTTGCCCGAACTGGCGTTCCAGCGGGGCGGTGATTGCCGAAGTCATCACTTCCGGGCTGGCGCCGGGGTAGAGCGTAGTAACCTGGATAGTCGGGTAATCGACTTGCGGCAATGCGGAAATCGGTAATAAACGGTAAGTCAAAATCCCGGCCAGCAGCAGCGCCACCATCAGCAAGGAGGTGGCGACCGGGCGCAGAATAAAGTGTCGTGAAGGGTTGAAGCCGGTAAGCGGGTTTTGCGCGGCGGCCATGTTCAGTTGGCGGGTTTGCCGGGGCTGGGAGCGGCCGGCTTGGTTTTATCGATGACCTTAACTTGGCTGCCTTCGCGCAGCTTGTCGGCGCCGTCGATCACTAGCTTGTCGTTCGGTGCCAGACCTTCCAGGATAGCGACGGTTTCGCCGTCCGCCGGTCCGGTTTTTACCCGCCGTACCGTGATGCTGTTGTCTTCCTTCACCAGATACACAAACGCACCGTTGGCGCCGTGCTGGATCGCTGCGCTAGGCGCCAAGGTGGCGGCGCGCAAGGTGTCCAGGCGCATTTTGATGTTGACGAACTGGTTAGCGAATAAGGTGCGATCTTCGTTATCGAACTGGGCTTTTAATTTCAAGGTGCCGGTGCTGGCGTCGATCTGATTGTCCACCGCCATTAGTTTGCCGCTGGCCAATTTTTGCTGGCCAGCCCGGTCGTAAGCGTCTATGACTATCACGTCGCCGGAGCGCCAGCGCCGCATCACCGCCGGTATGTCGTCTTCCGGTAGGGTGAATACCACCGAGATAGGCTGGACTTGGGTAATCACCGCCAGACCATTCACGTCGCTGGCGCGGACCATGTTGCCCTGATCGACCAGGCGCAGTCCGATGCGGCCGCTGACCGGCGCGGTGATGCGGGCGTAACTGAGTTGCAGTTTGGCGTTGTCGAGTTGGGCGCGGTCGATTTCGACGGTGCCGCGATATTGTTTGACCAGCGCAGCCTGGGTGGCGGTTTGTTGGGCGGCGATGGAGTCTTGCTCCAGCAAGGTTTGGTAGCGGTCCTGGTCGATTTCGGCGTTTTTCAGCAGTGCTTCGTCGCGCAGCAACTGGCCTTCGGCTTGTTGCACCGCTACTTGATAGGGGCGGGGGTCGATTTCGGCGAGCAGTTCGCCCTGTTTAACTGCTTGGCCCTCGGTAAATGCCACCCGGATCAGTTCGCCATCGACGCGTGAGCGCACCGTGACGGTGTGCAGCGGGGTAACCGTGCCCAAGCCGTTCAGGTAAATCGGCAGGTCGCCTTGTCGGGTCAGTGCTATGGCCACGCTGACCGGGGTGTTTTCATAGGGGTTACTGCGTGCATCCTTGTTTTCCTGATTTTGCTGGCCGGCGCGATGCAAATAATAGCCGCCTACCGCAGCAAGCAATGCGAATACTAACGCCCAGCGCCAGCGCGACCTCCGCGGTAATGCGGAAAAATCCTGATCCTTGTTCATAGCCATGCGAATATCAGTAAGTGGAGTCTGGCATCGTGCCAGTTAGCCAAGTCTACCGGCACAACTAAAAAAGGCATCCTGAAGATGCCTTTTTCGGATTGTCGACCGATGTGGCGACGATCAATCGTAGTGGTAATGCTTGCGCAAAGGCTTAACCACTTCCCAATGACTATCCAGGCCCTCGTGGAACATGACCAGGTCGCCCGGTAAAATCCGCACCGGCTCGCCGCCGACTGGGGTGACGATGATTTCGCCTTCCAGTACATAAGCGGTCTCGGTTTCGTCGAAATCGATGGTGAATGTGGAAATTTCTTTTTCCCAGATCGGCCAGCTTGATACGCCCAGCTCCTGTAAACGTTCTTCGCTAGGGTTATGTTCGACGGTAATTTGGCTCATGGGTTTCCTGTTTGAATGAAGTTGATCGAGCGGCGAATTTTAGCATTGTTGCCGCATTGCAGCTATGAATCGGTGGTTTCGTTCGGTAATTGCTTGGGATCGTCCGCGCGGCGCAGCCTATGACGCCGTTCTGTCTCGACAGTGCGGTGACCGGCTTGGTTCTCCAACTTGGGCTCGCTTTGCTGGTAGATTTGAAATTCGGTGACCGAATTTATCGTGGTCAGCGTCGGCTCCTTATTCAGATAATCGTTAAGCCAGACCACCAGTAACGCGATTGCCAGGCTGGCAGCGCCGGCGATGCCGGCGTCCTGTCCGTAATCGGGTTTCACCGGCTTATCGGGTAGTGATGCCCAATCCACGACGTCCAATTGCGGATTGCTTTGGCGTTGTTTGACGTCGATTTCCACCAAGCGTTGTTTGGTTTGCTGTAATAATTCCTCCAATTTAACCAATTCTTCCAGCATGGCTTGGTGTTTGGCGAATTGATTGGTGTATTCCGTGGCTTTTTGTTTATGCTCGGCCATTTGTTTTTGAATGGTCAGAACGGTGCGATGTGCTGCGCCGTAGGCGTTTTCGGCTTCTTGCGTGGCATAGCTCGAGCCTGCTTGTTCCTTGCTGGCGATTTTTTCATCCAGCTCGGCCAATTGGGCTTTTAAATTGCGCAAGCTGGGGTGGAATTCGATGTATTCGTCGGTGTATTGGCTTCTTTGCGCTTCCAGGCGTTCGCGCAGGCGTTCGGCTTGCTGGGTTAACACTGCCAGACTTTGCGAATCGGCTTCCGGTACCACAGCTTTGCCTTCTGCGATGGCTGCACGAATGGCGTCCAGTTTGGCCTTGGCTTTCGCTTCTTCTTCCAACGCGGCATTCAAGGAATTATTTAAACCTTGCAAGCGGGCGTGGGCCTCGTTATCGGTGCTCTCCAGGGAGAGAATGTCATGCTGCAATCTAAACGATTCAATGTCCTGGCGTTTGTCGCGCACTTGTTGTTCGAGGCGAGTCAATTCCGATTTGATCGAGGTACTCGCTTTATCGGTGATTTCGGCGATGTACTCCGCGCGAATTTGTTGGTAGGTTTTGATCCAAGTATTTAAGGCCATTTGTAGAAATTGCGGATGCGAGCCTTCCGCTGCCAATTGCACCAGATTGGTTTCCGCTACCGGTTTTACTTGGAACAGCTCTTTTAGCTGGTTGACACTGGGATGCTCAA
The DNA here is from genome assembly GCF_000515215.1 of Methylomonas sp. 11b. Lineage (NCBI taxonomy): Bacteria > Pseudomonadati > Pseudomonadota > Gammaproteobacteria > Methylococcales > Methylococcaceae > Methylomonas > Methylomonas sp. 11b. The sequence goes on from NZ_KI911557.1 coordinate 3,949,024, forward strand.
TATCATTCTGCTGCTTCAGCGTGTCGGCGGTTTTTTCCAATACCGGTTGTCCCAGCAAGACCTGCTTTTGAATGTTGACATGCTCCAGGTCCGCCTCTGCATGAGTTTGATCAATGTCGGTTGCCGCGGTCGTCAATACTAAGGCTCGGCTTTCAAAAATGGCCGGCTGTAGAAATACATAGATTTCGGTAATCAGCAGTAAAGGCAGAAGTACCAGCAAGAATAAGGTTCTACGCCTTAAGCGGCGTGGCCAAGGCGTTGGATTGGAACGGTAAAAATCGTCTCCGACGATGTGGAAATCATGGCGATATGGAAGCATCACGATTTTCTCCCTGGCGCTAAGTCCGAAGGTTATAGTTTTTATTCTGGCCCACCTGACGGAATTTTAGAAAATCCTACTAAGCTATCCATGTCGGTGAAAGTCAGTTTCGATAACGGCACTTAAATGAATATCGTGTTTAGTGTTGTCGATATTGACTGCTGACCTCTGAAGCAATAGGGCAATCTTGATTGTGCTTTACGCCTGTAAAGCCATTTTCAGGGCCGTAGACCCAAGATCCACGCTGGTAGGCCAACTTTGATAACGGAACAGTCAATATCGCCGAGCCGCCAGTTTAAACCAATCCAAAAATCTAGCAATTCTAAATTTGCTAACGGCTTTAACGGGTTGTCATCAGTCCCAGTTAAGTTGTGAGCCGAAAAACGATTAGCGGGGCGGTGTGGGAGCAGCTTTCAAATCCGAGATATTAAGCCACGATAAAATATGCTTCGCCTATACTAAAAAGCCAATTGGATTTGTGATCCGCCGCCGGTTTGCGGGCTTTTGGTTCGGACAAGAACGACTGAACTAGGTATGCTGGCTAACTGGCGTCTGAGGTTAGGCGGACACAATTTTCCTTGATGCCGTTTTTGCGGCTGTTTTTCAAATTTTTGGATTTCCACAAATCCCCCGATTGGATTCGTATGGCAGATAAAGAGGATGGAATACTCAGAATTCATGTATATGAACTGAGAGTTGGTATGTGCGTAAGCCGTTTGGAAGCGCCGACGGCAGATTCACCTTTTTTATTGGATAGAATTGTTATTGAAAGCCATGCGGATATTCAGGCCATTCAGGCGATTTGTGATTATGTCTATATCGATGTCAAATACCAAAAATCCTTCTCCGGCGCGATTCCAACCAGAAACACTGAAGCGCGTAAACATCTGAGTTTTGCGCGATCTTTTAACCAAACCGCCAATACCTTTCAACGCACCGGTAATTTAATTAAAACGGTGATGGACGATATTCGTTTCGGTAATCAATTTAGTGTCAGTGCGGTTAAACAAGCTGTTTCCGAGTGTGTCGATAAAGTATTGGAAAACCCCGATACCATGCTATTACTGACACAGATTAAAGATCAGGATCAATATACCGCGCAACATAGTATGAATGTGTGCATATTGTCGATTCTGCTAGGGCGTGAGTTAAATTTATCAGTGGAAGAACTGAATAAATTAGGTTTTTGCGGCTTGATGCACGATGTCGGCAAAATGAAAATACCTTTAGAGATACTCAATAAACCAGGCTCTTTAGAAGACTATGAGATGGATATAATGCGTAAACACACGCTATACGGACGCAATGTGTTAATGTCGGCCCGTAATGTCTATCCCGGTGCGGTCGACGTTGCCTACGATCATCATGAACATTTGGCCGGCACCGGTTATCCGAGAGGTTTGAACAAAACGACCTTATCGATATTTACCAAGCTGGTAGCGGTGGTCGATACCTACGATGCCATCACCAGCGACCGGGTGTATCAGCGCGGTAAGCCGCATCTTATGGCGTTGGGGATTTTGGTAAAAGGGATGGGGCAGCAATTTGAAGCTAATTATGTTACGCAGTTTATTAACTGTATTGGCTTTTATCCGCAAGGTAATTTAGTCGAATTAAGCAGCGGCGAAATTGGCTTAATCGTCGAGCAAAATAAAGCCGATAGGCTAAAGCCAAAAATATTACTGATTCAAGATGGTAATAAAAATCCTATTGAAGAGAAGATACTCGATCTATCCTTGAATATTGCCGATGCAAGCGGTAAGCGCTATGGAGTCAAACAGGTGATAAGGCCGCAGGATTGCGGTGTCGATTTAGCCAAATATTATCAAGACGGCAAATTTACGAAAGAATATGCGGTAGTTGGCTAAGGTTTTAGTTCTGTAAATAACATGCCTTGGATATTATTTTTTCAACATGGTTAAAAAAATTAATATTAACCAGCTCAGAAAAGGCATGTTTGTTTGCGGCACTGATCGGAAATGGATAGATACACCTTTCTTTCGAACCAAATTTCTGATTTCATCTGATAAACAAATTAATACTTTAAAAGAGTATTGCCAAACCGTTTCTATCGATACCGGCAAAGGTATCGATGTGGAAAAGCCCGCTGAAACCGACATAATCGATTCCGGCGGTTCTGCGGCTACGGAGATGCGCAGCCGCGCCAAGGAAAATGATTCTGCTTACCCTGTTAATTGCATCGTCGAATTGCAGACTGATGAACTAGCTATAGTGGTCAAGGAAAATTCACAATTTCCCCAGCGTCCATTATTAAAGGTGATCACCAATCCGCAGAAACAATTGCTGTTCCAAGAACGCCTGCTTGATCTGGCCGATGAGCAGCAAAACCAGATCAACATAGTCAGAGTGTTGGCTAGTGATGAACCGATTATCGAGCTACTGAAAATGTTTGTCGAACTGGAAAAAACTTAGGCAGCCAATCACTCAGGCGAGTTGTTGGGTCTTGCCGAATAGTTCATTACTCAGGGCAATGACGGCGCGAGGATCGATTTCGGCAATGGAGAAATCGTTTTTATCGAGTTTGAATGGATTGACCTGTGAAGGCGACTTCAACGCTTTATTGATGTCGGTTTGGTAAATCCGGCTGACCGGCGTTGGTCCGAACAAGGTAATCGACGGCCGATTCAAACCCCAAGCCATGTGGGTGGGCCCGGTATCGTTACCGATCACTAAGTCGGCTTTGGCCAGCGCCGCTTTCAAATCATTGAGGCTCAATTGCGGTAATACCCGTGCCAGGCTGCGTTCGGCCAGCCACTGCGCCATCCAGTGTTCCTTCTCGTTGCCCCAACTGATCAGAAAATTAGCTTCCAGGCCGAAGATGACCTGTAGAAATTTTTCTAAAGGGTAGTTACGGCTGGGCCAAGTAGAGCCAATGACCAGAATGATGTTGGGCTGACCGGCTGGAAAATACTTATCCAACGCGGTTTGCGGCGGCTGAAAAAACAAAAACGGTTGCTTTGCCTGGATTTGCTCAGTTGTCACATTCAGACCCAGCGGCTGGGTCAGTACGGCGACATTTCGATCAATGGTATTGGCGTCGTAAGGGTACGCGACATGCCGGCTGTAAAAAAAAGCCGCCCATTTTTCCCGGATCGAATCCTGATCGAAACCCACGCAATTGGCCGACAGCAAACGCGCGACCACTGCGGACTTAATCAAACCTTGCGCATCCAGAACTAAGTCGTAGCCCTGCTCGGCATAAGCGCGTATTTTGCTTAGCTCGGCAAAGACGCGCCATTTGTCGGTTTTCAAGGCTTTTAAATTTACACCTAAAATATTATCCAGATGTGGATTGTCGGCCAGCACGCCGGCGAAGCGTTCCTCGACGATCCAGTCGATTTGTGCCAGCGGCAATGCGGCTTTGATGAATTGCAAGGCTGCCATCGCATGCACGATGTCGCCCAAGGCTGACAGCTTGACGATGGCAATTTTCATCGCTTAGGCGTCCAATGCCGCCAGTACCTGTTCCGGCCGGATTTCCGTCAAGCAGCGAGTATGGCCTAACGGACACTCACGCTTAAAGCACGGCGAACACTCTAGGTGTAAATCCAGAATCTCCGCCTTGGGATGCAGCGGCGGGGTAAAGCCGGGGTCGGAAGAGCCATAAACCGCGATCAGTTTTTTATCCAGTGCGGCCGCGACGTGCATCAGACCCGAATCGTTACTGACGACGGCGTCAGCCAAGGACAGCAAGTCCACCGCATCGGCCAGCGAGGTAATGCCGGCGAAGTTGCGGCAAACGCCGCCCGATAAGTCATTGATTTGCTCGGCGACTGCTTTGTCTTTTTCCGATCCGAACAACCAGACTTGCCAGCCTTGTTCTTCCTTTTGCCGGGCGACGGCGGCGTAATGTTCGGCTGGCCAGCGCTTTGCGGGGCCAAACTCCGCTCCTGGACATAGCGCTAGGATTTTGCTGACGATAGGGCGTAATTCCTCCGAACCCTCAAGCTGGGCGCTGGGGTGGGGGATTTCGATTAAATCCGCACCGGTAATCTCGAATTTTTTGCAGACGTTTAATTGTTGCTCGGTCGTGATAGTCAACCTCGGAAATTCGTAAGTTGGCGGCTGAGGCGCTTCGTTCGGCAAGCCCAGTGCGACGAAGCGCTGCACGGTCATGGTCAGCGCTGATTTATCTAGCGTGCGAACATCGTTCAACAGGCCGCGGCGTAGTTCGCCGATATAACCGGTCCGTTTAGCAATGTGCGCAAAAAACGGAATCAGCGCTGACTTCCAGGAGTTGGGCAGTACAATCGCCTGATCGTAACGCTGACTTTGCAATTCCCGGCCTATGCGGATACGCCCGCGCAAATCAAATTGCCCGTGGCCCAGCGGCATCGTCAGACCTTTATGCACTTCCGGCATGCGCTCCAATAGAGGCAAGGACCAAGCCGGGGCCAGCACATCAATGAGACAAGCGGGATGTTGTTGCTTAAGGGTGATGAACAGGCTTTGCGCCATCACCATGTCGCCGACCCAGGACGGGCCGACGACCAGGATTTTATAAGCTTGCTCCGCCACTTAAGAAACGAGCGTCAGCCATTCCTTATGGTCGGCACGACGGCCTTGGACGTAGTCGAAATACAAGGCTTGCAGCTTTTCGGTGATCGGGCCGCGGCTGCCGGCGCCGATGTCGCGGTTGTCGTATTGGCGAATTGGCGTTACTTCGGCGGCGGAACCGGTGAAGAAGGCTTCGTCGGCGACATAGACTTCGTCACGGGTGATGCGTTTTTCGATCACTTCGTAGCCTTGTTCGCGAGCGATGGTGATCAAGGTATCGCGGGTGATACCTTCCAAAGCCGATGTCGTTTCCGGGGTGTAGATTTTGCCGTTACGGACGATGAACAAGTTCTCGCCGCTGCCTTCCGCGCAAAAACCTTCGTGGTCCAGCAACAAAGCTTCGTCATAGCCGGTGGACAAGGCTTCCTGCAAGGCCAGGATCGAATTGATGTAATTGCCGTTTGCTTTGGCTTTGCACATCGTGCTGTTGACGTGGTTACGGGTATAGGACGAGGTACGGATGCGGATGCCTTTTTCCATGTTTTCCGCGCCCAGATACGCGCCCCAGGTCCACGCGGCGACCATCACGTGTACTTTCAGATTGTCGGCGCGCAGGCCCATGCCTTCGGAGCCGAAAAACACCATGCTGCGGATGTAGGCGCTGTCCAGATTGTTTTTGGCAACCGCGTCGCGATGCGCCTGGTTAATCTCTTCTTTAGAGAACGGCATTTTCATGTTCATGATATGCGCGGAACGAAACAAGCGATCAGTGTGCTCGGCCAGCTTGAAAATCGCGGTGCCGGCATCAGTTTTATACGCGCGTAAGCCCTCAAAGACGCCGCAGCCGTAATGCAGGGTATGAGTTAATACGTGGACTTTTGCATCGCGCCAATCAACCCATTTTCCGTCTAGCCAAATCAACCCGTCTCTATCATCCATCGTTGCCATTATCTGAACCTGTTTTGTTTAGTGATTATTGCTGCGCCGCGTCGGCTTAAAAGTGACGGAAATTGTACTATAAAGCGCCCCCCGGCAATACCGGCTGCGCAGAAGTCCTAAATTTGGCGAGGGAATGAGTTTGGCAGCCTCAAGATGCGTTGTGTGTACGGGTGAAATAATTCACTGGTTCCTCGTGGCATAGGCTACCGACGGCAAGTGCTGTTTGCGATAAATTAAACTCAGCGTCAATTTTTAGAAGTTGCCTAAGCTTGGAAAAATCTTACGGGTATGATTTTTAAAGGCTTTTGTTAGTTGGCGTCAATTATGCTCAAGATTTATTAGTCAAATCGGCAGATTCGGGAGAGCGTCATGAAAACAAGCAATGAAGTCAACGAAATCAGCACGCTGCGTATCGTGTTTATCGAAACGTTAAGTCGGCAGTTTATCGCCATTACCGGTTGCGGTATTTATGTGTACCTCAATCCGCTTACTATTAACGAATTGTTCAATCGCTATTTAAGCAGCAGCGTACCCATCAATGTGTTTGCCAGGCAATGCGTCAGAAATATAGTGGCTTAAAGTTGCGCAGCCGACCCGGACGACTAGAGTCGTCCAGGACGTCTCTTGAGCAAATAGCGTTGTCAGGCTTTGGCAAAGCGCCGGCGTGAGCCGAAGAGTACCGCCAACAACACAAACGCCAACGCCGCTTGTCCGGCAATCAAGCTTTGACAAGCCGCCGGATTTGCCGGATGCGCAAATGCAAAGCGTGGTTGATCGTGACTGTGCTCATCGCTCCAAGCGCTATCGGTCATGATCTTCGGTACGAAATAGTCGCGCCATTGATCTTCAAAGTGATTGACCGCCTGAATATACTCAGCATAGCGCGGCGCATCGATGCCGGCCAGCCTATCCGCCATTTGCACAGCTGCCAGCGCCGGCGACAGCCAAGACCACGCTTCCAAAAACTCGAATTGCGCTTGGCGGGCGCTGTCGAAGCGGTACATCACCGGTCTGATCTGTTGATCCAGAACCAAGCCGGCAGGCAAACCGGCGATTTCGCGCGGTAACTCTTTGCCTGTTTGCGGCATCGTCAGGTCGGGATGATTGCTATACCACTGCGCCAGCAGCGCTTGGCGTTGTTGATTGTTTTGCTCCTGGAACTGGCGGATGGCGATGATGCTCGCCAGCCGGGAAGGCATCTGCGCATGTTGGTCGGCTGCCCAGGTCAGCAAGGCCGGGCCGGCAAAGGTCAGTATCAACCAGACGCCAAGCATGCCGATGGCCGCCGCCCCTGAGGAGAAGGGCAGCAGCAGAAACAGGCCGGCGATGCCAAACCACACCAGTGTGTATATGCCTGTGAACACCAGCCAATAAGCCAGTGTATCCGCGCTAAATTCGGGATCGAGCCATAGCGCCAACAGCGAACTGCTGAAAACTACCAGTACTACCACGCTGTACCGCACGCTCAGCGCTGCACACACCAAGCGCCAGGGTGCCGACATTTGTGTGCAGACCAGTCGCCAGACTCCACTCTCTCGGTCCTCCTGCACCAAGCCGTAGCTCAAGGCAATCACCATTAACGGCGTCAGTAGCGCGAACACGGTGGCAAAATCCAGCATACCCAACTCATGCAGCATTGGGTTGAACAACTGATCGCTGTTACGACCGTCGGTGTGGCGGCTGCGGGTGGAGATTTTGATGCCGGTACTTAAAAAGTCCAGTTGCCGTACGCTCAAGGCCAAACCGCTCAGGGCCGGCAGCCGCAAAGGCGGCGCGGCGGCGCTGGCGGAGAAGGCATTGGCTTTGGGCGTGTGATCCGCCGCTTTCGGGGCGTCATGCATCTCCGCTTGATTAGACATAGCGTTGACGGTCTGCGGCGCTGCCGTGCCGTGTTGACGGAATTCGCGCGCAGCCAAACCCGACCAGACTGCGCTACCCAGCATCACGAGCAGAAATAACCCTGTCACCCACAGGTTTAAGGTGTTGCGTTTAAAACGCAGCCATTCGATGGCGATTAATGGCATCATGGCACCAGCCTCCGTGCGGAAAGGCCTAATAAGCCCACCGATAAGCCCAGCCACAGCAATAACACCCATAGATCCAACTGTGCGGCCTGTAAGGCGAAACCGATGTCCGGTGCTTGATAACTAAAATCCGCGACGCTACGCCAATCGGTCTCGGCACCGGTGGCCTTGCGCTCCGTGCCACGGCTGCGTTCGCGGTCCCAGTCTTCGGTCAGATTGATAAAATAGTGACGATATTGCTCGGCGGCGTCCTCGAAATGCCGTTGATGGGTTAAATCCGTACCGGCCAAGGTCATGGATAAAGACCGTAGCGCCAGGCTGGGGCCCAGCCAGGAAGCCAGATGGCTCAAGTGTTGTTGTTTAATAAAATTGTCGCGTAAGGCGTCGAAATGCAGGGTGTGAACCTTAACGGAATAGGCGTCGTTATGCTGACGACTTAAGGATACGAAACCGACCGGCAAATCTTCTTTGCGAGACACGCCGTACTGAGCCAACACTTGCGCCTCGAAGGCCTTGGCACGCTGCTCATGATCGCCGTCGTGTTCCAAACCATGATCGATATCGTCCTTAATTTCCCTCCAAAATTCGCTGGCGCTGGGATTGGGCGCTAGCAATTCCGCGCTTACCGCCCCCAGGCGCGGGGCGATAAATACGCTGGCCAGCCAAAAGCCCAGCAGGCAAAACAAGGTGGTGCGGCTGGTGTTGAAAGATGCGGAAGCGGCGATGGCGACTGCGGCGAAGACGCCGTAGTACAGATTCAACAGCAGCATCAAAACCAGCAGGCGCAGCACGTCGTCCAGCGTAAATGCGAAGTGGCCCAGTAGTATCACGGCGGCTACCAACAGCGCCGGTGCCAAGACCAGGGCAAACGCGCTCAGCAAGCCCAGCAATTTGCCGAACAACAACTGCCCGGCATGTACGCCCAAGCTATGCAACATTCGCAACGTGCCGGATTCGCGTTCCTGGCTGATCGAGTTAAAAGTCAATGCCACAATCAATAGCGGCAATAGCGCGGTCAACACAAAGCTGGTTGTGGCTTGACCGAAGCGGCCGGCTAACACTTGGTCCGCTGCCGGGCTGAACCGGGTCAGATTGCGCTTATGCGGCTCCAACCATAAAGACTGGCCGATATAAGGTCGCAAACCCGGATCCAGGGCCGCCACCGGCGTGTCTTGCTTAAACACGTAGATGCCGTAATGCGCGGCAGAGTGCGGGTTTTTCACACTCTGAGTATTCCACTGTTCTTTGGCGGTGCTGCCGACGCTGTGTTTTTCCGCGCGCAATTGCTGCAATTCGTAGGCTGATGCCAGGAAAAAGCCAACAAACAATAGCAATAGCGCTACGCCCAAAGTCAGCAAGCGGCCGTCGCGCAGTGTGGCGAGAAATTCTTTGCGGATGATGGTCTTGATCATGCCAACCCCCGGGCATGAGCCAGATATTTTTGCTCCAGTTCGTCGTGTTGCACGGTGTGGGCGTCGAATTCTTCCACCAGCCGGCCGCTTTTCATGATGCCGATGCGGTCGGCGACTTGTTTGGCGTTGAACAAATCGTGCGTCGCCATCAGCACTGCCATGCCGCGATCGGCGGCAGCGCGGATGCGTTGGGCAAAATCGTTGGCGGCGCTCGGGTCCAGGCCCGAGGTCGGTTCGTCCAGCAACATGGCTTTGGCTTGCTTGGCGGAGGCGATAGCCAAACCGACTTTTTGCCGCATACCTTTTGAATAGGCCGCCACCCGTTTCTGATGGGCATCGGCTTGCAAACCGCTGTCCAGCAATAAGCTGTGGGCTTGCTCGCTGCTCAAACGAATATGGGCCAAGGTGCAAAAATAGGTCAAATTCTCTAGGCCGCTCATCACGTCATATAGCGCGACGTTTTCCGGCAGATAGGCCAGTTTTGCCCGCACCAGATCGGGATTGGCGTGTGGCGATTCGCCTTCTATCAGCACCTGGCCGCTGTTGGGGCGATTGAAAGTCAAAAAAGTGCTGATGGTCGTAGACTTGCCGGCGCCATTGCCGCCTAGCAGTGCATACACACAGCCCTTGGGAATTTGTAGGTTTAAGTTATCGACCGCGCGGTGCTGTCGGTATTCGACAACCAGGTTGTTTGCGGCTAAAACGGGGGAAATTGTAGTCATGACAGGATCTGGGTTACGGTAAATGAGCGCTGGCGTCCGATTCAGAGCGTCGCATTTTGCGTCCAGCGGGGTTGGCATCGTGGCGACAGCCTGACATATAACGTCCGCTGTGCCAATACTTCGCCCGTGGTTAGCATGCATCATCTGCTGATTAAAACTTCAATCCGTCTGATTTGGCGGCACCTTCCCGGTCAGATTATCAAAATTGTCCCGCCTTGTCTGGTTCGAAACGAATGGTCGAACACCTTGCCGCGCGGGCTGTGTTGAGCTTATTTCAGCTTGAATTGTACGACCAATTGTTCCAGGTTGTTGCTGACGCCTGTCAGGGAAGATGCACTCAACATATTGGTTTTTGCCGCCTCCGTGGTTTTCTTTGCCAGTTCGGCGGTTTGTTCGAAATTACCGGCGATTCGCTCAGTGGCTTTCGATTGCTGGATGGTTGCCTCGGAAATCTGCGAACTTTTATCGTAAATGTGGTCGATGGATAAATTGATACCCTTGATTGCGTCGTTGACTTGTTTTACCGCTTGGGTAGTGCGGGTAGCCGCGGCTTGCTGATTGTTCATCATAGCGACTGTCGTTTTAGTGGCCGAGCTGAGCTTCTCGACCAGGGCTTGAATCTGACTGGCAGAATTGGCGGTGTTTCCAGCCAGGCTTCTGACCTCATCTGCCACGACCGCAAAGCCTCGACCGTGCTCACCGGCACGCGCCGCCTCGATAGCGGCATTTAGCGCCAACAGATTGGTTTGTTCGGCAAAGCTTTGGATCATGCCCAGGACGCCCTCAATTGCCGAGGCGTCACGTTGCAACAACAATAAGGCGTCAGCGGTTTTATTAATGACTTGTTCAAGTTCGGTGACTTGCTGGTTGGTATGCACGATATGTCGAACGCCAAGCTCGATAAGGTTTTTTGCCTCCGTGGTGCAGTTCTGCGATTCCGCGGCATGACAGGCTACGCCGTTGAAGGATTTGGATAGATCGGCCATCTGTCGGGCGGCGACTTCGGTGGCCTGCTGTTGATCAGCGATGATACTATTCAAATTCTGGGCTACCGCCTCAATGTTTCTACCGTATTCTTTCAAGGCCTGCGATTCTCGGTTGATGTTGTCAATCAACGAAGTGAAATACGCGTGCAGTTTCTCCAGCGAAGTGCGCAATTGCACAATTTCCGCGATTCGACTCTCCAAGGTAAATTTCGAACTTAAGTCGCCATTCGCCAATTTGTCGACATAGATCGAGAACCGGCTGATGATGGTAGCCAGATGGTGCTTGACCAACAGGGTGATGCCGCTCGTTACCAGTATCAACACCGTGCAGGCGATCATGACGGCATACAGCATGTGTTCATAGTCTTGATACTCCCGGTTGATGTTGTCTTCCAAGCCCAGGAGTTTTTCTTGAAATGCCTGCATTTGTTGATTGATGTTGCTCTGGCTGAGCTGCTTTTGTTTGACGATATTCCGGGCATTAGCCAGATCTTTTTCGTAACGACTCAACAAGTAGCGCATTTCGGCAATGGGTTCGAGCGCCATATCTTCCGCTTTGGCCAGAGTCGTTTGATTGCCAAGCGTAAACTCTTGGTCTTCGCTAGCCTGAGTTTTCATTACCCCGAGCAGTGGCAAATGCTCGATGGTTGCAGCTGCGTCAGAAAGTTGCTTTAAATAATTCAGAACATTGTCAGTCGATGCTTGTTTCCGCTCTGAAAAGAAGCTTTGTCGGACGCGGGATAGATTTTGCAAGGCGAGTTGGGTCTGGCTAATCGCCATGAGGTAGCTTCGTTGCTCGCTGAGCCCGGCGCTATTGGCTTTCTCTACATAGTTCTGCAAGGTTCGCAGGTGCGCTGAAAGTTGTTGTTCGTTGTTGACCAGTAAAATCTGCGGGTCCGCAAGCTTTCCTGCTGCGCTCAATCCAGGTAATGCGGTTTGTTGGACGTCGACGATGAGTTGAGTCAGGGCGGTCTTTATGGTCTCGGAAAGCGCGGTATTGGCGTTGATGTCATTACTCAGCCGATTGAGATTGTTCGCCAGCTCAGTGAGTAATGTGGCGTCGCCATTCTGCAAATAGGTGGAAATCGGCTGACTGATTTCGAGGTAAATCTTATCCTTTTGTTGGCCAAAGAACGCGACTGTGGCAAATGCTTTGTTCAGATGATTTAACGACCAGCTGACCGTAATCCCGAAGCTAATGATCACAATGAGCAGCGCCAGCGTCACGAGCTTGGAAATTTGGCTGATTTTCATGCGTTGTTTTCGGCGGAATGTTGACTAAGGTTAGAAGTTAATCCAGTTTCATTACGGTTAGATGACAGTTTTGGGGCTGTTCGACAAATTTCGTGATTTATCTAACAGATGTGGTGAATTAAGCACCGCAGGCGGGGAAATTGGCAGATTTAGCCGAGGAATGGGTAGGCTGAGTTAGCGCGTTGGAAAAGATTGGGCGGGCGATGGATAGAGACATAAGTCTTGCGATTGAAGATCCGCTTTGTAGCGGATCGTGGTATCCAAGGCAGGCAAGAGCACGAGCAATTTGCCGACGGTGTTGGTGAGAGTGCGGAACCATGTACGGACAACAAGAATGATTTGCCGGACTCCGCAGCGGATGGGGGCGATGCCCGCCGCCATCCGGCAAGGGTAGCCGCGTCTAAGTCTTGGAAGAATACTTGCCAGTCTCGGTATTAATCTTCACCATCTCGCCGGTTTAGTGCGGTTGGTGGCGCCGCACGAATCAGCCACGGACAAGCAATACGGTCAATTTTGGGCCGTTCACGGGTAATCCACTTCATGACCAATATCTCAGCTTTTGGGTAATGCGGCTTTAAATGCCTTAGCCAAATCAACGGCGTGCCCTTCGCCCCAATAGTGCAGAAAGACGATTCTGGGCGATTCCCCCACCATGTGATTGTGGATCGTGGTAATGGCGATGCCGGAAGCCCGTAATGACTTCAAAACACCTTGCAGTTCGGCTTCCAAAACAGCGAAATCACCTTCAACAATAGCTTTGTCGTCACTGCCCGCGAACACAGCCCATGTGTTGACGCCCATGGTTTTACCGACGCTATGTCCATCCATCATTTGCGTGGTGCGGCCTATCGTCACCTTGTAGACTTCTCCTGTCTTTTCGGGCGGAACGCCCAAGATTTGTTCGAGCGGTTTGGGATCAAGCGAGGTTTTGGCGGCGTCGAACGATTTGGCTTTGCGTTTCGGTTTGGTGCCGGCGGTTTCCCGAATTTTGGCAAAGACTTTGCCTATGCCGGTGGCCAAGGTATCGACATCGCCGGTGCCGCCGATGTGCATGAACATCACCTTGGGCGTATCCCACAAAAAATGATTATGCAATGCCGTTACTTCGACGCCATTGTCCAGTGCGGTACTCATCACCGGATTGATCTGGTCTTCCGCCAGCACGATGTCGCCCATGACCATGGTTTTGTCCCCTGCCTGGGTAAAGCTGGCCCACGAGGTAAAACCGGTGGCGGCTGTCATTTTGACCCCAGCCACGCTCACAGCGAGATCGTTGCGCGGCACAGCCACTCGAAATACATTTTCGGCGCTATCCAGTTTGCCTTTGGCTCCGGTGAGTTGTTCGATTTTGGCGGTATCCAACGATGCGGCTGCTGCATGTTGCGTAGGCTCTTGAGCCATGGCATTAGCCGTCAATAGTGATGCTATTGCCAGCGATAAGATAGGAAATAGACGCATGCTGTTCATAAAACCACCCCTTGCTGAGTCAGCCAGATTTTGGCGAAATGAACCAATAGTCCCGCAATGCCGCAGAACATGATCACCGGAATGACATTCACCTTGTAACGGAACAGCGCCCAGAATGCGCACAGGCTGGTCAACGCGGAAAAGGCATCGAAATGGCCGCTAAAACCTTGTGGCCAGAGCATATGCCAGGCAAAAAACACCGCCAGATTCAGAATCACACCGACCACGGCAGCGGTGATGCCGGTCAACGGTGCGGTAAATTTGAGATTGCCGTGGGTCGATTCCACGATCGGGCCGCCAGCCAGAATGAATAGGAAGCTGGGTAGAAAAGTGAAGTAAGTGACCACGGTCGCCGCCAACGCGCCTGCCAGCAGCATTTGCTCCGCGCCGAGGACTTGTTGGCCCCAACCGGCCACGAAGCCGACGAAGGTCACCACCATGATCAAGGGACCTGGCGTGGTTTCACCCAGTGCCAAACCATCCATCATTTGCTGCGGTGTCAGCCAGTGAAAATGCTCGACCGCGCCTTGATAGACATAGGGCAGCACCGCGTAAGCGCCGCCGAAAGTCAGCAAGGCGGCCTTGGTAAAAAACCAACCCATTTGCGTCAGTGTACCGTCCCAACCGTACTCGGCACATAACCAACCGATAACGGCGCCCCATAAAATTAAGCCGATGACGGTGATTTTGATTAGGCCAGACCAGGAAAACAGCGCATGGAGTGGTGTCGGCGTATCGTCGTCAATCAACGCCGGGCCGTAACTCAGTTTGGTCGCACCGTGCCCGCCGCCTAATGCGAACTTTTCGGGTAGCCATTTACCACCCATCGCCCCCAAAACGGCGGCCAGCAAGACGATCAATGGAAACGCTGCATTCAATATGAAGATGGCCAAAAACGCCAAGGCCGCCATAGCCCATAACAGCTCATTTTTCAAAGCCCTGGAACCAATCCGATAAGCGGCAAACAGTACAATCGCCGTCACCGCCGGTTTGATGCCGTACAGTACCCCGGCTACTGCCGGGACATCGCCGTAGGCCATATAGACCCAGCTCAAGCCGATCAGAATCAGTAGCGATGGCAGTACAAATAAGCCGCCCGCCACGATGCCGCCGATACCGCGATGCATCAACCAGCCGATATACGTAGCTAATTGTTGCGCTTCCGGCCCTGGCAACAGCATGCAGTAATTCAACGCATGCAGAAAACGTTGCTCGGAAATCCAGCGCCGCCGTTCCACCAACTCCTGATGCATGATGGCGATTTGCCCGGCCGGGCCGCCAAAGCTGACGAAGCCCAATTTCAACCAGAAACGAAAGGCTTGCCAAAAGCCCACGGGATCAGGCCGGTTTTGGGGATTATCGGCAGAAGGCGTATTGAATCCGCTCATGAATGGGATGCTCCTTTTTCGAAACTGATCAGTAAGCTGTCAAACACCCCACTGGCCGCTACCAATAATTGGTCATCGTCTTGGATGGCATCGCGTAAGCCCGCCAGTACGCTCTCGATACCCGCGGCTTCGGGTGGCTGTACGCCACCGACATCCAAAAAGTGAACCAAGCCGCCTAAGCGTTTCAGGGCTGGCGTTGCCAAATCAAAACTGGCGACTAAGACTTCAAACGTCACCTGACCATCGCTATGGCTAAATCGAGCGCCGTCGAAATCAAAGCCAATGGCGTCCTGCGGGCAAACAGTGGGCGCAGGCAACCAAAGTAAATGGGCTTGCGGGTCAATGAACCGCCGAATCAGCCAGGCACTGGCTAACCGATCTACCCAGGGGCGTTGCCGGGTTGCCCAGGTTTTGCCTTGAAAATCGTTGATCGATAGTTTGCTGATCAACCCTGCGACGGGTTGCGGTTCATCGGGCGATAACAAGCGGGCGATTGTCCACTCAAGCTGGCGTAATGCGGATTCAGTTTGTTGCTGCGCTTCGCCTGGAAAAAAGTCGATAAACGCGAGACCGGTAAACGCTTTGCGTAGTTTTCGGGCTTGCTTGAGCCGGTCTGGAGCTGAATCAGTAGCTAAATCACTGCTCAGCTTGGAAATGTCGGCCAATAACGAAGCGTACTCTTCGCTACGATCAAAGAGAACAACGAAACTTTCAGATTCCGGCTCATCGGTTTTCAACACCAAGGCCGTGCCGCCCGACGCTTTGACCTCTACAGCTAGACCTTTGAATGTTTCCAGGCATTCAGCACGATCCGGCATCAAATAGACGCCATCACGCAGCACGGCAGCACCCGACGCTTTCAAGGATCGCCAAATGCGCATTCTCGCGGTGGCGTTCTCGGTAGGCAGGCTGATTATTAATAGATACCATTTATTCATGTAATTAACTATACATTTATGTAAATTATTTTACAAAAAAAATCAGGGTATCACCTTTCCAAGCTTGAGAGTAGGCAAAGCAGGGACGGCGTGGGTCAGCTAAGCCCTTATGCTGGCACTGGTTGCTTTGGCTTTTAAGGAATAAAAGTTTGCATTGGCTGAACTCGCTCAGTCAGCACGATATGCCTGTGAAATATCCCAATAGAGCCGGGTTAATCATTGCGGCTCCGACACGAATTCGGGCATGCCGCCAATCATGATTTAGGTGTTCTGAGTAAAGGGTGAGGTGTTTTAGTGAAGCCTTTGCCGCCGACGGCTGATTCGGTCGGCGGCTGGCCGGGGTGGGTAGTCTTACGCCCGCGATGAAAACTCGCCGGTGTCGGTATTGACCTTGATCATCTCGCCGGATTCTATATATTCGGGGACTTGCACTTCCAGCCCGGTACTGAGTTTGGCGGTTTTGGTGCGTTTGGTGGCGCTGGAGCCTTTCATGGATGGCGGGGTTTCGACGATTTGCAGCGTGATGGTGGTGGGTAACTGGATGCCCAGCGCCGCGTCGTCCATCAGGAGCATGATGATGCCTTCCAAGCCGTCCGATAAATACTCGGTCTGGCCTTCCAAATCTTCCGCAGACAAGCTGTATTGCTCGTAGGTTTCGGCGTTCATGAAGTAATAGGTGTCGCCGTCTTGATAGGAATATTGCACGTTGCAACGCGAGCAATCGGCGGCTTTCAACATCTCGTCGCTTTTGTAGGTTTCATCCAACTTCTGCCGGGTTTTCATATGGGTGAAGCGGACTTTGTAAAGCGTGGTGGCGCCGCGCGAAGTGGGGTTGCGCACATCGATGTTTTTGACCACATACGGTTCGCCGTTGATTTCGATGGCGGTTCCCTTTTTCAGTTCGTTGGCTTTTGGCACGGCTTAGTCCTCGTTGAATGTTTGTTTTGAAATAGCTTGCCACTGGCCGTCTATCAGGCCGGACAGCGGTTGATAATCGATTTTGTAGCGCATTTTACGACAGTCTTTGATCCAGTAGCCCAGATAAACATATTCCAGGCCCAATTGTTTGGCGGTTTCGATTTGCCAACACACGGCGTAAACGCCGGGGCTGTAGTCGGCAAAATCCGGGTCAAAAAAGGTATACACCGCCGATAGCCCGTCAGTCACCACATCGACAACCGCCACCCCCGCCAATTGGCCGCCAATCAAAAACTCCACAAACATCGTGTCGCACCAACTGCTACCGAGGAATTTGATGTAGTCATCCGGCGTGGTTTTGGTATCTTCGCCGGGTTTGTCGTGACGGGCGTTTAGATAGCGTTGATACAGCTGGAAATGCCGCGGGTCGAGATCGGCGTCTTTGACCACTATCCGGGTTTGCGCATTGCGCTTGATACAGCGTTTTTGCTTACGGTCCGGTAGGAATGACGACACCGGTAAGCGGGTCGGTACGCAAGCCTGACAAGTTTCGCAATAGGGTTTGTAAACATGATCGCCGCTGCGCCGGAAGCCTTGGACGATCAGCTGCGAATACAGCGCGGTGTCCATCTCCACCGACGGATGCACGAAGCCGGAACGTGCCAGACGGTCGTCCAGATAGCCGCAGGCATGGCCGCTGTCCAGCCAAATCGGTATGGAACTCATGCTTGCCAAGCGTCGGGCGTCGGTGTTTGATCGCAGAGCCTATCCAGCAGTTCTACAAAGCGGCTGCGAGGGATTTCCGCCGCGCCAAGGCTGAGTAAGTGTTCGCTGCTGACCTGACAGTCGATGACTTGATAACCCCAAGCGCTGAGTTGCTGAACCAGATGCACAAACACCACTTTGGAGGCGTCGGTTTTACGATGAAACATCGATTCGCCGAAAAACACTTGGCCAATGGCAATGCCGTACAGGCCGCCAACCAATTGGCCGTCCAGCCAGGCTTCGCAGCTGTGCGCGATACCCAGGTGGTGCAGGGTGATATAGGCTTGGCGGATGTCGTCGGTAATCCAGGTGCCGCCGTCTTCGCTACGCGGCGCCGCGCACGCATCGATCACTTGGCGAAAAGCGCTGTCGTAACGAATCTCGAATAATTGCTTACGCAGGGTTTTTGCCAGGCTGCGAGAAATATTCAGATGTTCGGGAAACAATACCAAACGCGGATCGGGCGACCACCACAGAATAGGTTCGCCGGGATTGAACCAGGGAAATACCCCGTGCCGGTAGGCGTTGACGATGCGCTGCGGCGACAGACAGCCGCCAAAGGCCAATAAGCCGTTGGGTTGTTTCAAGGCCTTATGCAGTGGCGGAAAGGCTTGGTGCGGATGATCCGGGTCGAGCAGGGTGAGTTGCATAGGAGGCGCGTGGGTTCGGGTTGGCGCTGGTTTGTGTAATGACTTAGCTTACCAAGGTTTGTGGGCGGCGGCCGGCTGGGCTGCTGTTAGCGGCGCCTGGAGACAAAATCTCGCGGATCTAACTCAAGACGCATCCATTTTGTAACCAAAGCCGCGCACGGTTTTCAGCAATTTCAGCTCGTAATCGTCGTCGATTTTACGCCGTAGCTGGCGAATATAAACATCCACCACATTGGTCAGCGGATCGGCGCTATAGCCCCAGACTTGTTCCAGAATTCGCGTGCGGCTCAACACTTTACCCGGCATGCGCATAAAGCATTCCAGCAAAGCAAACTCCTTGGGTGTTAACTCGATGACGTTATCGCCGCGGCGTACCTCGTGGGTTTCGCCGTTGAGTACCAGGTCTTCGATACGCAATTCTTTATCGTCCTGCTTCACTTCGCCGCCGCGCCGCCTGAGTAAAACTTCGATACGGGCCAGTAATTCTTCAAACGCGAACGGCTTGGTCATATAGTCGTCGGCGCCGGAGCGTAGGCCGGCCACTTTGTCTTGCACAGTATCGCGCGCGGTCAGCATCAAAATCGGGGTGTCGATGCTGTTGCTGCGCAAACGTTCGCAAATCTGCCGGCCGTTCATGTCCGGCAGGCCCAAGTCCAGAATGATCACCTGAAAGCTGCCCTCGGTACCCAAGGCAATGGCCTCTTGCCCACTGCGGGCCACCTCTACGGCATAGCCCTCGGCTTTTAAGCCGCGTTGCACAAAATCGATGATGCGCTCGTCGTCTTCAACCATCAGCACCCGCATATAGCCTATCCCCGTCAGAGTATTGGTTGTCATGTATTTCTCATTCATATGAAAATCCCTCTTATGCTACCGTAAGCAGGGGTAGTGTAACCGTAAATGTCGATCCGGCGTTTTCGACACTACGCACCGCGATTTGCCCGCCGTGAGCTTGCAGGATGGATTTGGCCATCGGCAAACCCAGGCCGGAGCCGTCATCTCGCGAATGTTGGGCGTTGCTGCTGCGGAAGTGGCGTTCGAAAATGCGCTCCAGATCCTCTGTCGGTATGCCTATGCCCTGATCGGTCAGGCTGAAACAAGCCTGTTTGCCGTCACGCCATAAAGCCACGGCGATATGGCCGAGCGGTTTGGAATAGCGGCAGGCATTTTCGCCCAGAATGAACAGCACTTGCCGTAGCCGCTGCTTATCGCCGCGCACCCATAGCGGCCCGGACGGCGCGTCCAGACTGACAGAAATAGAATACTCTTGCGCCATCACCTGAAAATCCTCGACGCTGCTGGCCACCAAATCCGCCAAGTCGACTTTATTCCATTCGAATTGCAGATTGGCCGTGTCGGCGCGGGCCAGAAACAGTAAATCGTTCACGTATTTGCCCAACTGCATCGATAGCTCCACGATGCGCTGCAATGCGTCTTTATATTCTTCGGCGTCGCGGTCCTGGCCGCGTAGCGTCACTTCCGCCTCGCCGCGAATCACCGTGATCGGCGTGCGCAGTTCATGGCTGATGTCCGCCAAAAACTCACGGCGGGCATTATCCATGCGCTTTAATTCTTCGTTCAACAGATTAAGTTCAAAGGTCCGCTCGGTCACTCGCTCTTCCAATACGGCGCGGCCTTCGCGTAGTTTATCTTGTTGGACTTCCAACTCCTTGGCCATTTGATTGAAGTGGCTGGCCAGATACGCAAATTCGTCCCGGCTGTCCAAGGCAATCCGGTAATCCAGGTTGCCGGAGGCGATTTCGTCCGTGCCTTTCATTAGCGCTTCGATAGGTTTTTTAAACGCGCGCAGCAACATGATGCCGGCTACCAAGCTGAATAACGCCGCGGTTAACGAAGCTAAAATCGCCGTCCAGCGCGACTTTTCGACCAAAATCTCCAACTCCCGCTTGGCTTTCTGGGCTTTTTGCCGCTCGGCGTTAATGGCGGCGTCGATCAAGGGTTGGAATTTACCGTCTATCTCTTCCTCGGTGAATTTAGCCAAAGCCTGCACGGCGGTAGTCAGCTTACCTTGCAAGCGCAGCCGCTCGACTTCTTCGAAGCGATATTCGCTGGCTTCCAGGAAGGCGGTGAGATGGGCGACTTTCTCCAATTCTGCGGGTTTATTGGTCCAGTCTTCGCTGGCGCTGTCTGTGCCCGGCGTTTTGACGGCGGTGTCGCGCAGCGTTTGCATTGCCTCGTAAAGACGGCGCTTGGAAGACTCCACGCCGGTTTCCGAATTAGGGTTGGCCGTGATCAGCCGGTCCATGCGTTGTTTGAAATGGCGATAGGCTTCTTGCGACAGCTGTTCGTAATCGTCGAAGGTTTCGTAAGCGGTTTGGCTGTGCTGAAAATAGCGAGCTACTTCGTTGGCTCCCCAATACAAGGCAATGCCCAAACTCAACACAAAGCAGAAAGAAACAACAATGACTATCGCCAAGCGAAACCGAAACATTGGCTTTACTTGCCTTCGCTAGTCTCGTCCAATTGCTTTTCCATCGAACGGATGGCTTCCAGTTTTTCGCGCAGCAGTCTTGATTCTTCTTTCTTGGAACCGGCGGCGTCTTTCGTTTCCAGCACGTTTTGCACGGTTTTTTGTTTGCGTTCCAATGAGCCGAGTTTCCTTGATGCGCTGTTGATGCGTTTTAAGGCTTCGGTGTGAATGGCAACCAGGTGGCGCATGCGTTCGTCGCTCAAGCCCGAGGGGGGGATGCCGGCAATTTCATCCAGAATTTTCGGAATGTCGCCGCAGGCATCGGATAACAGGCGGCCCACCAGCAAATGCAGTAACACTCCAATCTCGGGTTCGTCTTTTTGGCGTTTCACTAAAGACCGGCAAGTCTCGGTGCGACCCGCCGTGGTCATGTTGGCAAGGTTGTTGCCGAATTCCAGCAGCTCGTCTATATCGGAATGCACCACCGGGGCGCTGTGAATGGTTGGAAAATGTTCCCTGACGCTGGAATCCACCTCGGCGCAGCCGCTGATGGCCAACAATGATGCGATCAGCGTCAATACGCGCATAAATAGTGACTGCATGTTCCTCAATTCTCCCCGTTTAACGGAATTTGAACCCGGATGCGGGCTCCTTGTTGGTCTTGACGGGCATCGATGACTTCGACTTTGCCTTGATGATTGGCGACGTATTCCTTGACGATGGCCAAGCCCAGGCCGGGGCCATCACTATCGCCTGTATCGCCAGCCTTGCCGCGATAAAACGGTTCGAAAATATGATCGCGTTCGTCGGCGGCGATACCGGGGCCTTCGTCTTCCACTTCCAGTTCCATTAGCGTGCCTGCGTCGCGCAATATGACGCGAATTTCGCCGCCTTCCGGCGAAAATTTCACGGCGTTGGTCAGCAATTGTTCGATGATCGCACGCAATTGTTCGGGAATGCCGGAAATTTCCACCGGCCGTGCCAGCATGCGGATAGCAATAGCTTTACTGCTTAAAACGGGTTGAAAATCGTCAATGACGGTTTCCAGCAAGTCTTTGATCTTTACACTTTCCTTGCGTTTGCTGTCGGGTAGGGAGTTGATCCGGCTGTAGCGCAGCAGTTCCTCGGATACCGTGTTTAACTTTTCGATATTGGCGCATAAATGCAACACCGTGTTTTCCCGCTTGCTGTTGGGGGCGTAGTCGGTTTCGCCGGCCAACAGTTCGGCATCCTGGCGCAGGCTTGCCAACGGCAGTTCTATCTCGCGGGCGACGTTTTGCATAAATTGTTGCTTGGACACTTCCAGTTCCAGCAAGTGAGTGCGCAGCCACTCCAAACGGTTGCCCAGATAACGTAAATCCGACGGACCGTTGACCAGAATCGGTTCGGCCAATTCGCCGGCGCCCAAACGGCGTATCGATACGTCAAGTTGCCGCATCGAACGCGATAACACGATTAACAGGATGGCGATCACGCTGAACGAAATTGCCAGCAATACCGCGCCCTTGACCAATAGACCATGCTCCAGCGATTCCGACAATTGGTGCAGTTCGTTGAATTCGTGATCGACGTGGTTTTCAAACTCGCGCGATAAGGTGGCGGCAGATTCGCGCAAACCCTGGAAAGCCTCGTCTATCGGCAATTCCAGATTGTTTTCGTCATCCGAGCCGATGATTTGTTGATAAATCAGGTTTTCCTTCTCGGATAATTCGTTGACCAGCAGTGCAATTTTGTTGTCGACATGCAATTTAAGCAAATCGCCTAACGCCTGTTTAAACGAGGCCCGCACCGTTTCGTAGGATTGCCGTTCGTAGGGTTGGCGTAGCGTCGGGTCGGACAGCAACACAAACAGCTTGGCCTTACGCTCTATATCGGAGGCTTTTTGTAAAACCAGGCGGATGGTTTTGGTTTGTTCGAAGACATGCGTGTTGACGGTGCGGCCCAGCGCCGAGGTTTCGCGCATGCCGAAAGCGGCGTACATCACGGCCAGAAACAGCGGAATCACCGCAATGACAAAGCCCAGGACGATCAGGGACTTTAACGATAAAAAGTTTTTAAATTTCATCCGTGTGCGAGAAGCAATAAATCACGCCATAGTATAGATGAAACGGCATGCTAAAAATTGGTCATAAATCCGTCACAAACGGCATCGCCTAGGGGCCAAAAGGCTGGCGATTGAAAATCGCGGGGTAAAAACCGAACACCCTGAGTTTAGAAAAAGGTGGTTGTGCGGCGGCTGCACAGGCGTCAATGCCGCTGGCGAGCACAAAAAATGCGATGGTTACCCATGTCGCCGAGAGGCGGAGCGGTCAATACGCGCGTTAGAGCAGGCGGTAGGCTGACGAACCGGATTCCGCAGTAATTGAAGTGAGCCTCCTCAGTATCGGCTAGCGAAACCGATCAAAGAGAAGGCCGGGTTGTAAGGTGAATGCTTGGATTGCATTTAGGCAAAATTGCGGGGCATCCTTATTCAGCCCATTCTTCGTCAGCCATCTCCGCAAAACGGCTGTTATCTTTAGCGGTTTTTTGTTTAAAAATGCGTTCCAGCAGCGGCGATAGGGTTCCGGTAATCTCTTGTTGTAATTCGGCGATGATTTCTTCAATGTCGGGACCGCCTTTAACGATGACAGGATGCGCGCCCAATTTGATCAACTCATTGGTCGCCGTGCCGCCGACAGAACCGCAATACACCATATCGCAGCCTGTTAACCAGGCCAGCTTGGGTTTTAGTTTGTCGTCATTCCCGTCTCGTTGTTCCTTACCAAACGACTTGGCCGCCAAAGGCGTAGCGGTAGTGCCATCAATAGCATAAACATGAAATCCCAAGGATGACCCGAAATGCTGATTGACCATTTCCCCATCGGAACTTGCAAAAGCCACGATCAGCTTATCTGCGTCGACTTCAAGCTCCGCGATACTGTTTACATCGGCAAGTTGATTCATATGACACTCCTCAATAAAAATATTTGGGCCAAAGAACGACTAAGGTCAGGTCTTAAAATCGATGGTCTTTGGTGTTGTTAACCCGCGCTCTGCCGAAGCCAATGGGCCGGGTCGGTAATTACAAACCGCGTTACTTGCGTTGCTGGTATTCCGCAACCAGCACTTTAATCTTTAGTCGCATAATGTCTTTTAGCATTTGTATTTTTCGGTCATGTTCCTGATGCGCAATATCGTAAATTTGTTTCCTGAGTGTTTCGTTACTATCCGCGGGTAGACTCAATGACCATTCAGAAAAAAAGGTATCGTAGCTGTCTATCGTTTTGAGCAACTCAAACCTGAGCTTTTCTCGGTCTTGCCTGGGGATGGCCTTTAGCGCTGCATCGATAAGCGTATCAAGATCTGATTTTTGTTGTTTGTTGGGAACGGGAAACGGGATGATTTCAGACATAAGCACCGTAAAAGAATGAGTAACCGAACATATCATCGATTTTTGTATGGCTTGCTTAATTCATATTTCGCACCAATTTTTAAGTAATTGATTAATCAGTGAAAAAAGTTGTGGGTATATGTTGCGTTTGTAACAAATAAGACCCTGTTGAACCGTAGATGTTTGAATGACAGCGGTTGCACTCAATCAACTGCCGCAATCCGCTTGGAAATGTTAGCACTCCAGCACGTGCAAATTGGCCGAACTTGCTCAGTCAGGATTGACGGCGTACGACCCCTAACCAGTCGGCCGCGTTTCTCCAAGCCGGCCAGTTAGCCAAATCCAGATTCTCCGACTGGAGCGTTACAAAGCAGCCATTGATTGGCGACCTCATCCGGATAACTTGCAAGCACATCAGCACACTTGCCTGAATACGACCGTTGATAACTAAACGAGCACCTTCAGCATCCAACGAACGGGCAATTTCAAGACTTACCCAGTCCACCACGGTATTGGGCGAGCTGATGCTTAACTTTTTCGTCAGCGGGGTTTCCGATATAACTCCGCGACTTTGGCCCGAAAGATTGTGCGTGTCATGTCGTGGAAGATCAAATGTCGCGCAAGTACTCAACAACTACCAGCTTAAGCAGGTGGATTAAAACCGCGGCTACCGCATATTCTTGCGGGCTAATGCCGCCTTTTGGAAAATCAAAAAAAAGCGGCAACAAGTTTTTTGAGTAATATAAGCGTTTTCTGTAATTGTTTGAATGCGCTGTAGCGACACTTTCGATCTAACTCGTAAGCCAGAGAACTGACTTCATACCCCATAGGAGAGGAAAACATGCACCCAAAATATCGTTTTCTGGCGATGTTATTATTGATCGCCGGTTTCCTGTCCGGCTGTGGATTGTTCGCCGTCCAAGAGCAGCACGAAAAAATCGCCAGTTATTGCCAAATCTACGGCTCGGTAAAACCGGAAATCGATAATGGCAAAAAAATGATCGTGGCGCTGTTTAAGGTCGCGGGGCCCGACATCCGGAATCCCAAGAACTGGAGCGTATTCGATCACTTTGTCGTCGATGGTCCCGGCAAGTGGTATTTTTCGACCGCGCCCGGCGATTACCGGTTGGGGGCGTTCAAGGACGTCAATGGCGACTTGATCTACCAGCTGGATGAACCGGTCTTTGCGCCGGTTCGCGGCGAGTTGATTCAATGTCGGGCGGGGGAAGTCAAAACCGGCAACGACTTAGTCATACCCGAGCAAGGCCGTTCCAACGCGGCAGCGCCAGTGGATATTTCCAAGTTGCAGGTACGTAGCGCCAAGCAACAGCTGGATATTTCGCTGGGCCAGGTGGCCCAGGTTGGTGCCATCGCCGCACTGGATGAGCCGCGTTTCGCCGACGCAGTCGCCGAACAAAGCCTCTGGAAGCCCCTGGATTTTTTGATTGAAGGCAACGCCGGCATCTATTTTCTGGAACCTTATTCCGCGCAAAAAATGCCGGTGCTGTTCGTGCACGGCATCAACGGCACGCCACTCAATTTCGATTATCTGATTCGTCAGCTCGACAGGAGCCGTTATCAGCCATGGGTAGTTTATTATCCCTCGGGTGCCTATATCGATAATGTCGCCCGCTATCTCGATCAAATGCTGCAACAACTGCAGGCTCGGTATCAATTCGACAAAATGGCGGTAATTGCGCACAGCATGGGCGGTTTGGTGTCGCGCAGCTTCATCTTGAAACATTTGGAAACCGCCAATCATCTGACCATTCCGTTGTTCGTATCGATTTCCACCCCCTGGAATGGCCACGCGGCGGCAAAATTAGGCGTGGACCATGCGCCCACGCCGGTTTATTCCTGGGAGGATTTGGCGCCTGGCAGCCGTTTTCTGCACGACTTATTTTATACCGGCAACGGCGCGGATAGTCCGCGTCGCAAATTGCCGGAAACGATGTCGAAACATTTGCTGTTTTCATTCATCGAAACCGAGGCCGGCGACGGCACCGTGAGTTTGGCCAGCGAGTTACGCGCGGAAGCTCAGGAAGAGGCTGATCGCATCTACGGTTATCCGCACTCGCACATGGGCATACTCAATGCGCCGGAAACGGCGAACCAGCTTAATCGGTTATTGGATAGTGTGCGTTGAAAGCGGGTTCAGCCAGCCATTGTCCGAGCGAACAGCGTATGACCGCTGAATGACGACATCCCTGGCGTTATAACCGGGCCCCAGCCCCATCCCATTATTATCCGTAGCATCGAAAATTTAACTAAGAATGGGCTATATATAGAGACAGTCCTTTCCTCGATTAAAAAAGGAATTATTTATGGCTAGCAGCAAGAAGAAATCCAAGCAAGAAGGTTCCAGTTCGAAGGCAACGCTTGCCGGCAACATTGAATTTAAATCGCGCGAGGAGCGACTTGCCGCCGGCAAATCGCTGCGCGACAAAGCACCGCGCACCAGCCACGCCGCTTGGCTGGCTCCAGCTAAACGCCGCGATCCGATTGACATCCTGGAAGAATCCAACCGGGACCGCTTGCCGGAATTGGTGCCGATTCGTTATGGACGCATGTTGCGCAGTCCTTTCACGTTTCTGCGTGGATCGGCCGGTCTGATGGCTTACGATCTTGCTACTACGCCGACTACCGGTTTGCGCGTGCAAGCCTGTGGCGATTGCCATTTGCTCAATTTCGGCTTGTTCGCCACCCCCGAGCGCAACTTGGTGTTCGATATCAACGACTTCGACGAAACCTTACCCGCCCCCTGGGAATGGGATCTCAAGCGTCTGGCAACCAGTTTCGTGGTCGCGGTCCGCGACCAACGTTTTAGTGATGAGGACGCGCAAGCCGTTGCCGTCGAATGCGCTCGCGCTTACCGCGAACACTTGCGCGACTATTCGAGAATGAGCCCCTTGGAAGTTTGGTACGACCGCATGGACGCTGAGAAGCTGATCGAGATGGCCCCCGATGAAAAGCTGAGAAAAAAACGCGAGCAAATTATCGAAAAAGCCAGGCAGCGGGTTGGCGACCAACTCGTGCCCAAGATTGCCGCTACGGTCGGCGGTCGTCACCGCCTTATCGATCAGCCGCCGGTACTGTTTCACATCCAGGATGAGGAGGCGGAGCAACTGATTCAGGAAGGCTTGGAAGCCTATAAAGCGTCGCTTGCCGACGAGCGCCGGGTGCTGTTCGATCGTTATCGCCTGGAAGATTTTGCCGGGAAAGTGGTGGGTATCGGCAGTGTCGGCACGCGCTGTATGGTGGGCTTGTTTTTCTCAGCCGAAAACCATCCTCTGTTACTGCAAATCAAGGAGGCCTGCCCGTCAGTGCTGGAGCCCTACGCCGGCAAAAGCGGCTACGACAATCACGCTCAACGTGTAGTGGTGGGGCAGCGGTTGATGCAATCGTCCAGCGACATATTCCTGGGTTGGGCCAGAGGCGCGCGCGGTCGTGATTTCTTTGTGCGCCAACTGCGCGACATGAAGATGTCGGTGCCGATAGAAGGCGCCACGCTGCAACGGTGTTTTATCTATGCCGAGCTGTGCGGCTGGACCCTGGCGCGCGCGCATGCCCGTTCGGGCGATGCCGCGGCCATCAGCGGCTATCTGGGTAAATCGGATCGTTTCGACCAAGCCATCGGCGAGTTTGCCCTGGCATACGCGGATCAAAATCAGCGGGATTACACCGCACTGGTGGACGCCGTCAACTCAGGGCGGGTGAAGACCCTGATAGAGGAAGACGAATGATAGGCGCGAAACTTCGGTTTTGGATTGGGGGATAACATGACCGAAAAAACAGAAATAAATAGGGTGCAGGATTTTTCCCTAGTTCAGGGCGGACCATTATTTCAGTTATTGATCCGCTGCCATTTAGCCACAGATGCCTTGGGCTGGTTGAAACGTCGAATATTGTTTTTGGTATTGCTGACTTGGCTACCGCTGTTGATGCTTTCGCTACTATCCGGACAAGCGATAGGTGGTGAGGTGCGGGTGTCTTTTCTGTATGATCTTGAAACGCACGTCCGTTTTTTAGTGGCTTTACCCTTGCTGTTGGCAACGGAGTGGATGGTCCATAGCAGACTGCGGCCGGTGGTGCTGCAATTTATCGACCGAGGTATCATCACACCAGAGAACCACCCAGGTTTCGATGCCTGCATTCAATCGGCGTTGCGCTTGCGTAATTCCTTGTTGATTGAGATCGGCCTGGTTGTCTTGGTACTGACGCTGGGGCATAGGCTCTTTTTCGAGCAGATTATCTTGAACACCAGCATTTGGTATGCGAC
Organism: Methylomonas sp. 11b; assembly: GCF_000515215.1. Classification (NCBI taxonomy): domain Bacteria; kingdom Pseudomonadati; phylum Pseudomonadota; class Gammaproteobacteria; order Methylococcales; family Methylococcaceae; genus Methylomonas; species Methylomonas sp. 11b. The sequence continues at coordinate 3,977,404 of NZ_KI911557.1, forward strand.
TGGGGCGACATCCGAATTACAGTTGTCCACGGCGGGATTTTGGCTGGCTTACGTCAGTTTGCCGGTTTATCAATTTATTTTCCTGCGATGGCTGTTCCGGATTGGCGTTTGGACCAGGTTTCTCTGGTCGGTGTCGCGCCTGGACCTGTATTTGGTCTCGACACACCCGGACAAGGCCGCCGGCTTGGGCTTTCTTGACCAAAGCGCCGTGGCCTTCGTGCCTTTTCTGTTGGCCCAGGGGGCTTTGCTGTCGGCGATGATCGCGGAACGGATTTTGTACCAAGGCACTGAGCTGATGGCGTTCAAACTGGAAATCGCCGTATTCACTGTATTTGTAATGATTTTAGTGCTGGGACCCTTGAGCGTGTTTGCGCCAAAGCTGGCGAATGCCAAGCGCGAAGGCTTGCTAAACTACGGCACGCTGGCAAGCCGCTATGTCCGCGAATTCGATAACAAATGGCTTCGAGGTGGAGCCGATAGCGAAGAAAGCTTTATCGGCAGCGGCGACATCCAGTCTCTGGCGGACTTGAACAACAGTTTTGAAGTGGTAAAGTCCATGCAATTGTTTCCATTCGGCAAACAAACGGTACTGCAACTGGCGGTGGTGGCGCTGTTGCCGTTGTTGCCGCTGTTGCTGACGATTATTTCGCTGGAAGACTTGATGAAACGGCTGATCGGTATTTTGTTGTGATCACACGGTGTTGCATGGCGATGTGTTCAGTCAGGGATGGATGGGTATCTTGTCGCATGGTTACTGTTTTCGTATCAATCGCTTGGGCTGATAGCGCGTGAAGGGGAGGAGCAAAGCGCGAAAAGGCCTAAGATTTGGCTGGTAAGCCTTAAAGTTATTAGATTTGATCAAGGATCATGCTTAATACAAAAATTACAAATATTGGCTTAGTAGGTTTCCGTGAGCAATCAACATAAACCCCAGGTAGTCGTCAACGAACTGGAACCGCATCTGCTGTTTCAGTGTTTGCTGGCCGAAATTTCGGCCAATTTCGTGCGTATTTCCTGCGATGCGGTCGATGGTGCCATTCAGGAAAGTCTGCGCCGCATCGCTGAAAACCTGGATTTGGACCTGATTGCCCTGGGTTTATTAACCGGGGATGGTCAAGACTTTTACTCGAAGTATCAATATACCGGCAACGCCCGCGTAAAACCTTGGTTGAGTTCTTCCTTGATGTCGGAAGGTCCCTATCTCACCAAGACTCTGCTGGCGGGAAAGCCCTTCATCATGCATGACGTCGAGAAACTGCCACCCGAAGCCGCCAAGGACAGAGAGGGATTTCTTCGCTACGGTATTAGAGCAGACTTAGTATTTCCTATGATTATAGGCGGTCATTTACGCGGTGGCATTGGCTTCGCCTCCTCGCGTCCGCGACAATGGCACGAGAACGTTGTGCGCGGACTTAGTTTGATGAGCGATGTGTTTGCCAATGCCTTGGAGCGCAAATACCATTTACATGTGGTGCAAAGTCGGGAAGAACACATGCGACTGGCTTCCGAGGCGGCCGATGTGGGGCTTTGGGTTTGGGATATTGCATCGGATACCATCTGGGCGACGGATAAGGCCCGTAATCTCTATGGTGTATCGTCCGATGAGGTACTGAATATGCAACGCTTTTTGGCCTGTCTGCATCCCGACGATTTTGAACGCGTCAAAAATTCGGTTGAACAGGCGTTTCGAAACGGCGGCGCTTTTAAGGAAGAATATCGGGTGGTTCATCCCGATGGGAGTAAATATTGGATCCGCGCTATCGGCAATTGTCAAGTCACAGAGTCTAGTCAGCCCGAGCGCATAATGGGCGCCAGTTTGAATGTGACTGAAAAGCGGCGCGCCGACGATGAACTCAAGGCCGCGCTGGAAGAAATTCATAACTTGCAAGAAAGGATTCAGCACGAGAATATTTATTTGCGTCATGAAATAGCCGATCGCAAGGGTTCAAAAATCGTCAATGGTTGCGAGGCAATCCGACGTATCCTGGAGCAGGTGCAGCAGGTAGCGGCGACGCCGGCTTCGGTGCTGATCAGCGGGGAAACCGGCACCGGGAAAGAGTTGTTGGCGTTAGCCATTCACGAAGCTAGTCCGCGAAAAAACAGATCCATGATTCAAGTCAACTGTGCAGCCATTCCCGCCGCATTGATCGAAAGCGAGCTTTTCGGCCGTGAAAAAGGCGCTTTCACTGGTGCGCTATCCAAGCAAGTTGGCCGTTTCGAATTAGCCGACGGCTCGACCTTGTTTCTCGATGAAGTCGGCGAATTGCCCCTGGATGCCCAGGCCAAGCTATTGCGAGTGTTACAGGAAAAACAATTCGAGCGTCTTGGTAATCCAAAACCCATCAAGGTAGATGTTCGGATCATCGCGGCCACCAACCGCAATTTGTCTCAAGAAGTCGCCGAAGGCCGTTTCCGCGAAGATCTTTACTATCGCTTGAATGTTTTCCCTATTCAGTTGCCTCCCTTGCGTGAGAGACGGGAAGACATACCCAAGCTGGTCGAGACTTTTGTCCAGGAATTTGCCGCCGGCATGGATAAAAATATCGTTGCGGTGGATAAAAATAGTTTGCAGGGCTTGTGCCTTTATGACTGGCCCGGCAATATTCGAGAATTACGGAATGTTATCGAACGTGCCGTTATTCTGACCAAAAGCCCTATTCTCAAAATTGCTTTGCCAATCGACGGCTTGGGCACTGTATCAATGCCCTCTTCATCCGGTCTGGCTTCGCTGGAAGAAGTCGAACGCCAGCATATTACCCACGTACTGGAGGCTTGTGGTTGGCGAGTGCGTGGTCAAGGTGGCGCCGCCGCCATTCTGGGACTCAATCCCAACACGCTGGAGAGTCGTATGACCAAGTTGGACATACGGCGGCCAAGTTCCGTTTAGTAATATTTCGGGTTAACCACGATATTTCGGGGGGCATGGGCGAAAAACCAGCTGTAAATCTCCCCTTGTATTTCTTGTAAGTAGCCGTTTTTTCATTAGTTTTTCTATCTCGTTTGGTTTGATTTCAAAATGGCTCGTATTCTGCATCGAATAAGCCATGATCGAACTACATGTCATACTCAGGGCGCCGCCCAATCAAACTCGCAGCATGACTGCCGCTTTGCAAGCGTTGGCAAAAAGTGCGCGCACTTTGCGGGGATGTGTCAACGTCGAGGTTTATAAAAACGTGGCTCAGCCTCGCTGCCTTTGTTATGACGAAGTTTGGGAGTCTGAACCAGAATTGCGCCGCATGATTGCTTCTCATCATTTCAGTCAGTTGGCTGCCTTGATGGAATTATCCAGCGAACCGCCATCCTGTGAATTTCGCTTCATCAGTCAAACTTATGGACTCGGTTTTGCCGAGCAGGTTAGGGGTTATGACAATGCCTGACAGACTATATCCTTTAATGATTTTATATCGAATACCCCGCGATTATTGCCGCAGCGATATTGAACTGCTTGCAATCGCCACAGCGGATAGACGGGGCCGTTGGCGAGAAATTCTCCACTTTTTCGGCCGTTTTCATGCGGCTAAAAACCTGTATGCAGGAAACCCATTCGTTGCCGTCGAGAATGCCGTCGACAAAAACCTAAGAGTGACAAGATGAAAGCGATTACCGTTGAGTCCGAGCAAGCAAATACTGGTTTTCATAGGCGCAATGGCGTTCTGTTGCGCGCCATGTTGATAGCCTTGGCCATGTTGCCGGCGGCTTGCAACAAGGAAGAACAGCAATCGAGTAAAGTGCCGCCGCCAATCCAAGCGCCAGTGGTGCAGAGCGAACCGGCACCACCGCCGGCACCAGCAGTCGTCGCGCCGCCGGCCAAACCGCTGAGCGATTTGGAATCGCTGGTCGCGCCGATTGCTTTGTATCCGGATCCGTTGCTGGCGGAGCTATTGGTAGCCTCAACCTATCCGTTCGAGGTGGTGCAGGCGGCCAGGTGGCTGGAGACCAAACCCGATCTGGCGTCTCTCAATAGCAAGGATTGGGATGCCAGTATCATGCGACTGGCCAGCGTGCCGCTGGTGATCAAGATGATGAACGATCATCTGGATTGGACCACGCAGCTGGGCGATGCCTTCTTGGCCAAACCCGGCGAGGTAATGGCCTCGATACAAGCTTTACGTAAGCGTGCCAAGGACGCCGGATTTTTGAAAGACACCCCAGAACAGAAAGTCAGCACCGAGAAAGTTGCCAAAAACAACGTGTCGGCGGAAAAGATCAGCATCAAGCCCGCCAAAGCCGATACGGTCTACGTGCCGCAATATAAACCGGAAGTGGTTTACCAAGCGCCGCTGGCTCAGCCACCCGCAACAGTCGTTAATGTCAATGCCGCCGCGCCGAGCTATTACCCCAGTTACTATCCATCGACAACAGCGACCACCACCAGCTCCAGCAATGACAGCTGGATGAACTTCGCCACCGGCGCCGTGGTGGGCGGGTTGTTGACCTGGGGCATCATGGAATGGGCCGATGACAATGATGATTACGTCGGTCATTACTACGGCAATACTGTTTGCCACAGTGGCAATTGTTGGCACGGCGGTGGCGGATATTACGGAGGCGGAGGTTATTACGGTGATCGCGGTAACGTCAATTACAACAAAAATATCAATTTCTCCGGCAACGAAATCAATATCGACCGGGGTGCTAATTTTAGCCAGAATAATTTGCGGCCTTCTCAACTGCCGGCCGGTTGGCAATCCGACCCACGACATAGACGAGGGCAGCCCTATTCCAAGGCAGCGCAGCAACGCTTGGGGCAAATCCAGCAGCCGGCTTTAGCCGGGCAAAGGCTTGGTACGGCGCAAACCTTGCCGGCTTCGGCCCGAGGCTTTGGCGAGACCGGGCAGCGAACCTCGGTAGGAACCTTGCCAGCCGAGCGGCGGCCTTCCAGCACGGATATTCAAAGGCAGCTGGCGCAAAAACCGGTCGCTAAACCCCAGTCCCAACCTCAGCCCAAGGCCGTGCAAAACCGGCCGGCAGCGACGAGAGGGCAAACAGCTGGCGAAAGTGCCTTGCAAGGGCTAAAAACCTCGGGCCAAGCATCGCAACTGCAAAGTCAACGCGGAGCCAACAGTCGTGGCTTAGCCGCTGGCGGCGGATTTACCAAACCGGCGCAAAGCCAATTGCCGCGTGCCCAGCAATCTACGCAAGCGGCCAGGCCGAACGCGTTTGACATGTCTCGTAACACCAGCGCCACTCAGAGCTTTAGCCAGCGTGGTGCTTCCAGCATGCAACGCTCGGTGAGTGCCGGAACTCAGCGAACCGCGGCTGGATTTCAAGGTGGAGGCGGCAGACGTCGATGATGAGTCCGTTCACAGGCATTTTTAATGGGCTGGGTAGTTTGGGGTGTCATTCGTTATGTGTTCCCAAGCCAATATCCGCCGATTTTACTCAAGCGTTCCAGACCGAGGTTTTTTCCATGAATCGCATAACCACACACTTTTTGCTGGCGGCCCTTATTTCAGCCCCCTTACTGGCTCAGGCGGAAACACTGGCAGCTCCAGTAGCGGCGCCTGCCACGGTTAATACTGTCGCGGCGAAAAGTTTTTCCACGCCAGATGAGGCTGTCAAGGCACTGCTGGAAGCGCTCGGCAGCAAGGATAAGGGGCAGTTGATTGCGTTGTTCGGCAACCTGGAGGATGAGTTGTTATCGTCCGGCGATGAGGTGCAGGATAACAACAATCGCGCGGAATTTGCCGGCTTAGCTCAGGAAAAAACGCGCATGGAAGCGTCGGGCGAAGACAAAGCCATTCTGCATGTCGGCAACAACGATTGGCCGTTTCCGATTCCACTGGTAAAAACGGACGGACATTGGCAATTCGATGCCGCGCAAGGCCGCCAGGAAATCTTGAATCGGCGTATCGGCCGCAACGAGCTCAGCACAGTCGACGCGATGCGCGGCTATGTCGAAGCTCAATTCGAGTATGCCAATCTGGATAGGGATGGCGACAGTGTGTCGGAATACGCGCAAAAGTTTAGCAGCGATCCGGGTAAATTCGATGGCCTGTTCTGGGACGCCGGGGAAGGCCAGCCGCAAAGTCCGCTCGGGCCGCTGTTTGCGCAAGCCAAAGCCGAAGGTTACCAGGCCCCGGAAGCAACCGAACAACCTGCCCCGTTTCACGGCTATTACTACCGCATACTGACCAGGCAAGGTGCGGCCGCACCTGGCGGCAAGTACGACTACCTCATCAACGGCAACATGATCGCCGGTTTTGGCTTGGTCGCCTTTCCGGCTCAATACGGCTCATCCGGCATCATGACTTTCGTCGTCAATCATCAGGGTAAGGTTTATCAAAAGGATTTGGGGCCAAAAACCGCCGAGCTTGCCGAGCGCATAACGGAATACAACCCCGATTCGACCTGGCAGCCATTTCAGGCGCAGGAATAAGTCACTTTGGCTCTGGCTGTCGCTTCTTTCCTGGCAAGGTCAGGAAGCTTTCGGCATCCAGGCCCGATGGTGATTTTAAATTTTAATAGATGAGGAGATAAACCATGTTAAATCCAAACTTAATTCGTCTGGGCGTCGGTGTGTGCGGTATCGCGTTGGCGGGTCTGGCGCAGGCTCAGGTTCCCTATGAGCAAGCTCAAGCCGAGTGTCAGAGTATCGCCCAACAGCAAGCCGGCGCTTCGGCCCCTGCCCAACAACCGCAAGGCGGGCGTGCCAAGGGCGCTGCGGCCGGGGCGTTGGCGGGTGCCGCCAAAGGTAAGAGCAAGGCCAACCAATACGGCAATGTGCCTGATGAGGTAGCGGAGGAATATACCCGCAACCAGATGCAGGACGCGGCCAAGATGGGCGCTGCCGCCGGAGCCGCCAAACAACGTCAGCAACGCCGCCAAGATCAACAACAACAAAGTACTGCAACCGATGCTTTTAACCAAGCATTCAATGCGTGTATGGCAGGCAAAGGGTTTGTTCAATGAGCGCTTTGATGTTCAAAGTTTAGCCAGCAGAAAAGGTTCGATCACGAAGCGTTTTTGCTGGCCGAATTGATCAAACGTTGGCAAGCGTTTTCAACCGGAAACTGAGGATAAAAATATGTTAAGCAGAATGATGTTGTTTGTTGGATGTTGCGTTTTGTCGTCGGCCGCAAGCGCCAATAGTGATTGCGTGCGGACGGCGACAGGCAAGGTGGTGTGTGGCAATGGTCAGAATGCCGGCAGCTATAATCCAAACACGGGAACTGTCAAGAAGACTGAAACCAATGACCTGGGTGTAAAAACCACTGAAACCAGTCGGGGTGGCCAAGCCAAAACCAAAAACGGGGTGGGCGTCGTCCAGACACCGGGCGGCACAACCTGTGTTAAGACCCGTAACAATAAAGGTTGTAAATAAACTTTTCACCTATCCGCAATTTACACCCAGAAAATCAGGAATAACGAAATGAAATACAAACACCTGGCCATGCTGGCCGCTTTTGCAACTGCTAGTCTTCCAGCAATTAATCATGTCGCCTATGCTGAAGGAGATACGACGCCCGCCGCCGCTTCATCCGCCGATGTAGCTGCGGAGAGCAACGAATTTAAGATGTTTCGTTTTGCTACTCGCATGGATAAGTTGGATTTCGTCAAACAGGCGATGCACTTAAATTCGGAACAGGAAAAAAAGTTTTTGGCGCAATATGATCGTTACGACATTGAATTGGCGTCGTTGAACGACGAACGCTTGGCCATCATAAATGACTATGCGGATAACTTTGAAAAAATCACCGATAAGGAAGCCGATAAACTGGTCAAACGTTCACTCAATTACCGCAAACAGCGCACTGCGTTGCTGGAAAAATATTATGCCAAAGTGGCAAAAGCCACTTCTAAAGTCATTGCCGCCCGTTTTTTGCAAGTCGAAGCTGTCTTGCATGGTGCCGGCGATGTGGTGATTGGCTCATCTATTCCGTTGATGGAAAAGTAGCGATGAACTCTCCAGGCGAGATTACGCCTTTGCATGACACGTTTGATGAGCGAGAAAAAGTCGCCCAACTGCTGGTACGCAAAAAGTAATCCCATTTTTCGAAATCCCATATCCTTTTAATACTGGAAAACTTATGCATCTGAGTAAACTAAATTGTCTTGCTATCGCGATATCAGTTGCGCTGGCCGGCTGTAGCATGGTTCGCAGTGGTACCAACGACATCAAGGCTAATGTCGTGGAACCCGCGCCCGATGCCGGTTTCATCGAACACCCGGAGCGTCAGAGCAAACGCGCCGATTTACCGTTTCAGAAAGTCTGGATCAAACCCGGCTTCGACAAATCGAACTATCGCGAACTGATCGTGACCTCGGTCAATACCCAATACATGGAAAAAATGGATTGGCTGCATAGCCTCAGTTCCGCCAATATCATTGGCGATGTCAAAAAGGATACCGAGGAACTGGCGGTGTATTTTCGTCAGCAAGTCATCAAAAAATTCAGGGAAGACCCTAACCATCGCTTTATTTTGATCGACTATGCCAATCAACATCGCTTCCCGGCCCTGCAGTTGGAGATTGCGTTGATCGAAGTCATGCCTTCCCAATCCATGCTGCACGCACTGAGCTGGGCGGGACCGCCGGGTACGGGGACTGCGGTTGGCATGGTTAACCAGCGCCGCGCGGCTTTCGAAGCACGCTTGCGCGACGTGCAAACCGGCGAAGTGGTGGCGACTTTTGCCGACCGCGATATGCAGGATGCCGGCCCGATAGACTTGACGCGTCTGACTTGGTACGGGCCAGCCAAAGGCATCATGGATCGTTGGGCCGAGCAATTCGTGCAGATTGCCAATCGCAAACCGGGTGAAATGGTCACCGATCCGACACCGTTTACGCTAAGGCCGTTTTGATAGCGATGCCACCCTTGCGCTCATGCTAGGGGTGGCTTTGTTCTGCCCAACCGTGGCGGTCAGTATGGTATTTATTTGAGCTGTTTAAGGGATGGAAGTTGGCCGAAATCGATTAAGAATACCCACGATAATTATAAAAATTTCTTTTATCCGATTGATTATTACCCGTAAATATTCATGATTCAGATAAGTCTCCAAGTAGCGATCGCGTTTTTCCCGACTGGGTTTTTAAGATTTCCCGCATTGGCTCTAGTCGTCCTATTGATTCAGGGTTGCGCTACGCCGGTGGGTATAGCGCCGGTCGATATTCAGACCGGTTATCGCTTGAATACCGAGAATGCTTTGTCATCTGGAAGTCCTTCCGAAGCGTCAAAAATGGTGCTCAGACGCAATGGGCTGATGGATAGGTTCGAAAACGAACCGGAAAAAGTGCTTGCCGAACTCCATGCCGAACTTAAACCCAGCGGTGATGAGGACAAGTTGTTCACCTTGGCGGAACTGTCATTGCTGCATGGTCAAAAAACGAAAGACCGTGCCTATTTCCTGGCCGCCGCGGTTTATGCCTGGTCGTTGCTGTTTCCGGGGGATGGTCAAACGATTCGGTTTGAGCCTTCCGACCCGCGCTACCGCTTAACCTACGACCTTTACAATCAAGCGCTGGCGCAAGGTTTGGCCGATCTCGACGCAAATCAGTCGGATGAAGTCGCGGTTCAATTAAAGCCGGGACTCTATCCATTGCCTTTCGGCACATTGGAATTGGCTATGGACGAAAGCGGCTTGTCTTGGGGCGGCTATAATCTCGAACATTTTATCTCGACTGCCTTCCTGGAAATTCGGGGATTCAGGAATCGTTATCGCAGTCCGGGGCTGGGATCCACACTTGCCGCCAGCATTTCCAAAGAGCATTCGGCGGCCAACGTAGCGGGAGCAAACCGCCTGGGGCCTCGTACAAAAGTACCGGTGACCTTACTCGCGCGCTTCAATCAGGCTAGGTCCGCTTTGGCGACCGGGCAAATCAAAGGCCAACTTGAGTTGTATGCCAATGATCGCGCCAAAACCGTTAGCGTAGATGGTCGCGTACAGCCTCTGGAGGTCGATCCGACCGCTGCTTTCGCATATGTGCTCAGCGATAATCCCTTGTACAGCATGGAGATTCTCAATTTTATCAAGGGAGGCGTCTTTGCCGGCGCCATTCCTAAAGATCGGGCCAAGGATGGTTTATTTACCGTCTACCCTTATCGTCACGGCAAGATTCCTGTGGTTTTGGTGCATGGCACGGCTTCCAGTCCATTGCGCTGGGCTGAAATGATCAACGAACTCGAAGGCGATCCGCTAATCCGCGAAAAGTATCAGGTTTGGGTGTTTTACTATGATTCCGCCAATCCCATCAGTTATTCGGCGGGCGTGTTGCGGGAGGCCTTGGAAAATACCCTCAACGAATTCGATCCCGAGCGTAAAGATGCGGCTCTACAACAGATGGTGGTCATCGGCCATAGTCAAGGCGGTTTGTTGACCAAGCTGACGGCGATCGACAGCGGCGACCGGTTTTGGAACATGATTAGCGATACACCCTTCGATAAGATCAAGGTCAGCCCGGACGTAGAGTCGATGCTGAAACGCTCGATATTCTTCAAGCCTTTGCCGTTTGTGAAACGGGTGGTGTTCATCGCCACGCCGCAACACGGCGCGATGGCCGCCGCGTCCGAATGGCTGACAGGGCTGGTCGCCAAGCTGGTCACGCTGCCTCAGACCATGATGCGTGGTTTTGCCCTGGCGGCCGCAGCCAGCGGCGACGAAAAACTGCTGGCCAAATTGCGCAGACCACCGACGGCGGCAGACAACATGAACCCCAATAATCAAGGTTTGCAGGCATTAGCATCTATTCCGGTAACCGCCATTCCCGCGCATTCGATTATTGCCGTTGATGGGGATGGCCCCAAGGACGAGGGGGATGATGGTGTAGTGGCTTATCGGAGTGCGCATATCGACGAGGCGGTTTCGGAAAAAGTGGTGCGCTGGAATCACTCCTGCCAGGGGCAGCCGGAGGTTGTCGGAGAGGTGCGCAGGATTTTATTGGAGCATTTGGCGACGCTTTCAATGCCGACAAACTGATACTCGCGCCGTTGGATAAACGTGGCCGTCGATTCAGCAAAGAATCCATCCATTGTAATTAACTCAGGAAAAATCTATGAGCGTAGGAATCATCAGTCATTTTGATGGCGTTGTAACCGTTAAAATCACGGGTATATTGACTCACGCGGAATTCACCGCCTTGCAACAAGAAGCGTTTGGCATCATAGGCCGTGAAGGCGGTATCCGAGTCTTGATTATCTGCGAAGATTTTCAGGGATGGGCAAAAGAAGGTGATTGGGAAGATGTATCCTTTCAAAACAAAAGCGACCCCTATATCAACAAAATGGCCTTAGTCGGCGAGAAGAAATGGGCAGATCTGGCCTTGATGTTTACCGGTAAAGGCTTTCGAGAGTTTCCGATTGAATATTTCGAGCCGGGCGAGATTGATAAAGCGCAGGCTTGGTTGAAAGAATATTAGATCATCACCTTGCCAACGCCATTCAGTCGAAATTTGTTTGCGGTCAGCGTTTTTTTCTGGCCGCTTGTTCCCAAGCGGTAAAAAAATCGTGGCCGATTTTCCCTGTTCGCAAGGCGCCGAGTAACAAAGCTATCCTCGCTGAGCGATTTTTGCAGGGCTTTCATTATTTCGGAGAAACTCCGATATTTCGTGGGCATGTCTCGGAGGTGTCCGTGGCTTATTTTTTAATTCCACAGTAACCACTTGAATAGCAAGGATTAGCCCGACGGGTGTAATGATTACGGAAAGCGGCACGAATTCTGCGTTTGTAAGGGATGTGGAGTCACGGCTCGCGTTGGAGCTGGGTGCAAGATTTATTGAAAAATCCAGGCTGGATTCGACTGTAAATCGGTTGCCTAAATTTTTTTTATTCACCAGAGAGCGAAATTATGAAACAGCATGTCCTCGCGATGGTCGGTTTGTCAGCTGTGATGCTGACCAACTGCCAAATCGCCGTTGCCAAAAACCAAACCAAGCCAACCGAAGGTATCGATCGTACAATACTGCCTATCGCGGAACCTCAGCCCAGTCCGATCACCGAAGTCGACGTGCGCAACGCCAAGGCGCCGCCGCGTTTCCAGGTGAAAGCCCCGGCGAATGCGCCGAATGTGCTGCTGGTGTTGCTGGACGATCTCGGTTTTGCCGGCACCAGCAGCTTCGGTGGACCGGTGACGACCCCTACCTTCGAGCAAATCGCCAACGAAGGTTTGCGCTATAACAACTTTCACACCAACGCACTTTGTTCGCCAACCCGCGCCGCCATCAAAAGCGGCCGCAATCACCATGTCAACAACATGGGCGGCATCATCGAAATCGGCACCGCGTTTCCCGGTAATACCGGCCAGATTCCCAACAGCGTCGCGCCGGTCGCCGAAATGCTGCGCCTGAACGGCTACGCTACCGCCGCCTTCGGCAAATGGCACGAAACCGCGGCCTGGGAAGCCAGCATGGCGGGGCCATTCGACCGCTGGCCGACCCGGCAGGGTTTCGACAAGTTTTACGGCTTTTTAGGCGGCGAGACCAACCAATGGGCGCCGTTCATTTACGACGGCACCAAGCCGGTCGAGTTGCCGAACGATCCCAACTACCACTTCATGACCGACATGACCGATCAGGCGGTAGCCTGGATCAAGTATCAAAAAGCCCTGACGCCCGATAAGCCCTTCTTCACCTATTTCGCACCGGGCGCCGTGCATGCACCGCATCACGTGCCCAAGGACTGGATAGCGCGCTGGCAGGGCAAGTTCGATCAAGGTTGGGACAAACTGCGCGAGGAAATTCTGGCTCGGCAAATCCAACGGGGCGTAGTGCCGGCAGGCACCCAATTGGCGCCTAGACCAGAGGCGATTCCGGCCTGGGACACGCTGTCGGCTGACGAAAAACGTCTATACACACGGCAGATGGAAGTCTTTGCCGCTTTTGTCGAGATGGCCGATCATGAAGTAGGCCGCCTGCTCAAGGCCGTAGAAGATACCGGTCAACTCGATAACACCCTGGTGCTGTTCGTCTACGGCGACAACGGCACCAGCGCCGAAGGCGGCCGCAACGGCATGTTCAACGAATACACCTTCTTCAACGGCGTTCCGGAACAGGTTGCCGACATGCTCAAGCATCTGGATCAGTGGGGCGGCCCGGAAACCTATCCGCACATGGCCGCGGGCTGGGCGGTGGCACTGGATACGCCGTATCAATGGACCAAACAGGTGGCGTCCGATCACGGCGGCACCAAGGTGGGCATGGCCGTGCGCTGGCCCAAAGGCATCAAGGCCAAAGGCGAACAACGTACCCAGTTCCATCACGTGATCGACATTGCACCAACCATTCTGGAAGCCGCCGGCCTGCCGGAACCCAAAAGCGTGAATGGCGTCAAGCAATGGCCAATGGATGGGGTCAGCATGGCCTATAGCTTCGATGATGCCAAAGCCAAAGAGCGCCATACCACGCAATACTTCGAGATGTTCGGCAACCGGGCCATCTATCATGAAGGCTGGTTTGCACGCACCATACATCGTGCGCCGTGGGAAATGCAGCCGCGCCGTCCGTTGGCGGACGATATTTGGGAATTGTACGACACCCGCAGCGATTTTAGCTTGACGCACGATCTGGCGGCGCAGAATCCGAAGAAACTCAAGGAACTGCAAGCCTTGTTCCTGAAAGAGGCCAAGAAAAACAAGGTATTGCCGATCGACGATCGCTCGATTGAACGCATGAACGCGGAACTTGCCGGTCGCCCCGATCTGATGGCGGGCCGTACCTCGCTGACCTTGGCCGAAGGCATGAGCGGCATGTCCGAGAACGCCTTCATCAACGTCAAGAACAAGTCCAAAACCATCACCGCCGAGCTGGATATTCCGGAGGGCGGCGCCAACGGCGTGGTGGCGGCTCAAGGCGGTCGTTTCGGCGGCTGGTGTTTGTATCTGAAGGACGGCAAACCGACCTATACCTATAACTTCCTCAACCTGAACCATTACACCATCAGTTCGCCGGAAGCCTTGCCGAAAGGCAAAAACAAACTGGTGTTCGAGTTTGCCTACGACAGTGGCGGCTTGGGTAAGGGCGGCACCGGCACCTTGTCCGTCGATGGCCGCAAATTGGCCGAAGGCCGTATCGATAAAACCCAGCTGATGATCTTCTCCGCCGACGAAACCGCGGATGTGGGCATAGACGACGCCACGCCAGTCGTGGCCGGAATCGGCCAGGGCGCGCAGACCCGCTTTACCGGCAAGATCGAGAAAGTCACCATCGACGTGAAATAAGCGGCTCGGAGTAGGTGCGTGTTTGCGCACCTACTCCGAAGTAGACTGAAAACTAAAGGAGACTAATTTAATGATGCAAAAAACCAGACTAGCCACGGCAATGGCCTTAAGCTGCGGCCTGTTGGCGGGCACTGCGTTCGCCAAATCAACCAAGCCGGCCCAGTACAAGATGACCACGGAAGTGCCTGCAGGCATTGCCATGCCGGATCAGGTCAAGACCCGCTTGGGCACGCTGAAATTTTTCGACGGTTTTCCAGATGAAGCCAGCGTCGAAAAACTCTACGACAATCTGGATTTTCAACGCGCGGTACAAGCCTACTTGCTGGCTTTGCCTGCCGTCAGCCAAGCTGCGAATCGCAACGAGATTCTCAAATTGGGGCCAGCCAACACCACTGTGCCGATTTTTGAAAATCGCATGGATTCGAAGTCGTTATTCTTGACCCCCAATACCGAAACCCCTTATAGCTGGATGTGGCTGGATCTGAAAGACGGCCCGGTCGTACTGGAGGCGCCGCCCAAGGTGTTGGGCGCACTCAATGACATGTGGTTCCGCTGGGTGGTTGACATCGGCTTCACCGGGCCGGATAAGGGCGAAGGCGGCAAGTTTCTGATTTTGCCACCTGGATACAGCGGTGAGGTTCCAGAGGGTTATATTGTGGTCAAGTCGCCGACCTTTAATCTATGGGCACCCTGGCGCAGTTTCGTGGTGGATGGCGATCCAAAACCGGGCGTGGATCTGGTCAAACAGCATACGCGGGTTTATCGTCTGGCCGATGCAGCCAATCCGCCGCCTATGAACTTTGTCAACGTCTCCGGCAAGGACTTCGGCACGGTCGCCCCGGCGGATTACCAATTTTGGGCGTATTTGGATCAGGTGGTGCAACAAGAACCCAGCGAATCGCTTGATCCGGTCACCTTGGGTTACTATGCGGCTATTGGCATTCAAAAGGGTAAACCCTTTGCGCCGGATGCGCGGATGAAGAAAATCCTCAGCGAAGCGGCGACCGTTGGCGACGCCACCGCCCGTGCCACCGCTTTTAGGATGCGGCAGCAGGAAGCCTACTATTACGAGGGCAGTTCCTGGCAATTGCCTTTTTTCGGTGGCTACAAGTTTGAGACGCAACCTGGGGTACGCAACCTGGATGGCTACAATTTTTACTACTTTATGGCTACCGGCGTCACACCCGCCATGGAGTCGAAAATGGTGGGGCAAGGCTCGCAATACGCCTGGACCGCCAAGGATGCCAAAGCTAAGCCGCTCGATGGTGGCAAAAACTACAAGTTGCACCTGCCGCCGAATATTCCGGTCGCAAACTTCTGGTCAGTGATTTTGTATGACAACCAGACCCGCTCCATGCTGCAAACCGATCAACAGTTCCCCAGCGTCAGCAGTCAAAACAAGGAGTTGGTGGTTAACGTCGATGGCTCGGTAGACATCTACTTCGGCCCCAAAGCGCCATCCGGCCAAGCCAACTGGTTGCAAACCATTCCCGGCAAAGGTTGGAACACGATTCTACGCCTTTACAGCCCGCTCCAACCCTGGTTCGACAAAACCTGGCGGCCGGGCGAGATCGAGCCGGTTAAGTAGGGCAGCAATGGCGCACTTGGCGGCTTTTAAAACCAGTGCGCCTTGTATTAAAAATTGAGGAAATGTGATGATGAAGACCGAAAGCCTTGCAATGAATGTCAAAAATAACAATAGGCTGAATAGAACGTCCTTGAGTCTGGTTGGCTCGGTGTTGCTGATGGGCTTAGGCTCGAACGCCAATGCCATCGGTCCCGTGGCAGTCCCGGAAACCTGGGGCGGGGACTTGGCTTCACGCGAAAGGCTGACCGGCGATTGGGGCGGCGTCAGGGATGACATGGCCAAAAAAGGCGTGGTATTGGATGCCAACATGCTTCTTCTGCCGGGCGGTGTCGCCACCGGGGGGCGACAAACCGGAGCCGACTTTTGGGGTAGCGTCGATTACTCCTTGAATCTGGATACCGGCAAAATGGGACTGTGGCCGGGCGGCTTCTTTAAATTCGAAGGTATTTCCAGTTTTGGCAATACCTTGTATAACGAAGCCGGGGCGATGATACCCACCAATATATCTTCGCTATCCCCCGCCTTCAACCAGCCCAGCAGTGGTTTGATGGGGGCATCCTACACCCAGTTCTTGAGTGAACACGCCGGGGTGACGATGGGAAAATTGAATCTGCTGGATTTCGCCCCCAATGAGTTTTATGGCAATTACAACACCCAGTTCCTGAATACCGGGCTGAATCTGTCCTTGGCCTTAGCGATGGTGCCTATCTCCGCTTATGGCGGCGGCGTGATTGGCCTGCCCACCAAGGACATCACGCTGATGGCCTTGGCGCTGGACGCCAGCGGCACGCCAATGGAAAACGACATCGGCAAAGCCTTTAAAGACGGCGTGACCCTGATAAGTGGGGCGAACATCAAAATCAAACCGTTTGGCCTGGTCGGGCATCAGGCTATCAACGGGGTGTGGAGCAATAAGACCCGTTTCTCGCTGACCCAAGACCCCGACAACCTGGCTCGCGCCCTGCTGACTGAGCGTTTTCCCTTCCTGGGCAATCCAGGCCCGATCCTGGAACGGATTCTTCGTGAGCGTTTTCCAAATCTGCTGCTTCCGGTCCAACCCTTCAACCGCAAGGAAAATACCTGGTCGGTGATCTACAGCTTCGATCAATACTTCTGGCAACCCGAGGGTGACTCGAAACGCGGCCTCGGCGTGTTCTTCAATTTTGGCGCCACCGATGGCAACCCCAATCCGATTCAGTACACCTATATGATGGGGATAGGCGGCAAGGGCGTATTCGCCTCGCGTCCGCACGATAGCTTCGGCATAGGCTGGGCGCGTACCCAGTTTAGCGATCAGTTCGTGCCCTTACTGCGGGAAAGATTGGGGCTTGGCCTGGATCATGAAGATGCCGTCGAGCTGTATTACGCAGCCGCGATCACGCCTTGGCTGGATGTAAGCCCGCATCTTCAGGTCGTCAATTCCGCTCTGAGTAAAACCCTTGATGAAAATCACCAGTTGCGGGATATGGATACGGTCGTCGAAGCGAATTTGCGCGTGAATATTAAATTTTGAGTCAGCCTAAGCGTGTTCGGGTGATGCGCAAAGCAGTCGTCGAGGCGACAAGACATTAAAGCGCTATTGCCGGGTTATTCGGAAGTAATTCGTAACCGCAGTGAACTTAAAAGGAAAAACAGTGAAACATGCCATGCGAATCAACAGGAGTTTGCTGGTGCTTGGCGCTGCCATGATCATGCGGACGGCGCTGGCCGGTGACGGGGCTGCGGATAGTAATCAGGCAAATGCCGCCGAGTTGGCCAAGAAATTACAAAACCCGATCGCCAATCTGATCAGCGTTCCCGTGCAAAACAATTGGGATTTCGGCATCGGCCCGGCCGATGCCATGCGCTTTACCGCCAATGTACAGCCGGTGATTCCGTTTTCGATCGGCGACAACTGGAATCTGATCACCCGTACCATCATGCCTATTATCCATGCCGAATCGCCCTTGGCCGGCGGTTCGGACACCAGTGGCTTCGGCGACATCGTGCAAAGCTTCTTTTTGTCGCCCAAGGAAGCGGTCGGCGGTTGGATAGTGGGTGGCGGGCCGGTGTTTTTGTACCCTTCCGCTTCCGAAGATAATCTGGGCGGGCAAAAATGGGGTGCTGGGCCAACGGCGGTTGCCTTAAGACAGGAAAACGGCTGGACTTACGGCATGCTGGCCAATCATCTGTGGAATTTTGCTGGCAGCGGCAGTCGCCAGGACGTAAGCGCGACTTTTATGCAACCTTTTCTGGCTTACACAACAAAAACATTCACAACTTTGCAACTTAACACCGAATCGACCTACGACTGGGAAAACACGCGCTGGACGGTTCCGCTCAATCTAACTGTGCAACAGCTGGTGAAGTTCGGTTCGCAGCCGGTGGCTTTCACCGTGGGTGGTCGTTACTACGCCGAGAAAGCGGAAGGCGGCCCGGACTGGGGGCTGCGCTTCGCCGTCACCTTGTTGTTTCCGAAGTGAGCGCTGAAAACACTGGTTTTAATTGATGTTTTTTGAGGAAAACAAGCCATGAGCCTACTCATCAAGCTAAAGCACGAGGCCCAGGAAGTGGGTCTGGTGACCTTGTATTTCTTCTTTTGCTTTAGCGTCATACTGACCTTGAAGAAACTGTTGCTCGCCGATTATCAGGTTGACGTTCAGGTCGTTTCCCTGGCGGCCGTCAGTGCCTTGATCATCGCCAAAGTCGTCGTCATTCTTGATCATACCGCCGCCGGCAATCGTTTCGATACCCGCCAGCCGCTCTGGGTGGCGGCTGTTTACAAGACCTTGGTCTATTTGGGCATCGCGTTCATGGTGTTTTTTCTGGAAAAAGTCTTTCATGCCTATCGGGAGACGGGCTTGTTGAATCAGGCCGTTTCGGAAGTATGGGCACATAAAGACTGGAACCTGATGCTGATGAAGCTGCTTTGCGTGGGTTTGACCTTTTTGGCTTATCACGTGTATGCGGGATTGGATCAGCGTTTGGGCGAAGGTACGCTGCGACGCGGAATTTTCGAACGCCCGCAGCCAACACACGGCCCGGGCTGCGAGGGTTAACGCGTGATGGCTAAAACTGATGGGGCAATGGGGGTATTGAATTATGGACATTGCTAGTCTCGCGGTGTTGGTGGCGCTGGTTTTATTTCTTGGCATGTTGCTGGCCATAGAGTTCGGCAGGAGGCTAGGCCTTAAAACCAGGGGCGATGATCAAAAAACCGATAACACCGCCGCTGGTTTGATCGACGGCGCCATTTTCGGATTGATGGGCCTGTTGATCGCTTTTACGTTTTCCGGAGCGGCCTCGCGCCTGGATCATCGTCGGGATTTGGTTATCAACGAGGCCAACGCCATTGGCACGGCTTATCTACGCTTGAATCTGCTACCATCTGCAAGCCAACCGCCATTGCGGGATTTGTTCCGGCAATACCTGGATGCGCGCCTGGATGCATTTCAGAAACTACCCGACATGGCGGCGGCGGAAGCCAGTTTGCTCAAGGCCAATCAATTACAAAATCAAATCTGGCCGATGGCGGTCCAGGCCTGTCAAGCTTCGGGATCGGTGCCTGCGACCACGCTGTTGTTGGCGGCTTTGAACGAAATGTTCGATATGGCGACGTTGCGCACAACGACCGCGCGCGTGATGCATCCGCCCACGGTCATCTTCGTGATGCTGTTCGCCTTGGCGTTGCTGAGCTCTTTTCTGGCCGGTTACTCGATGGGCAATAACCCGGAAACCACCCGGTTTCATGTCTTCGGTTTTGCCGCCATCATCGCAATCACGGTATATGTGATACTCGATATCGAATATCCTCGCGCCGGCTTGATTCGGGTGGATGCAGTGGATCGGGTTTTGATCGAACTGCGCGGCAGCATGCAATGAAGTCGGCCGGTGAACGAAATCCAGCGCCGGAATCGGTCGCGAACAAAGGGGTTAAACGTACCTATGGGTGGTTATTCGCCCTATGCGTAGTGGTGCTGGCGGGATTGGGTACTTGGTTTTACCTGTTCCCGCTTGCCGCTGATTCCACTGCCATGCCGGCAAAGCAAGTGAAAATCGAGCCGGCTTTCGTCGGCAGAGCCGCTTGCGCCGCTTGCCACGTCGAGCA
The DNA here is from genome assembly GCF_000515215.1 of Methylomonas sp. 11b. NCBI lineage: Bacteria > Pseudomonadati > Pseudomonadota > Gammaproteobacteria > Methylococcales > Methylococcaceae > Methylomonas > Methylomonas sp. 11b. Next base: position 3,997,229 of record NZ_KI911557.1, read on the forward strand.
GGATAAGCTCTGGCAAGGTTCGCATCATGATTTGGCGATGCAGGAAGTCACCGAACAAACCGTGCTCGGCGATTTTAAGGACGCTAAATTCAGCAAGGACGGCCTGACATCGCGTTTTTTTCGGCAAAACGGCCGGTTCCTGGTCAACACCGACAGCCCGGATGGCAAACTGGCGGATTTTGAAATCAAATACGTGTTTGGGGTTACGCCGCTGCAGCAATACCTGATCGAATTACCCGGCGGCAAGTTGCAAGCCTTGTCAATTGCCTGGGACAGCCGCTCCAAAGATCAGGGCGGGCAACGCTGGTTTCATTTGTATCCCAACGAAAAAATCGACCACACCGACGAATTGCATTGGACCCGGCGCTCGCAGAACTGGAATTTCATGTGTGCCGAATGCCATTCCACCCATCTGCAAAAAAATTACGATGCCTCCAACCGCACTTATCGCAGCACCTGGTCGGAAATCGATGTGTCTTGCGAAGCTTGCCACGGTCCCGGTTCCAATCATGTGACCTGGGCCAAACCGGAATCGGGCTCTAAAGCGGCGGACGATCAAACCAAGGGTTTGGCGGTATTGCTGAATGAGCGGCGCGGCGCGGCTTGGAGCATCGATTGGCAAACCGGCAACGCCCGGCGCAATATCCCGCGTAGTGGAGATACGGAAATCCAGGTCTGCGCCCGTTGCCATTCCCGGCGCGCGCAGCTATTGGGCGATTACCATGATGGGCGCTTGATGGACAGCCATTTACCTTCCTTATTGACCCAAACCTTGTACCACGCCGATGGCCAGATCGACGGCGAAGTCTATGAATACGGCTCGTTTCTGCAAAGCAAGATGTATCAGGCCGGCGTGACCTGCGGCGATTGCCACGAACAGCACAGCCTCAAATTGCGCGTCGCCGATAACGGCACGTGTTTGCAGTGCCATGCCGCCGCCAAGTACGAGGATGCCAAGCACCATTTCCATACCGAGGGTTCCGCCGGCGCTAAATGCATCGCTTGCCACATGCCGACCAAGACCTATATGGGCGTCGATGCCCGCCGCGACCATGGCTTTCGTATTCCGCGCCCCGATCTATCCGAAAAACTCGGCACCCCCAATACCTGTAACGCCTGTCATGCCGATAAACCGGCGCAGTGGGCGGCGGATACGGTCAAACGCTGGTACGGGCATCAGCCCAAGGCTTATCAAAATTATGCCGAAGCCTTGCATGCCGCGCGCACCGCAAGCGCGGATGCCACGGCGCAGTTATCGGCATTAGCGCAAGACAAAAGCCAACCGGCTATCGCCCGAGCCACAGCCATCTCGGAAATGGCCGCCGGTCTGACGCCGGAACAGTTGCCGATTCTGACTCAAGCCTTGCGGGATGCCGATCCCTTGCTGCGTAGAGCGGCGCTGCAAGCTATGGAACAACTACCGCCGGAACAGCGTTGGCCGCTGGCTCACGACGCGCTGCGCGATCCCGTGCGTTCGCTGCGTGTACTGGCCGCCGCGGCATTGGCTGGCCTTGCCCCTGCCACCATTTCTGCAAGCGAACAGGCCAATTACGCAGCGGCCAGCCGCGATTATTTGACTTCGTTGGATTGGAACGCCGACGATCCGGCCGCGCAAGTCAATCGCGGCAATTTTCATACCGCCCGCAAGGAATTCGAATCCGCCGAACAGGCTTACCGGGAGGCCTTGCAGATCGATCCAGACTTTGTGATGGCGTACATCAATCTGGCCGATCTTTTTCGACTGATTCATCGCGACAACGAAGGACTAAGCCTGCTGCAACAAGGCTTGTCCCGATTGCCGGACGCCGCCGATTTACATCACAGCCTGGGCTTGTTACAGGTCAGACTGAAAAACACCGAAGAGGCGCTGAAGTCTCTGGAACGCGCGGTCAAATTGGCGCCAAACCAACCTCGGTTCAGCTATGTCTACGCCATGGCTTTGTCCAGTGTCGGAAAGGGGCGGGATGCGCGCGATGTCGTTCGCTCCGCGTTGACGGCGACACCGCACGATCCTGCTTTAAACGCATTAAACGCGCAATTCACCCAAGAGGAATAACTCATGAAATTATCGACACCATCCCCTCAAATTGCCCCGCTGCTTGGATTCAGGCTAATCGCGTGTCTAGTGTTGGTCCTATCGTCGACGCTGAGCGGTTGTCAGTCCACGGGCGGGTCACAGGGCGATTCGCACGCTAACGCGGCGCAAATTGACCGCGAAGTGGATGCCGCTTTGAACAAGCTTTACCAAACCACGCCGTCGGCCAGAACGCTGGCGGCAAAAGCCAGGGGTATTCTGGTGTTTCCGAATGTGATCAAGGCCGGCTTCATCGGCGGTGCCGAGTACGGCAAGGGCGCCATGCGTAAAGGCGGCAGAACAGCCGGTTACTACAACATCGTGGCCGGTTCTTATGGCTTGCAAGCCGGCGTGCAATCCTTCGGTTACGCCATGTTTTTCATGAACGACGAGGCGATAGCCAGCCTGAATAGCGCCAAAGGCCTGGAAGTGGGCGTGGGCCCTAGCGTTGTGGTGCTCGATGAAGGCCTGGCCAAGAAAGCCACCACCACGACCTTGCGGGACGATGTCTATGCCTTTGTGTTTGGCCAGCAAGGCTTGATGGCTGGGCTGGGCATACAGGGCTCCAAAATTACCCGTATCAATCCGTAAATGAAGTTCACTATCCAGTAATAAGGAGATTAAAAAAATGGCACGTAATCACAAACAAAATGTAATCGGTATTTTGGGGCTGACCTTGATGGTGGGCTTATCCGGCTGTACGCCGATCAAGCAGGCGCGTAACGTCGAGGAATCCGGATTTTTAGGGGATTATTCAGCCTTGCGCGCGGGAAAAGACGGCGAGGCCCTAAAAGTCTACCTTAATCCAAAATATCAACAAACCTGCAAAACCTATGACAAGGTGCTGATCGAGCCTGTCGGTATCTGGGTTGGCAAAAATTCCGATACAGCTTCTATCCCGGCGGAAGATAGGCAAATGCTGGTTAATCATTTGCATGGTTCGTTAGTCAGCGAATTGGGCAAACACTATCAAATCGTCAAAACGCCGCAGCCAGGCACACTACGAATCAAAACCGCGATTACCGAAGCTGAAGGCTCCTGGGTGGCATTGGATACCGTGTCGTCGTTCGTGCCGCAGATGCTGGTGATGTCCAAATTGAAGGAAATTGCCACCGGCACTGGTGCCTTCGTCGGTAAGGCCAGCGGTGAGGTTGAAATCACCGATGCCAGTACCGGCGAACGCATGGGCGCGGCTGTCGATCGCATGGTCGGTAATAAGTCGACGATAGGCGTCACCGGCAAATGGGACGACGTAACCCGGACTTTCGATGATTGGGCGGATCGGATGGCTTACCGGCTGGAAAACTGCGGTGCCACTCGGCCTGAATAATATTGGCCCGGTCCGACAAAACCTGAAGATAGCGATCGCGCATCAAATTTCGGCACCTTCGCCTCTCTCCTGCCGAACGCACCGAGCGGTTGCCGGGGAGGTATAAAAACCGAAATTCGATGCTCGGCTATAACCGATTCAATTACGCAGGAGATGAATATGAACCATCGAAAAATTCGTAACACCCTGGTCTGTGCCCTTTTATTGGGCGCCGGAACCATGAACGCCTGGGCTCAGAGTCTGATGATCTATCCAGCCGCCGGGCAAAGTCCGCAGCAACAGCAGCAAGACCAGTATAACTGCCACGGCTGGTCGGTTCAGCAATCCGGTTACGATCCGAGCAATCCTCCCGCACCGAGTTCGGGGCCCAGTTTTGGCAGCGCGTCCAAGGAAGTGCTCAAAGGTGGCTTACGGGGCGCGGCGGCCGGAGCGGCAATCGGTGCGATTGCCGGCGATGCCGGCAAGGGCGCCGCCATTGGCGCTGTTGGCGGCGGCATGAGACGCGGTTTTCAAGAGCGAGATCGGCAACAGCAGGCCGCGTCCGCGCCACCTCCCGGTCTGGATAACTACAACCGCGCCATGAAATCCTGTCTAGGCGCACTGGGTTATTCGGTCAATTGATCGCGCCGATTCGACTGAGGCGGCCATGACTCACCCGCATAAACAGTTACCGTTCCCGCGCGGCACTATGCCATGCTCGCCGCGGTTGTCGGGTACGCTCCGGTGTGCCCGGTTCGCGGTAGTTGCGGCGATGCTGTCATTGCCTGCCTTGTCGGCTTGTGCTCAAGGATCGCCTGTATCCAAGCCGTCGGCTACGGCACGATCCGCTAATCAGGATACGCCCTCGTTGCAGGCAAGAGAAACGGCACTAAAGTCCAGACTCGATCAAGTCCGCACTCGCCTGATCGCTTTATCGAAAGACGGAGCGGTCGCGCCTGTGGCCGCTACCGAGACCGAATGGGCTGAATACACCCGATTGTTAAATTTAATAGTAAACGACTACGAACAGCATCTGGATACCTTGCGTAAGTTTCGTGGGATGGGTCAAACACGTGAGGATTTTCAAAAAAAAGCCATGGTTTGGACGAATTTTTCCGAACCGCCGCCTTATTCGGTGGATTTTATTGACTACCAATGGCAACAGGTGCGTCTGAAAGACCATGAACTTGAGGCTACAAGACTCGAACAGACCTTGTTTGATGGTTTGCTGGAAACGCGGCGACAGGAATATCTGGAATCCGCTCAGAATCTGCGTCAGGCGAACGAAGCGCTTGAGGCCGCTCGACCGGAACAGGCCGAGCGGGCGCGCTGGTTGCAGGAACTGAACGCGCTGCGCACTCAAAGGGACGAGGCTCGCATCGGCCTGCTGAGTACCAGCCGCGATTTACGTAACGAACGATTGGCGCATCTAGCTGACGAAAAAGCATTACTGCTCCAGCAGGCCATGGAGGCCAGTAGCAGTTCACCGTTATCGCAAGCCGATCTGAACAAGAAACTGGATCAGCTTACCAAGCGTCAACTGGAACTCGATGGCGAAATTGCCTTGGCCGTCCGGGCGGCCCAAACTGCGGAAAGCCAGTTACAAAGTACACGTGAGCGTTTGAAAAAGCTGAGCGAGCAAATCAACCTGGAGAGTGGTGCCAAGGTTGAAGACGCTAAGCCCGAACTTGAACGCATCCAGCAAATACTGGATGCCGATTCAGTGGAAAGTCAGGTGGCGTCTTCCAACTTGAGAACCTTGCGTTTGCTTGCCCTGTCAGTGGTGAGTGAGCGACAGGCTTGGGAATTGCGTTATCTAGTCGGCCATACCGAAGATCCTGTCGCCTTGAATAAAGCTGGGGTGGATTTAAAGCAAGGTATGGAACGGCTTTCCTTGTGGCGCAAATATCTGAAGTCGGAATTGGATTCGATACAAATCCATTTGGACAACCAGACAAAAATGCTAGCCAACTGGCAAAGCGGGTACGGCGAGCAAAAACAAGAGCAGCGTAAAAAGGCCTCCTTTGACAGTGAGGAAAAGCTGCTTAGGCGCGCACTGAGCGAATTAAATGATCTGGATAGCAGTCTGCTCAATATGTTCGATTTGCTGGCGCTAAAAAATGTCAATGCGTCATTAACTGAAAAGCTGAAAACTTTCTACGCAGATTCCATGGCTTTGGTAACAGCATTCAGCGACTTCGAACTACTGGCTATCGATGACACCATCGTCGTCGAAGGGCGGCAGATTACCGGTAAACGTAGCGTAACGGTGAGCAAGATATTCAAATTGATAGCGATACTGGCGGTGGGCTTATGGCTGGTCAATCGCGTCGCGGACCAAGGCTTGCGCCGGGTGAAAAACTGGCAGCCGATCAAGGCGAGTTCCGGCTTATTGTCCTTGAGGTTGTTCAGTCTGGTTGCGGTGGTGGCCATCATCGTCTTTGCCCTGGTTAGCGTCCATATTCCGCTCACGGTATTTACCTTTTTTGGTGGCGCCTTGGCGATTGGTGTTGGTTTCGGCGCCCAGAACATTATCAATAATTTTATCAGCGGCTTGATTTTATTGGCGGAGCGTTCGATCAGGCTGGGCGATATGGTTGAAATCGAAGGCGTACTGAGTCGGGTTACCCAAATCGGTAGCCGTTGCTGTCAAGTGCATCGGCTGGACGGCATCGACATGTTGATACCGAACAGCCGTTTCCTGGAGAACAACGTCACGAATTTGACCCTCTCCGACCAGCGACTACGTTGCACCATTACGCTGGGCATTGCTTATGGCTCGCAGGTGCGCAAGGCGTTGGCCTTGGTCGAGACTGCGGCTATCGAAAATCCCCAGGTACTCAAACAGCCCGCGCCGGATATTTATCTGCAGGAGTTTGCAGACAGTGCATTGAGTTTGCGTTTGGATTTTTGGGTCGATCTGTTGGTACAGCCTAACCGTATGCGTTTGATGAGCGACGTGCGCCTGCGAATCGAAGAGTTGTTCAGCCAACATGGCATTTTGCTGGCCTTTCCGCAACGCGACGTACATTTGGATATAACCCAGCCGGTCAGGGTGGAATTAAACACCGCCATGACATCAGGGGGCGCCGCGGCATGAAAAGAAATCGGCGGTTGGAACGTTATTCCGACTCAAATCGTTTGGTGTTCGCTGGTGGCCGTAGGGTTATCCTCGACGGGTGCCTTTATCAGTTCAATCCCATCACCTTAAGGAGGTGAAACATGTATAAAACACTACAACCGGGAATACGCAACGCGCTATGCGTGGCTATCCTGTCGATACTCGCGGGCTGCGCGGAGCAGCAGACGGTTAGCCATCCACAGGCTGCGATTTCCCAGCAAAGCTTGCCGCAAGCAGGGCCGGAAGCGATCGATGCCAAGGGTATTTTGCAGCGTATGGCCAATTACTTGGCCAAGACTCCGGCATTTGCGGTGAACCTCAACGATTCCTACGACACGGTACAGGCGTCCGGAGAAAAGATCGAATTTTCGGCCACGCGCAAGGTTGTCGTCAGTCGGCCCAATGGCCTGCGGGTTGAGCGCGAGGGAAGCGATGGCGTGAAGCAGATGGTGTTGTATGACGGCAAGGACATCACGATATTCAGTCCGTCGGATAACGTTTATGCCCAGACGGCAAAACCGGGCGGTATCGATGAAGCGGTCAAATACTTCCTGAAAGATCTGAATATGCGGCTGCCGCTGGCCGTGTTGCTGGTAAGCGAATTACCCGCCGAGCTGGAACGTAGGACCCAATCGCTCGAGTACGTCGAGAAGACCACGATACACGGACAAGCCGCGCATCATCTGGCTGCGCGCACCGAGACCGTCGATTATCAGGTATGGATAGCGGAAGGGCCAAAGCCCCTGCCTCTGCGGGTGGTATTGACCTACAAACTGGAGGAAGGCCAACCGCAGTTCAGGGCGCAATTTTCCGATTGGAATTTGGCTCCGCAAATCGACAGCACCCAGTTTGCCTTTACCCCAGCCGAAGGCGCCAAAAAAATTGCCTTCCTGGCGCAAGTGCCCAGCATCGTACCTGGTGCTTCTGAAAATCCAGCACATTCGGGAGAAAAATAATGAACACAAAACTTAATGCTATCGTGACGGCGATGACCGCCACCTTTGTCATTTTCAGCGTCGGCATCGGAGATGCGGCGGCCCGCGGCATGGCTGGAGGCGGTGGAGGCGCCCGTGGTGGAGCTAGTGGTGTGGGTGGTTTTTCGCAAGGTGGCGCGGGTGGTTTTTCCCGAGGCGGCGCGGCGGCCAGCGGTAGTTTTTCGGCAAGCCGCAGTTTTTCAGCGGGAGGCGCTTCGTCGGCGTCCAGCAGGTCAGCGACGGCTCAAACGGCTTCCACGAATCGTACACAAAGCCAAACCGCACAATCGGTTTCTGCCAATAGGACTGAATCGGCTTCGACAATGTCGACCAACCGGGCCGCGACCCAACAAACTCGGGCATCCTCATCAACAGAAAATCAAGCCCAGCGGCAGGACGCCGCGTCGCAAAACCAAGCTCAACGCCAATCGGCATCGAATGAGAACGTCAATACCCGTCAGCAAGGCGCTACCAGCAGATCCCAAAGCCGGCAGCAAACGGCAGAGTCGTATCATGGCGGGTACTACCACGATGATGATCACTGGGACGATGGCGAAGTGGCGGCTGTAGCGGTCGGTGCGGCGGCAGTAGGGGCGATGGCGGGTTATGCGGCCGGTCAATCAAACACGACGCAAACCACGGCTCCGTCGACCACCGTGGTCTATACCACCCCGCCTTCCGGTAATGGCGGATTGCCATGTACCCCAAACACTGCCGTTCTTCAAGGGGTGACGTATTATCAATGCGGTACTTCTTGGTACACGCAGGCTTATGGCGCCAACGGCCCGATCTATACCCCGGTGCCGGCGCCTTACTAACGGGAGGTTGGTTTTTCATGACGAACTATTTTCGTCGGGATAGCGCGACAATCGCGGTTTTCATGACGGCTTCGTTGGCTGTTAGCTTTTCGGCCATGGGGCAGGATTTAGAGCCGCGCACGTACGCTAATACCCCGGTAGGGTTGAATTTTTTGATTGCGGGTTATGGCTACACTGGGGGCGGTGTAGCCACAGATCCTGCCTTGCCGATAGAAAATACCCAGATCGAACTGCATTCCGGCGTGCTGGCTTATGTGCGTGCGATCAATGTGTTTGGTAAATCGGCCAAATTCGATATGGCGTTGCCCTATGCTTCGCTGCAGGGCACGGCCACGGTGGTGGGTCAGGAGCGGGACCGGGAAGTCTCGGGTTTGATCGATCCCCGGTTTCATTTTTCGATCAATTTTTTCGGCGCGCCCGCGCTTTCGCTCGAGGAATTTGCAAAATACGAACAGGATACGATAGTCGGCGCTAATATCGAGGTGACGGCGCCGGGTGGGCAGTACGATGCCGGCAAATTGGTCAACCTCGGCACCAACCGCTGGTCGATCAAGCCGGAGTTGGGCGTTTCCAAACGCATGGGGCCGGTGACGCTGGAATTGGCGAGCGGTGTCCGATTCTACACCGACAACGACGAATTTTTCGGCGGCAAACTGCGCTCGCAAGACCCGGTTTATTCGGTGCAGGGTCACCTGATTTATCACATTACCCATGGCATCTGGGTGGCGGCGGATGCCACTTTTTACACCGGCGGACAAAGCCGGGTGGACGGCGATAAAAATGACGATAACTTGGAAAACACCCGTGGCGGCGCCACGCTGGCGCTGCCCGTCAATAAAGCCAACTCGATCAAGCTTTATTACAGCACGGCAATTTCCGGACGCAGAGGCAGCGATTTCGACACCACCGGTATCGCCTGGCAATATCGCTTCGGTGGCGGCTTGTGATGTCGCTGATGAGCAATCGTTTCAACAGGCCCTTGTTTATCCCAACTGTCGTGTCTGGCTGCCGAGTCGGCGCGATTTCGGTTTTATGGACTTTCGGTGAGGTCAGCAATGTTTAAAAATTTTCGGTTGCCGCGACGGTGTTTGCTGGTCTTGCCGTTGCTGTGGATTTCCGCCTGCGCCGTCGTCGACGGCGATGCAAGCGTGGGACGCGAAGCTCAGGCCGATGCGGCAATCAAAGACAGGGTATGGCAGTTATCGCGCTTCGATGCCGATGCAGGCGATGAATCGTTCACGGTTGGCGCCTCCGACCGCTATACGCTGACCTTGCTGGCGGATGGTTCTTATCGTGTCAAAGCGGATTGCAATCGCATGCAGGGTGCTTACCGGCTGGAAAGCGAGCGACGTATCGCGTTATCGCTAGGAGCGGCGACCTTGGCCGAATGTGGGCCGGATTCGCACTATGCGCAATATCTTCGCCAGTTGAGCGAAGTTCGCCAATTCGAAGTAATCGACAAGACTGGGCAGCTCAAACTGATCACCGATAAAGGCCGATTGATTTTCGACCCTGCGGAGCATGAAGCGCCGTGAGATGGATCAAAGCCAGCGCTTCGGTTCTCATTCTGCTGATAACAATCCTATGGGGCGTTTGCGCACTCTATTTCGGTGATTCCGCAACGGGATGGCCGCAGCGTGTGTTGGCGGCGCTGTTCGCTCTACTTGGCGTGGCGACGTTGATTAGCCTTGCGTTCGCCCGCTGGCGCAAGTATGGACTAATCGCCTATGGGACGGTGTTTGGTTTGGTTTTGCTGTATTGGTTGAGTATTGCCCCGTCTAACCAACGGCATTGGCAAGCCGACGCCGAAAAATTGGCCTATGCCACCTTCGAGGGCGATAGCGTAACGGTGCATGACATCCGCAACTTCGATTATCGTAGCGAATTCGATTATCGGCCGGCGTATTACACCAAAACCTTCGACCTGAACAAATTGCAGGGTGTCGATCTGTTTTCGGTCTATTGGATGGGGCCGGCAATTGCCCATACCATCCTGAGTTTCGATTTCGGCGGCAACGATCATTTGGCCATCTCCATCGAGGCGCGCAAAGAACAAGGCGAAGGCTATTCGACGATCAAAGGTTTTTTTCGCCAGTATGAACTGATTTATTTCGTCGCCGACGAACGCGACGTGATACGTCTACGTACCAACTACCGCAATAATCCGCCCGAGCAGGTTTATCTGTATAAATTGCAAGGTCCGATAGAAAACGCGAAACGGCTGTTTCTGGAGTACCTGCGCAAAATCAACGAACTCAACGAAAAGCCGGCGTTCTACAATACGCTGCTGGATAATTGCACGACCGCGATCTGGATGCGAACCTTGGCAAATCGGGATCACCTGTCGTTTTCCTGGAAAATTTTGCTGAGCGGTTATGTGCCGGAATATCTATACGAAGCTCAACGGCTCGACACCGGTTTGCCTTTTTCCGAACTGCAACGGCAAGCCCTGATCAACCCTTTAGCGCAAACGGCCGATCAGGCGGTGGATTTTTCAATGCGTATTCGGTCTAAGAGCAATCACTAGTTCTGGCAGAAGATGACCGAGGTGACTCAGTGATAATGTCAATTTGCTCGCCGAATACCGGACAGTCGAATGAGTCACTGGACGCCCTAACTATTGAAATTGGTTAGTTGCCGCGACCGGCGGCTTATGGCCGATTGTGTTGAAAAAGTCGGTTTTCGGTGAATTTAGGCCAATTTTTCCTCCTCTCGTATTTTCAACCTATTGTTTTCAACAGGTAATAATTTTTATAAAAACAGCTCCTTTCACAAAAGAGCCCTTTTTCAACACAATCGGCCTAAATTTGCCCATCAAGCCTTTCAAGAATGCCTACCGAAAAATTAGGTTTGCGATAGGTTTCAAGACAATTCAAAAAGTCCCGGAACTACATCAGGCTTCGAAACCAATCTCGAAGGAAGAGAAGCCGGACTCGTCGCCATATATCAACGATAGACCGGACGGATCAGGAATTTTGCTTTGTTTGGCCGAATAGGCGTCCAAGATTGGCGTGATGTGGCGTACCGATCTAGGCGTGGTGTAAACCAGGAAGGCAGTGTCGTCGTCGGACCAGCCGCCGAACATCGCCATGCCCTCGGGGCCGTTTCGCGCCACATAGGCGGCTCGGAACGCGCCTAACAGCACGTAGATTTCGCCGGATTCGTATTCCTGGCGCGAGAGTGTGATGCGGTGCCAACTCATGGTTTTTGCCATTTCATTCCTTCCGTCACTAAATCAGCTCAATGGACCTAAATCGCGTTGTTACTGGATTTCGATCAGCCCCAAGAATATTAACATCGGAAGGCGATACGGGCCATACAAGTGCTTACCGCGCTATGTAAAGCCCCGCGCGAAAAACTTAAGAAATGTAATTAAACAACGACAGATTTTGCACTTTGGTAAACGCCTGTTGTGCGGCTTGCAGGGATATTTGTTGCAGATTAAATTTGCTCAAGGCTTCCGCATAGTCCAGATCGCCGATGTCCGAGGCGGTGGATTTGTTATCCAGTATGTAGTCGGCGTTCAAGTTTTCCTGGTCGTCCAATGCGTTCAAGCGGGCGCCGGCCGATGCGCGAATGGTATCGAAGCGCACCAGCGCGGTATCCATGTCGTTCAGTGAGTTCTTATTGGGGGTGTTGGCTTTTAAATCAGCGGATATTTGCGCGACTGCTTGAAAGACGTTGCTGATGCTGCCGGCTGTCAGCGGTGCGGCTTGAATGCTGCCGAATACCGATTCGCCGGGATCGCCGTCGGTTACTTGCCGGCTGGGGCCTATAGCGATACTGCGTTGGTTGGTGTCGCCTTGATAGGCGTAAGCCGGAGTGTCGGTAAATGCGGCTTGGTCGGTTTTGTACCCGGAAAAAATATACTCGCCGTTGGCATTTTTGGTATTGGCGATGCTTAACAATTGCTTGTTCAGTTCGTCGATTTCCATGGCGATTTGCTTACGGTTGGTGGCGGTGTTGCTGTCGTTCAAGCCTTGCACGGTCAATTCTCTGATTCTATGCAACACGCTGCCGGCGTTATCCAGTGCCGATTCTTCCAAGTCCAGCCTTTGCCGCGCCGCGCCGATATTGACCTGATATTGCTGATTTTCCTTAATGTTGTGATTCAGGTCGATCATGCTGGTGGCCGCCACCGCGTTTTCGGATGGGCTCAGATATTTCTTGCCGGAGGATAGTTTTAGCTGAGTCTCGCTGAGTTTGGATTGTTGATCCAACATCGCGTTAAGGCCTAGCTGATTATTCCATGAGGTTGAAATGCGCATAATAATCTCCTAGCGGAATGCCCCGATCAGGGTGTCGAACAGTGAATTAGCCACCGAAACGGCCTTGGCGGCCGCCTGATACGAATTTTGAAAATTGATGAGATTGGCCGCTTCTTCATCCAGATTGACGCCGGATACGCTTTCTTTAGCGCTGGTGGCTTGTTTTAACAGGGTTTCCTGGGCGGTGCGTCCAACTGAGGCGGCATGCGTTTGCGAACCAACATCCGAGATCATTTGCCCATACACTTGGGTAAAACTGGCTTTACCACCGAACATTTTTGCCTGGGTTTCCAGATTAGCCAATTTCAGCGCATTGCTGTTGTCGCCGGGCAGGCCGGTGGCGCTGGCGGCGGCGATTTGTCTAGGATTGGTGATGGCCGAGTTAAGTTTGATTTTGGCGGCGGCGTTAAAATTAGGGCTGATTTGGAAGGAGTCGCCAATGGTCAGCGAACCGCCGCTAAAGCTGATACTAAAACCGTTAGTCGCAGCGGTAGTCGCCAGGGTGGCGGCGCTTAAGCCGGCAGTCGTGGTGTTGTCGCTGAGGTTGGTCAGGCTGAACGTGGCTGCCGGCGCGGTTGCGGTAACGTCCAGCCGATAGGCGGCGCCTAAACCCGCCACGGTGGTCGGCGCGACAAACGCGCTGGACACCACCAGATTGCTATCGCTGACGGTGGCTTTCACTTGCGGCGTTGGCGAATTTAAATCAAAAAACGCCACATTGGTATTGCCGTTGATGTCGTAGCCGGCTTTATGGATGTTGTTAAATTCGGTAGCCAAACCGGTTGCCAGCAGACCCAGCTGTTGTTGTGCGGGGTCCAGAACTTGATCTCTAAAACGCAGATTGCCGGAGAGTTCGCCGCCGGACAACTGTTTTGAAATATCCTGACCATTCAGCATGATCAGCTTTTGATTGACGTCGTTACTGTCACCGACCACGGACAGCGTGGAGGCCGCACTGCCCAGCACCAAGGGTTGGCCCTTGCCGATAAACACGTTGTATGAGCCATCGGCTTGGCTGACATAGGTTACGTCGGCTTTTTCGGCGATTTTGGTCAGCAATAGATCGCGTTGATCCATCAACTCATTGGGCATTTGTTTGCCGGACGAGCGGCCGATGTCCGAGACAATCTTCACATTCAATTCGGCCAGGGTTTTGGCAAAGCCATTCAGCTCTTGCACCGAGCTGGTGATGTTATCGTTGACGCGCTTACGCAAATCGCCGAAGCGGGCGCTCATGGTGTTGAATTGCTGCGTTAGGGATTCGGCTTCGGTCAACATCACTTGGCGGGCTGCCACCGAGCTGGGGTCGTTGGCGACGCTGTCTATCGCATCGAAAAAGCTCTTCATGGCCGGCGCCAGACCGGTGGTGTCGTCGGCGGTGATATTGTCGATTTGCGACGACAAGGTGTAAAAACTGTCTATATCGTGAAACGTAGCGGTGCTGGAGCGGACTTGATTGCTGATGAACTGGTCGTAGCTGCGGGTGATGTTGGCAACTTCGACGCCATTGCCCATATAGCCGTTGCCGGTAAATTGTTCCGGGCGGGTGGCTAGTTCGACGCGTTGCCGGCTGTAGCCTTCGGTGTTGGCGTTGCTGATGTTGTTGCTGGTGGTTTCCAGCGAGCGTTGGAACGCGGTCAGCCCTGATAATGCATTGCCGAGAATGCCAATGGCCATGTTCGCCTCCTATCCCGCGCTTTTTAGAGCTGCTACCTGGGCCGCGGTTTGGCTGTGGTAGATCGTCATGACTTTTTCGGCATACCGCGGATCGGTGGCATAACCGGCTTGTTGTAGTTCGTGTAAATAATGTCCGGCGTTGCCGGCTTTCTTCAAGGCTTCGCTGTAACGCGGATTGGTTTTGATAAAGTTCACGTAATCGTCGAAGCTGTCTTTGTAAGAGTCGTAAGCGCGGAAGCCGGCCATTTCTTTTTTGGCGACACCGCCGGCATATTCCAGTGTCATGGTTTTGGCTTGTTTGCCTTGCCAGGACCTATCGGCCTTGATATTGAACAGATTAAAGCTGTTATCGCCCTGACCATTTTTCACCATGCCTTGGCCCCAGCCGGTTTCCAGTGCCGCTTGAGCCAGTAACACGTTGGGATCGACTCCCAGGCTGCGCGCGGCTTGTTCGGCATGCGGCCGGAGTTGGTTAACGAACTCGTCTCTGGAGGTTAGCGGCTGATCGCTATCGTTGCGCACTTTATCGTCCAGGGTTTGCCATTGGTCGGCTAGGACTTTCTGACTGCGTTCCAAGCGGGCCAAGCTGCGCTCCAGGCTGCTTAAACCTGATGCATCCAGCGGCATTTGTTCTTCGGTTTCCTCGCCGGCCCGCAGCGACTGGTGATTGTCGGGGTTATTGCTGGCGCCGGTGCCGGCCGCGCGATTCAAGAAATCGCTAGCGGACAGTTGCTTGTCTTTTTCTTCGTCCTTGTTTTGTTTGGGCGACAATTGTTGGGCAATCAAATCCGCAAAGCCGATACCGGGTTTACCGGCCAGATGCACGGACATTTGTTGGTCGTACATGTCTTGATAAAACTGGGTTTGTTGGCTGTCCAATATGCCGTCGGACAATTTAGCCTGACGCATGTTTTTCATGACCATGCCTAAAAACACCGACTCGAATTGTTTGGCGACTTCCTTGATCGCCTCGGGCGATTGTTCGCGGGCGCCTTGTTTAAGTTTCGCCAGGCCGTTGAAGTCGGTATACACCGAAGCGCTGTCTACGTTTAACATGGGAATCTCCAATAATTCATCTAATCAACTGCTGTGTCACGTTCTTTAAATCACTATCAACTCGGCTCTGAGTGCGCCGGCGGATTTTAATGCTTCCAAAATGGCCACCAAGTCGCTGGGGCCGGCGCCGACGCCGTTTACCGCTTGGACAATCTCGTCTAGCGAAACGCCGGGGTTGAAGACAAACATGTGATTCTTGTCTTCATTTACCGAGACATTGGATTGCGGTGTCACTACGGTACTGCCGCCCGATAATGGGTTGGGTTGACTGACTTGCGGATTCTCACTGATCGTCACAGTCAAGCTGCCATGAGACACGGCGGCCGGCTGTACTCTGACTTTGCTGTTGATAATCACGGTACCGGTGCGGGAATTGACAATCACTTTGGCGGGGGCGTCGTCAGGCGCCAGTTCCAGGTTTTCGATAACGGAGGCAAAGCCGACCCGTTGGTTGGGATTGACCGGCGCTCTGACGCTGACTGAGGTGGCATCGACGGCTTGCGCGGTTTCGGCGCCCAGCGCTTTGTTGATGGAGTCCGCCATGCGTTGCGCGGTGGTGAAATCCGAAGAGTTCAAATTAAAAACCAGCTCAGCACTCTGATCGAACGAGCTAGGGACGATGCGTTCCACCGTGGCGCCGTTAGGCACCCGGCCCACCAGCGGGTTATTGACAGTAATTTTCGAACCGTCCTGGCCGCTGGCACTAAGGCCGCCCACCACCAGATTACCTTGCGCCACCGCATAAACATTGCCGTCGGCACCGCGTAAGGGGCTCATCAACAGCGAACCGCCGCGCAGGCTTTTCGCATCGCCTATCGACGAAACCGTGACGTCAATTTTTTGACCGGGTTTGGCGAAAGCAGGCAGATCGGCGTGAATGCTGACCAGCGCGACGTTTTTTGATTTGGGGTCGGTATCGGGCGGCAAGGTCAGGCCCAGTTTGCCCATCATGCTGCGCAGGCTTTGGCCGGTAAATTTGGTTTTGTCGCCGGTTTTATCCAGGCCGGTGACCAAGCCATAGCCCACCAATTGGTTGCTGCGCACGCCGGCGATTGAGGCGATGTCTTTGATACGTTCCGCTTGCGCGGTATTGGTTAGCAGCAGGGCGATTGAAAAGAGTATTTTGTTCATCTGATTTCTCCGTCAGCCTCGGCTAGAAAGGAAACAATGGGCTTGAAAAAATTCGCGAAATCCAGCCGGGCTTGCTGCTGTCGGCCAAGGCGCCGTCGCCGGTGTACATGATGGTAGCGTCGGCCACTTTGCTGGAGGCCAGGGTGTTGGCGACGTTGATGTCGATAGGCCGCACGATGCCGGACAGGCGGATATATTCGCTGCCGTCGTTCAGCGTGACGCGTTTTTCGCCGCGCACGCGCAGATTGCCGTTGGGCAGCACATCGACTACGGTCACGCTCATACTGCCGGTCAACCGGTTGCTTTGCCGGGAGTCGCCTTTGCCTTCGGTGCTACGGTCCGCGCTGAAGTCGATGGAAGTCTCTAAATCATGTCCGAACAAGGCAGAGGTAGCCATGCCATAAATGCTTGGCGCGGAGCCAGTGGTCTTGATGTCGCTGTTCTTGCTGGTTTTGGAATTGGCTTGCTTGGTGGCGTTGGTATTTTCGTCGAAGGTTACCGTCAAAATATCGCCGACCCGGCGCGCGGCATGATCTTCGAATAAACGCATGTCGTAGCCGGCCTGGTAAATTGCACCGTTGCTTTGTTGGGGCGGGCGCAAATCGGCGGGTTGTACCGGGGCGAAGTCGGGGTCGCGTTTCGGCAAGGTATCGCAGCCCACTAAGATCGCGATTGCCGCTACCAGCAAAAATTTGCCGCCTGCTTGCCGTGTAATGAATTTGTTCATGAGCTTTGTCCTAAATTAAAGTTGTTGCGTGACGAAGGACAGCATTTGGTCGGTGGTGGAAATGGCTTTGGAGTTCATCTCATAAGCGCGCTGGGTTTCGATCATGTTCACCAGTTCTTCCACGACGTTGACGTTTGATGTTTCCAAAGAACCTTGAATCATGGTGCCAAGTTCGTTCTCGCCAGGCGCACCGATAATCGGCGCACCGCTGGCCACGGTTTCCCGGAACAGATTGTCGCCAATAGGCTCCAGACCGGCAGTATTGATGAAGTCGGCAATTTGAATTTGGCCTACTTGATTGGCTGCCGCAGCACCGGGTTGGGTTACCGAGACCGTGCCGTCCTGGCCGATTGTGATACTTAGCGCGTCCTGCGGAATGGTGATGGCCGGTTCCAGCGGCATGCCGTTGGAGGTGACCACTTGGCCGGTGGAGTCCATTTTGAACGAGCCGTCGCGGGTGTAGTTGATATCGCCGTTGGGCATTAAAATTTGCATAAAACCGCGTCCGCTTACCGCTATATCCAGCGAGTTGCCGGTTTGCAGAATATTGCCTTGGGTGTGCAGTTTTTCGGTAGCCACGGTGCGTACCCCGGTACCAAGCTGTAAGCCGGTCGGCAATTGGGTGTTTTGGGTGGACTGCGCGCCGGCCTGACGGACGTTTTGATACATCAAGTCGGCGAAAATCGGTCTGGCTTTCTTGAAGCCGGTGGTGTTGACGTTGGCCAGGTTATTGGAAATAACCGCCATGCGGGTTTGTTGGGCATCCAAACCGGATTTTGCGACCCATAATGCTCTTTCTGTCATGACAATCTCCTAATCTGACAATTTTTTGTCTTATCAGGAGTAAAGCAGAAACTATGCCACTTGCATCAACTTGGCACTGGCGCCGGATGTGTCGTCGATGTTTTTCATGACCTTGGATTGCAATTCGAAGTTTCGAGATAGTTCTATCATTTCCACCATAGCCGCCAAAGCATTGACGTTGCTGGATTCCAGCGAGCCTTGAATCAGCGTGACATTAGCGTCGGCCGGTATGGCGCCGGCTTGCTTGGCGTGCATCAAGCCGTCTTCGCGTTTTTCCAGATTGGCCGGATCGGGATTCACGAGCTTGATCCGTTCAACAATCACGCTGTTGGTGGCATTGACGCCTTGCGGGACGATAGAGATGGTGCCGTCGGTGCCGATTTCCATTTTTTGGGCAGGCGGTATGGTAATCGCTTCGCCGCCTTCGCCGAGTACCGAGAGTCCGGCGCCGTTTTGCAATAAGCCTTCGGGAGTTAGTCGAAGATCGCCGGCGCGGGTATAAGCTTCCTGGCCCTCTGCATTACGCACCGCGATCCAGCCCTGGCCGTTGATCGCGACATCCAGGTCGCGGCCAGTGGTGTGGATACTGCCGCTCGACATATTGGTGCCGGGACGTTCGGTCATCGAATACACCCGCGAGGGGTAGCCGGGACCGAAAGCCGGCATCGCGCGAAATTGCTCGAAATCGGCTTTGAAGCCGGTGGTTTGGGCGTTGGCCAGATTATTGGCGTTGGCGCCTTGCGCCAGCAAGGTCTGCTTGGCGCCGTTCATCGCGATATAAAGGCTACGGTCCATGGCGGTTTCCTATGAATTACCGAATTTGCAGTATCGTTTGCATGATGCTGTTTTCAGTAGTGATGGTTTGCGCATTGGCTTGGTAATGCTGTTGGGCGACGATGAGATTGACCAATTGCGCGGATAACTCGACATTCGAGCTTTCCAACGCGCCGGCCTGAATCAGACCGAAGTTATTAGCGCCGGCCTCGCCGGGAATCGGCTCCCCTGAGTTCGCGCTTTGTCCCCAGGCCGTATCGCCGATTTTGGCCAAGCCGTTGGTATTGGCGAAGCGTGTCAAGGCGACTTTACCCATGGTTTGCGAACCGCCGTTACTGAAACGGGCAAATATTACCCCTTCATCGTCAATATCAATGCCCGTCAAGCGTCCGGCCGGTAAGCCGTTTTGGGTCATCGTATTCACGCTGAATTTTTCCTGAACCTGGGTGGAGCCGAAGAAGTCCATCGTGCCGATCTTCACAGGTGCCGCGCCGGTCGCCGGTAGTATGGTGTAATTACTCAAGGCGAATCGGCCCGACACCGGGGTTTGTAATTTGCCGGAGGAATCGAAAGTCATCACGGCCGGGGTCGGCAATGTGGTGGGGGTGGCCGGTGCGGCGACTGCCGTGCCATAGGTGCCGGCATTGATTGAGGTTCGGGCGGTTGGGGTGGCCGGCTCGGCCATATAATGATACACGCTCCAATCCGTAGTAGAAGCTGTCGAGGCGCCTTTCACATAATATGTAGAGAGAATATGCGGCGAGCCCAGCGAATCGTAAACAGTCACCGAGGTTTGCGAGTTGTAGGAGTTATTGTTGGTTGGGTCGAACGGCGTCACCGTCGGAACTGTTTCGTTAGCATTGAGATTCACCGCCAGCGATACAGTGTCCGTGGCGCTGGGCAGACCGGTGAGGGTATTGATCTGAACCGGTTGTGTAACCCCTGTGCTGAAGCCGTCGGAGACTGCGGTGCCGTTGGGTTTATAAACCATCAGCGATTTGCCCTGGTTATTGACCAGGTAGCCGTCCTTGTCCAGTTTGAATTCGCCGGAGCGGGTATAAGTGATGTCGTTGGTTTCTGTCGGGCTTTTGGCCATGGTGAAGAAGCCTTCACCGCTGATCGCTAAATCCAGATTGTTGTCGGTGAACGACAAGCTGCCTTGATTGAATTGTTGGGCCACATTGGCAACTCTAACGCCGGCGCCGGCCGTAGTGCTACTCACGCCGCCTAGGCTGGAGGCGTAGACGTCGGCAAATTCCGAGCGCGACTTTTTAAAGCCCACGGTATTGGCGTTGGCAATATTGTTGCCGGTCACCGCCAGGTTGTTGGATGCGGCGTTTAAGCCGCTTAGTGCTGTTGTAAAAGCCATGATGCCTTCTCCTTCACAAGATTTGTTTAATTTGACTGAATTTCACGGTGCCGACGCCGTCGAGATTGACTTGCAAACCGCCGCTGCCGCCACCCATCGTCACGCTTTTCACCAGCGATTTAATGTTGGTGGCCAATACCGTATTGACGCCGTCAATTTTGGCTTCAGCTTGGATTTTGTAGACGCCCGGGTCGGCCAATTGCTTGTTGCTATCCTTGCCGTCCCATTCAAAAGTAGTAGTGCCCGCGGCTTGCGCGCCCATATCGAGTTCTCTAATGATGGCTCCGGTCTGCGGGTCTATGATCTTTACGCTGACATTCGGCGAGCTGCTGGGCATTTCGAAATCCCCCGAGACACTGCCGCCGGCGCCCAGCAATGCTTCCTTAGCCGGAGCGGACACGTGGCGACCTACCAAACCGGCGGCTTGCAGGGCTTGGTCTGAACTGAGCGAGCTGGCGAAATCCTTGAACGAAGCCTGGAGATCCTGAATGCCGGAAACGGTACTGAACTGGGCCATCTGACCGAGAAATTCGCCGTTGTCCATGGGCTTCATCGGGTCTTGATGCGTCATTTGCGTGGTCAGCAGTTTCAGAAATTGGTCTTGCCCCAAGGTTTGTTTTTGCACGCCCTTTGCCGTGCCCGAACCGGTAGTGGCTAAGCCGAGGCTGTTAAATGTATCGATTGCGCTGGTCATAAATGCCTCACTGTCCCATTTTCAGGGTTTGCAAAATCAGGTTTTTTGCGGTGTTCAACACCTCTACATTGTTTTCGTAGGAGCGGGAAGCGGACATCATATTGGCCATTTCTTCCACGGTATTGACGTTGGATTTATAGATGTAGCCGGTGGCGTCCGCCAGCGGATGATTGGGGGCGTATTCCATCACCGGCGGGGCCTGGTTTTCGACGACGCCCAGCACATTGACGCCGCTGCTGGTGCTGTTCTTATCCATCGCATTTTTCAGCTCGGCGGCGAATACCGGTTGACGGGATTTGTAGACCTGGTCGATGCTGCTGCTGACGCTGCTGGCATTGGAAATATTGCTGGCTACCAGATTCAGTCTCAGGTTTTGCGCGTTCATGCCGCTGCCGGCGACGTCGAAGATGCGAAATGAAGACATGGCTATTCTCCTTTAATGGCCGACATCAGGCCGGAAAATTTGTTGTTGATAAAGCGCAAGCTGGCTTCGTACTGCACGGCGTTTTCTGCGTATTTGGCTTGCTCGATGTGCGATTCGACGGTGTTGCCGTCCAGCGAGGCTTGTTGCGGATTGCGATAGAGCAGATCGGCGCCGAGTACATTATTGTGACTAGGTAGATGGCCTTGCTGACTGCGTTTCAGCTCCGAGCCGTCGCCGGCCAGGGCTTGTTGAAACACCGACTTGAAGTCCAGGTCGCGGGCTTTGTAATCGGGCGTGTCGGCGTTGGCCAGGTTTGAAGCCAAAATCTCGCTGCGCTTTTCGCGCAACGCTAACGCTTGCGGATGTATGCCTAAGGCACTGTCGAAATTAATAGCCATAATTGCCACCTTTGGGTTTTTTATACCTAAAAGCAGTAAATGTGCCATAAAATAAATATGCTTTTATTTCATTTGTATAGCAATTTGAATGGTTGACGTGAGTGTCAAAAAACAGTGTTTCAGACGGGGCGGCAAAATGCTGCCGCTGATTTAAGTCGTCAATAAACTGGCGAGCGGCTTAACCGACTTTTTTGAAGTAGCTGGTTAAGCCGGAGCGAACCAATTCAAAGCTGTTTAAGCCCGTTGGCATCGCTTCGGTACTGCTGAGGAACAGATAGCCGCCCGGTTCCAGACTGTCGGCCATGCGGGTGAGAATGTCGCGTTTGACTTGATCGGAGAAATAGATCAGTACGTTGCGACAGAAGATCAGGTCAAAACGGCCCAAGGCAGTGAACGATTTGAGCAGATTGAATTGTTGAAAACGCACGAGTTGGCTGACTTCAGGGGTCAGTAAGTAACCGTCGTAATTTTTGTGAAAATATCGCGCTTTTGCCGCGCTATCCATGCCACGCGACAGCGCGGCTTCCGAATAAACCGCTCTCTTGGCTTCCTCGAGAATGGCTTCGGAGATGTCCGTGCCGATAATTTGCAAGGAGCGTGATTTGGTAGAGGCTTTGATTGCTTCCAGTGCGCAGATGGCTATCGAGTAGGGTTCCTGGCCGGATGAGCAAGCGGCGGACCAAACTCTGACGTTGCCATTTTTGCGATTTAGCAAGCTGGGTAGGACCTGGTCTTTGAGTTCGACGAATTGCCGTTCGTCGCGAAACCAGAAGGTCTCGTTGGTGGTCATTGCGTCGATGACGGCGCTTTTGATTTTTTGCGCGGAAAATGACGCAGATTGCAGGCTGTTGACCAGTTCAGCAAAGCTTGCGAATTCAAATTTGCCCATCAAGGGCAATAACCTGCTTTTTACCAGGTATTGTTTGCTGTCACCCAACTCAATGCCGCAATTTTGGCTGAGGAACTGCTGTATAGATTGATACTCCGCGGCGGAAATGTCGATATTTTTACCCACCGGACTACCCGGTTCAGCCTGGTTCAACATGTCTGAATTTTGCGGGTGGACGGCGCCTTGAGTATCGGTCAGGAATGGGCTGCATGATAAAGTTTGAGCTGGTGCTGGATGGAATTCATCAACGAGTCGGGATCAAATTTGGCCAGAAATTCGTTGGCACCGACTTTTTGGACCATCGATGTGTTAAACACGCCGCTTAATGAAGTATGCAAAATCAAATAGATTTTTTTCATGTTGGGGTCGGCCTTGATTTTGGTGGCTAGGGTATAGCCGTCCATGCGCGGCATTTCCACATCGGAAATGATCATCGAGTATTTGTCCTGAATATCGATGCCGTCGGCCACCAGTGCGTTTAAATGATCCCAGGCTTCTTGGCCGTCTTTTAGCAGTGTACATTCGATGCCAATTTGCTGGCAGACCCGTTTAACTTGGTTTCTGGCCACCGATGAATCGTCCACCACCAGTATGTGATCGTTTTTGCTGGTTACTTCCATGTCGATGATTTCTGCAGAAGCTTCTTCGCGGCCGCCGATGACTTCTTTCATGACTTTTTCGACGTCAATCACTTCTATCAGCTCACCGTCTATTTCAGTTACTGCGGTTAGGTAGCTTTCTTTACCGGTGCCGGTAGGTGGGGCTTTTACTTGTTCCCAGCCGATATTGATGATCCGGTCTACCGAACCGACCAGAAAGCCTTGAATGGAACGGTTGTATTCGGTCACGATGACGTAGCAGCCGGCGTCGCGCACCAAGGGTCTCATGCCGATAGCCATCGACAAATCGAGTACGGGAATGGTTTTGCCGCGCAGGTGAGCAACGCCGCAAATCACAGAATGTGAATTGGGAATTTGCGTTAAGGGCGGGCATTGAATCACTTCCTGAACTTTGAAAACATTAATCCCAAATCGTTGTTTACTAACAAGTTTAAACAACAAAAGTTCGAATCTGTTGTGCCCCGCCAGTTTGGTGCGCTGATCGACTCCGTCTAAGACTCCGGCCATAAAACCCCCTGAAATATACTGCTTGCAATTATAGACACTTTGCTTTTTTTTACTTTATAAAATTACTGGTATGTTTCGTGCTTTATCCTTGCAAAAGTCAAAAAAATGGCGACTGCAATGAAGAGCAAAAACTTGAGAGTGATTTGGCTGTTGGTCTGCGAAACAGCGTTAGCGGGGCCGATGCAATCGGTGCCGTTAATCCAGGATGCGGTTAACCAATACATCAGTAACAGCCTTGCTCCTGGTGGCAAGTACGAAATAGGCGGCGCGCAAATCGACCCGCGTTTGCAATTGCCGCAGTGCGAACAACCATTGCAAATATTTGTCCAATCCGGCGAGATAAAACCGGGCAGGAATACGGTGGGAGTGCGTTGCCAGGGCGAAAGAGGTTGGACGATTTACAGCATGGTGTCGGTAAGGTCGTTTAAAGACGTATTGGTCCTGAATCGATCATTACAGCGCAGCGATGTGATTCGTGCCGAATATTTGACTGCGGAAACCCGCGATATCGGCTTGTTGCAGCAGGGCTATCTGACCGAGCTGGATGACGTCGTCGATAAGCAGGCGGTACGCAACATTCCCGCCGGCAGTGTGTTAAGCAAGCAGCACGTTACCGAGTTGACATTGGTGAAGCGCGGCGAGCGGGTAAATATTCAATCAGGCAAGGCCGGAGTGCTGATTAGCGCGGTTGGCACGGCGATGGCGGATGGAGCCAAAGGTCAGAAAATCAATGTGAAAAACCTGTCTTCGCAACGCGTAATCCAGGCTACCGTGGTCGATTCCGGTCAGGTGTCGGTTTATTTTTGATAAAGCATTAAAGGAATTTATGATGATGCCGCTAAATGCTACAGATAAAACTAATTTAGGAATTCCGTCATGGCTATCGACCCTATCACCAGCAAATCTGTTAGCACACCGCTACCGGCAAAATCAGCGGTTAAGGACTCGGCCGAATTTAAAGAGAAGCCCGTCAGCGGCGCCTCCACGGACACAGTCAACATCACCACGACCGCTTTGGACATTAAATCGGCAACCGCTTCAAGCGCTGCCGCCCCCGTGGTGAACGAAGACCGTGTGGCGGCCATAAAAGCCGCTGTGCAGGATGGCAGCTATCAAGTTAACGCCGAGCGCGTTGCCGAGAAAATGTTGCAATTTGAAGGTCAACTAACCAATAGCACATGACGTCATGATAGAGAAAACTTACCAAATCACCGAGAAACTACTAAATAACGGTTTAAAAGCGACGCAAAGTTTGCTCGAGCTGCTAAACGCCGAAGCCGCAAGCCTGAAACAAAAAACCGATGCGGATGCGATTTCCGCACTCGCTACACACAAAAAAGATCTGGTTGCCCAACTTGAGCAATTTACTAAGCAATTAGGGCAAGTGCTCGCCACCGAGCAATTGGTGGTGAGTAACGATGGCATCGAAGCCTATCTGGTCAAAGCCAAAGCCGCTGGTATCAATATTTCTGAATCTTGGAACTATTGGAATCACATCGTTAGACTCTCCCAAACCTGTCGCACAATCAACGAACAAAACGGTGCCAGCATCGCGTTATTGAGTCGACATACTCAAAGATCGCTACAAATCTTAAGAGGTAAGTCGCCGTTAGCCGCCACCTACGGGCCCGATGGCGTTACCCGCAACGAGCTGTTTTCGCATACATTAATTTCGGTGTAGACTGAGCGACGAATAACCAGACAGGTCGCCCATATGCTGCGAAAACTCAAGCATTTATTTTCAAAACCGTTGCCGACGGAGCCCGCTCAAGATGACGATGACGAGCTAATAAGTTTTGAGAACCCCAACTTTATTACCGATCCCGACAAGGTTGCCAAGTTGCTGGGTGAAATTGAAAATAGTTCGCCGCTATGTACTGTCCAGGTGGAGGGGGAGGACTTTAGCTCCTCGATACTCGCGGTCAAATTGGATAAGAAGGTCATTATCCTCGACGAACTGATGCCCAAGCACGGTAACGATTTTTTGTTGCTTAGTCGCTCGTTGAAACTTTCTACCTTTCACAAAGGCATCCATTTATCGTTTAATCTGACTGGAATCGAAGTCGGTCATTCACGAGGAATCAATTACTATAAAGCGCCGTTGCCTGATCGCGTGTTTTATCCCCAGCGGCGGCGCACCCCGCGTCTGGAAATAAGCAGTATCGATATTCCGTTTTCCGGGGTTGTGCAGCGTACGGGTATTTCGGTCGGAGGTAGTCTGTTCGATTTATCCAGAGGCGGCGCAGGTATTACCGTTCCCGTCAACAGAGCAAGGGTTCAGCGCGGCGATACCGTCAAAAACTGTCAAATTACCTTTGAAGATTACGTAATGGATTTTGATTTGTCCGTGCGTTTTGTAAAGCCGGTGTCGGCGGCATCAGCCAAAGTGCAAATCGGCGGACTATTCGAAAACCTGTCTTCAAAAAGCCAATCCAAGCTGTCCTATTTCATCACTTCGCTTGAACGCGTAGAGATTAGAAAACAGAAAGCTTAGCCTTTTGCCCTGTGATAAAATTGCAACCCAGGTCCCGGTAGCTCAGCAGGATAGAGCGGTCCCCTCCTAAGGGACAGGTCGGACGTTCGAATCGTCTCCGGGACGCCATTGACGCATGAAAGTGGGCACCTCTTCGCTAGCTTCTTTAGAACTGCCCACGGCATAAGCTAGATTTTCGTAGCTGCCTTGCATGATGGCTTGCTTGCCGTCGATCCTGACTTCATCCACCAATAGTTTCAGATAGCCTTTTCCAAAGCCTGAGCTTCTATCTAGCAACCTTGTTTTTAAGGCTCGGCAAAACGCGTCTATCTGGTTCTGGTTGATGCTGGTAGTTGGTATCGATTGATGGCGACGAATGGCCGATATTTCGATCAACAGGTTTTCACGTTCGGCCTTAAGTTTGTGCAACCGTTCTTTAGTGCTGTCATCAAAAGGCAGACCGTTTTCAATCGCTTGATAGAGATTGGCGGTTTTTTGTTCGTTGCCCTTGATCTGATTTTTTAACACCGTTAGTTGCTGATCATTTTCGGCATTGGCTTGTTTGCGTTGCTTTTGGAGTTCAGAAAGCATGGATTTGATCCGCTCCGGCTTGCAAATTCGATTTGCCAAACCTTCCAGAACCAATTGATCGAGTTTATCCATTGGGATGTTTGGCGTGCTGCAACGATTCTTGCCTTTGTCCCGTTGATTGGTGCATTTGTAATAACGGTATTTGCCACTTTTGCCGGTCATCAGAGACATACCAGAGCCACATTCAGCACAGGTCAGAAGGCCGCTTAATAAGATTGGCGAACTGACCAACCTTGGTGCCACGGCCCCGGGCGCGCGCTCGGCGCGCTCGCCCCGTGCCTTGGCGAAGGTTGATTCATCGATAATCGGATCAACGCTGACTTTGATCCAATCTTCTTTAGGCTTGAGCTTTCTCCTTTTTGAGTCATATTGGTTGTAATAATACTCGCCCATGTATAGGGTGTCGGATAACAGGTCATGCAGTTTTTGAGTGCGCCAAGGACGTCCGCGCATGGTGACGCCTTGCTGATTTAAGTGGGTGGCAATGGATTTCATGCCGAGTGGCTTGCCCTGTTGGCCATGGATATACAGCCTAAAAATGCGTCTGACTGTTTCCGCTTCGGCTTCATCGATGATCAGGCGTTTTTTCTTGCGACCTCGATTGCCGATGGTTTCGGTTTCAATAGTGCGATAGCCGAAAGGTGGTTGAGCACCATTGAAAAAACCTTGCCGGGCATTTTCCAGCATCGAGCGTGCGGTGTGTTTACCGGTTTCTTTGCTCTGGAATTCATCAAAGACACTGAAAATTTTCCGCACCATGTCGCCGGATGCGTCTTCGCTGGTCGGTTGGGTGATTGAGAACAGTCGCACATCAGCTTGGTTCAGCTTGCGCTCGTATAATCCGAAATCAATCGAATTTCTGAAGAATCTCGATTGACTGTGGACTATGACAGCTTCGAAAGGCGAGGGCGATAAGGTGGCCTCCCGGATCATCTGCTGAAATATCGGGCGTTTGTCGTCGGTGGCCGATGCTCCCGACTCGATGTACTCTTGTGCCACGGAATAACCGTTGGCATTGCACCAGTCCCGCATTTGTTTAAGCTGGTCAGGGATGGATAGATCATTTTCAGCTTGGCGGGTGGTTGATACACGGGCATAAAGAGCAACGGCCATCGTTGATTAATCCTCATTTTCGTTGTCAGTCTGGCGAGCCAGTTCTTTATAAATATCTGGGAGAAAGTCGAGGATGTGTTTCATCTCATCCGCATTGACTTCCTCCGTTTCTGGTTTAAATTGGATGGAAAGGTCAAAAAGGTTAGCCGGTGTCACTCATGACACACCTCCTTTTTTGCATAATCTATTCCTGCCCATGCCTTGCCTTTCTGGTGTGTTCTGAATTCTCGTTGAATAGCCTTTCCAAATCCGATTCCAAACCACTTTTACCGAATTCATCGAGAAATAACCTCCGAAACGCCAAATACTGGTGTTCCGGTAGCGCCGTTTGCGCCAATAACAGTGCCCTGCTTTTCCGGGAATCAATCAATTTTTTGATGGCGTCGACCGTAACCGTTACCATTGGCCCAGCCTGATTTGATTGATGCGTTTTTCCACGTCGGTTTCCCATGTTAGGGGATCGTGGATCAATTCCATTTTTCGAGCAATACGCTTAATGGCGTCCTCGTAGCTAATCATTTCCTTGCCTTTCTGAACACAATCGATTGCCGCGATGCGTTTCAAATAGCCATACATGCTGATGGCGATTCGGGTTAGGCGCTCATCCAACATCATTTGCGGATCGATTGAACGATAAACGCCTTGGGCGTTGAAGCGTCCAATCTGCTGAATCAAGTCCTGCCATAAGGGATGCAAAGGCCAGCGGGCACGGTTGCTGTCGGTAGTCGGCATTTTAAGGCTGTCGTGTTCATTTGCCAGGTAGCGAAGGATATCGCCCGTGCCATCTTGTAAATCCTTAAAGCTGCGGATGCTGAACCGTTTTAGAATCTCTTTTCTGACCTGCCATTCAATACGCCAAACCTTTTCGCTTTCAGTGTTCCACAGATCTTGAAACCAAGTCTTATGGCTTTGTTCTTCAATTTCGGCGCGTTTGTCATAGACTCGAAGCACCACATCTCCTTTGCCAAATTGCAGAGTTTGAATTTGTTGATCCTTGCGGAAACGGTTATCTTTTTTCGATTGGGAAACGAAGTGATTTTCGTCGAAATTGATTTCAGACAAGGCATAGTCAAAGGTGAAATCGACTCGCGATAAGCTTTCCGGCCTTAGCTGGAAAAAGCCTAACGATTGAGCCCAGTTAAGAAAACTCTGGTGTAAGGCGGATGCACTTTGATGCCATAGGGCAAAGCTTCTGAACTTAACGAAGAAGGCAGGGGTATTGTATTCGCCAAAGGCAATCGTGAAATCCTGATTTGATATGACGAAGGGATAACCGGACGAACTGCCGTAAGGCTGGAGCATGAATTCAATGTCGCCAAGATTGATCAGCTTTGGATCGCGGCTCTTTTTTTGGCGAAGGGTTTCTTTTTCTAGTGTTAGCCGTTCGAAATCGAGAGAGCAAGCCGGCCCAGGTGCTAAAAAATATGCGCATTCAACCGTATCGAGGCCGGCAAGCAACAAATGAAAAGCTTGGTGCTCTGGCGGGGGCTGATGGTTTTGTAATAGTGCGTGATAAGGGTTATTCATGACCCTTATCGTAAATGGTGGGATTAAGGGTTGTCAATACCCTTTTAGTTTTCGCTGATTTCCCGCCGTTGCTCAATCTTGATGTCGCCACTAACAGCTTTCCAGAAATTACCGATCTGTTTTACTAGCTTATAACCAATTGATCGTTCTGAAGCAGGGCCTTCTTCCGGGAAAAATTCACGAATCTTAATTCCCAGAATGGTCTCGTATTTTCTAACAGTACGCTTGTTGTGAATCAGAACAAGTACACGCCAACCGAAATAATCGCCCATCCGCAGCATGCCAAGCGCACCGGAAAGTTCATCCAATTGACCGTGAAACTCAGCTATGGCCTCACGTTCGATGCGTTCCAGTTCTGATGCTCTTTCCAAATCGCGAGGTGTTAACTTGGCAAGATTTTCTTGAAAATGGGGATTGCTTTTCATGGTTTTCGGATAGAAGAAGGCAAAGAGAAAGGGTACTGTAACTCCATAAAGGGTTTTCATCAACCTTAAGGGCCGCACCCACCCACAGGAAACACCGCCTCTGGGGCCTTTTAGAGGGCCCCGGCGGCGCTTCCTGTGGATGGCTGCTCATTGGTTTCTAATTTGACGGGAAGATTATAGATGTTAGATGATGCGGAGATTTTTTACGGTATGTATCTGTAGCCCCCCGTGTTACATGAGCGGGGGGTACGCTCAACATGCGCCAAAATAGCATCTATAGCGCTTTCGTCATGCCTTGAAGCAGCTTCAACGGCGAGTGCTGCTTGTTCGTGTGGGGTCAGCTTGGCATATAGCTTGTTCACTTGTGCTGGCTTCATGTTCTGGCCTCCAACAGTTTTTCAAGACGTTGTAAGCGGTCGGCCATTTCCTGCAATTCAATCAGTTTGCCTTGCTCGGCTAAAGCCCTAATTAACATCGAGCCAATGTCAGGGGCAATGCTGCCGTTTAACGTGGCATTAACGACATTGCCGCCGGTTTCCGGTAAAGTTGCGCCGGTTTCGATATTGACCGGCAAGGCTTGCGGCCTAAGTGGTGGGCAGACTCGATCAATCAACACCTTCGCCGCTTGCACATCGCCGCCCTTGGCTAACCCGACCAAGGTTTTAACAATTTCCGGCATATCCTCGGTTATCGACTTTCTAAGCAATGTCGCCGGGGTTTTGTTCTTGGGCCTACCGTTTGGATTCCCAGATTGACCGGGTTTAAATTTCGGAGTCGGCATATTGTTTGACCTCTGTTTTTTTCACTATCTATGGTTAATGTAGGTGTGTCCCAAAATGGGGTACGCTAGCTTCGCCTACCTGTGAATGTATGTGCGAACCTTGTATAAACAAGGTGATGTATTTTTGGAATATTTCTTACCCACGAGCCCTGGTCTCCGCAAACAGAGCCGGCGTCTGCTGCGTTGAGTTTGTGTTAATCAATGGCATATGAATTTAATGTCAGGAAGGCTTTAATCAAAACTTAATCTTTTGTTAATAAAGGATTAAGTTGCCGGCTGTAGAATCTCCGCATATCCAATTTCCTATTGCAGTTTTTAGTCTTGAACAACCGATTTACCCGACAGATGCACGACTCTTCATAGATTTTAAGGGCCGTTTCTGTCTTAGCAATGGATTGTGGCGCATTACGTTGCGCGGTAGAGTCAGGAGCGAGTTGTGGTGGGTAGCGGGGCCCCCATCAAGTGGTTTATGACGTTAAATATGGGTAAGTCTCTGGAGAAAGCCGGAGGGCCTATGTGCCCTACATAGCCAGGTTATTCAAGTAGTTGCCATGGCTTTGTAAAAAGCTTCGTTTCAGTAAAGTCGTTTGAATATATCAATTCATCTATTGAACTTGATCTCTGTTTCAGGGATTAACCATTTTGAGTATTGCCTTGCGATCAACGAATGTTCGGCAATAGCTGCTTACGAGAGTTAAAGACTCTTTGTAGGCAGACAGAACTCTGCTAAAGCTGATGTTGTTATGCGATATCGGCTTCGGAGTATAAGGTGGCTAAAGGATAGCCGTTTGTTAACGTAAGTGAAAATGGGGAACAATCCATGAAAATGCTTTTATCTTTAAAACTTTGGCTTGCTGTTTGCCTGTTTGCAGTTTCGACTGCAAGCTCAGCAGGTATCATTTGGGAAGCTACTGACGGCGATAGTAATTTTATCTCCTTCGGTTCCAGTTCATTCCCATTTACTTCAAGTGACACCTTCGGTATCTTCGCTGCTACCGCTGATCTGGCTGCTGATGCACCTGTGTACACTTTTAATGGTGTAGGCAGCTTTGCTTCTGCTAGCCCTTTTAAATTGGGCCTGTTGACAGCAAGCGGCTGGGTTAGCGAAGCCGGTAATTACGAGCTGAGCGCTTCTAATACGTTCTTGTTGACCTTTGTAAAACCCGGTGTGATCACCAACAACTTAAGCTTTCTGTTTGGATTTGATCTGAAAGCAGCTGCTAATCAAAACCCTGTCACTAGCGTGCCTCTCCCTGCTTCTGTATGGTTTATGACAAGTGCATTGATGGGCTTTCTGTATATAGGTCGTCGTAAACAGGTCGTTTAATCCCAAGCTATCAGTGGGCTTTTAGGCCGGTTGGAGTCTAGTACTCCACCCGGTTTTTTTATGCCTATTGAATATTCCAGGCTGGTCTGTTCAGAAGTGCTTAAACAAAGCTGTGAGCGAATCCGGCAATACATCCCACTATAGGAAAGTCGTTTTGGCGGACTTCCAAAAATACCTATTCCTCGTTCTCGCAAAAATCGGGAACGCAGTGAAATCAGCACGCATGTGTTCGAGACACGGATTTTTGTAGTATTTATCTTGCTGCGGCAGACCATAATAGGCAGTGTGCACATTCTCCAGGGTAAAATCTATGGCAAAAATACTAGTGATCGGTTGTGGTGATATTGGCTATCCGGTGGCTTTGCGCTTGCATCAGCAGGGACATCAGGTAACAGGGCTGAAGCGCAGCGCCCCAACTATCCCAACGCCGTTTCCTATCTTTATTGCCGATATAAGATCGGCGTCGTCATTGGCTTCCTTGCCAAACAATTTTGATGCGGTGATATTTATAGTGGCTCCCGGTAGCCGACTGGCCGAAGAGTATCAGGCTCTCTATGATGTCGGTCTGAGCAATTTGTTGGCGCATTTTACGGCAGCTGAAAGATCACCCAGTTGGTTGATGGTATCTTCAACCAGTGTTTACGAACAGAATTGCGGTGAATGGGTCGATGAAACCAGTATGGCAGAGCCAGTTGGCGCCACTAGCCGGTGGCTGGCTGCGGCCGAGAAACGGTTGTGGGCTGCGAGTGATCGTAATTGCGTCGTGCGTTTTTCCGGTATT
Source organism: Methylomonas sp. 11b (assembly GCF_000515215.1). Taxonomy (NCBI): domain Bacteria; kingdom Pseudomonadati; phylum Pseudomonadota; class Gammaproteobacteria; order Methylococcales; family Methylococcaceae; genus Methylomonas; species Methylomonas sp. 11b. The sequence goes on from NZ_KI911557.1 coordinate 4,029,881, forward strand.
TACGGGCCGGGTCGTGATTGGTTGATACGCCGAGCTGAGCGGGGGGAGAGCGTCCAGCAACAACCGCCCAGTTATACCAACCGCATTCACGCCGAGGATTGCGTGGCGGTTTTGCTATTTTTACTGGAAAAACAACTCGCCGGTTTAGCCTTAGAGCCTTGTTATCTGGCGACCGACGACGAGCCGGCTCCGCTTTGGGATGTGATGAGTTGGTTGGCCGAACAATTTGCTTGTCCTCAGCCTTCACCGTTGTCAGTAGCTCCGGATACCCCGCAAAACAAACGCTGCCGCAACACCAGGCTCAAGGCCTTGGGTTACCGCTTTTTGTACCCTAGCTATCGGGACGGTTATGCAACCGTGTGACCCTTGCCGGGCGCGGATGGGTGAACTCAATACCTTTAAGCCCCTTCATGTTATTCAAGCACAAGCAAGGTTATAAGTGTTGTGTTTGCCGCCTATTCGCCACGCCACGTTTTGTCGCAATCAATGTTGTGGCTTGTTGTAAGAACGCTGGCGGACTTTTTTCGCCGCTCCTTTGATAGTCCTCGTCTAATGTAGCCATAGCTTCGGCGGGCGGTACAAGCAGTGTGTCGGTCATGACCGAATAGGTTAATTCGAATAAGCGCTTCAAAGCAATTTGCCAGGTGCTGTCCGTTAAGGCGTATAGTGCATCGCTGAATTGTAAAAATCGGGTAAACGGTTGTTCGGCGACAATGAGCGGCAAGGTCGCGGTAAACCGGCCGGAGTTGCCGATCAAATCCCAAAAGCGAGCGAATCGTGTAACACGTTGCAAGTCGGTAAAGCCTATATCTCGGGTGCTGAGAATGGCATAGGGCGGCTGTGGGTCATAACGTAGCTGGTAGTCATCTGTGTGTCGATTGATTGGCGCGCCGCGCAGGCGTTTTAAAATCCCGACCTGAATTTCTTGGGGATTCAGCGCAAACAATTTATCGAAACTGGCGCCGAAGCCGGCCAGGGTGTCGCCAGGCAGACCGGCAATTAAATCGGCATGAATATGGGCGTTGGAATGCTGCCGGAGCCAGCGTAAATTGGTTTCGGTCTTTTGGTTATCCTGTTTGCGGCTGATCAATTGTTGAATGGCCGGATCGAAGGTTTGTACGCCCACTTCAAATTGCAGTACACCGTGCGGGAATTGGCTGATGGCCTGCTGCAGACGCGCAGGCAAATTGTCCGGAATCACTTCAAAGTGCAAATATAAATCTTCGCTCAAGCGTGCCAAAAAAAATTCGAGGATAGCGACGCTGCTGTCTACTTTTAGATTAAACGTGCGGTCTATGAATTTAAAATGTCGTGCGCCGCGCTGGTACAGAATCGCCATCTCGCGCAAAAAGCCGTTTAAATTAAACGGTTTGGCAGTAATATCCAGGGATGACAGGCAAAATTCGCATTTGAATGGACAGCCTCGCGAGGCTTCCACGTAGATAATTCTTTGACGAATGTCGGTGTCGGAATAGTGTGGATATGGCGATGCCAAGTTGTCCAATGCGGCCATTTCGCCGGCCACAATTTTTTCTGTTGGTTTAAGTCCTGACAATAACTGCCGGCATAATTTCGGAAAGCTTATTTCGCCGTTACCGGTGACGATATAGTCCGCCAATTCGGCAACGCTCGGTAAATCCGGCGGATGACTGACTTCCGGTCCGCCAAGCACGATGATAATGTCCGGTGCGACTTGTTTCAGGATGGCTACCACTGCGCTGATTTCCGCCACATTCCAGATATAAACGCCAAGGCCGATGATCCGCGCTTGTTGTTGCAGTAGTTTTTCGACAATTTCGATCGGACGCTGCTGGATGCCGAATTCTAATAAAGCCGTGTCTGTTTGTAACGTGCCCATGTTCGCGTAGAGATAGCGTAAGCCAAAAGCAGTGTGAATATATCGGGCGTTGAGAGTGGTGATAACGATGCTGGGCATATCTGATGAGGCGGATTGCGTCTTGATTGGTTTAATGCGCCAGCATAGCACCAATTTTGGTGTCAGAAACAGCTCTAGGCAGGTTGGTAAGTGCAGGTTACGCGATACTGCAAACTATTTATAAAAAAGTGGCTTTGCGGTGAAAATGCTGGGCCGTATCAGCTTGGCTCGGTGAATTATGTTGCCGATTTCTGATTAGGGCGGTGCTAGCTGGGGGATAAAACGCTTGTGCTAATCGGCCTATGAATTAACTGAACGGCGACCGATTTTTCCAAAAAGCGGGAGCTAATAATTCAGAAAATCGGCTGCAATGGATGCTTATTTAAGTTCGTCAAGTAAAGCCTGTGCGGCTTGCTGTTGTTGTTTTGAGCCTTTGGACAATACATCTTCGGCTATCAATTTTGCAGCTTCTGTATCGCCCATGTCGATATAAGCTTTCGCCAAATCGATTTTGGTTTCGAATTCGTCCATATCGGTCAAATCAGAAACTCCCAACTCAAACTCGTTGTTGTCAGTGGTACTGATTATTGGCGTGTCGAAGTCGAAGTTAAAATCAAACTCGCCGCCTGATTGCGCTGGCGTTTCCAAAGCTTTGTCGGAGGATTGCGCTGGTTTAGGCGTGATATTGTCAAAATCGGAAAAATCGAATGTTTCCAGCTTCAACTGCGATTCTAAATTCAGCTCCGGTTCGATGCTTAGGCTATCGTCAGCTTGTGCTTTGGAGGTGATGCTGTCGAAGTCGAAATCGAAACTGTCTGCGTCCGCTAACGCTTCTTTGCTGGTATCAGCCAGGTCTGAAGTAGTCTTTTTTATGTCATCGAAATCGCTAAAGTCGAATGACTCTAAATCGGTTGGTATCTCGGACTTTGCTGCATCCGTGTTGGTTTTATCGGCTGTCGCTGCGGAGTCGGCATTATCAATGTCGAAGTTAAAATCGAAACTCTCCAAAGCGTCCAGAGCACTAGGAGATTCCTCGGTGCTGTCAGCCGGTCCGGATGCAGTATCTGCACCTGTTCCTGCAAAATTGGCGAAATCCAGAGATTCCAGTTCCAAGGCAGCCGAATTCGCTTCAGATTTTTCCGAGTCAGTATCTAGCGCAAAGTCGAAGTCGAATGATTCTATGTTGTCGTTGCTCGAAACTGCGATATTTTCAGCGGTTTCGGTAGTATCAGCAGCAGTTTGGGAAGCAGGTGGCTGATCGAAATCGATACTTTCGATATTTACATTGGCTTGTTTGCTTTGGTCCGACGATTTGGCGCTACCGCCGAAACTTCCCAGATCAAAATCCAGTCCGTTATCCTCCAGCGCTAAATCCTTATCGATATCCAGATCCGACAAGTCGTCTTCGAGCAACGCAAAGCTTTTATCTAAATCGATAATTTCCGTGTCGGCCGTAGTGGAGTTCGCTACGCCGACGCTAGTATCGCTTTTGCTGATAGGGGCGGTGGTAGCGGCAAAACTGCCGCCAAACAAGGCTAAATCAGGGACAATTTCTTTAGCCATGTCCGTGACTTTTTTCCAGAATGGCTTATCTGCCTGTTTGCCGGCATCGGCTAGTTCTTGCGCATAACTGGCAAAACTATCTTTGTTTTCACTGGCGTAATAGATTTCCAGTAATTTCAGTTTGCATTCGTCGCGGTTAGGCTGTTCGCTTATCGCATGACGGATCAGTTCTTCCGCTTGCTGGTATCGGCCATAAGCCAAGTAAACATCAGCTTCCGAAATGGGGTCCACTTCGTTTTGATCGGTATCGAAGGCATCGAAATCGCTAGGGGTAAAGTCGCTGATAAACGAACTTTCGCCTACAGTGCCGACGTCGTATTCGTCGGTACTGCTGATGTCCATAATCGGTACGGAAAGGCTACTTTCCGAGTCGGGCAGCCGAATTTGGCTGGCCGAAGCGAACATGCTTTCGGTGTTGGTGCGCTCGTCAATTTTACGTTTGCGCCATAGTAACCAGCCCAGTAAGCCAAAAATGCCAGTGCCTAAGGTGCCGGCAACCCAGTAATAAGCGTCCGAGCCAAATAAGCCTTCGTCTTCCGCAACAACCGGTGGAGGTGGCGGTGGGGTAACCTTAGGCGCGGGTGGAACAATAGGCTTGGGCGTCGGTGGTGCCACCACTGCAGGTTCGGAAACCGGTGGTTGCGGCGTGGGCGTTACGGCCGGCGTTGGAGGCTCGGGGCTGACGACGGGCGGCTGAGGAGTTGGTTGCGCAGGCTGCGGGCTAGGCTCGGCCTGTGCTGGTTTGTTATTTTGTAAAGTGGCCAGTTGCTGATCTTTTAAGGCCAGCAATTGCTGCATCATCCCCAGTTGTTGTTCCAGTTTTTCGATGCGAGCTTGTAGCTCCAAATCCTTCCCATCGCTGGCTTGATCAGTAGTGCTATTTAAAGCCGGGTTAGCTGCGGCAGCCGCGGCTTGTTCGGTTTTTGTCGAACCGGTTCCGGCGGCCTTGGCTTCGGTGGGTGCTACCAATTCAAGCGCTTTCTTGGTCGTTTCGGCTTGAGCGGTTTCCGGCTTGACCTGTTTACTGGTGGCTTTTCGCTCATTTTGCGCTTGTCTTTGCGCCGGATTCATAATTGCATCCGGCTCAGGAATCTTTAACGTGGCGCCTTCTTTCAAGGAATTGATATTGCCGTTGTTAAATGCGTCCGGATTGGCTCTGTATAAAGCGGTCAGCATTTTCTGGGTAGGAATGTTTTTTTCCTGACCCACTTGGGTTGCGATACTCCACAAGGTGTCCGATTTTTGGATTGGGCCGAATTCGCCGCTGGTGGGTGTTTGTGGGGTAATGTCGTCGGTAGGGGCTGCACGTACCGCTCTTTTTGGTGCGGTTCGAGGTTTTCTTACCGGGCGCTCTAATGGCTCAATGGGTTCGGCGCTGTAACCGCTAGTTTCCGCGACAGGCATTACCGGCTGGTTATAAGCCGTCGGCGGGTCGATGAGCAATGTGAACTCGCGCATCATGCTGCCTTGCGGCCACGTCACTTCCAACAGGAAATCCAGAAACGGCTCCGTCAATGCTTCCCGAGAGGATACTTTTACGATGATGGAGCCGTTTGCTTGGACTACCGGTTCCAGTTTGATCTTTGACAGAAAATAATTCCAAACCACGCCGGCTTGGTCGAATTTTTCCGGTGGGGCCAATTTCACCGTGACATCGGCCGGATTTTCGCCCGGCGCGACGCTCAGTCTGATTTCGGCATTGAGTTTTTGGTTAAGGGCAGAATGTAATTCAATTTCGCCGATACCTAAGGGTTGGGCACTGACTGGTGCCAGTAAAGATACAACCGCTAAGGCTTTAGTTAAATTGCTCACATTGCTTTCCTTCACTTGTAATACCTCGGTACTTACTGACCCACTATAAAACACAGAGCTAAGCGTAGACTAGATATAGCTTTTTACCAGCACTTCGGCTATTTGCACACTGTTAAGCGCAGCACCTTTTCTGACGTTATCGCTAACGACCCACAGATCGATGCCGGTCGGATGCGAAATATCCTCGCGGATTCTGCCGACAAACACGTCGTCGTTACCAGACGATTCAGTAACTGCGGTTGGATAGCCGCCGTTCTCGCGCTCGTCCAACAAAGTGACGCCGGGGGCTGCGGCCAATAGTTCGCGAACCTGCTCTGCGGAGATTTTCTGTTTAGTTTCGATATGCACGGCTTCCGAGTGCCCGAAAAACACCGGTACTCGAACTGCGGTCGGATTAACTTGGATATCGGCATCGCCCAGGATTTTTCGAGTTTCCCAGACCATTTTCATTTCTTCCTTGGTGTAGCCGTTGTCCATAAACACGTCGATTTGCGGCAACACATTGAAAGCAATCTGCTTGGGATACACGCTAGGTGTCACCGGTTTGGCGTTCAGCAGGTTGGCGGTTTGCGTCGCCAGTTCCTCGATTGCTTCCTTACCGGTGCCGGAAACGGCTTGATAGGTGGCAACATTGATGCGGCTGATACCTACGGCATCGTAGATTGGTTTCAAGGCCACCAACATTTGGATAGTCGAGCAATTCGGGTTGGCAATAATGCCGCGATTTTTGTAGTCAGCGACTTTTTCCGGATTAACTTCGGGCACTACCAATGGAATGTCGTCGTCGTAGCGAAATTGCGAGGTGTTATCGATGACCACGCAGCCTGCCGCAGCCGCTTTCGGCGCATACTCGGCGGAAACGGAAGCGCCGGGCGAAAACAGGCCAATCTGCACTTTAGAAAAATCGAAGGTTGCCAAATCTTCAACGACCAACGAACCGCCTTTAAACGGGATGCGTTTGCCTGCCGAGCGCTCGCTAGCCAAGGCATAGACTTTGCCAACCGGAAAATTACGTTCTTCCAGGATGGCAATCATGGTTTCGCCGACCGCACCCGTGGCGCCGACGACTGCTACATCATAAGTTTTAGACATATTAATTATCCTTTTACGGCGTTGAGTACGGCATCGCCCATGCCGGAAGTGCTGACCTTGATCATGCCTTCCGAGTAAATGTCCGCGGTTCTGGCTTTACTGTCTAATGCGGTATTCACCGCGCGTTCTATACGTTCGGCGGCTTCCGGCTGGTTAAACGTGTAACGCAGCATCATCGCCACCGACAGAATGGTTGCCAATGGATTGGCGATACCCTGGCCGGCGATGTCCGGTGCCGAACCGTGAATCGGTTCATACATGCCCTTGGCGTTAGCATCCAATGAAGCCGAAGGCAACATGCCGATAGAGCCGGTCAGCATCGCCGCAATGTCGGACAAAATATCGCCGAACATATTGCTGGTCACGATCACGTCGAATTGTTTCGGTGCCCGCACCAGTTGCATCGCGGCGTTATCGACATACATATGGCTCAATTGCACGTCTGGGTATTCCTTGCCGACTTCGGTCATCACGCTACGCCACAATTCGGTCACTTCCAGCACATTGGCTTTATCTACCGAGCACAATTTTTTGTGGCGTTTTTGCGCAATCTTGAACGCGGAATGAGCGATGCGGCGGATTTCCGATTCGCTGTAAATCTTGGTATTGATGCCCACTTTCTCGCCGTTTTCCGCAACATGCACGCCGCGCGGCTGGCCGAAATAAATGCCCCCGGTCAGTTCGCGCACGATCATCAGGTCCAGGCCAGAGACTACTTCCGGCTTCAAGGTCGATGCGTCGACCAGTTGCGGATACAAAATCGCCGGGCGCAGGTTGGAGAACAGGTTCAGTTCGGAGCGAATGCCCAATAAGCCGCGTTCCGGACGTACCGCATGTGCCAGCGGTTCCCACTTTGGGCCGCCAACCGCTCCCAGCAACACCGCATCGGCGTTTTTGCAGAGATTCAGCGTGGTTTGCGGTAGCGGCGTACCGAAAGCGTCGTAAGCGGCGCCGCCGATCAATGCGTTCTCGAATATCAAACCCAGATTCATGTCGGTGTTGATAAAACTCAAGACTTTGATTGCTTCGGCAACAATTTCCGGTCCGATGCCGTCGCCGGCCAGGACTGCAATTTTTTTGGGCATTTTTTTACCTTTCAATGGAGCTTACGCGTCTTTGAACAACCACGGAGCGCGTTTGGCGCGCTCGGTTTCATAGCTTTTAATTTTGTTGGCGTGTTGTAACGACAGCGCAATATCGTCCAGACCATTCATCAGGCGGAAGCGGCGGTTTTCATCGACGGTAAAGCCAATGTTTTGACCGCTAGGCGTGGTGATGGTTTGGGCTTGTAAATCAATGGTTAACTGATAGCCATCTACGACTTCCTGGAATAACTGATCGACGGTTTCCGCCGGCAAGACGATAGGCAAGATGCCGTTCTTGAAGCAGTTGTTAAAGAAAATATCGGCAAAACTCGGCGCGATAATGGCCCGGAAACCGTAATCTTCCAGAGCCCAAGGCGCATGCTCGCGCGAGGAACCGCAACCGAAATTTTCGCGGGTCAGCAGGATTTGCGCGCCTTGATATTTTGCCTGGTTCAGCACGAAGTCTTTGTTCAAGGGCCGGTTAGTGCAATCCATCTCCGGCTCGCCTCTATCCAGATAACGCCATTCGTCAAACAGATACGGGCCGAAACCGGCGCGACGGATCGATTTCAAAAACTGTTTGGGGATGATTGCATCGGTATCGATATTGGCTCTGTCCAAGGGGGCAACGAGTGCTGTCAAAGTAGTAAAAGCCCTCATGCCGCACCTCCGTGTGCGACACCCTGACGGGTCGCCGATGGCGATGCAAAAATCCTATCCTGTATTTTTGTCATGATTATGCCTCCTCAGCAATGTTGACAAAATGGCCGGCAATCGCCGCCGCCGCGGCCATGGCTGGGCTGACCAAATGGGTACGGCCACCGTAGCCTTGCCGACCCTCAAAGTTGCGATTCGAAGTCGACGCGCAATGCTCGCCGGCTTCCAGACGGTCGGCGTTCATCGCCAGGCACATCGAGCAACCGGGATCGCGCCATTCGAAATCGGCGGCGGTGAAGATTTTGTCCAGTCCTTCAGCTTCGGCTTGTTGCTTGATCAAGCCTGAGCCAGGCACAATTAGTACCTGTTTCACGGAAGCCGCTTTTTTCCGGCCTTTGATGACTGCCGCAGCGGCACGCAAGTCTTCGATGCGCGAATTGGTGCAGGAACCGATAAAAACTTTGTCCAGCTTGATGTCGGTAATTTTTTGACCGGCTTGCAAACCCATGTATTGCAAAGCGCGTTCGATGCTTTGGCGTTTAACCGGATCAGCTTCTTGAGCAGGGTCGGGCACATTGGCATCGACTGCTACGACCATTTCCGGGGAAGTGCCCCAGCTAACTTGCGGTTTAATCGTTGCGGCATCGATGTCGATGACTTTGTCGAATAAATCTCCGCTATAGCTGTCGGAGCGCAGGTTTTGCCAGTAACGCACAGCCATATTCCAATCATCGCCTTTGGGGGCATAGGGGCGGCCTTGATAGTAATCGATGGTAATGTCATCGACCGCAATCAAACCGGCGCGGGCGCCCGCTTCGATAGCCATGTTGCAGACCGTCATCCGGCCTTCCATCGACAAAGACCAAATCGCGTCGCCGCCGAATTCGATGGTGTAGCCATTGCCGCCGGCGGTGCCGATTTGGCCGATGATCGCCAACACGATGTCCTTGGCGGTGACGCCTGGGCCGGTTTTGCCGTTGACCTTGATCAACATGTTTTTCGCTTTTTTCTGTACCAGGCACTGGGTGGCCAGTGCGTGCTCGACTTCGGAGGTGCCGATACCAAACGCCAAAGCCGCCGAAGCGCCATGGGTAGAAGTATGGGAGTCACCACAGACGATGGTCATGCCTGGCAGAGTGGCACCCTGTTCCGGGCCGATCACATGCACGATCCCTTGGCGAATATCGCTCATATCAAATTCGGTAATGCCGTACTCTTTGCAGTTGTTTTCCAAGGTCTCGACTTGCAACCTTGAAACCGGATCGGCGATGCCTTTGGCGCGATCAGTAGTTGGCACGTTGTGGTCGGCTACAGCCAGATTGCGGGCAATGCGCCAAGGTTGGCGACCCGATAGCCGTAAGCCGTCGAAAGCCTGCGGCGAAGTCACTTCGTGCAGCAATTGCCGGTCGATGTAAATCAGGCAGGAGCCGTCGTCTTCGGTGTGGACGACGTGGTCGTCCCAGAGTTTGTCGTATAAGGTTTTACCAGCCATCTCAGTTTCCGATAAAGAAGTTAACAATACTGCTCAGCCCAAAATGGCCAGCAATTTGGAGGTGATGTCGCTGACCGAGCCAACGCCGGCAATCGACGCGAATTTAGCGTTTTGACCGGGCGCGGAATAAAAGCCGACCAACGGTTTGGTTTGTTCGTGATACACGCTCAAGCGCTTGCGCACCGTTTCTTCCTTGTCATCGTCGCGTTGAATTAAAGGCTCGCCGGTGGCGTCGTCCAAGCCTTCCTGTTTCGGCGGGTTGAACACGACGTGATAAGTGCGACCGGACGCCATATGGACACGTCTGCCGCTCATGCGTTTGATGATTTCCTCGTCGTCCACAGCAATTTCGATGACATGATCCAGTTCCACACCCATTTTTGCCAGGCCTTCAGCCTGAGCGATGGTGCGCGGAAAGCCATCCAGCAAAAAGCCGTTGGTGCAATCATCCTGGGCGATACGCTCTTTAATCAGCCCCAGAATAATCTCGTCGGATACCAGTCCGCCGGCATCCATGACTTTTTTGGCTTCGATTCCCAGTGGGGTGCCTGCGCGGACAGCCGCGCGCAGCATGTCGCCGGTGGAAATTTGCGGAATCGCAAATTTTTCCGTGATGAACTGGGCTTGGGTGCCTTTGCCCGAACCGGGGCTGCCTAACAGGATAATGCGCATATCAATCACTCCAGTGTATGAATCAGGCTTGGTGCCTTTATATATAAAGAGAGCCGGCTCAAGCGCATCAGTTCGTGAGCCTGGCGGAAAAATCCGACATTTTATCGCACTTGCCCTGTGAATGCCGTCAAATCTTGTCTAGTCGAGGGTGTAGGGAGTTGCGAATCTAGCTGGCAATGTTTGCTTGGCTGTGAGCGCTGAGCAGGGCGAACTCGGCGAGACTGATCGATTCCGCGCGCAGATTGGCGTCGATTCCAAGCTCGATGATCTGCTGCTCTGAGATGAAGTTTTTCAGTGAATTGCGGATGGTTTTACGACGCTGCGAAAAGGCTTGAGTCACCAATTGGCTAAAGCTTTTCAGGTCCGGAATCTTGACCGGCGGCTGTGCGTGCGGGGTCAGGCGGACAATGGCCGAAATGACTTGCGGAATCGGGTCGAAACTTTCCGGCGGCACGTCGAACAGCAATTCGGTTTCGCAGTAATATTGCATCATCACGCTCAACCGGCCGTATGCCTTGCTGCCAGGTTCGGCGCAAATCCGCTCCACCACTTCTTTTTGCAGCATGAACAACATGTCTTCCACGCAATCGGTGGATTCCAGCAGATGAAACATTAATGGTGTGGAAATGTTGTACGGCAGATTACCGATAATGCGCAGCTTCTCGCCGGCTTGCGCCAGTGCGGCAAAATCGAACTTCAACGCGTCGGCGCTATGCACGGTTAAATTGCTGTGGCCGGCAAACTGTTTTTGCAAGCGGCTGACCAAGTCCCGGTCTAGTTCGACCACGTCGAGTTTGGCGCCGGACTCCAATAAAGGCAGGGTCAACGCGCCGAGACCGGGGCCGATTTCCACCCAATGTTCGCCTGCTACCGGATGGGCGCTGGCTAGAATGTTGTAAATGATGCTGTGATCGTGCAGAAAGTTCTGGCCGAAGCGTTTGCGGGCGGTGTGGGTCATTTTTAGTTTGTTAAGTGGGGAATCATATCCAGCGCAGTCTGCAACGCAAACTGCAAACTGCCTAGGTTGGCTTTGCCGGTGCCGGCCAGTTCCAGCGCGGTGCCGTGGTCGACCGAGGTGCGGACGATGGGTAAGCCGAGGGTGATATTCACGGCTTGGCCGAAGCCTTTGTATTTCAATACTGGCAGGCCTTGATCGTGATACATCGCTAACACGGCGTCGGCGCTTTCCAGGTATTTGGGCGTAAACAATGTGTCGGCGGGTAGTGGTCCGTAAAGGTTGATACCTTCGCAGCGTAAGCGTTCAAGAGTCGGTTCGATGGTGTCGATTTCCTCGCGGCCCAGATGGCCGCTCTCGCCGGCGTGCGGATTGAGGCCGCAAACCAGTATTTTCGGCTTAGCTATTGCAAAGCGTTGCTTTAGGTCGTGGTCCAATAACCTAATCACCGTTGCCAAAGATTCGGGGGTAATGGCGGCGCTGACTTCAGACAAAGGTAAATGGGTCGTCGCCAAAGCGACGCGTAGGCCGGGTGTGGCCAGCATCATGACTGGCGTACCGCCAGCCAATTCGGCGATAAATTCGGTGTGGCCGCTAAAGGGAATGCCGGCGTCGTTAATCACGCCTTTGTGAACCGGGCCGGTAACTATCGCAGAGAATGCGCCGCTCATGCAGCCCAAGGTGGCTTGGCGGATGGTTTCCAGAACGTATCGGCTATTGGCGGAATTGAGCCGTCCGCAAACGGCTGGCTCGCTCAAGCTGATGGGCAGAGCGGATATGGTGCCGGCTTGCTGTTTGTTGGCAGTTTGATCGATGTCGAAAAGTTGAATTGCCAGCGGCAAGCCAAGTTGTTCTGCCCGTTGCTGTAATAATTCCGGATCGGCAATGGCAACGAGTTGGCAAGCTTGTTCCTGCTGCGCCAGTTGTATGCACAAGTCCGGGCCGATGCCGGCAGGCTCGCCGGGCGTCAAAGCGATGCGAGGTATAGACATATTAGCTCCCCAATCGACCCGGTAAATCCCGCAGTATAAGCCCGGCCGGGATTTGTTTAATGCCTATCTGTGCATTGGTCGGATAGTTAGACAGGGTTGTGTTCCTGGCAAATTTGTTCGCTATCGCCTGTGCTGAGCTTCTCCTGGGTAAGCTGGCAGAAAAAACCGCCGTCTATTTCGCTGAAGTTGCGGCAGGTTTTGCACACGCCAAACGACTGCGAGTGGTTGGCTTTTTGCAGGGCGGTCAAGGCTTGTTGGAAAACATTGGCGTCTGACGGCGGCGAATCGCTGCTTTGCAAGATAGAGGTGGCGCTGTGGAATAAATCCGAAGGTCGCGCTTGCTTAAGTATCGCAGCGCCATCCGGCAGCAATTGCAAATGCACTACGCGCTTGTCGTTGGCATCCGGCGTTTTGCCGATATAACCTTTCTTTTCCAGAATAATTAGCGATTGCGATACCGTGCCGCGCGTCATACCTAAATAATTGGCGACAGCAGCAGGCGTATTGCTGTATTTGTTGCAGCGCGAGAGGTAATTGAGCACTTGAAAGTGTACTGGCTGCAAGCCCAGTTCCGTACATTTTTTCCGTTCCTCGGAACGGATCAAGGTGGTCATGCACTCAATAAGTTCGTAAATATCAGTTTGTTGCATAAATTGCATTCTCATCATGATCCACAAGGTTGACAAGGCGATGGTTCAGGGAGTAAATTGATAGCGAATCGAAACTTTACTTTATAACATCGGCCTGGAGTCAACAAGCTGTTATTTTACCATGCTAAATCGGGCGGCTGTTCGTCCTGGTCTTTTATGGTTTAATGCACCAAGTTGGCTCTTTTTTTTAACTTGCGGGTGGCAGGAATTTTAAATGAAAAATACTATAAAAATGCTGAATAAATCCCTACTGGCGAGTGCTATCGCCATGCTGTTGTCATCCGGAGTGGCGATGGCAAAATCCGACGATTTCCACAAGCTCTACCAAGACAATTGCGCCAGCTGTCATGGTTCCGATCACGGCGGTTATTTGGCGCCGGCGCTGAACTCGGCTACCTTGAAAGGCCGCAGCCCCACCGCATTACGTACCATCGTAATGGCCGGCAGCTTCGACACTTTGATGCCTCCGTTCTACGGCAGGCTTGATGACGACCAAATTCGCGGCGTGATTAAGCATTTGCAAGAAACCCCCAAACAGCCTAACCCGGCCTGGACTATCGACGACATGAAAAAGTCGCTGAAAGTCTATGTTAAAGATGAAAGCACGCTGCCGGCCAAGCCGACTTTCCAAATCGACGATAAATTCGAAAATCTGATCGGCGTCGCGGCGCGCGGCAAATACGGTCGTGGCGAAGGCTCCAAAGCCATCTTCATCAACAGTTCCACCCATCAAAAAGTCGGCGAAGTACCTACCGGCACCGCCGCGCATATTATCGATTTCAACCCGGCCAATCCGCGCTGGGCCTATGTAAAAACCGATACTGCCGAGATTTTTAAAGTCGATTTGTATTCCATGCAAGCGGTGCGCAGTATCAAAACCGGCTGGAACGGCCCAGGTATGGGCGTATCGCGCGATGGTAAATACATCATGGCCGGTTCTTTCGTACCGCATAACGCCGTGATTCTAAATGCCGATACGCTGGAACCTTTAAAAACCTTTGAGTTGGAAGGCATCGACCCGGACGGCAAACACGTGTCATCCGACTCCGGCATGATCATCGGTACCCCGTATGCGGATATTTTCGCGATTGCGCTGGAAAATGCCGGGCAGGTTTGGGTGATTGATTTGAACAAAGAGGGTTTTCCTGTCACCCGGATCGAGAATGTCGGTCGACATTTGCATGATGCCTTCCTGACCCACGGCGGCAAAAAATTGATGATTGCTTCTTACGACGACAGCATCGTCGCCGCCATCGACCTGGAAAAACGCGAAATCATCAAAAAATTGGAAGCCGGTTGCGTGCCGCATGTCGGCGGAGGTTCCGCGGTCAAGGTTGATGGCCGTACCTTGGGCTTCGGTACCAACTTCGGCGATTGCGACAAAACCGTGGTCAGCGTCTGGGACCTGGATAAAATGGAAGTCGTCAAACAAGTACCGGTTTCCGGCGGCACCGAATCGCCGGCCGCACATGCCAACGCGCCTTATGTCGCGGTTGACATCATCAGCAAGGACAGACGCGCCCGCACCGTACAATTGATCGACAAGAAAACTTTGGAAGTAGTGAGAACGCTGGATGTCGGCGGCCACGCCTACTTCCCAGAATATAGCGCCGACGGCAAGTTCCTGTATATCAGCGCCGGCTATAACGGCGACGAAGTGGTGGTTTACGATTCCAACACCTTGCAAAAAGTCGCGACCGTGCCGATGGAAAGCCCCGCGGGTATCTTCTCGCGTGGCCGGGTCAAATACATGACTCGCGGTTTGTCGCCTGACGAAATGGAGCAATCAAAATGAAGATGACTCATTTTATCGTGGCGCTGTTGGCGGGGGTGTTCGCCGCCGGTAGCGTTCAGGCGACTAGTCTGTATGTCGGTCAAGCCAAGGCAGGCGCGGTGTGTGCGCAATGTCACGGTATCCGGATGCCCAGCGCCGATGCACCGTTTCCCCCTTTGGGCGGCCGCGATCCGGAGTATTTGAAAACCGCGATCAAACAATATCGCGACAAGACGCGGAAATCCGACATCATGAATGCGATTGCCGGCTCTTTGACCGATGCGGAAATTAACGACATCGCCGCGTATTACGGCAGTGTTAAACCCTAAGCAATGCGCTATTGCTGGCTGTTGATCGGCTTGCTGTCATCCCGCGCCTTTGCGGAACAACCTAATCCGCAAAGGCAGCAGGAGTTGTTGAATATGCTTAAGCATGATTGTGGCTCCTGCCATGGCCTGCCGCCGAAAGGCGGCTTGGGGCCATCGTTGATGCCGGAAGCATTGGCCGACAAAAGCGACGTGCTATTGGCGGATGCTATACAAAACGGTCGACCCGGGTCAGCGATGCCGCCTTGGAAGAGTTTTCTTAGAATTGACGAAACTGGCTGGCTAATACAGCAATTACGTCAAGGCCTAAAGTAATGAAGACCCCTTGCAAAGCACAAGGTTACGGTTTTACTCACTCATTCCTGCGTCAATTATGAAACCCTGTTTGCGGCTTATTTTTCTTTCAATTGCTCTCGGCTTTGGTTCGCAAGTTGATGCTGATCCGCGCGCTACCGGTGACCTTGGCGTAGTCATCGAACGTGAAACCGGCAGCATCCAGATCGTTAACACCACGAAACCGGCGTCGCTGAGTCGTATCGAAGGCTTGGGTGATTTGTCCCATGCATCAGTGGTGTTCTCCCGCGATCAACGCTATGCCTATGTTTTCGGTCGCGACGGCGGTTTGACCAAGATCGATTTACTCCAGGACAAAATCGAAAAACGCATCATCCAGGCCGGCAACAGCATCGGCGGGGCGATTTCTCAGGATGGCAAAATAATTGCCGTCTCTAATTACACACCAGGCGGCGTGAAACTGTTCGACGCCGTAACGCTGGAGCAACTGGCTGAGATTCCGGCTGTTTACGGCGAAGACAACAAGTTATCCAAAGTAGTCGGTCTTGTTGATGCACCGGGCCAGCGCTTCGTTTGCAGCCTGTTCGAAGGCAATGAAATTTGGTTGATCGATGCCAAGAATCCGCGTCAACCCATTGTGAAAAAATTTAAAGACATCGGCAAACAACCATATGATGCCTTGCTGACACCGGACGGTCATTTCTATGCCGCTGGTTTATTCGGTGAGAAAGGCTTGGCCTTGCTGGATTTGTGGCAGCCGGAGAAGGGTGTCGAACATATCCTGGAAGACTACGGTAAGGATGACGAGCAAATGCCGGTCTACAAAATGCCGCATTTGGAGGGTTGGACTGTGGCCGGCGATTGGTTGTTGGTGCCAGCGGTGGGATTGCATGAAGTGTTGGTGATCGATACTCGCGAATGGGAGTTGGTCAAGCGCATACCCGTAGCCGGACAACCGGTATTCGTCACCTCGCGGCCGGATGGACGGCAGGTCTGGGTGAATTTCGCCTTCCCGGACAATCAGACCTTACAAGTAATCGATTTGAAAGATTTTAACATCGCAAAAACCCTGCAGCCCGGAAAGGCCGTATTGCATATGGAATTCAGCCCGCGCGGCGAAGCGGTATGGCTGGCGGTGCGCGACGAGGACCGGGTGATGGTTTACGACACCGAAACTTTTCAAGAGACCGCCCGTCTACCGGCGCAGAAGCCCAGCGGGATTTTCTTCACTGATCGCGCCAATCGCATAGGCTGGTAACATGCTGGCCCCCTTGCATAAACGCCTCCTCAACGATTATCAACAGGACTTTCCGTTGAGTCCGACCCCATACCGCGACATCGCCGAGCAGCTTGGGGTTAGCGAAGACGAGGTGCTGAATGCGTTTAAAACCTTATCAGAGCAACAGATGATCAGCCGCATCGGCCCGGTGATCGCGCCCAATAGCATTGGCAACAGCGCGCTGGTGGCGATGGCGGTGCCGGAATTTGATTTGGCGAGAGTTGCGGAATTGGTGAGCGCTTATCCGGAAGTCAATCACAACTATGAGCGCGAAAATCGCTTCAATTTGTGGTTTGTGTTGATTGCCGATAGCGAAACCCATCTTAAAGCTGTTATTGCGGACATCGAGACTCAAACCGGCTATCCCGCGATGTTGCTACCGATGTTGGCCGACTATTTCATCAACCTGGGATTTGAGCTTAATCTGCATGATTGACGCCATTGATTATCAACTGATTGCAGCCGTGCAAGCCGGATTGCCGATTGCAGCTAGGCCGTATGCGGCGATAGCGGAGCAATTGGCGATTACCGAACAGGAAGTGATTGAGCGTTTGGCGCGCTTAAAGACTCAAGGTTTGATCAAGCGTTGGGGCGTGGTGGTCAAGCATCGCCAGTTGGGTTACCGGGCCAATGCGATGATCGTGATGGATGTGCCGGACGAGCGGGTAGCTCGGGTCGGCGCGTTGATCAGTCAGCAGGCTTGCGTCAATCTGTGTTACCAACGCCCGCGCCAGGGTGACGTCTGGCCCTATAACTTGTATTGCATGATCCATGGTAAGAGCCGGGAGGTGGTGCTTGAGCAATGGGCAGAACTGCGGCATGACTGCAATTTAAGCGATTATTCTTTTGAAGTGTTGTTTAGCCGGCGTTGCTTTAAACAGCGGGGCGCTTTATATGCTCGCCAGATGACAAAAGGCGATGGGCCAACCCCCGTTTTTGCTGGAGAGGGCAGGGGTGAGGAGATTCAAAACAAACAGTCTTTGCGTATGCACTTCGCCTAAACATGGACGCCACAGACAAAGCCATCGTGAACCGCTTGCAGCAAGGTTTCCCTATCTGCGTATCGCCCTACCAACGGGTTGCCGCGGAATTGGGCCTGCCGGAAGCCGAATTGCTGTCAAGATTGCAAGCCATGTTGGCCGACGGAATATTGTCGCGTTTTGGGCCTATGTATCATGCCGAACAAATGGGTGGGGCTCTGACTTTGGCGGCGCTGAAAGTACCGGATGAGCGCTTCGACGAAGTCACCGAAATCGTCAACGCCTTCCCCGAAGTGGCGCATAACTATGCCCGTAATCATTTGTTGAATATGTGGTTTGTGCTGGCCACCGAAAAGCCGGAACAGGTGCAAAGTGTGATTGCGGAAATTGAGCGGCGGACCGGATTGGCCGTTTACAACATGCCGAAGATCAGCGAATACTACGTTGGTCTGCAATTGGAAGCCTGATGCCCATCGACGAAATAGACAGAAAAATTATCCAGGCCACCCAGGCCGGTTTGCCCTTAGTCAGTGAGCCGTATCAAGCGGTTGCCGAGCAACTGGGTTTGTCTGCACAAGTGATCATGTTACATCTGGCTGAAATGCAGCAGACCGGGACCATTCGCCGTATTGCTGCGGTGCCCAACCATTACAAACTGGGTTACCGCTACAACGGTATGACGGTGTGGGATGTTGAGGATAGCCATGTCGACGAACTTGGGCGAAAGGTGGCGAAACTGCCGTTTGTAAGCCACTGTTACCAGCGTCCCCGACATTTGCCGGACTGGCCGTACAATTTGTTCGCCATGGTGCATGGTAAGACCGAGCAGGATGCCGAACGGCAGTCCGCAATCATCGCCGAATTATTAGGAGAACAGGCACGTAGTCACGAGGTGCTGTACAGCACCAAAATTCTTAAAAAAACCGGTTTGCGAATCGGGGGATAGGGCATGTTCAGACTGAGCCAATACATGCGCGAATTGCTGCATCCGACCCCGCTGGCCGCACCGCGCAAACCGTCCGGGCCGGTGGTGATCTGGAATTTGATCCGCCGCTGCAATTTAACCTGCAAACATTGCTACACCACCTCTGCCGACATCAATTTTCCCGGCGAACTCAGCACGCAGGAAATCTACACGGTGATGGATGACCTGAAAGCCTTCAAAGTGCCAGTGTTGATTTTGTCCGGTGGCGAGCCGTTGCTGCATCCGGATATTTTTGCCATCTCGCAGCGCGCCCGGGATAAGGGGTTTTATGTGGCTCTGTCTAGCAACGGCACGCTGATTAACGAAAGTAACATTGAGCAAATCGCCGCGATTGACTACCAATACATCGGCGTCAGCCTGGATGGCATTGGTCAGACTCATGACTCATTCCGCCAGAAACAAGGTTCGTTCGAAGCGTCGCTGGCCGGTATTCGTTTATGCCGCGAACACAACATCAAAGCCGGGGTCAGGTTTACGCTAACCCAAGACAACGCACACGACTTTGAAGGTCTGTTGCAATTGATGGACGACGAAGACATCGACAAATTCTATCTGTCGCATTTGAACTATGGCGGTCGCGGTAATAAGAACCGCAAGGACGACGCCGAGTTTCAGTTGACCCGCAAGGTGATGGATGTCGTGTTCGATAAATCTTTGAGCTGGGAACAACAAGGCTTGCATCGCGAAGTGGTGACCGGCAACAACGACGCGGATGCGGTGTATTTTCTGCATTGGGTTAAGCGCCGTTTCCCCGAGCAAGCAGAGCATATCCAGGCCAAACTCCAGCAATGGGGCGGCAATGCCTCGGGCGTCAACGTCGCTAACATCGACAATCTCGGTAATGTCCATCCCGACACCTTTTGGTGGCATTACGGTTTGGGTAATGTCCGCAAACGGCCGTTCTCCGAAATCTGGTCGGACATCAGCGATCCGCTTATGGCCGGATTGAAAGCTTCGCCCCGGCCGTTGAAAGGCCGCTGCGGCGATTGCCATTATCAAGGTATCTGCAACGGCAATACCCGCGTTCGTGCGCAGCAAATGACCGGTGATTTTTGGGCTGAGGATCCAGGCTGTTATTTGCTGGACGAAGAGATCTGCGCTTAGAAAGATTGTGCTGTCTCAGATGAGAAATGATTAGTCTGGAAAAAGTTGCTATTTACAGAAAGTTTGCCGGCGACATTGATGGCTGGGCCAAGATGGCTTCCGCTGCGGAAAAGGCCATATTGACTGGCGACGACTGGCGGCAAATCGATAGCTTTGTTCAGGATTTTGGTTTGGTTCAGGCTGGCCTGGCATCAACACGCTATGCGGAGAATTTGCACAAGCGGATTGCGGAGTCTGTTACCGATGCCGAAACCCTGGCAGCACTGAAGGAGTTGGTCGAACAATTGGCTTGAACTTGGGTGAGTTGGTCCTTAGCGCATCAATGAGCACGGAATGCTCCACAGCAATTTGGCCGAAGCTTGATCCGACAAATCGGCATCCAGGCGAGTTAGAGAGGCTTTTTTGATAACAATATTGTCGGCAGCGGTGCCTAATAAAAGGGAAACGGTAGTTGAGAAATCCGGTTCGTGACCCACCAGCCAGATGTCATCCAGGCCTAAGTCTGCCAGTTTGCTTAGTTCTGCGATTATAGTGAGCGCAGAATTATCGATGCCTAACCAATCAACGGTTTGTGGGGCAGGACAGCCAGGCAAGCGCTGGTTGAGTATCCTCGCGGTCTGTTGGGCGCGTAGCAGCGGGCTGCAATAAATCGATCCCGGAATCAAGCCGTTGGCTAAACAAAATGCCGCCAAGCGTTTTACCTGTTTCTCGCCTTTGTCAATTAAAGCTCTATCCGCGTCGGGTATCGATAAGCCGCCATCTTCCGCGGTAGCGTGTCTGAGGAAGGTGATAAGCATGGTATGTCTCCTTGTCGAACGATTTTAAGTGGGATCTTCGGCTGTCGACAATTTCTGGTTTTAGGCGAAGCTATGGAGTTTGTTAATAGAGTTCCAGCTAAATTTAGCGTAAATATTAGCGCGGTGGTTGCTTCGCTGGAGCTTTAATCGCTTGGCTGGAAAATATAGTGGATAATTCTTGACTGAATTACTAGGTATAGTCATAATCATACAATCTTTCAATTGCTTATAGAGTTTTATATGTCCGATCCTATTGTGTTTACCGACAGCGCCGCTCATAAAGTTGCGGGTTTAATTCAGGAAGAGGGTAACGATAATCTTAAGCTCAGAGTTTATATCAGTGGTGGCGGCTGTTCGGGATTTCAGTACGGTTTTACTTTTGACGAAGATGTTAATGAAGACGATACCCAAATTGTCAAAGACGGCGTAACAGTTCTGATCGATTCGATGAGTATTCAGTACCTTAGCGGTGCCGAAATCGATTATAAGGAAGACCTGTCTGGTGCGCAATTCGTGATTCGCAATCCTAACGCCACGACGACCTGCGGTTGCGGCTCGTCTTTCTCAGCGTAAACCGTTTCTACCCGGATAAATCCCACCTAAAATCACGGGCGCCCCTGCGCCCGTGACGCTACATAAGTTTCCCGGCAAATTGTTAAGAGTTTGCCGTGCCAGCCAAGCAAACGCAATCGCTTCGACATGATCGGGATCGATTCCCCTTTCAGCTGTTGAAATCACCGGCATATCGAGGAGTTTTCGTAACAGGGTCATCAATTGACCGTTATGCGCGCCGCCACCACAAACCAAAGTTTGCAAGGTATTTGGCGCATATTGGCGAATGGCGTCGGCGATAGTATCGGCGCTGAATTGACAGAGTGTGGCTTGAATATCTTCAGGCTCAAGGTCTGGAAATAAGCTGAGCTTTTGTTGCAACCAGGCAGGCGAAAAATATTCCTTGCCAGTACTTTTCGGTGGCGCTAGCCGGAAATAGTCGTCGTCTTTTAAAGCATCGAGCAGGGCGGGATAGGGTTTGCCCTTGGCTGCCCAATCGCCATTGCGGTCATAAGGCTGGTTGCAATGTTTCTGACACCACCAGTCCATTAAGCCATTGCCGGGGCCGGTATCGAAGCCGATGACCGGTTTATCGTTTAACACTGTTATGTTGGCGATGCCGCCAATATTGACGACTACCCTGGCTTGCGTGACATCGCTAAAAACTGCTTGATGAAAGGCTGGAACCAACGGGGCACCTTGGCCGCCAACGGCAATGTCGCGGCGGCGAAAATCGGCGACGGTGGTGATGCCGGTGATTTCGGCAATGCGATTCGGGTCGCCGATTTGCAGAGAAAAGCCATAGGCAGTCTCGGGTGCGTGATAAACGGTTTGCCCGTGACTGCCGATACCCTTGATCGAACTTGCCGGAATGTTGGCATTATCAAGCAACTTCTGTACTGCTTCGCCGAATAATCGACCGATCTGGCTATCGAGAGAGCCGTAATCGGTTAGCAGAATAGGCTGGCCAGGTTGGCTTAGATTTTGAATTTTTTGCCGGAATTCGACGGAGAATGGTTGGTAATGGAATGCGACAAGTTGTGTTTTGCCGTCGCTAAAATCGACAAGACCAGCATCGATACCATCGACGCTGGTCCCTGACATTAAGCCTATATAAAGCTCGGACACTGTATTAGTTTTGAGCAACCAACGCGTCGCCTTTGGCTTGTTTCAATTGCGCCAAAAATGGCTGGGTTTGTGCTTTGAATTTTGCCAGTAAAGCGTTATCCATAGGCATGGAGCGCGGTATTTTCGCGGTAACCGGATTGACGTGCTCGCCGCCAATGCGGAATTCATAATGTAGATGCGGGCCGGTGGCCAAGCCGGTTTTGCCGACGTAACCAATTACATCGCCTTGTTTAATGGTGCTGCCGAGTTTTTGACCGGATTTGAAGCCGGACAAGTGGGCGTACAAGGTTGAATATTTTTGGCCATGCTCGATCTCCACTACATTGCCATAGCCGTTTTTCACGCCGCGGAAGACGATTTTACCGTCGCCGGTGGTTTTAACCGGAGTGCCGATGGCTGCGGAATAATCGACGCCTTTATGCGCGCGGATGGTGTTCAGGATCGGATGCTTGCGGTGTAAATCAAAATGCGAGCTGATTTTGGCGAAGTCCATCGGGGTTTGCAGGAAGGCTTTGCGCAAACCGTTACCGTCCGGGGTGTAGTAGCCTGTGTTGCCTTGATTATCTTCGAAGCGTACGGCGGTATAAGTTTTACCCTGGTTGACGAATTCGACCGAGAGAATTTCGCCGGTATCGAATTCTTTACCGTCCACAAACAGCTTTTCATAGACGACGGTAAATTGGTCGCCGTCTCTTAAATTCAGTGCAAAATCGATGTCCCACGCAAAAATGTCAGCCAGTTTCAGTATGAGCTTTTCCGGAAGGCCAGCTTCCTTGCCGTCTTCGAATAGTGAAGAGTTAATCGTGCCTTTGCTGCTGGCTACTTGGTAATCGATTTTTTTGCTTAACAACGCCACATCGAATTCGTCATCATGTCGGGTGGCAATCAATGTTTCGAAAGGATTTTTGCTGTAAGTAAGTTGTTCCAGTTCGCCTGACGCATTCAGGGTGGCAACAACGTCCTGGCCTGGTTCGACATCGGCAAACTGCTTGCCCGTGGCGTTGGCGTGGATAATTTTGTGCAAATCTTCTCTGCTAAGATTTAAGGCTGAGAAAATGCTGGAAAGGTTTTCGCCGGACTTAACGGTATGTTCCAGTTCTTCGGTAATATCGAGATGTTGTACTTCGGGTGGTGCAACGTATTTGGTGTATTGGTTGATCTTGGAAGAGATCAGTCTGTCTTGCTCCAAGGTTTTTGCGTCTTCAAAACCTTTATGCGGTATCAATCCGTAACTTGCGCTGGCGGCAACAACGGTGTAGGTGCCTAATAGCACCGACTTGAGTATTCTGTTCTTCACAGTAATCACACTTCATTGTTTGTCGAGCGTTTCATTGTAGGCAATTTTGGTGCATAAGGCCAACAAAAGGCCATTTTTTATCCTTCCGTACAATTGCATCACTTATAATGCGCGCCCAAAACTAAAGGCTATCGGGAGAATAAATTGTTGCAAGAAACCTTGGCTCAGTTGCGTTACGGCGCTGAAGAAATTTTGCTGGAATCTGATTTGATCAAAAAGCTGGAGGAAAATCGGCCGTTAACGATTAAGGCTGGATTTGACCCGACTGCGCCCGATTTGCATCTGGGACACACGGTGCTCATTAATAAGCTGAAGCAATTTCAGGATGCCGGGCATAACGTGCAATTTTTGATCGGCGATTTTACTGCAATGATAGGCGATCCGACCGGCAAAAACGTCACGCGTAAGCCGTTGAGTCGTGAGGAAGTGGCGGAAAACGCGAAAACCTATCAGGCGCAGGTGTTTAAGATCCTTGATCCTGATAAAACCGAGGTGAAATTTAATTCGGCGTGGATGGGCTCTATGACGAGTGCCGAATTAATCCAGTTAGCAGCGAGAAATACCGTGGCGAGAATGCTGGAGCGTGATGATTTCAGTAAGCGTTACAAGGGGGGGCAGCCCATTGCGATTCACGAATTCTTATACCCATTAATACAGGGCTATGACTCGGTGGTCATGAAAGCGGATGTCGAGCTGGGTGGCACGGATCAGAAGTTTAACCTGTTGATGGGTAGGCAATTGCAGGAAGGTTATGGGCAAAAACCTCAGGTCGTGTTGACTATGCCGATTTTGGAAGGGCTTGATGGTGTCCAGAAAATGTCCAAATCGCTTAACAACTACATAGGTATAGCCGACGTTCCTGATGACATGTTTGGCAAGATCATGTCGATCTCAGATGAGCTGATGTGGCGTTACTTTAAGTTATTGAGCTTTAAGCCAATGACTGAAATAGAGAATTGGCGAACTGCGTGCGAGGATGGCGAAAACCCAAGAAATTACAAAGTTTCGCTCGCTCAGGAGATTGTTGCCAGGTTTCATGGGTTTCAGGCTGCAAAAACGGCGCTTGAGAATTTTGAGGCTCGGTTTCAGCGCGGGGCTTTGCCGGATGATATCGAGGAAGTTCGAATTAAAGTCGATGAGCAGGGCATGCCGATTGCTAATGTGTTGAAAAATGCTGGGTTAGTGGAAAGCACATCTGAAGCATTACGTTTGATCAAACAAGGTGCGGTAAAGATTGATGGTGAAAAACTGGAAGACCCGAAAACCTTAATTTCGGCGCCGGCCACGCATGTTTATCAGGTAGGCAAAAGAAAATTTGCGCGGATAGAAATAATATCTTGACGCGGGGTGTATGGGTGATTAAAATGCGCGGCTCTTCACTGCTTTAGCTTTTTGGGTTTGGCGGTGAAGGAGTCGGCTGGGTTCGGCGGGTTTAAGGTTGTGAGTGGCGGGTTTGTTTTGAGTGTTTCGGTTTTTGAAATGGCTTAAAAATAAATTTGACAGGAACTGAAAACGCTGTAGAATATGTCGGCTCAACAGGGCGAAATGCTCTGGCTCTTTAACAAACGAAATCGAAATAATTTGTGTGGGTATGTGTAGCGACTATGTGCTGTTTAAAAATAGTCGACACAGAAACCACGTCAATTCGCAAGAAAAGATGTTCTGTAGTCGAGCCAAGATTGGTCACTAATCTTATTTAGTGACAAGTTAAAATTAAACTGAAGAGTTTGATCATGGCTCAGATTGAACGCTGGCGGTATGCTTAACACATGCAAGTCGAACGGTAGCAGGCCTTCGGGCGCTGACGAGTGGCGGACGGGTGAGTAATGCATAGGAATCTGCCTATTAGTGGGGGACAACGTGGGGAAACTCACGCTAATACCGCATACGCCCTACGGGGGAAAGCTGGGGATCTTCGGACCTGGCGCTAATAGATGAGCCTATGTTGGATTAGCTAGTTGGTAGGGTAAAGGCCTACCAAGGCGACGATCCATAGCTGGTCTGAGAGGATGATCAGCCACACTGGGACTGAGACACGGCCCAGACTCCTACGGGAGGCAGCAGTGGGGAATATTGGACAATGGGCGAAAGCCTGATCCAGCAATACCGCGTGTGTGAAGAAGGCCTGAGGGTTGTAAAGCACTTTCAATAGGAAGGAATACCTGCCGGTTAATACCCGGTAGACTGACATTACCTATACAAGAAGCACCGGCTAACTCCGTGCCAGCAGCCGCGGTAATACGGAGGGTGCAAGCGTTAATCGGAATTACTGGGCGTAAAGCGTGCGTAGGCGGTTGTTTAAGTCAGATGTGAAAGCCCTGGGCTTAACCTGGGAACTGCATTTGATACTGGGCAACTAGAGTTTAGTAGAGGGGAGTGGAATTTCAGGTGTAGCGGTGAAATGCGTAGAGATCTGAAGGAACACCAGTGGCGAAGGCGGCTCCCTGGACTAAAACTGACGCTGAGGTACGAAAGCGTGGGTAGCAAACAGGATTAGATACCCTGGTAGTCCACGCCGTAAACGATGTCAACTAACTGTTGGGTTCTTAAAGAACTTAGTAGTGGAGCTAACGTATTAAGTTGACCGCCTGGGGAGTACGGCCGCAAGGCTAAAACTCAAATGAATTGACGGGGGCCCGCACAAGCGGTGGAGCATGTGGTTTAATTCGATGCAACGCGAAGAACCTTACCTACCCTTGACATCCAGAGAATCTGTTAGAGATAGCGGAGTGCCTTCGGGAGCTCTGAGACAGGTGCTGCATGGCTGTCGTCAGCTCGTGTTGTGAAATGTTGGGTTAAGTCCCGTAACGAGCGCAACCCTTATCCTTAGTTGCCAGCGGGTCATGCCGGGAACTCTAGGGAGACTGCCGGTGATAAACCGGAGGAAGGTGGGGACGACGTCAAGTCATCATGGCCCTTATGGGTAGGGCTACACACGTGCTACAATGGCCGGTACAGAGGGCTGCGAACTCGCGAGAGTAAGCGAATCCCAAAAAGCCGGTCCCAGTCCGGATCGCAGTCTGCAACTCGACTGCGTGAAGTCGGAATCGCTAGTAATCGCGGATCAGAATGCCGCGGTGAATACGTTCCCGGGCCTTGTACACACCGCCCGTCACACCATGGGAGTGGGTTGCAAAAGAAGTAGGTAGTTTAACCTTCGGGAGGGCGCTTACCACTTTGTGATTCATGACTGGGGTGAAGTCGTAACAAGGTAGCCCTAGGGGAACCTGGGGCTGGATCACCTCCTTACAAAGACGGCACACCGTTACACGTACTCACAACAAATTATTTCGATTGAAAGACGCACCTGGGTCTGTAGCTCAGTTGGTTAGAGCGCACCCCTGATAAGGGTGAGGTCGGAGGTTCAACTCCTCCCAGACCCACCAACGCATAAAAGGCGAAAGCAATAAGGCGGAAAACGATCAGACAACACTCCTGGTTAGAAATGGGTAGGGTTGTGCATAGTTGGATTCCGGCTTGAGTCTTGGTCTTTAGTCTGTTTTAGGGGCCATAGCTCAGCTGGGAGAGCGCCTGCCTTGCACGCAGGAGGTCGGGAGTTCGATCCTCCCTGGCTCCACCATCACGCTGAACGCTGAGGGTAAACCAGTTCGTCAAATGTAAGCACTTGGATGTGGACATCAGCGCTATACGGTTTTATCGCATGATAAAGACTGTATAGCATTGGTATTCGTACCGATAGCTCTTTAACAATATGGAAATCTGTAACTATAGTAACGATCAGCAATGATCGAAACTGAAACGAGTTGCGGTTTGAATGAAGTCAATGTCGAAAGATAAAGATGGAAAGCAAGCAGCATGTCGTTCTCAAGCAGAAAAAATCAGCGAAAATGTCAGCTGACAGTATAACCAAAGTACAGACGTATTCGGGTTATATGGTCAAGTGAATAAGCGCATACGGTGAATGCCTAGGCAGTAAGAGGCGATGAAGGACGTTGTAGCATGCGAAAAGCTTTGGGGAGCCTGCAAACCGGCTGTGATCCAGAGATGTCCGAATGGGGAAACCCGGCGTGCATCAGCACGTCATCTTTGAGTGAATACATAGCTCACTGAAGCGAACCCGGAGAACTGAAACATCTAAGTACCCGGAGGAAAAGAAATCAACCGAGATTCCCTAAGTAGTGGCGAGCGAACGGGGACTAGCCCTTAAGCTAGGATAAGGTTAGTGGAACGGTCTGGAAAGTCCGGCGATACAGGGTGATAGCCCCGTACACGAAAACCTTTTTTTAGTGAAATCGAGTAGGTCGGAGCACGTGAAACTTTGACTGAATATGGGGGGACCATCCTCCAAGGCTAAATACTCCTTACTGACCGATAGTGAACTAGTACCGTGAGGGAAAGGCGAAAAGAACCGCGGAGAGCGGAGTGAAATAGAACCTGAAACCGTATGCGTACAAGCAGTGGGAGCCCCTTCGTGGGGTGACTGCGTACCTTTTGTATAATGGGTCAGCGACTTACATTTTGTGGCAAGCTTAACCGAATAGGGGAGGCGTAGCGAAAGCGAGTCTTAATAGGGCGTTTAGTCGCAAGGTGTAGACCCGAAACCGGGCGATCTATCCATGGCCAGGCTGAAGGTTGGGTAATACTAACTGGAGGGCCGAACCCACGTCTGTTGAAAAAGACGGGGATGAGCTGTGGATCGGAGTGAAAGGCTAATCAAGCTCGGAGATAGCTGGTTCTCCTCGAAAGCTATTTAGGTAGCGCCTCGTGTATCACTGCTGGGGGTAGAGCACTGTTTCGGCTAGGGGGTCATCCCGACTTACCAACCCGATGCAAACTCCGAATACCAGCAAGTGCAAGCACGGGAGACACACGGCGGGTGATAAGGTCCGTCGTGAAAAGGGAAACAGCCCAGACCGTCAGCTAAGGTCCCCAAATCTATGCTCAGTGGGAAACGATGTGGAAAGGCACAGACAGCCAGGAGGTTGGCTTAGAAGCAGCCATCCTTTAAAGAAAGCGTAATAGCTCACTGGTCGAGTCGGTCTGCGCGGAAGATTTACCGGGGCTAAGCATAGTACCGAAGCTACGGATTTACGCGTTAAGCGTGAGTGGTAGAGGAGCGTTCCGTACGCCTGCGAAGGTTCATTGAGAAGTGGGCTGGAGGTATCGGAAGTGCGAATGCTGACATAAGTAACGATAAAGGGGGTGAAAAACCCCCTCGCCGAAAACCCAAGGTTTCCTGCGCAACGTTAATCGACGCAGGGTTAGTCGGCACCTAAGGCGAGGCTGAAAAGCGTAGTCGATGGAAAACAGGTTAATATTCCTGTACCAGTAGTAACTGCGATGGGGTGACGGAGAAGGCTATATCAGCTGTCGGTTGGAAGTGGCAGTTTAAGCAGGTAGGCATGCATCTTAGGCAAATCCGGGGTGCTTTATGCCGAGACGTGATGACGAGCGGTTCGAAAGAACAGCGAAGTGATAGATGCCCTGCTTCCAGGAAAAACCTCTAAGCTTCAGGTTACTAGTGGCCGTACCCTAAACCGACACAGGTGGGTGGGATGAAAATTCTAAGGCGCTTGAGAGAACCCAGGTGAAGGAACTAGGCAAAATGATACCGTAACTTCGGGAGAAGGTATGCCCTCATTACGTGAAGGTCCTCGCGACTGGAGCGGAAGGGGGTTGCAAAAAATCGGTGGCTGCGACTGTTTAGCAAAAACATAGCACTCTGCAAACACGAAAGTGGACGTATAGGGTGTGACGCCTGCCCGGTGCTGGAAGGTTAATTGATGGGGTTATCTTCGGAGAAGCTCTTGATCGAAGCCCCAGTAAACGGCGGCCGTAACTATAACGGTCCTAAGGTAGCGAAATTCCTTGTCGGGTAAGTTCCGACCTGCACGAATGGCGTAACGATGGCCACACTGTCTCCACCTGGGACTCAGTGAAATTGAAATCGCTGTGAAGATGCAGTGTACCCGCGGCTAGACGGAAAGACCCCGTGCACCTTTACTATAGCTTGACACTGGACTTTGAACCTACTTGTGTAGGATAGGTGGGAGGCTTTGAAGCGGGAACGCCAGTTCTCGTGGAGCCAACCTTGAAATACCACCCTGGTATGTTTGGAGTTCTAACCTCGACCCGTTATCCGGGTTAGGGACAGTGTCTGGTGGGTAGTTTGACTGGGGCGGTCTCCTCCTAAAGAGTAACGGAGGAGCACGAAGGTACCCTCAGCCTGGTCGGAAATCAGGCAATGAGTGCAAAGGCATAAGGGTGCTTGACTGCGAGACGGACAAGTCGAGCAGGTACGAAAGTAGGTCTTAGTGATCCGGTGGTTCTGTATGGAAGGGCCATCGCTCAACGGATAAAAGGTACGCCGGGGATAACAGGCTGATACCGCCCAAGAGTTCATATCGACGGCGGTGTTTGGCACCTCGATGTCGGCTCATCACATCCTGGGGCTGAAGCAGGTCCCAAGGGTATGGCTGTTCGCCATTTAAAGTGGTACGCGAGCTGGGTTCAGAACGTCGTGAGACAGTTCGGTCCCTATCTGCCGTGGGCGTTTGAGATTTGAGGGAAGCTGCTCCTAGTACGAGAGGACCGGAGTGGACGAACCTCTGGTGTTCCGGTTGTCATGCCAATGGCATTGCCGGGTAGCCACGTTCGGACAGGATAACCGCTGAAAGCATCTAAGCGGGAAGCCCCTCCCAAGATGAGATCTCACTGGGACTTTAAGTCCCCTGAAGGGCCGTCGGAGACTACGACGTTGATAGGCACGGTGTGGAAGCGCAGTAATGTGTGAAGCTAACGTGTACTAATTGCCCGTGAGGCTTGACCATATAACACCCAATGCGTTTGGGTAAAGTCAAAAGACAACAGTAGCTGAACACGCAAGAGAACGACAAACTCAATACAGATTTCCATGAAAGCAGGTCAAAGCGAAACGCTTAAAACCTGCGCATGACGGCTGCAACAACAGCCTAACCAGTTTGCTTGGTGAACATAGCAAGCGTGAACCACCCGATCCCATCCCGAACTCGGAAGTGAAACCGCTTAGCGCCGATGATAGTGTGGCAGGTTGCCATGTGAAAGTAGGTCATCGCCAAGCGCCTATCCCAAAAGCCCTGCTAACACTAGCAGGGCTTTTTTTCGGCCGGAAATATGACTACCTCAAAGGCATTTAAATTTGCGGTGGTGGAATCGCTGATATCTACTTTGTGAGATATCAAGATTAGTCGGAGTCTTCGGCTAACATCAAAGTGCTCAATTGTTTATAAATGTCGCAGCAGCTCTTGCAAAGATGCCATGTCAAATGCTCCAACTTTGTGCAAGATGATAATGCCTTGCCTATCTATTAAAAACATCGTGGGGGTCAACTGCACATCACCAAAAGCGTGTACAAGACTCCTGTCTATATCAAGAGCCACTGCATAGGGAAGCTGTCTTTCCTTGGCTAATGCTTGCACGCGGCTAGGCGGGTCGTAAGGCATTGTCACCGCAATGATTTGCAGGCCTTGCTGATGCAATGCGATCAAATCCGGAATTTCCTCAATACAGCTAGGGCAGTCGGTTGCCCAAAATGTTATCAATACGGGCTTGCCTTTTAGCTCCGAAATTGCCAGTCGTTCACCTGTCAATGTTGTAAAAACGGCGTTGGGAGCGAAGCTTTTAGTGTAAGTCAGCCACCAGGCTATTGCGCCAAGTAAACAGATCACCGATAGGACGCCAAGTGCCGCTTTTATTCTCATAAGCATAGATTCGGTAGTTTGTCGGGAACGCGCATTACGGCGATTATAGCAAAGCTGCTAGAATGCCTGCCTTATCCAATAATCCAGTCATGGCGATGAAAAAGATACTAATTTCAGACAAGCTTGCGGAAGATGGCATTAATTTCTTGAATGCCCAGGAAGGCATACAGATACATATTCAAACCGGCTTGAGTGAAGACGCGTTATGCGAGATTATTCCGGAGTACGATGCTTTATTGATTCGCAGCGATACTCAGGTGACGGCGAGGGTGTTAAAAGCCGCGACACGACTGAAAGTAGTCGGGCGCGCCGGCATAGGGGTCGATAACGTCGACTTAAATGCCGCGACCGAGCAGGGCGTCATCGTTATGAATACGCCTGATGCTAATGCCACCACGACGGCAGAACTCGCAATTGCACATATGTTTTCCTTGAGCCGCAACCTGCCGTTTGCTAATCAATCGGTTAGAGAAGGCAAATGGGAACGCTCCAAGTTGATGGGCGCTGAAATTGCTCATAAAACCCTGGCAGTGCTGGGTTTTGGTACTATTGGCCGGATAGTCGCTCAACGCGGCAACGGTTTGGGCATGCGCGTGATCGCTTATGATCCGTTTGTAGCGCCGGATGTTTTTGCCGCATATGGCGCGGAAATGGTTGATTTGGAGACTCTGGTTAAACAAGCCGACTATTTGACCCTGCATTGTCCTTTACTGGAAAAAACCAAAAACATCATCGGCCGGGAGCAATTGGCGATGATGAAAAAATCTGCACGCTTGATCAATTGCGCACGCGGCGGTTTGGTTGACGAATCGGCATTGTACGATGCCTTGAAAGAAGGTCGGATAGCCGGGGCGGCATTGGATGTTTACGAACAAGAGCCACCCAAGGATTCGCCGCTGCTTACACTAGACAATGTGGTATTTACCCCACATTTGGGCGCTTCGACCAAGGAAGCGCAAGTGGCTGTCAGTGTCGAGATCGCCCGTCAGGCGGTTAAATATTTGCAAACCGGTGAAGCTGTTAATGCGCTGAATCTGCCTAGGTTATCCGCAGAAGAGTTGACTAAGGCTCAACCATTTATGAACTTGGCCAATATTCTTGGCAAATTGCTGGTTGGTCTGATCGATCAGCCTATTCAAAAGCTGGAAGTGGCAGTATTTGGCAAGGCCGCAGAAGTAAAAATTCGGCCGATTTCTGCTGAGGCGATGGTCGGTTTGCTGGGTGGACAACTTTCCACGCCGGTCAACCGCGTCAATGTCGAGAACATTGCCAAGCGCCAAGGCATAACGCTAATTGAGTCGCAGACCGAGGAATCAGAAGGCTATCAGTCTCTAATCAAAATCACGGGGCATTGCGCCGATAAATCGGTGTCCTTGGCGGGTACTTTGTTGGGCAATCAACATCCGCGCTTGGTCAGCATCAATCATTTCGAAATCGAAGTGGTGCCGGAAGGTGCTCTATTAATCACCCGTCATGATGACCGGCCTGGCGTGATCGCCGCGATTAGCTCAATCTTGGGCGTCGCCAATATCAATATTACCCGGATGCAGGTCAGTATCGCCGACGAGCACCAATTGGCGATGATGGTCATCAGCGTTTCGGATCCACTAAACGAACAAGTGCTGAAATCCGTCTGCGAAGTGCCGGCGGTCCATACGGCGAGGCAAATTGCTTTATGAGTTATGACGTCATTTGTTTCGATTGCGACAGCACGCTAAGTCGGGTCGAAGGTATCGATGAATTGGCTAGGCGTAACGGTTTATTCGAACAAGTTGCTGCGTTAACCGATGCGGCCATGAACGGCGAATTGGCTCTCGAGGATGTCTACGCGAGTCGGCTGGATTTGATCAAACCCGACAAAGCCGCGATAGACTGGCTGGCCAAGTTGTATATCACCGAAATGGTCGAGGGTGTTAGCGAAACGATCGAAGCCCTGCAAGCAAAAAACAAGTTAATCCACATCATTAGCGGCGGCTTGCGGCAGGCGATACTGCCCTTGGCGGAACAGTTGGGGATACCGGAGGAGCAT
Organism: Methylomonas sp. 11b; assembly: GCF_000515215.1. Lineage (NCBI taxonomy): Bacteria > Pseudomonadati > Pseudomonadota > Gammaproteobacteria > Methylococcales > Methylococcaceae > Methylomonas > Methylomonas sp. 11b. Next base: position 4,062,972 of record NZ_KI911557.1, read on the forward strand.
GTGCATGCGGTCGATGTGTTGTTTGACGAAGACGGTAATTATCAGGATTTTGCCCGACACTCGCCCTTGGCTGTCAGTGGCGGCAAAGCCAGGATTTGCCGGCGGCTGAGGATGAATCATTCATCTTTAGTAATGATAGGCGATGGCAAGACCGATTTGGAAGCTAAATTGGCCGGCGCCTATATGATCGGTTTCGGCGGCGTAGTCCGCAGGCCGTTGGTGGAAGAGCAGGCCGATAGTTACGTCTTGGATGCTTCGTTAGCGGCGATATTGCCACTAGTACTTTAAGCAAGGGTCGATAAGCCGGCGGGACGATGGTAAAATTCCCAAATTTTTAGAAGATTCAGAGAGATAGAATGGCAGGGCATAGTAAGTGGGCTAACATCAAGCATCGTAAAGGCGCGCAGGACGCAAAACGCGGCAAGATTTTTACCAAACTGATTCGCGAGATTACCGTGGCTGCGAAAGGATCGGGTGGTGGTGATCCTGCCAATAATCCAAGTTTGCGCACCGCTATCGATAAGGCGCTCGGTGCCAATATGAAGCGCGACACCATCGACAACACCATCAAAAAAGCCATAGGCGCGGTTGATGGCGTGGTCTACGAAGAAGTACGTTACGAAGGTTACGGCCCAGGAGGTACGGCGGTGATGGTCAATTGCTTGACCGATAATCGCAATCGTACTGTCGCTGATGTGAGGCATGCGTTTTCCAAGGCTGGTGGCAATTTGGGCACTGACGGTTCGGTGGCTTATATGTTTCGCAAGGTCGGAATTATCAGCTACTCCAATGGAGTCGATGAAGACGCAGTGATGGAAGCGGCGATGGACTCCGGCGCAGAGGATGTGGTCACCAATGATGATGGTTCTATCGACGTGTTTACCACTCCTGAAGACTATATGGCAGTCAAGGATGCCATGGTTGCTGCCGGCTTCGAGCCGGAAAACGCCGAAGTGACGATGCATGCTGACGTCAAAACCGAGTTGGATGCCGATGCGGCCGAAAAAATGCTGAAGCTGATCGACCGCTTGGAAGATCTGGACGATGTGCAGGATGTTTACTCCAATGCCGACATCAGCGACGACATCATGACTGCACTCGATGCCTAATCACACCGCACAATTACTCGCACCAATAGACTATTGACCAGAATTTTAGGTATAGATCCAGGCTCGCGCATCACCGGCTACGGTGTGGTGGAGTCGACGCCGCGCGGTATTCGCTATGTAGCGAGCGGCTGCATTCGTATTAAATCCGATGAATTTCCTGAGCGTTTAAAGCAGATTTTTGATGGCGTCAGCCAGGTGATTGAATTGTATCGTCCCGAGCAAATGGCCATCGAACAGGTGTTTATGCATAAGAATGCCGATTCGGCCCTTAAGCTAGGTCAGGCTCGGGGCGCGGCTATTTGCGCGACCTTGAACCGCGATTTGCCGGTGTTCGAATACGCTGCAAGACAGGTGAAGCAGGCCTTGGTTGGCAAAGGTAATGCCGATAAGCTGCAAGTTCAGCACATGGTGAAAATTTTGTTGAGTATTCAAGGCGATATGCAAATCGACGCTAGCGATGCGTTAGCAATAGGTCTGTGTCATAGTCACTATCAGGAAACCGCGATGCGTTTGCAGAAGGCGAGTTCGTGATCGGTTTTTTGCGCGGTAAATTGATTCACAAAGCCCCGCCGCAATTGTTGCTGGATGTACACGGTGTTGGCTATGAAGTGGAAGCGCCGATGAACACCTTTTACGACCTGCCGGCACTGGGTGAGGAAGTTAAACTGCATACGCATCTAGTGGTGCGAGAGGATGCGCACATTTTGTTCGGCTTTGCCACTCAAAGCGAGCGCATGCTGTTCAGAACCCTGATCAAAGTCAATGGCGTCGGACCGAAACTGGCATTGACGATACTGTCCGGGCAAAGCACCGAAGAATTTTATCGTTGCGTGCATGACAACGATTTAAAAGGTTTGGTGCGCTTGCCGGGTGTCGGCCAAAAAACCGCCGAGCGCTTGATTATTGAAATGCGCGGTCGTTTGCCGGAATTGAACAAGCTATCGGCAACGAATGAACGGCCAAGTTCGTTACCTGGGTCGGCAGCCAGCCCGAAGCAAGAAGCGATTAGTGCGCTGTGCGCCTTGGGGTATAAACCGCCCGATGCGGCGCGAATGGTGCAATCGATTGCCACCGAAGATAAAAGCTGTGAGGACATTATTCGTTTGGCGCTGCGCGGTGCGGTTAAATGATCGAGAGTGACAGATTGGTTACAGCTCAGGGAAATAATGACGAAGAGCGTGTGGATCGAGCTATTCGCCCCAAGCGTCTGAAAGACTATGTCGGCCAAAAAGAACTCCGCGAGCAAATGGAAATCTTTATCCAGGCAGCGGTAACGCGTTCGGAAGCTCTGGATCATGTATTGATCTTCGGCCCGCCCGGCTTGGGGAAAACTACCTTGGCTAATATCGTGGCCATGGAAATGAATGTCAACATTCGGCAAACCTCCGGCCCGGTGCTGGATAAAGCCGGGGACTTAGCGGCTTTGCTGACCAATCTGCAAGCGCACGATGTACTATTCATCGACGAAATCCATAGACTCAGTCCGGCGGTGGAAGAGGTACTGTATCCGGCTATGGAAGACTACCAAATTGATATTATAATAGGCGAAGGTCCGGCAGCCCGCTCGATTAAGCTGGATTTGCCACCCTTTACGCTGATAGGCGCTACGACCCGAGCCGGTTTGTTGACATCGCCTTTACGCGATCGTTTCGGTATCGTCCAACGTCTTGAGTTTTACACCGTTGAGGAACTGGCCAGTATCGTCAGTCGCTCGGCGAAGCTGTTAAATATTGGCATGGACAGTGGTGGTGCCGACGAGATAGCCTGCCGCTCGCGGGGCACGCCGCGCATAGCCAACCGACTCTTACGTAGAGTGCGGGATTTTGCCGAAGTAAAAGGCAACGGCACGGTTAGTCGTGAGATCGCCCAACAAGCCTTGGATATGCTGAAAATAGACCAGCAAGGGTTTGATATGCTGGACCGGAAGTTATTGACAGCCATGATAGAACATTTTCAAGGCGGTCCAGTCGGGCTGGATACGCTGGCTGCTGTGATCAGCGAGGAGCGCGGTACCGTGGAAGATGTGCTGGAACCTTATTTGTTGCAGCAAGGCTTTATCATGCGCACCCCCAGAGGACGAGTGGTGACGCATAAGGCTTACAGCCACTTTGGCTTACCAGTGCCCAAGCAGCAACCCGGCGTCGATGACATCTTCGCCAATTAATAATTCGTTAAGAGACGAATGAAAGAATTTACTTGGCCGGTAAGGGTCTATTACGAAGACACTGACGCGGGCGGTGTGGTGTTCTACGCTAACTATTTGAAGTTTTTTGAACGCGCCAGAACCGAAATGCTGCGTATTGTCGGTTTCGAACAGGACAGGCTGATTATTGAGCAAAACCTGATTTTTGTCGTGCGTTCGGTAAAAGTCGATTATTTGAAGCCGGCGCGCTTCAACGACCTGTTGGATGTTAATGCAAAAGTGATTGAACACAAAAAAACGAATTTTACCTTTGAGCAATCGATTACCCGGCAACAAGACCTGTTGTGCGCTGCTGAAGTTCGAATTGCCTGTCTTGATGCGCAAAGCATGAAGCCCAAACTGATTCCCTCTGCTATTTTGGAACATTTAAACTAATGAATACCGATTTATCCATCCTGACGCTGGTCAAAGAAGCCAGCATCGTCGTGCAGTTTGTTATGTTCATCCTGTTGTCGGCATCGGTTGCTTCCTGGACCTTCATCTTTTCCAAGCGTAAAGAATTGAAGCAAGCCATCGCCATCACCGACGACTTTGAGGAGGAGTTTTGGTCCGGCGTCGGTTTGGCCGAGCTGTATAAAAAAATGTCCAGTGACCGTTTCGAGCCGGAAGGCATAGAAAAAATCTTTCTGGCCGGTTATCGCGAGTTTGCGCGGATGCGCCAGAAGGGCGATGTCGAACCTTCGGTGCAGGTAGAAAGTGCGCAGCGGGCGATGCGAATCGAGTTATCTCGCGAGTTGGATAGGCTGGACGAGACCTTGCCGTTTTTGGCGACAGTCGGTTCGACCAGTCCTTATATAGGCCTGTTTGGCACCGTCTGGGGCATCATGAATTCGTTCCGTGCCTTAGGCGAAATCAAGAATGCGACGTTGGCAAATGTCGCTCCCGGTATTTCCGAAGCTTTAATTGCTACCGCCATTGGTTTGTTTGCAGCGATTCCAGCAGTTATTGCCTATAACCGCTTCTCCACGCGCTTGGATCGTTTGGCTGGCCGTTACGAATTATTCGTCGACGAGTTCGTGGTATTACTGCAAAGACAGGCGCACAGCAAATGAATGTAGGCGGCAGCAATCGCAGATCGCGCAAAAAACGCGGAGTAATGGCCGAAATTAACGTCGTGCCTTATATCGACGTTACCTTTGTGCTGTTGATGATTTTCATGATTACCGCCCCGCTGGTGCAAACCGGTGTCGAGGTCGAATTACCCCAAGCCGAGGCTGATTCGGTTGATTTACAGGATCAGGTGCCGGTGATTGTTTCGATCAAAAAAGACGGCAGTTTGTATGTCGATATTGGCAATGGTGATGAGGAAGCCGAGACGCCGGTCGATGTCGATACCGTTAAAACCAGAGTCGCTGCGGTATTCAGAAATAATCCGAAAGCCCAGCTGTATGTGCGTGGCGATCACGAAGTGGAATACGGGAGTATCGTCAGCGTGATGGTGGAGTTGAAGAAAACCGGTGCCCCCAAAGTGGGCTTGATGACCGCGCCGCCGCCAGACAGCAAATAAAGACCACCATGAAAAGTTTTAAACCTTCGCTTGCACAGGCGATAGCGCTGCACATTCTGATTGTCTTGTTGTTCAGTTTTAGTTTTCTAACTGAAACTGACGACGCACAAATGGCCCCGCCGGCGGATATTATTGAAGCGACTGTATTGGATGGCGCGGAAATCGATGCGGAAGCCGAACGCTTAAAGCAGAATGAAGCAAACAAGCAACAAGCCGAAAAGCAGCATCAAGAGCAACTGGAAAACGCCAGAAAAACCGAAGAGCAGTTGTTGCAGCAAGCTAAAAAGCAACGCGTGCTTGAAGAGCAGAAAATTCAGGAAGCCGCCGAAAAGCGTAAGCAAGAAGCGCTAGAAGAGAAGAAACTGCAGGAACAACTGGTCGCCAAGCGTAAGGAAGAGGAAAAAAAGTTAGAGGAAGCCAAGGAACGGCAAGCTCTGGAACAGAAAAAAGCCAAGGAAGTCGCGGAAAAGCAGAAGCAAGCCGAACTGGAGAAACAAAAGGAAGTCGCGGAAAAACAGAAACAAGCCGAACTGGAAAAGCAGAAGGAATTGACGGAAAAGCAAAAGGAAGCCGAGAAACAAAAGCAACTGGAAAAGCAAAAACAACAGGAAGTGGAGCGCGAAGCCAAGTTGAAGGAACAAAAACTGGCGGAAGCGGCGCGAGAGAAACAACAGCAGGAAGCGGAAATCAAAAAGCTGGAACAGGAAAAGAAGTTACAGGAACAAAAAGCCCTGGAACAGCAAAAAAAGCTTCAGGAGCAAAAGAGCGAGGAAGCCAAGCGCCAGGAACAAGCAAGGCAAGCGGAAGCCAAGGCAAAAGCGGAAAAGGAAAGGCAATTAGCTGACGAAAAAGCTAAAGCCGAGAAAGAAAAACAGGCCGCGCTTAACGCTGAAAAAGCCAAACAAGCAGCGGAAGCCGAGGCAAGAGCCAAGGCGGAAAAAGATAAACAACTCGCCGCCGAAAAAGCGGAGAAAGAGCGCCAAGCCAAAATAGCGGCAGAAAAAGCCGAAAAAGAACGCATGGCGGCCGAAGCCGAAGCTAAAGCCAAGGCGGAGAAAGAACGTCAGGCCAAGCTGGCTGCGGAAAAGGCCGAGAAAGCCGAAAAAGAACGGCTCGCGGCGGAAGCGGCTGCTAAAGCCAAGGCAGAACAAGAGCGCCAAGCTGCGATAGCGGCGGCTGAAAAAGCGGAAAAAGAACGCCAGGCTGCGGAGGCTGCCGCTGCTGCAGCGGCAAAAGCGGCGTCGGATAAGCAAGCTGTAGATTCCGCGAAGCAAATGATAGCCCGCAAAGTCGAAGGGGCTTGGACGCGGCCGATCAACGCAACGCAAGGCTTGAGATGCACAATTCAGGTAAAATTGTTGGCTAGCGGTGATGTGATGGACGCAGTGGTGATTGGTAGCAGCGGCGATCCGATTTTTGACCGTTCGGCGGAGAATGCAGTAAGAAAAGCTTCGCCTTTGCCGGTACCGCAAGATAGAAATTTATTTAATCAGGAATTTAGAGTTTTTACCTTTGTGTTTAAACCGGAATAATCAGTAAACGGAAACGAGAGAATGATGTTAATCACAAGAATTTTAGTCGGCGGCATTTTGGCTGGGATGTTTACAGCGGCGCAGGCGGCCGGTTTGACCATAGAGATTACCAAAGGTTCGCAAACTGCGGTGCCTATTGCCATCGTGCCGTTTGCTCAACAAGGCTCTATCGGCAACGTCAAGTTGTCCGATGTGATCAGTTCTGATTTGGGCGGCAGCGGTTTTTTCAAAACCTTGTCGGAAGACGATATGCTGACCAAGCCCAGCGAGCCGGAGCGCGTCAACTTCAAGGACTGGCAGGTATTGGGCCAAGACTATATGGCGATAGGTCAAGTGGTCGGCAATGGCGGCAGCTACAACATCCAGTTCCATTTGTTCAACGTACATAACGGCCAGTTGTTAATGGGCTACCGTTTGACTGCTGGCGCCAACGAATTGCGTCGGGCGGCGCATCATATTAGCGATCTGATTTACGAAAAATTGACCGGCCGCAAAGGCGCGTTTAATACCCGCATTGCTTATGTGACCAGCGTTCGTCGCGGTAACGGCAAGCAGTTTATGCTGCAAGTAGCCGATGCGGATGGTTATAACCCTAGGACGATTGCCGAATCGCCAGAGCCTATTATGGCGCCAGCTTGGTCGCCGGATGGCAGTAAAATTGCCTACGTATCTTTCCATACCAAGCGTTCGGAAATTTGGGTGCAAACCCTGGCAACCGGACAACGGGAAAGCGTTTCTTCCTATCCGGGTATCAATGGCGCACCTGCTTTTTCACCGGACGGCAGTCGTCTGGCTATTACGCTCTCTAAAGACGGCAGTCCGGATGTTTACGTGTTGAATTTGGGTAGTCGCTCTTTGACCCGTTTGACCAGCGGTTTGTCCATCGATACAGAGCCAACTTGGTCGCCGGACGGTAGCTCTATCTTGTTTACGTCTGATCAAGGCGGTAAACCCCAGCTTTACCTGATGCCTGCTTCCGGCGGCAAGGCCAGCCGCGTTACATTCCAGGGCGACTACAACGCTAGAGGCCGTTTTTCGGCGGATGGTAGGAGCTTGGCAATGGTTACTGGCAGCGGCGGAGGCTACAAAATTGCAGTCATGGATATGGCTTCGCGCACCGTGAATGTGTTGACGGAAGGAAATCTTGACGAGTCACCTAGTTTTGCGCCCAATGGCAGCATGGTTTTATTTGCCGCGAACCGCGGCGGTCGGTCGGCTTTATCGGTGGTGTCTACCGATGGCGCGATGCAACAGAAATTGGCATTCGAGAGTGGCGAGGTCCGTGAACCGGCCTGGGCACCTTGATTGCAAGCGCGATAGCCCTCACACTATCGCTACCTGAGTTTTAATTTATATATTGGAGAAAATTGATGAGATTTAACAAAACCTATTTGGCTTTGGCCATGACTGCGATTTTGGTAACAACAGGCTGTAGCTCAACCGAAGAAGAAGGTTTGGCGGATTCCACCCAAGGTACCGATGCCTCAACCAGCGGTCTGGCCGATGGATCTATGTCTGGTAGCCAATTCGGCTCAGGCAATGGCAGCAGCTTCGGCTCCGGTTCCGGCGCGAACCTGGGGCCTGAGTTCAGCGACCCTAACAATCCGTTGTCCAAACAGGTCATTTACTTCGAAATCGATAGCAGCCAAGTGAAACAAGAATACGTGCCTGTCGTGGCCGCGCATGCGCGTTATTTGGCTTCACATCCTAATCAACACGTTATCCTGTCCGGCCATGCCGACGAGCGCGGTTCCAGCGAATACAACATCGCGCTGGGCGAGCAACGTTCTAAATCAGTAGAGAGAATGATGCGTTCGCAAGGTGTCACCGCGAGCCAATTGGAAGTGGTTAGTTATGGCGAAGAAAAACCTGTTGTGTCGGGTCATGACGAATCAGCTTGGCAGCAAAATCGCCGCGTGGAAGTTGGCTATCAATGAGTAAGCGTGCGCTTCTGATCCTGAGTCTCGGCTTTGGCTTATGTGCCGAAGCTGGCGCTGCGCCTAATGGTGCCGGTTATCCGGCTGCGAATGCTTATGCGCAGCCGGCCGCTACTGACAATGCTATTTTTGAGGTATTGGGCAGATTGGAGCAGTTACAGTCGGAAGTGCAACAATTGCGCGGCATGGTCGAGGAGCAATCCCAGACCATCGCCGACTTGCAAAGAAAACAAAGCAATATGTACTCCGATCTTGATGATCGGATGCAGGCGCTTACCGCCGGTGGGCAAGCGCCGCAGAGTCAATCGCCCGCGCCAGCTTCTGCCGATACGGCTGTGACTGGACAAGCGGCAGCCACTGCTGCTCAACCTCCCGCACCAGCGGCCCCGGTTGCACCAACCCCGGCGCCAGTTGCAACTGCGACGCCAGCTCTGGCTGCGCCTGTAGTGGACAATAAGCCGGCTGCGACGGCGGCACAAGGCAACGAAAAGGAACGTTATCAGTCGGCTTACGATACTTTGCGTAACGGCCACAATGCCCAAGCCATCAAAATGTTTCAGGATTTGCTGAAAGACTTTCCAGCAGGCGAGTTTGCCGACAATTCTCAGTATTGGCTGGCGGAAGCGCATAAGATCAATCGTGAATTCGATGCGGCGCGTGCTGCATTTAATAAGGTGGTCAGCCAATACCCCAACAGCTCTAAAGTGCCGGACGCCTTGTTGAAACTGGGCTATATCGAATTCGATCTGCAAAACACCGCAAAAGCTCGCGATTATCTAACGCGGGTGACTACCAGCTATCCAGGCACTACTGCTGCGCATTTGGCGGAAAAAAAGCTGGCGCAAATGCCGCAATAAATTGGCGTACGGATGGAGCAAACGCTACGTATTACCGAAGTATTCTATTCCCTACAGGGTGAGGCGAATACGGTGGGGCTGCCCACTGTCTTTATTCGCTTGACCGGCTGCCCCTTGCGTTGCACCTATTGCGATACTGCCTATGCTTTCAGCGGCGGCGATAAACTTAGCCTCGACGATATTCTTCAGCAGGTTGGCCGCTACAACACCCGCTATGTGACGGTAACCGGTGGCGAACCTTTAGCTCAACCTGCCTGTAATCCTTTGATGCTTCGCTTGTTGGATGCCGGTTACCAGGTTTCGCTGGAAACCAGCGGTGCCTTGGATGTGTCGATGGTTGACAGCCGGGTCAGTAAAGTCATGGATTTGAAAACGCCGAGCTCAGGTGAACTTGAGCGCAATCGATATGACAATATCCAGTATTTAACGGCGCACGACCAAGTCAAATTCGTGATTGCCGATGCCGCCGATTACCAATGGGCCAAGCAGCAACTTGAGCTCTATCGCTTAGTCGAACATTGCCAAGTACTGTTCTCGCCGGTGATGGATGTGATGTCACATACCGAGCTGGCCGAGCGTATTTTGGCCGACCAATTACAGGTTAGGTTTCAAATTCAATTACATAAATTTCTTTGGAACGACGCGCGTGGAAAATAACAGCAGTTCCAGGCCGGCAATCATTTTATTGTCCGGCGGCCTGGATTCCATTACGGTGTTGGCACTTGCCAAACAACAAGGCTTTACTTGCTACGCCTTGAGTTTCGATTACGGCCAGCGCCACAATGCCGAATTGGAAGCTTCGCGGAGAATCGCCAAGCATTACCAGGTCGCTGATCATAAGATCATCAACCTCGGGTTGAGCGCAATAGGCGGTTCTGCGTTGACCGATGCGCGGATCGATGTACCGACTTCGCCGCAAGCCGGCATTCCGGTGACTTATGTGCCGGCCAGAAATACTATATTTCTGGCGTTTGCCCTGGGTTGGGCGGAAGTGGTGAACGCTCACGATGTGTTCATCGGTGTGAACGCCGTCGATTATTCCGGTTACCCCGATTGTCGGCCGGAATTTATCAAAGCTTTTCAAGATATGGCCAACCTGGGCACCAAAGCGGGAGTGGAAGGCCATAAAATTCAAATTCACACACCGCTGATAGCTTTGAGCAAAGCTGAGATTATTCAAAAAGGTTTGGAGCTGGGCGTCGATTACGCGGATACCGTATCTTGTTACTCTGCTGATATTAAAGGTAGAGCCTGTGGCGTTTGCGATGCCTGCAGATTGCGGGCGGCCGGTTTTCAAAATCTGGGCGTGGCTGATCCAACTCATTATCGACCTAAATAACCGGGGTTGACGCGCATTTATTAGAAACTCAAATAGCACGGGTATTTATTTGTCGGCTAAGCTATAAATAAATTTATCGTCGATCTGAGGGTCTTTCAGTATGCAAGTCAAACAAACCAAGTCCCAATTTGTCGCCGTGGCTTCTATAGCCGCCGAATTGAGCGCGGTGATGGAAGTGGCCAAGGAAATTTCCCTAGCGGCAGCCAATGCCAAAGCCATTGCCTTTCGAGCCGGGGAAAAGGCCAAGGGTTTCCAACCCATCACCGACTTCATTAACGAATTGGCCAAGGATACGATCGAATTGGTCAATAACATCAACGAATACGCTTTCCACCTTTATCGCCTGACAGTCAATGAACAACGTATGACCGAAGCGTGCAGACGCTTCGAGAAAGTTGGACAGTTAGCCGTCGGCGCCAGATATGCCGATTCCTTGAACGCCCCATTGCAAGAAGTCAGGCTAAGAACTCAGATTTGTCATCGAGAGTTTATTATCCAGGTTTCGGAATTATTGATTAAGTTGGCTGATGTGATGCATCCGGCCAGGGCGGCCCGGGTGATTGCTGCCAACTCCCGCATCGAGGCTTCGCAAGCGGGAGAGTATCTGCAAAGTCTGCAAGCGGTCGCGGAAAGCGTCGATAACGCCGCGCAAATAATCAACGATAAAGTACATAAATGCCGGAGTGCTTTGACGATTATAAACGTCACCGAATAGCGCACCCACCAAACCCAGTCTGGCCAAGAGGTACAGTTAGCATGAGAATGACCAAAATTTATGAGGGCGCCTACCAATGGATAATGTTTGGCCGCGACGTACATAAGCCCGAAAAAATTATCGATACCAACCAATATATGGTGAGGACGGCCAATCGCTGCTTATTGATTGATCCCGGCGGCATAGAACTGTTTGCACCCATGCTGGCGGCGGTTTTACACCATGCGCCGGTAGAGGAAATTACCGATTTGTTCGCATCGCATCAAGATCCGGACATCATTTCGTCTTTAGGTTTATGGGATCAAGCGTTGCCTCACGCCAAACTGCATGCGGCAGCGTTATGGGAAGGTTTTTTAAGGCATTTCGGCTGCGAAACTATCGAATATGTGCCGATTCCCGATCATGGCGGGGTCATCAATCTCGGTACTACCGAGTTGCAGATCATCCCTGCGCACTACCTGCATGCCTCTGCTAATTTCCATATTTACGATCCACACGCCAAAATCCTGATGTCCGGCGATGTCGGTGCAGCCTTGGAAGCGCCGGGTACGCCGGTATTTGTGGACAACTTCGATATGCACGTCGAGAAGATGCGTTTCTTTCATCAGCGTTGGATGCCCTCTAATCAAGCTAAGCGCGCCTGGATTGATCGGGTCAGGAAGTTGGATATCGACATACTGGCCCCGCAACATGGTCGGATGTTTAAAGGCGATGATGTGAAGCGTTTTCTGGATTGGTTCGAGGCCCTGCAAGTGGGGATTGCCGTATAAAACAAGCATTTGCCGAAAATTGGGTTTATAATCCGGCCATTACGAGCCCCCGTCGCGAGATGGGGGTTTTTTGTTAGTGAGAGTAGTTGAGGTATCTCATCAAGCATGGCGCAAAAACTTTACATACAGACTAACGGCTGTCAAATGAACGAATACGATTCCGATAAAATGCGGGACGTATTGATGGCATCGCATGGCATGGAGTTGACCGATATTCCGGAACACGCCGATGTGTTACTGCTAAACACCTGTTCGATTCGCGAAAAAGCCCAGGAAAAGGTGTTTTCTGCGGTCGGGCGCTGGAAAAAAATCAAAGATAAACGTCCCGGTGTGATTATCGGCGTCGGTGGCTGCGTGGCCAGCCAGGAAGGTGCCGCGCTGCAAAAACGCGCACCGTATGTAGACATCGTGTTTGGCCCGCAAACTCTGCACCGCTTGCCTGAGTTGTTAAACCAAGCACGTAGCGGCGGTAAGCATGTCGTAGATATTTCTTTTCCGGAAATCGAAAAATTCGATAATTTACCGGAACCGCGTGCGGAAGGTCCTAAGGCCTATGTGTCGGTAATGGAAGGGTGCAGTAAATACTGTACCTATTGCGTAGTGCCATACACCCGCGGTGAAGAAGTCAGCCGGCCGCTGAACGATGTGATTGCCGAAATCGAAACGCTGGCCAGACAAGGCGTGCGCGAGATCAACCTGCTCGGCCAAAACGTTAATGCATATCGCGGTGCGATGGAAGACGGCGATCTAGCTAGTTTTGCGCTGCTGTTGCATTGCGTCGCTGCCGTCGATGGTATCGACCGTATACGTTTCACCACATCGCATCCTTTGGAATTCACTGACGATATTATCGAAGCGTTTGCCGAAATTCCGCAGTTGGTCAATCATTTGCATTTGCCGGTGCAAAGCGGCAGCAACCGTATTTTGGCCGAGATGAAGCGCGGCCATAGACGCGAAGATTATCTGGAAATCATGCGCAAGATGAAAGCGGTGCGGCCGGGCATTAGTTTGTCGTCGGATTTTATCGTCGGCTTTCCCGGCGAAACCGAGCAGGATTTTCAAGATACGATGGATCTGATCGAAGAAGTCGGTTACGACTTGTCTTACAGTTTCATTTTCAGTGCCAGACCGGGCACGCCGGCGGCCAATTTTGCCGACGATGTCAGTATGGCGGTTAAGGAACAGCGCCTGAAGCGCTTGAAAGATAGGCTGAACGAAATGTTTATGGCTATTTCCGAAGCGATGATTGGTACGGTGCAAAGCGTACTGGTAGAAGGCATTTCCAAGAAAAATCCGCTGCATCTCACTGGTCGTACCGAGAACAACCGCGCCGTGAATTTTGCCGGGCACCCGCGCTTGATAGGCCAGTTCGTTGATGTCTACATTGCCGAAGCCTTGCCCAATTCGTTACGCGGCCGTCTGGTGGAATCGTCCATCGAAAAAATCCAGCAGACCGCCTAGTGTTGAACGCCAACCATTTTTCGCAAGAAATTACCCTGTTACCCGCCGATGCGCAGCGTTTGTCCAATTTTTGCGGACAATTGGATGCGCATATTCGCCAAATCGAGCAACGCTTGCAGGTAGAGATCGCCAATCGCAGCAATCATTTTAAAGTGACGGGTGTCGATGCCGCCGTCACGGCAGCTTGCGCGGTGATTCAGAAATTGTTCGAACTCACCGAGCGGGAAGAAATCACCCCGGAGCAAGTGCATTTGAGTTTGCAGGATGCCAGTATCGACCAGTTACTACAGGCGGCTCCGAACGTGAAATTGGAGCCGGTGGCGATTAAAACCAAGCGCGGAGTAATCAAGGGACGCGGTTTTAATCAGCAGGACTATTTGCGCAAGATCATTTCGCACGACATTAATTTTGGCGTCGGTCCCGCTGGTACCGGTAAAACCTATCTGGCGGTGGCGTGTGCGGTTGACGCGCTGCAAAACGAGACGGTACGGCGGATTATCCTGGTGCGGCCGGCAGTCGAAGCGGGCGAGAAATTGGGTTTCCTGCCGGGCGATATGGCGCAGAAGGTCGATCCCTATTTACGGCCCTTGTACGACGCGCTTTACGACATGTTGGGCTTCGAACGCGTCGAGAAATTACTGGAAAAAAATGTCATCGAAGTAGCGCCCTTAGCCTTTATGCGCGGTAGAACCTTGAACGATTCCTTCATTATTCTGGATGAAGCGCAAAATACCACGGTGGAACAGATCAAGATGTTTCTGACCCGGATCGGTTTTGGCTCCACCGCCGTCATTACCGGCGATGTCACGCAAATCGATTTACCCAACGAAAAAATGTCCGGCTTGAAGCATGTGTTGAAAGTGCTGAAGGATGTAGAGGGTATCAGTTTTACCTTTTTCGGCGTGCGCGACGTGGTCCGGCATCCTTTGGTGCAGCGGATAGTCGCCGCCTACGAGCACTACGAAAAAGAGCACACGCCCTCGGTTTAGTGTATGAATTATATCGACATGCAAATTGCTACGTCGGCGCCTCACCCCGAATTGGAGCAGTTTCAGCAATGGGCGGATATCGCCCTGGCAATTTTTGAAGATGGCGCGGACAGCGAACTGGTGATTCGGTTAGTCGATGATGCGGAAAGTGCGCAACTCAACCAACAATATCGCCACAAGAATGGGCCGACCAATATCCTGAGCTTTCCGTTTGAAGCGCCGGCGGGTATCGATATGGACTTGCTGGGCGATTTGGTGATTTGCGCGCCGCTGATTGCGCAGGAAGCGGCGCAGCAAAACAAATTGGCCGAACATCATTGGGCGCATATCACTATACACGGCGTATTGCATTTGCTAGGGTATGACCATATAGAGGATCAGGATGCCGAACAAATGGAAGCATTAGAAATTGAGATTTTGAGCAAATTAGGTATAGCAAACCCTTATATGGAGGATGGAAAGTAATGAGCGATGGTAACCCCCCGAGTAGTCAACCCCATAAGAGCTTGATCGAGCGCATCGGTCATTTTCTGAGTGGGGAGCCGCAAGATCAGGAAGACTTGCTGGAGATATTGAGAGAATCGCAAGAAAAACATCTTTTAGACTCCGACGCGTTGGCCATGATGGAAGGCGTAATGCACGTAGCGGAGATGCGGGTCAGAGACATCATGATTCCGCGTTCGCAAATGGTGGTCGTGCCCCGGGATGCGGAGCTGGAAACCATCTTTCCTTTAGTTGTCGAATTTGCCCATTCCCGATTTCCAGTCATCGAAGAAGACCGCAGTAAGGTAGTCGGCGTGTTACTGGCCAAAGACTTGCTGGCTCATGCTTTGCGGGATAAAACCCTGAAAGTCGAAGATGTGATGCGTCCGGTCAACGTGGTTCCGGAAAGCAAGCGTTTGAACGTGTTGTTAAAAGAATTTCGCACCGAACGCAATCACATGGCCATCGTTGTAGACGAATACGGCAACGCCGCCGGCTTGGTGACGATTGAAGACGTCCTCGAGCAAATCGTCGGCAAGATCGAAGACGAACACGACGACGATGAAGTACAAGAATTTATTTCTCAGCGTAGCGAAAAAGAGTTTATCGTCAGCGCGCTTACACCCATCGAAGAATTCAACGATTATTTTTCCGCTACGCTGGAAGACGACGAATACGATACGCTAGGCGGTTTGATCGTGCAGCGCCTTGAGCATTTTCCCAAGAAAGGCGAAAAAGTGGAGCTGGAAGACTTCTGTTTCGAGGTATTGCGGGCCGACAATCGGCGGGTGCATTTACTGAAATTGAAGCTCAAATAAGTGTGTTCTGTGCGCTGGTGCCTGAGGCTAGTAGTTCCTCGAATGCATCGGCCGGCAGGGCTCTGGAGAATAAATAGCCCTGTCCATAGTCGCAGTCCGCTTCCAGCAGTAGCTGGCGTTGTTGTTCGGTTTCTATGCCTTCCGCGATGACCTTTATGCCCAGCTTGTGCGCCATGACGATAATCGCTTCGCAGAGTATCTTGTCGCTGGAGTTCGGCGACAAATTACCGACGAAAGACTGATCTATTTTCAGATAGTCGATATCGAATTTTTTCAGATAAGCCAGCGACGAATAGCCTGTGCCGAAATCGTCCAGCGATACTTGAATTCCCGCATCTCGAAAAGCCAGTAATTGATCTTTTACCACATTGCTGGCGTCCAGCAGCAAGCCCTCGGTAATTTCCGCCACGATGCTTTGTCCGGGCAACTCAAGTGTTTGCAAGTGATCCAGCCAAGTGCCGTGGGACTGGTCGTCGTAAAACTGCACCGGCGATTTGTTGACGCTGATCTGAAAATCCGGATGGTACCGGGAACGCCATTGTTTGACCTGTCCCGCCGCTTGTTTAAATACCCAATCGCCGATTTCGGCAATCAGGCCTATATCTTCGGCAATATGCACAAATTCTGCGGGACTGACCATGCCGCGCGTCGGGTGTTGCCAGCGAATCAGCGCTTCGGCTTTATGGATGGCGCCGGAGCCCAGTTCCACGACCGGCTGGTAATACACTTCGAACTGGTTGGCCTCCAGAGCGTTACGCAAATCGTCGGCAATCAGCATGCGCGCTAGAGCGGCTTCCTGCATTGATGGAGTGAAATAACAATAGCGATTACGGCCCTGATGTTTCGCGGCGTACATTGCTTGATCGGCGTTTTTGATTAATGAATCGATTCTCTCGGCGTCCTTGGGGTAGAGCGTGATGCCGATACTGGCGGAGATGTAGGCCACTTTGCTTTTCAGCTGAAAAGGTTCGGCCAATCTTTGCAGGATGTTTTTGACGACGCGTTCGGCGTCGTCGGCATCATCAAGTTCGCCGAGGATAACTGTGAATTCGTCGCCGCCCAATCTGGCGACAGTATCGGAATCGCGTACGCAACGCAGTAGCCGTTGCGAGGCATCTTTCAGCAATAAATCGCCCATATCGTGCCCCAGTGTATCGTTAACTTCCTTGAAACGGTCAAGATCAAGCAATATCAAAGCGACCTGTAAGCCGCTACGATGTGCCTTTTTGATTTCTTGATCCAGTCTGTCGTGAAACATGCGGCGGTTGGGCAGGCCAGTGAGCGGATCGAAATTGGCTTGGGTCCAGATCAGTTCTTCGGACTGTTTTTTTTGCGTGATGTCGGAAAACAACGCAACTCGCCGCTGCGGCACGCCATCCGCACTGAAGATGGTATTGATGGTCAGTTGCTCGGCGAAAATCTCGCCATTCTTCCGGCGATTCCAAATTTCGCCTTTCCAGTGACCGCCAGTGTTGATGGCGTGCCACATGGCTTGATAAAACTGTTCGCTCTGCCGCTCGGAGTTCAGAATGTTATGGTTTTTACCGATGACTTCGTCCAAGGTGTAGCCGGTCAACGCGGTGAAAGCCGGATTAACATTGATGATCATGCCTTGTGCGTCGGTTACGGCCATGGCTTCGCTGCTGTTTTGATACACTAACGAAGCCAATTGCAGCTCTTCATTACTGCGGCTACGGTCGATCGCGATGCCGGCCAGATGCGAAGCCTGTTCAATCATCTGAATATCGTCGGCTCCCGGTGACGCTGGCTGGCGCTGGTAAATAGCGAACGTGCCCAACAATTGGCCGGAGGAGCCACGGATTGGTTCCGACCAGCACGCCCCTAAGTCGGCCCGTGCCGCAAGCTCGGTAAAAGGTCCCCAATACGTATGGTTCTGAATATCTTCGACAATGACGCGTTGGCCAAAGTAAGCGGCGGTGCCGCATGAGCCGACGCCGGGACCTATGAACAAGCCGTCTACGGCGGCATTGTAGAAGTCGGGCAGGCGCGGTGCCGCACCGATAAATAGGCGATTGCCTTCGCTATTCAATAACAAGATTGAACAGAGTAAGTCCGGATTTTGGGTTTCCACACCCCGCACTACCGCTTGCAGGATATCCGGTAATGCCGCACCTTTTGACAGTAATTCCAGTACGTGGTTATGGGCGCGTTCGCGATTAGCCGCTTGTTGGCGATCACTGATATCCATGGCAATACCGATAATGCCGACCGTTTCTTGGTTAATGTCCTGTAATTGGGTGCGGGTTATCTGGATGGTATGCCGTTTGCCGTCGGCAAATTTAATTTGCTCGAGAGATTGATGCGGTTGGTTCGCTTGCGCTAAACAGGCTTGATCGGCGCTTAGGAAACGGGCGGCCATTTCCGTCCCAAACAGCTCGGCAAGTTGCTCGTTAGCAATGAAGCGGGCTTCCGGCAGGCCAAGGGCGTCGCAAAAGGTATGGTTTACAAACAAAAAGCGCGTATCAAGGTCGGCCAGCCAAATGCCGACCGGTGCGTTGTCGAGAATGGCATGCAACTTGGCTTCGGAGGCATGTAGCTCAGCTATTTGCGAGTTTAGTTGCTCAGTCATCGACATGAAGCTATTAGCCAGGTAGCCGATTTCGTCGTTACGCTGCGTCGGTAGCCCGGTCAGCGGCGTGCCCAGCTTGTATTGACCGATGGCGGTCGTCATCGAATTTAGCGGTTTGGCCAGGACGCGCGCCAACAGCAGCGAAATTGCACTTGCCAGCAGGCTGAACAACAATGTTATTTCGATAACGCCTATTCCCAGGGCTTTACTTTCCTGCAAAACGTTTTTCAGCGGCGTGTACAAGCCCAGCATCGCGAAGCGCCCGCGGCTTTCCGAGCCCAACGGCAGTTTTACGAAAGCGGCCAGTGAAGAAGCGGCCAGACTTTGCTTATCGCTGGTCGCGAATACCAAATGCGCTTGTTTGCCAGCCAGAATCGCTTTTATGTTCGGGATGTCATCCTGAATCAGGAAATTGCGGCCGCTCTCAAATCCAAAGGTTTTTGCCGCGTCGGGGTGCATCAAGTAGTCCCCTCTGTCGTTGCTGAGCAGCAATTCAATATCGTCGGGAATATCGCCGCGCACTTGCTCGAACAACCCTTGTAAATCGACATTGATGACGATCACCGCGATGGTGGAGGCGTTCGCCGACTTGATGGGCATCGCTATCCGCAGAGTGGGTTTGCCGAATCCCAGGTGAGTGCCTAATTCTTGATTTAAATTGATTTCGGAAACGTAGTATAGCTCGGCGGCTAGCGGCATGGTTTCGAATACGTATGGGAAATGGTTCTTCTCTTGTAATTGTGCCTCGTCAATGATTTTGAGGTTGTCTTGGTCTCTATCGACTCTGACCAATTCCTTGCCGTAATGTTGTGTGTCGATCAAACGGATTTGACTGTATTCGGGATGGGCATTCAGCAGGCTGACAAAAATCTCCGCCAATTGATTTTTGCGTATGCTCAACTTTGACTCAGGTTTCGCCGAGACGATGTCGGCGCTGACCGGCAGATGGGTTAGAAACTTTACGTTGCTGGCGGTAGCTGCCAACGCATCCGCAAATCGGTGTCCTAAGGCTTGGGTGTCGTTTAACAGCTTATCCTTGGCCGTTCCCACCAGCATGGTCCGGCTACGATCGTAAACATAATAACCGGTTAGGCCTGTGGATAGTGTGCCTAGCAGTGCCAGCCAGAAACCCAGTTTTATGCCTATGCTGGAGCGCACTCAGAATGCCTCGGGCGCTTCGCCGGAAATGATTCTATCCCATAGCGTTTTGCGCGCTAGAGGATTGAGTATCGGTTCCAGCCAAATGATGGGCTGGTTTTGGGGACTGTCGTTCTCCGGCGCTGTAAGGGTGTTTGCCAAGCCGTGTTGCTGGGTGAGTCGCTCGCTGACCGCTTTTTCCAAGGTGTAATTAATCCATGCTTCCGCTAATTCAGGGTTTCGGCTATTTTGGGTGATTGCCCAGCAATCCAGCCAGGCCAGCGCGCCTTCGCGGGGAATCACATAGCCGATGTCGGCACCTGCTTCGCGCAAGGCTTTCAGTTGTTGGGTGCCGTAATTACCGAAAATCAAGGCTATATCATATTTGACAAAAAGCCTGGTCGCTTCCTCGGCGGTCGCGTAAAAGGTCAAAACATTACGGCGTAACTTGGCCAATTCGCGAGCGGCCTGTTGTAGTTCGGGATACGTCATCCGGAACGGATTGGAGACGCCCCTCAGTAAGCCGACCATGGAAAAATTGTGATTACTGGCGTTAAAAGCCAGCACGCGGCCCCGATAAGCGGTGTCCCACATAGCCGACATGGATTGTGGGGCTGTGTTAACTAGTTTGCGGTTATAGATCAGCCCCATTTCCGAGTAGGTGTAAGGAACGGCATACGTGTCGTTCCCACGAACCAGACCGGGGATAGCTTGCAAGTTTTGGAAACGCGGCAATTGCCGGGCATGGTTGGGGATATTCGCCATGCTGATCGGTCTGCTGAGGCCATGATCGATATAACGCTGCAATTCCGCAGTATTGACAGCAAATACGTCATAGCTGCCGCTATTGATTTTCTGCCAAAGGTCGTCGTCCGACGTTACCAGGGTCAACTCTATCGCAACGTTGAACCGCTGCTGGAATGCCGAAATCACTTCATTATCGGCGTAACCGTCCCAAGTGAGTATCCGCAACGTTTCCTGGGCGGACACCCAACCGGATATTGCCAGACACATGATCGTTAGAAAATATGTAAAAACGGTGGCGGAACGTTTGGCAGTAATGCTCATAAGGCTGTCGGCATGAATTTGTCGGGCCATCATAACCAATTAGTATGCGCTTTCCGCCAATTACGATATTGATATTATGTTGCCGCGCACAGATTCCGAAAATAATACTGTGACGCTGCCGGGTAGGATTGTTCGGCTGGTAGTCGAGTGCGGGTCCCGATCAATCCGCTTGATCGACTTTGATCAGAATGCGTAAAACGTTTTGCCGGGTACTGTGGTTGAAACTGTTGAAGCCGCGACTGTCGGATTGTTCGGTGTCGGCATTGCCGGCAAGTTCCACCCATTCGCCGAGATTGGCGCGTAAAGTGGTGTGTGCGGATTGGGTTTCGATATGGCCGTTGCGCTGAAAGGTGTCCGACCACGGTTCGATATCGAGAGTGACTTGGTTGCCGGTCAAACGCGGCGTAACAGCGAAGCCGGTACTGGCTTCAATCATCTGGGTATTGCTGCTCACCGCGGAACCATAGCCTGAGTCGTAGACGCTGTAATTTTGCACCGGCCGGACCTGTCCTGTTTTGATATGGGCTGCCTGACCTTCCAGGGTGCGTAATTGTTGATGTTGTTGCCGGTTTTGCAAATCCTCGGTGTTGCCCATCATGCCGCGCATCCGAATCGTATTCGGCGCTGCGGCAATGGCCGCTTCGGCGTTCAACTCGGCTGCCGTTTTGCTGCTGGTTTGTAAGACGCTGATGACTAGATTGCTCATCCGGGCATCGAGTTTTTGAATGAGGGCCCTGATTTCGCCGAGTTTGGCGGGATTGGTTTTAACGATCAGACTGGAACCGTTATCGATGACGCGATCATCTGCATCCAGCAAGGGCGCCACTAAAGCCTGTACTTCTGAGGCGGGGCGGTTGGCGAGCGGGATGACTTCCAGCACCGATTCGTCGGCAACCGCGAGGCCGGCTATCAACATCAAGCCGGCCAAGCAGGGTTTAGATTTCATTGTAAAGCGCGAGATATTGATTCGCACTGTTCTGCCAGGAGAAATCCTTGACCATCGCGTTACGCTGAATTTTCTTCCAGACCGGTCGGTTGTGGAATAACACCAGGCTGCGTTTGATGGCTTCTATGAGCGCTGCCGCTGACGCATCGTTAAACGAGATGCCGCTGGCGCTGCCATTGCTGATGCTTTCCGGCAGCGCATCGACTACTGTGTCTGCCAAGCCGCCTGTTTTTCTGACAATAGGTATCGTGCCGTAGCATTGGCTATACATTTGGTTCAAGCCGCAAGGTTCGAAGCGCGATGGCATCAGGAAGATGTCTGCGCCTGCTTCGATTTGATGCGCCAAGCGCTCGTCGTAGCCGATGGTGATGGACACTCTTTCCGGATACAGGCGGGCAAACTCTTGCAGGCGGTATTCGATGCTTTTATCGCCGCTGCCCAGTAAGGCAAATTGCAAGGGCAGGGTGGTCATCTCCTGTAGACAGCTCAGTACCAGATCGATACCTTTTTGCTCGACCAGGCGGCCAATCAAGCCGAACAATGGGGTTTCCGAGTCCACCGGCAAGCCCAGTTGTTGTTGTAGCGCCGTTTTATTGATTAGCTTGTCTTTTAAAGTATCGACGCTGAAAGGCTTAACGATATATTCGTCTTTAGCCGGGTTCCAGACCGACACATCAATGCCGTTCAGAATGCCACGCAAGTGGCTTTGCTTATGGGCCAACAGACCTTCCAAGCCGTAACCGAATTCCGGAGTCTGGATCTCCTGGGCATACGTGGGACTCACCGTAGTAATCCGGTCGGAATAGCTCAGGCCACCTTTGATGAATGACAGCATGCCGTGGAACTCCAGGCCGTCCGGGTGTAGTAATTGCCCAGGCAGATTTAACTGGGCGTAGGTGCTGCCGGGGAACAGCCCTTGGTAGGCCATATTGTGAATGGTAAAAATCGTCGCTGGCGGGTTGGGTTCCAATGACAGCAGCGCCGGCACCAAGCCGGTCTGCCAATCGTTGCAATGCACGATGTCGGCGTGCCAGTTTAAATATGCCCGGTTGGTGGCCACTTCCACGATGATGCGGCAGAACAGCGCAAAGCGCTCACCGATGTTCGGCCAGGGTCGCCCGGCTTCATCGAGATACGGATTACCGGGAAAATTGAAGAACGGCGGATAGTCGACCAACCAGACGATGACGTCGCTGTCCGGCAATCGGGTCTCCAAAAGATTGACGTCGCAATTGTTGACTCGCACCGTACATAGGTAACGGCCGGGCTCGCAGTTCTTGATGCCCTGGTAATTGGGCATGATAATCCGTACGTCTTGGCCCAGTTCGGCCAAGGCCAAAGGCAGGCTGCCGGCGACATCCGCCAGGCCGCCGGTTTTGATCAGGGGATGAGTTTCGCTGCTCGCGAACAGAATTTTTTTCATGGCGATAAAACTACATTTTCAAAATAATGCCGGCCAGGGGCGGCAAGGTGACGGAAATGGAGTGGTCTTGGTTCATCCACGGTTGCGGTTCGGACAGCACTGCGCCATTGCCGGTGTTGCTGCCGTCGTAATACTGCGAATCCGAGTTGAATATTTCGTAGTAAGTACCTGGGTTAGGTACGCCGATCCGGTAGGCTTCACGCGGCACGGGCGTAAAGTTCAGGATCACGATCAGATCTTCATGCGCTGATTTGCGCCGATAGCTAATAATGGATTGCTGATAGTCGTGGCAATCGATCCATTCGAAGCCGTGATGATCAAAGTCGTAGCGGTGCAGGGCGGTATGGCTGGAATAGAGTTTATTCAAGTCTTTGACCAGCGTTTGCAGACCTTTGTGGTGTGGGTAATCCAGTACGTACCAATCCAACGTGCGGTTGCAACTCCATTCGGTGCCTTGACCGAATTCGCAGCCCATGAACAACAGTTTTTTGCCTGGGTAGGTAAACATCATCGTGTACAGCAGGCGCAAATTGGCGAAGCGCTGCCATTCATCGCCGGGCATTTTGTTCAACATCGAACCTTTGCCGTGTACCACTTCGTCGTGGGAAAACGGTAGCACGAAGTTTTCGGTGAACGCATACAGCAAGCCGAAAGTCAGCGAATCGTGATGATACGAGCGATGAATCGGTTGCTCCTGCATATAATGCAGAATGTCATGCATCCAGCCCATGTTCCACTTCATTGAGAAACCCAGGCCGCCGGTCCAGGTCGGGCGAGTGACTTGCGGCCAGGAGGTTGATTCCTCGGCCATGATCACCGTGCCGGGATGCTGCTCGTGGGTGACGGTATTCATCTGGCGCAGGAAGTCGATCGCTTCCAGGTTTTCGTTGCCGCCGTACATGTTTGGGATCCAGTCGTTGGCGTCGCGGGAATAATCCAAATACAACATGGATGCCACCGCATCGACCCGCAGGCCATCCAGATGGAATTCCTCCAGCCAGAAGAAAGCGCTGGACAGCAGGAAGTTTTTCACTTCGTTGCGGCTGTAGTTGTAAATCAAGGTGCCCCAGTCGCGATGCTCACCCTTGCGCGGGTCTTCATGTTCGTACAACGGCGTACCGTCGAAGCGACCCAGCGCGAAGCTGTCTTTCGGAAAGTGGGCTGGGACCCAATCCAAAATCACACCGATGCCGTTTTGATGACAATGGTCGACGAAATAGCGGAAATCGTCAGGGGTGCCGTGACGGCTGGTGGGCGCAAAATAACCGGTGGTTTGATAGCCCCAGGAAATGTCCAGCGGATGCTCGGTGACTGGCAACAGCTCGATATGCGTAAAGCCCAGTTCCTTGACGTAATCCACCAATTGCTCGGCCAGTTCCCGGTAATTAAGGAAATTGCCGCGATGGTCGCGCCGCCAGGAGCCCAGGTGTACCTCGTAAATCGACATCGGCTGATGCAGCCAATCGTGCTGCGGACGGTGATCCATCCAGCTGCCGTCTTGCCAGGTATAACTGTCTTCTGCTGTGACAATCGCGGCGGTTTGCGGACGGAATTCGAATTGCTGGCCGTAAGGGTCAGTTTTGACCAGTAGTTGGCCCGTGTGGCGATTCAGAATTTCAAACTTGTACAGGCAGCCGACGGTCAGGCCTGGAATGAAAATTTCCCAGATGCCGCTACTGCCCAGGCTGCGCATCGGATGGCACCGGCCGTCCCAGCGATTGAAGTCGCCGATCACGCTGACCCGCTGTGCGTTCGGTGCCCAGACCGCAAAATGTACGCCGGGAATATCGGCTACGCTGTGTAGATGCGAGCCCAGCTTTTGATAGATATGCCAATGCCGGCCTTCGGCAAACAGATGCTGGTCGAATTCCGGCAGCACCGGGCCGAAGCAGTACGGATCGTAGTGTTGGTGGTCATAGCCGTCCTTATCCGTCCAAAATAATGGGTAATGTTCGGCGATGGCTTCGCTACCCGGATGGTATTCGAAAAAATCGGTGTCGGGAATACGAGAGAATTCAGGGCCTTGGGGACTGTTGATTCGCACGGTTTCCGCATAGGGCAAATACACTCTGATGACATTATCGCGGCCTTGGCCATGACGGCCTAGCACTGAGAAAGGATCGTGATGCTTTGCTTCGGTGAGTTTTATTAGTTCTGAATCAAGCGTGTTGGTTTTGCTTGGCTTGTTCATTTTGCAATGCCTCAGTTATAGTTAGTTATCGGTTGGCAGGAATAGCAATTTTGGTAATGACCGACTTTTCAGCATCAAATCGCTTGAGTTTTTACTTTTCCGTGAAGAGTAACGATAATGGCTCTACGCGGCAAGTGGCAGGTAGAGAAATCTGTTAAATGTCGGTTGCAGTCGGTTTTGGGCGGTACAGCTTATTTAATTGAAAGAGGATACACATGTCAGTCGTCGATACACATCAAACGGAGAGACGGGTCAATGATTTAACCCGCAACACCATTGCGTTAATTCTGGCTGGTGGACGCGGATCGCGGCTAAAGGATATGACCGACTGGCGGGCCAAGCCGGCGGTGCCGTTTGGTGGTAAATTCCGTATCATCGACTTCCCATTATCCAATTGTATCAACTCCGACATTCGCAAGATCGGTATCCTTACCCAGTATAAGGCTGATTCGCTAATTCGCCACATTCAACAAGGCTGGGGTTTTTTGCGAGGCGAGTTTGGTGAATACGTGGACTTGATGCCTGCGCAACAACGGCATGACGAACATTCCTGGTATCAAGGTACCGCCGATGCGATTTACCAAAATATCGACATCCTGCGGGCCCGTAATCCGGAGTTTGTATTGGTATTGGCGGGCGATCACATTTACAAGATGGATTATTCGGTGATGCTGGCCGATCACGTCGCCAACAAGGCCGATCTGACGATAGGCTGCATTGAGGTATCCCTGGAAGACGCGAAAGCGTTTGGTGTGATGCACGTCGATGAAAATCGCCGGGTCAAGGCTTTTGTGGAAAAGCCCGAAAACCCTCCCGTCATGCCCGGCCGCGAAAACACCGCGCTGGCGTCCATGGGTATTTATATTTTCAATGCCGGTTTCTTGTTTGAACAACTGATCAAGGATGCCGATACCAAAGGTTCCAGCCGCGATTTCGGTAAAGACATCATTCCGTCGGTGATCGAAAAATATCGGGTCAATGCTTATCCGTTCCTGGATTTACAAAGCGGCCAGCAAAGTTACTGGCGCGATGTGGGAACCATTGATGCCTACTGGGCGGCCAATATGGAATTGGTCGGTGTTAAGCCTGATATGAATCTGTACGACAACACCTGGCCGATCTGGACCTATCAAGCGCAAACGCCACCGGCCAAATTTGTGTTTGACGATGACGATAGACGGGGCCAGGCGATCGATTCCATGGTCTCCGGCGGTTGCGTGATTTCCGGCGCCACTGTGCGCCACTCCCTGCTGTTTTCCATGGTGCGGGTCAACTCATATAGCTCGGTGCAGGATTCGGTGGTATTGCCCGAGGTGAATATCGGCCGACACTGTCGGATTACCAAAGCCATCATCGAAAAAGGTTGTCAGATACCGGAAGGCACAGTGATTGGCGAGGATCGAGCCGAAGACGAAAAGCGTTTTCATGTCAGCGAGGGCGGCGTGGTGTTGGTGACCTCCGATATGCTCGGACAAAGACGGAATTATGTCCGATAAAAAGCTTAAGCTGGTGCTGTGCTGGCACATGCACCAGCCTGAGTACCGCGACATGCAGAGCGGCGAATTCAAGCTGCCATGGACCTACCTGCATGTGATCAAGGACTATGTGGACATGGTCGCACACCTGGAAGCCGTGCCGGGTGCCAAAGCGGTAGTGAATTTTGCGCCTATCCTGCTGGAGCAGATCGAAGATTATTCCAACCAAGTCAGCGGATATTTACACGATAGAATTGCCATCAAGGACCCCCTGCTGGCAGCATTGGTCGAGCCTTCGGTGTCCGCGGATCCGGAGAAGCGCTTAAAGTTGTTGCGCGATTGCCGGAAAGCCAATCGCGAACGGCAGATCGAACGCTATCCGGCTTTTCGTAAATTAACCGATATGGCCGACTGGATTGAAGGGCATCAGGATTCTGTCAATTATCTAAACGCCCAATTTATTTCCGATATTTTGGTTTGGTATCACCTGGTCTGGATGGGCGAGACTGTCAAGCTCAATGATAAGCGGGTGAAACGCTTAATCGAAAAAGGCTGTGGTTTTAGTCTGCATGATAGGATCGAGATTGTCGAAATTATCGGCGATCTGCTATCGAAAGTTATCTACCGTTACAAAGCTTTGGCCAGAAAAGGCCGCATCGAACTGTCTGTGACGCCTTATGCGCATCCGATCATGCCGTTGATGCTTGAGATAGACAGTGCGCGCGAGGCAATGCCCGGCGTAATCTTGCCGGGTATTAGTCATTACCCCGGCGGTGAAGAGCGGGTGCGTTGGCATTTGCAAAAAGGTTTGGCGACTTTTCGGCATTTTTTCGGTTTCGAACCGCAAGGTTGCTGGCCGTCCGAGGGCAGTATCAGTCAGCGGACTCTGCAAGTGTTAGCTGATTTTGGTTTCAAATGGGCCGCCAGTGGCGGTAATGTCTTGCATAACAGCATACGCGCCAGCGCGGTCGGCGAAGCGGTTGCTGTGCATCGACCCTTCAAGTTGGGTTCCGCAGAGATAGCCTGCTTTTTTCGTGACGACGGATTGTCGGATTTAATCGGATTTGAATATTCAAAATGGCATGCCGATGATGCGGTGGCAGATCTGATTCATCACTTGGAAAATATCGCCGATTATGAGCCCCAGACGCCCTTGGTTTCGATAATCATGGATGGTGAAAATGCTTGGGAATATTTTCCGGATAACGGGTATCATTTTCTTAGTGCACTGTATAAGCGGCTCAGCGAACACCCGCGTATCGAATTAACCACTTTTTCGGACTATCTGGATAGCGCTGCTCCCCAATGCGGATCCCTGCCGAAATTGGTGGCCGGTAGTTGGGTGTATGGTACGTTTTCGACCTGGATTGGCGATGCCGATAAGAACTGCGGCTGGGATATGTTGGCCGATGTCAAAATCGCTTTCGACAAAGCGGTCGCCAACGGTAAACTCTCCGAGCAACAGCTAGCTGTCGCACAGGTGCAATTGGGCGTCTGCGAGGGATCGGATTGGTTTTGGTGGTTCGGTGATTATAATCCGGGCGAAGCGGTCAGCGATTTTGAAAAACAGTACCGGCTTAATTTGAGCAATCTCTATCGTTTGCTGGGTGAAGAACCTCCGCCGTATCTGGCCTTATCGTTTACGCAAGGCAGCGGCAGCCCGGCGATGGGTGGCGCAATGCGGCGCGGTATTCAAATATAATAAAACGGAACAAACAACATGGGTGCTCTCTTGGATAAACGCCGCGCAGGTGTTTTGCTACACATAACATCGCTCCCGGGCCGTGGAGAGTGTGGCGATTTGGGTAAGGAAGCCTTCAATTTTGTTAATTTTCTGCATGATATAGGCGCCACTGTCTGGCAGACCTTGCCGCTGGGCATGACGCATGGCGACGGTTCACCTTATCAGTGCTTATCGGCACATGCCGGCAATCCTGCCTTGATTAGCATTCAATGGCTAGCCGACAAGGGTTGGCTGCAAACCACAGACCGTTGCGGCGATTGCCACACCAATGCGGAATACACCAAAAGCTGTTTGGTAACGAAAGCGTTCTATGGTTTTCAAAGCTTGGCTGATGCCGAGCAGCAGCACGATTTTAAACAGTTCTGCGTGGAAAAAGCCGATTGGCTGGACGACTTTGCCTTGTTTATCGCCTTACGTAATGTGTTTGGACATAAAAGCTGGAACCAATGGCCGGACGCGCTGAAGCAACGCGAGCCGAACGCGCTTAATGAATCGAAGCAGTTACTGAAGGCTGTGATCGAAACGATCAAATTCGAGCAGTATGTGTTTTTCCGGCAATGGCACGAGTTGAAAGATTACGCGGCCAAGCATGGCGTGTTGATGTTTGGCGACATTCCGATCTTTGTGTCGTACGACAGTGCCGACGTTTGGGCGAACCGGGCGGTATTTAAACTTAACGATTTGGGCGAAATGGATACGGTGGCCGGCGTGCCGCCGGACTATTTCTCTGAGAACGGTCAGCGTTGGGGTAACCCGCACTATGACTGGAAATATTTGCAGAAAACCGGTTTTAAATGGTGGCTGGATAGAATCAAATCCCAGTACGAAATGTTCGATATTTTGCGAATCGATCATTTTCGCGGTTTAGAGGCTGCATGGGAAATTCCGGCCAGCGAGCATACCGCAATCAACGGGCGTTGGGTTAAAGCGCCGGGTGCTGAGTTGCTGGCGGCTATTCAGGAGCAATTTGCCTCTCTGTCCTTGGTGGCAGAGGATCTAGGCATTATTACCGAAGAAGTAGAAGCTTTGCGCGACGACTTCGATTTGCCGGGGATGAAGATTTTGCAGTTTGCTTTCGGTGACGACAGCCGCAATCCCTATTTGCCGTGCAATTACCAGAAAAATAGCGTGGTCTATACCGGTACCCACGATAACGATACCACGCTGGGCTGGTTCGAAGGGCTTAATGACGGCGAGAAACAGCGCATATACGATTATCTCGGCTGGTCCAGTCTGCCTATGCCCAGTGCCTTGATTCATGCCGCGTTCGGGTCGGTTGCCAATCTGGCGGTGATTCCGATGCAGGATATTCTGAAGTTGGGATCGCCCGATAGGATGAACACGCCAGGCACAACCGAAGGAAATTGGCGCTGGCGGTTCGATTGGTCGCAGTTAACCGATGATAAAGCCGGACATTTTGCGCATCTGGTGAGATTGTTTGGACGCTAACCCTTAAATGGCATTTCAATCGTCGTCTTTTTTGCCGGTGTCTGCGGGGATCGGCAATACAGCGATGTCGTAACCTGCGATGATGGCTTGGATTTTATCCAGGTTTTTGTCGATCAATTCATTTAGTTGTTGCTTGCGTTTGTTGTCGCCTTGACGCAAGCCCACGGCTATTGAAAAATCAAACTTCAGGCCGGGTGAAGATTGCATAGGTATCGCAATATAACTGCCTTTGGGGGCTTGTGATTGCACATATCCCGCCATAGGTCCCCAAAGTATCACCATATCTATTTTTTTGGCGCGTAAGTCTTTTTCGATTTGCATGGCGGTGTTGTGTTCGCTGTCTCCGGTCATGCTTTGGTAGGGAATTCCTTGCTCCAGCAAGCCGCTTTTTTGCAGCCATTCGGTACCTGGGCCGCGGTCGAACATCGCTATTTTCAGTTTTTCCTGTCTGTCCAATGGGAGATTGGCTAGTTGTGCACTGTCTTTAATATCGTCCCAGCCACGGCCTTTGGCAATCAGCAGTACATATGTCGAGTGGAAGTAGGGTTTGCTGGTATCGGTAAGATCGTAGCCGGCCGGCACGCCCATCACTACGTCGCATTTAAAACCTTCGCCGTTATCGTTCTCGGCTTTCAATGTGTTGCGGATAAAGCCGATTCTTTCCGGTAGCCAAGTGTATTCCAGTTCCTGTCCTAACTGTTCGGCAAATAGGGCGGCAATTTTGTTTTCGTAGCCGGTTTGTTCTTTGGTCGAATAGGGCGGGTTTAACGGGTCGGCGCAAACCCGGAATTTATCTTGGGCGTTCACGGAAATAGTGGCTAACGCCAAGGTCGCCGTCATGAACAGTCTTGCGGCGGTTGAGAACATTTTCATCGCAGTTTCCTTTTAGCTGGGGTCTATACGTAAAAAAGCCTTGGCCGATTACTCGGCCAAGGCTTGCTTTACTGAAATCTAATGACTTAGATCTTAGTTAGGCAGAGCGAACACAGTCAGTGTACCACCCAATTTGGTGTAAGAGCTCAAGCTTCTGTAAGCACCTACCGCGCCCAAACCTTCTGAGCTAGATGCAGATGTACCGTCGTCGATACCGGCAGCGATACCGATACCAGCCCAGCCACCAATACCAGACAGAACGCCTACGTATTGTTTGCCTTCAAATTCCCAGGTATTGACGTTACCGATGATGCCTGATGGGGTTTTGAATTTGTACAATTCTTTACCGGTTTTAGCATCAACTGCTTTCAGGTAGCCTTCCAGGGTGCCGTAGAATACGACGCCGCCAGCTGTAGCAACCGAACCTGACCATACAGAGAATTGTTCTTTGTTAGACCAAGCGATTTTGCCGGTTTTAGCATCATACGCAGTGAACTGACCCAGGTTGGTGGTGCCGTCTTTTTTACCTGTCAGCACATCGGCACCGGCAGGCATCATAGACAGCGTGGCACCTACATAAGGTTGGCCAGCAGTGTATGAAACTTCAAACGGTTCGTACTCCATGCACAAGTGGTTGCCTGAAATATAGAACAGGCCGGTTTGTGGAGAGTAAGAAACAGGTTGTTGGTTTTTAGAACCCAACGCCGCAGGGCAGGTGCCTACAGTGTTAACGTCTTCACCGTTGTGCTCTGTAGAAAACTCAGGTACTACTTCAGGACGGCCTGATTTCAGGTCAACATGAGATGCCCAGTTGACGGATTTGTCGAATTTTTCAGCAACCAACAGTTCGCCGGTTTCACGATCCAGGGTATAACCGAAGCCGTTACGGTCGAAATGCACGATGGTTTTATGCATTTTGCCTTTCACTTCTTGGTCAACCAGAACGGTTTCGTTGATACCGTCATAGTCCCATTCGTCGTGTGGAGTCATTTGGTAAACCCATTTAACTTCACCGGTGTCGGCGTCACGTGCCCACAAAGACATAGACCATTTGTTGTCGCCTGGACGTTGTACAGGGTTCCAGGTCGATGGGTTGCCTGAGCCGTAGTAAACCAAGTTCAGTTTAGGATCGTAAGAATACCAACCCCAGGTAGTGCCGCCGCCGATTTTCCATTGGTCGCCTTTCCAGGTGCTAGTGCCGGAGTCAGCGCCAACAGGTGTGACTTTGCCATTTTCCCAAGTGGTGGATTTACCTGGTTTCAACAGGGTGTCTTTATCAGGACCCATGCTGTAGCCTTTCCATTCCAGTTGACCGGTACGGATGTTGTAAGCAGCCAAAAAGCCGCGAACACCAAACTCACCGCCGGAAATACCGGTAATGACTTTGTCTTTAACAACCAATGGTGCGTTGGTGTTGGTCATAC
The DNA here is from genome assembly GCF_000515215.1 of Methylomonas sp. 11b. Taxonomy (NCBI): domain Bacteria; kingdom Pseudomonadati; phylum Pseudomonadota; class Gammaproteobacteria; order Methylococcales; family Methylococcaceae; genus Methylomonas; species Methylomonas sp. 11b. The sequence continues at coordinate 4,095,012 of NZ_KI911557.1, forward strand.
CCAGTTTTGGGTCGCCGTTTTGTACGCTCCATACGCGTTTACCGGTTTTTGCATCCAATGCAGTCAGAACGGTGTCTGATTGTTGCAGGAAGATTTTGCCGTCGCCATAAGCCAAACCACGGTTAACGGTATCGCAGCACATCACAGGGATGGTTACGTCAGCGTCCATGGTCGGGGTGAATTCCCAGATGACTGCTTTAGTTTTTTGATCTATCGCGTAAACGGTGTTTGGGAACGGAGTGTGGATGAACATAACGCCGTTAACAACCAAAGGGCCGCCTTCATGACCACGCAAAACACCTGTAGAAAAAGACCAGGCTGGTTGCAGGTTTTTAACGTTTTGAGCGTTGATTTGCGACAGCTTGCTGTAACGTGTGCCGGCGTAGTCGCCGCCCCATGTAGCCCAGTTAGCTGGGTCTTGTGTCAGTTTTTCAACATCGCTGTTAGCGGTAGAGACAGTTGGTGCAGCAAGTAAAGTAGCTACAGTCGAAGCAAGCAGCCAGTTTTTTACAGGCTTCTTCATATGTTTCCTCCTGGTAATCTGTTGATGAGACAGAGTACGGTTTTGTGTTGTTAAGACTAATATTAGTTTTAAAGCTCTGTTTGGATGACTGCCCTTTAGGGCTTGTTCGGCTATAACCGAGCGCAGAGGGAGAGCCACACCAGACGCGTAAATTGAAGGATTTTTTCCTAAAAGTCAACCGGAAAAACTCTCCAGGGATGGCGGGGAAACAATAATCTCAAGTCTTATAATGCCTTAGGATTTCTCGGCGATTCGGCTATCCGGAAAAACAGACACCCAGGCCGCCCAAGCCGCAGTAACCGGACGGGTTTTTAGCCAGATACTGTTGATGATCTTCCTCGGCATAATAAAAAGTCGGGGCATTGCGGATTTCGGTGGTTATTGCTGGAAAGCCGGCGGCCGTTAATTTTGCTTGGTATTGTTGTTGGCTTGCCAAGGCTGCTTGATATTGGTCGTCCTGGCAGTAAATAACTGACCGGTATTGGGTGCCGACATCGTTGCCTTGGCGCATGCCTTGCGTTGGATTGTGCGATTCCCAAAATATTGTCAGTAAATCTTCATAAGTAATGACGGCTGGATCGAACACCACCAACACCACTTCGGCGTGGCCGGTCATGCCGGTGCAAATTTCCTGATAAGTCGGGTTGGGCGTAAAGCCGCCAGCATAGCCCACTGCGGTTGTGAATACGCCGTCTTGTTGCCAGAATTTACGCTCGGCGCCCCAGAAACAACCCATGCCGAACACGGCTTGTCGTAGATGCTCTGGAAATGGCGGATGGATAGGGTGTCCGTTGACAGCGTGAAATTGGCCGCTGTCTATGGCTTGCTGACGTCCCGGTAAGGCTTGGTCGGCGCTGGGCATTGCGGTTTTTTTGAATAGAAAAGACATAAGTGCATCCCGAGGTCGAATGATGGGGGTGTGCGGATTATAATCTCCGCTCAATTAAGAGGATTCCACTAAATCATGAAACAACAAGATTGCTTACGCCGCTTTATTTTCGAAGAACACGGGGTGCGCGGCGAATGGGTGCGGCTGGAACAAAGTTGGCAGCAAGCTAAACAATATCAGCATTTAGTCAACGATGCTGTCGATGCGCAAATGGGACAGGCCTTGGCTGCGGTGGTGTTATTGTCGGCAACCATCAAGTTTAAAGGCGCGATGATCATGCAGATTCAAGGCGGCGGTGATTTAAAAGCCCTGGTGGCACAATCCAGCAATGAGCGGCAAATCAGAGGCTTGGTGCGCAGCGAGGCCCATGTAACCGGTGCGAATTTGCGGGACATGATAGGTGAGGGCGGCAGGCTGGTGTTGACGGTGGAATCCGAGAATGCCGAACCGTACCAAGGCATCGTCGGTGTTGAAGCTGAAACGCTGGCGGATGTGTTGAGAACTTATTTCACCCAATCCGAGCAGCTCGATACCCGTTTGTGGCTGTTTGCGAATAAAACCCATGCGGCTGGGCTGTTCATCCAGGAATTACCGAGTAGCAATCAGGATAAAGCCGACTGGGAACGGATTGAAATATTGGCTAATACCGTTACTGCCGACGAACTGTTAAGTCTGGATTGCGAGGATTTGTTACACCGTTTATTTCATCAAGAAAAGGTCAGAATTTACGAGCCGGAGCCGGTGGAATTTAAATGTAATTGTTCCCGGCAAAAAATCGGCGGCACTTTAGCTGCATTAGGGCGGTCAGAGTTGGAAGCAATTTTGCGGGAACGCGACGACATAGAAGTCGATTGCCAATTTTGCGGAGCGCAATACCACTTTGACAAGGTTGATGTGGAGAACCTGCTGACCAATCCGGCAGCCGAGACCGATACTAACTCGCCTACCCGGCACTGAGGGGGCTATGAATAAAATTAACCGCTTTTTTCGCCTGTTCCTGGCTTTTGTATTACTGAGTACCTTGACTGGCTGCTTGCACTGGCTGCACGCCTACCAGACTTACCTACAAATGGATGAGTTTGATCGTTATTTTGCGGTGACATCTAAAGATGATTTCACCGTGCATTTCAAACAACCCAAACTGCTCAGCGAAGATTTTGTTTCACTGGCCAAGCTGCATGCCAGCACTGAGGAACATACCGGAGACGGCAAACGCTGGCGTTATTGGTTTCGTAAGATCGACAAAGACAGCAAGTTGATTGCACCGGAGATTAGCTTTTACCTGGATCTAGCTTTTAACAAGGAAGATAAAATCACCGACTGGACCTTCTCCAACCTGTTTTTACAAATCGCCCCGCCGGAGTTTCTGGAGGCTTCGTTTCGCTCGCTGGGTGGTGCGGAAATTAATGAAGAGAAAAAACAGCTGAGAGCCAAAGCCGATCAAATGGAAAAAATCGCCGCGCTGTTACCGAAAAAAGCCACGGTGATCAAACAATTGGGCGAACCGCTGGAAATCACCGATGAAGAAAAACAGGAAGTGTATCTTTACCATTTTCGGCTGGATGCCAAGGATATAGAAGAAGGTTACGAGGACAGGGCTTTGAGCGAAGTCAGGTTGATGTTCGATAAAACCACCTCCGAATTGATCAAAATGTCTGGCCGCTTTGCCGGCTTAAAAATATCGATCAATTACAGGAATTTCCAAGAAGAAGACGATAAAAAAGTGGCGGGCATGTGAGCTAGAACGGCAGGCATAAAAAAGCCCACATAAAGTGGGCTTCGTCCGGTGTTATTTTTTATATTGATTGGACGCCTACCGTTGAACAGTAGGTTAATTTCTTGCGTTTATTGTTGTTGTTATACCGGATTAACGGTCGCCTATCCCCCCCCTCATTTAACGGTCATGATTCTTTCGAATCATCTGCGTTTCGCTGAAAGTGGGCGCATTCTATTGGATTAAAATACGGCTGTCCACAAAAAAGTGTGACAATTTGTCGCACATTGATTTTGTGGGCATTGTGCCTGGTTTCTCCTCGGCGTGAGCGAATGACCGAATCGTCTGCTTATTGACGCTTTAGAGAGCTAATTGCTTTTCCAGCCAGCGGTTTTAACGAATTTCGCTCGCCTTGACTAAGTGGGATCGCAAGGTAACTTCTCCCGAGTGGTGCTGGTGATGTTCACGTTTAGGTCGGGAGATAGCTAAATTTGACTTATTAGTGCCACTGCGAACAAATGAAGGTATTTAGACCCTGCTAAGCCCACTCAAAATACCGCTCCACTCGTGCCGACCAAGCTCTCACCGCTCAGCGCTGCGTCCAGCCCGAAGGCGTTTCTACAAACTGACCCGGTGCCGCTTGCCCTATGACTTTCTGCGCGGTCAGTCTGCCCACTTCCTCCGCTGGGACGCCGTTTTTAGCGGCTATGCGTTGATATTCCGCCAAGCGTTGGGCATTAATGCTCTCAACCAGTGCTTTTATCTCGGCCGATGCATCGGGCTTGACCAAGCCCAGGAAACCGTTCATTTGTTCGCCCACCAGCCCTGCCGATTTTGCCTGGGCTAGATCGGTTGCGTTGACCGGCAGGGCGACCAGACATAAGCCTAAAAATAGTGACGGTAAAATTGATAGCAAATTTTTGTTGTTCATCATTAGCTCCTTTAAAACAAGCCTTTCTGGCTGGAAAGCAATTCGTCGACGTCTTTTTCCACTTTCAAACGGATTTCGTGTTCGATCTTTACATTCATATTAATTTCAATCGGTTTGTCCGGCGCTTCCAGCCTGACCGAGGGCGAACACCCCGTCAGGTAGATGCTGCCGCACAACATGGCCGCGCTACTTGCAGCTTTCCAGTTCATTGACTCCTCCGGTCCGCCGGCGGCGGTTTGGGTAATTGATCCCCTGTTGGGGTGTTCGGCGATTTTTCCAGATTAGCCGGTTTGGCGATGGCTTGTTCCAAAATGGTTCGTTCCAAATCGCCGGCTAAAATCCCTTTTTGCAACAACTCGGGCAGTTGACCGCTGATATTCAAGTTAAAGGCCAGCGGATGGCCGGATAATACTTCCGGGTTACTGCCTTCCAGGCGTAAGCCCAGATGATAGTCGCCGTTCGGGCGATAATTTACCTTGGCTTGCAGACTCCGATAAACCAAGTTTTTAAGAGCCTTAAAGGCGATGTTCTGACTATCGGCCGGTCCGACATAGCGTAACACACCCGGTTGCGTGCCGTTGAGGCTGCCGTCTTGCACGTCTATGGCCCCCGCCGATAGCTGCAACGGCAGTTCGCCGGCTATCGCGCCGGTCCCGGAAATATTCGGGTAATGCAGGCTCATTAAAAGCTGCGACAGATCGACATCGTGGAGTCGTAAGGTCAACAGAATCGGCGTTTGCTCCAAGCGTATCGTGTCCGGCATCAATTCCATCGTGCCGCCAAATAGTGCCAGGCTGGCCTGATTTAGGGTCAGCGCCTGATCGAGATAGCGGGCTTTGACATTAAGGTTGCGCGCTATCAAATCTTTACCCAATCCCAGCGTCGGCACTTCGGCAGACAAGTCCACGGCCCGAGTCGCCAACTCCGGAATGTTCAGTTCGACCTTAGCGTTCTCGATTTTTGCCGGACCGGCTGCCATGGCCAAATCGGTAATAGTCAATTGTGCCGTCCCGGAAGCATCTTGATTGCTCGGCTTTTGCAGTTGCAGGTTTCCCAGCACTGCGCCGCCGGTAACTGTCCCGCTAGCCGCCATGGCCGGTAACCAGGGTTTGATTAAATCGAATGCCTCGCTGGCGGGCATGTCCAGGCGGCCGATCGCATCGATAGTCTGCTTGTTTGTCATCGCTATATCGACAGCAACTAAAGGCTGCTTATTGCGTTTCAGCATGGCTTCAGCCTGCAGACTGGCGAAGTTGTCCGTTGTTTTGGCGTTTACGCTTAGCTGCGCAGCACTTAGCAAAGGGCTTAACTTCGATACATCATAGGTCTGGGTTTTTGCCCGCAAAGTTTGCGGTATCAGTAAGCTGCTGCCAAACCACTCGATAAGTCCAAGTGCGCCGGCATGCAGACTGATTTGCTTGGCGGGGCGATCCAGTTGTTGAGCTTCCAGTTTTAATATATTGCCACTTGGTAGCCTATCAACGCTGAGTTTGGCTGCGCTAAAACCCGGATCGATTTTCAGATGAAGCGATTGTCGAGCATCCTGAAGTTTTGCGTCGATGGCATCGGCCGCACTGCGCTTAATCTCAGCTTGACCGGCGAAGCTGCTCAGGCCCCAGGGTGTGTCGACGTCAATTTCCAGTTTCGCGATGCTCAATCGGTCCAGCGGTAAACTGATGGGGGCGTTTTCCGTAGCGTTCGTTGCGGGTGGGTCGGCAGGGTGATAGTTAAATTTCAGCACGGCGTGGCGGATGCTGACGCTGTAGAGTACGCGCTTTTCCAGATCGTAATCAGTGGCGACCTCGTGCATCGCGACTGTTAAGTCGCCAGCCGGCGTTGCCAAGCCGAAGCTGATTTCAGCCAGCTTGGCTTGCTTATAGTCAAACGACAGTCCCGACAGCGAAGGTGAGCTAAGTACGGTGTGTTTCAGGGCCTGTTGCAGTATTAGCTCTAGTAAAACCGCGCGTTGCCACCAGACGGCCAGGCAAAGCAGCGCAATTCCCAGGAGCGCAACAGCGACTGTTGTAGGCCATGAACTGCGGCGTTTCAAAACGTTTGCGGTGGGTGACGAGCTCATGGCCTACCAGGCGGCGGCATTGTCAACAGGCGGATCATGGTGTTGAGTCTAGGACGATAGCCGCGCAAATCGGTCCCCTTCAACTCAAAAGCGCGACAAAGGCATCGACTTGCTCCGCTTCCGTCGCAAAACTGGTGACCAAGCGTACCAACACTTCCTGGTCATCTACTAAACCAGGGTTCGCCCGTGGTGGATTCCAGGGGTAAAACACCGCGCCGTGTTGTTGCAAACGTTCCGCATGCCCTTGATCTAACACAGCAAACACTTCATTGGCTTCCGCGCGCCAGGCCAGTCGGGCGTGTTTCGAGTTAATAATACCGTGTTGCAAGCGTGCCGCCATCGCGTTGGCGTGGCGCGCCAGCTCCAGCCAAAGCCCCTCTTCTAAATAAGCCTCGAACTGACAGGCGATAAACCGGCTTTTAGACATCAGCTGAGCAGCGCGCTTGCGGATAAACGGCAAATCTTTAGCCTGCGCCGGATTCATAAACACCAACGCTTCCGCACACCAACAGCCGTTTTTGGTAGCGCCGAAAGAGACGATGTCTACACCCAGCTTCCAGCTCATTTCCGCAGGCGTTAACTCTAGCGAGACCAGTGCATTGGCAAAACGCGCGCCGTCCATATGCAGCGGTAAGCCGTAAGTTTGGGCAATCTCCGAAATAGCGGAAATCTCCTCGGGCTGGTAAAGCGTACCGATTTCGGTCGCTTGGGTGATGGAAATGGCCATGGGTTGGCCGGCATGCACAAAATTGGGCGGGAAACGTTCGATTTCCGCTTTTAGATTGTCGGGGGCGATTTTGCCATGGTTGCCGTCCACCGGCGCCAGCCTCGCGCCATGGGTAAAAAACTCCGGAGCGCCGCATTCGTCTTCCAACATATGCGCTTCGCGGTGACAAAACGATACGCCGCCCGGTCGGTTGACGGCGGCCAGTGCCAGCGAGTTGGCGGCCGTGCCGGTGCTGACGAAATAGACCGCGACTTCCCGTTCGAATAGCTCGTTAAACTGTCGCTCGATTTGGCGATCCAGAGCGCTGGCGCCATAGGGTGCCGAAAATCCCGCCGAAGCGGCCAACAGGCGTTGGGAAATGGCCGGGTGCGCGCCAGCCCAATTATCGGATGCAAAATTCATGGTCGGTATCATGGCGGTGATGTTTAATGTGTTGGCGATGCGACGGTATGAACTATACCAACGATACCGCAATCCGACACGTAAGCCTGGCTTTCGTTCGGCGTATTCCCGGAAAATAGCGATTCTTTAGGCACTTACCATCCCTATGCAAAATACCATACACGACCTCGTGCTTAAGGCCTCCGGCGCTAATGATGCATTTCAACTTGAGACTATTCAAAGCCTATGGAGCGGCTACGGTTATATTTTTCGCTACGGTTTAACCGGTTGCGACAGCGCTAGCGTGATAGTCAAACACGTAAAACTGTCGGCACAAAGTCTGCAAACGCCCGGTTCCAATGAAGATTTGTCGCATCGACGCAAAGTACGCTCTTATCAGATTGAGACAGCCTGGTATCAAACTTGGGCGAAGCATTGCGACGCCGATTGCCGTGTGCCGGCTTATTTGGCATTCGAGACCTTTGGCGAGGATATCGTGATGGTCTTGGAAGACCTGCACCCGGTGGGATTTCCACAACGCCGTTCTAGGGCCGGCGAACAGGAAATACGTACTTGCCTCGCATGGCTGGCAAATTTTCATGCCACGTTTATCGGCGAAAAGCCCAAGGGTTTGTGGCCCACCGGCACCTATTGGCATCTGCAAACCCGGCCCAACGAATTGGAAGCCTTGCAGGATATTGCTTTGAAAAATGCCGCGTCGGCGATAGATCAAAAGCTGCGTGATACCCCTTATCAAACCTTCGTGCACGGCGATGCCAAATTGGCTAATTTCTGTTTTTCGGCGGACGGCAGCCGGGTCGCTGCGGTGGATTTTCAGTATGTTGGCGGCGGATGCGGGATCAAGGATGTCGCGTATTTCATAGATAGCTGCTTAGGGCAGGACGAGTGCCAGCGCCGGGAGAGTGAATTGCTGGATATTTATTTTCAAGCCTTGCAACAAGCGTTGCGGCGCAAACAGAAACCCGTAGATGCCGATGCCGTGGAGCAAGATTGGCGGGCCTTGTATCCGCTGGCTTGGACCGATTTTCACCGCTTCTTAAAAGGCTGGAACCCCGGCTATTGGTCCCCCAACAGCTATAGCGAGCGGCTGGCGCGGCAAGTCATCGCGCAATTATAAAACTACAAGGAGAACCGATGCGCTTGTCAACGGACGATCTGCATTTACTTGGCCAATCCGCTATTTCTGCGGCGATGCAGGCCGGAGCATTGATTGCCAGGCATGCGCAACGCGCAGTCGCGGTCAATACCAAAGACGGCGGCACCAGTCTGGCGGCTCAGGTCGTGACGGAAGTCGATCATCGAAGTCAGGACATCATTTTGCAAACTTTGCGGCCGACTTGCGCGCGATACGATTTAGCCCTGTTGTCGGAAGAAAGTCCCGACGACGGTGCGCGGCTACAAAAGGATTATTTCTGGTGCATCGATCCTTTGGATGGCACCTTGCCGTTTATCGAAGGTGTGCCGGGTTACTCGGTGTCCATTGCCTTGGTGTCGCGCGCCGGACAAGCATCGATCGGTGTGGTTTACGATCCCTTAACCCACACGCTTTATTGGGCGATTAAAGATCAAGGCGCTTGGCAAAACCAACAAGCTTTTAAGCTGGCAACCCCAGCGCAAATCTTGACTTTTATTACCGACAAAAGCTTTGCTCAGGACCCGTTGTATCATGCTACGCAGCCCGAACTGGAACGCATCGCCGTTGAGTTGGGCTATGCCGGCGCCAAGCTGCGTCTGCAAGGCGGCGCGGCCTTGAATGCCTGCCAAGCGCTGACGCAGGCTCCGGCGTGTTATTTCAAATTTCCCAAGCCGGATAAGGGCGGCGGCAGCGTTTGGGACTACGCCGCCACCGCCTGTTTGTTCCAGGAAGCCGGCGTCCCGGTCAGCGATATACACGGCAAACCGCTGGTGTTAAATCCGGATGGCTCGACTTATATGAATCATTGCGGCGTGTTGTATTGCTCCGATCAAGCTATCGCAGAGAGCATGATTCGGCTTTATCGGCAATTGCGACTGGGGTAATAACTGCCGCCGCTTCAAGGTGAGTTTTTTAGCAGGGAAAAAAGTTCTGTAGGTGACGCTTATAAAACCGATTTTTGGAGCGCGCGTTCAGAAACGCGGCGAACAGGTGTTCAGGAACGTGGCAAAAATCTTGGGCTTGCTTATCTTTGAAACACACCCGCATTTTGTGGGTTTGTTCGTCGTAGCCGATCACTTCGATAGTGTTGGATTTCACTGACTGCATTTGCATAGTAGCCTCCCGGAATGTCATGCTAAAACTGTGTCGGTGAGGCATGGCTAAATACGAATAGTTCAATCGGCAATTTCTGATCAAGATTGCGGTAAACACCTCAGCAAACCGCATAAGCTTCCCTAATTCTTTCAATCACTCGTTTGGAGATGTAACGATGCAAACTGTTTTAATCACCGGTGCCAATCGCGGCTTGGGTTTGGAATTTTGCCGGCAATATGCGGCCGCCGGTTATAAAGTCATTGCGGCCTGCCGCAACCCGGGCAAGGCCGAGCAATTGGCCGCGCTTGCCCAACAATATCCGCAGATGCAAATCGAGACGCTGGATGTAGCGGATTTCAATCAAATCGATGCACTGGCAAGCAAACTATCCGACTGCAAAATCGATGTGTTGCTGAACAATGCCGGCGTTTACGGCGATCAAGCCGGTCGCGGTTTTGGGCAACTTGACTACCAAACCTGGGCGAACGTGCTGGCGGTCAACGTGATGGCGCCAGTCAAATTGGCCGAAGCTTTCCTGCCGCAGGTGCAACGCAGCGAAAAACGCTTGATTGTGGCCTTGAGCAGTTTGATGGGCAGCATGACCGACAATACCAGCGGCGGCAGCATCCTGTACCGCTCCAGCAAGGCCGGATTGAATGCGGCATTGAAAAGCCTGTCCATCGATTTGCGGCCTTCGTCTATTGGCGTATTGATTCTGCATCCGGGCTGGGTCAGAACCGATATGGGCGGACCGAACGGCTTGATCGATGTTGAGGAAAGCGTATCCGGCATGCGTAAGGTGATAGCCAATTTCAGTCTGGCCGATAGCGGCAGCTTTGTTAAGTACGACGGCTCGGCGCTGCCCTGGTAAAACAGACAGTTTTAAATTCATCACATCCCCAAGTCATCCTGACTGTCTTTCGCGCACTGTTTGCACTGTCGTAAATAGTGCGCGGCAGCTCTTGCTTTAATCCCTACTGGCGCCGATAAATAGCGATTCGAAACTTTATTGCTTGCATAAAAATTTCGATTCGATATTATTTGTCCGGCGCCGACAATATCTTCCAATACATCGGTTGCTCAAGTGCGACACCTAAGAATCGCATCGTTTACATTGCAACGACACAAGAGGAGGGGTTTATGCAGACTCCCAACAAATTACTACTGGAAAACAAAGCCTGGTCAGAAGCCATGACCGGTAAACAACCGGATTACTTCGTCAATATGGCCAAGGAGCAACATCCGGAATTTTTATGGATAGGCTGCTCCGACAGCCGTGTGCCGGTCGATACCATAGTCCACGCCCAACCCGGCGAAATATTCGTGCATCGGAATATCGCCAATCAAGTCATCACCACCGATTTCAACGGTTTAAGCGTGTTGCAATATGCGATTAACGCTTTAAAGGTTAAGCATGTGATTGTCTGCGGCCATTATGGCTGCGGTGGCGTAGAAGCGGCCTTGCGGCAGCAGCGCGGTGATCTGGCTATCGCCAACAAGTGGTTGACGCACATTAAGGAAGTGTATCGTTTGCACCAAGACGAACTGGACAATTTGCAGCCCGAACGCAAACTCAACAAATTGATCGAATGGAATGTCATTGAACAAGTGCAACGTCTGGCCCACACCTCTATCGTGCAATCGGCCTGGATGTCCGGCCAAAAAGTCAGTTTGCGCGGCTGGGTATACGGTTTGCACGATGGTTTGCTGAATGAATTGATACACATCGACGCCACGTCGCCGATTCACAACATCTACCAATACGCCCATTAAGGCTCCCAGTTGCCCGCACGGAGACCGTCTATGAAAATGCAGTTTAATGATTACCTGAAATATTTTCGTCAGGATTTTTCGGCCAGCATCGTGGTGTTTCTGGTGGCCTTGCCCTTGTGTCTCGGGGTGGCGTTGGCGTCCGGCGCACCTTTATTCGCCGGGGTTATCGCCGGCATGATCGGTGGTATCGTCGTGTCGTGGTGTAGCGGGTCGCAGCTCAGCGTCTCCGGCCCCGCGGCGGGCCTGACGGTCATCGTCTTCAACGCCATCGAAACCTTGGGCAATTACAAGGCTTTTTTGTTGAGCCTGATGTTTGCCGGGATTTTCCAAATCCTGTTCGGTTTCGTTCGGGCTGGGGCGATTGCGGCGTTTTTCCCTACCGCGGTGATCAAAGGTATGTTGGCGGCTATCGGCATGATCCTGATCATCAAGCAAACCCCGCATGCTACCGGTTACGATGAAGGCTACGCGGCGGATGAGAGTTATATGCCGGATACCGCCGGCTCCAGTTTCATCGAGTTTACGCAATCCTTGCACGGTATTTCGCCCGGCGCGACCCTGGTGGCTTGCGTGGCCTTGTTGATTCTAATTTTTTGGGAAAGCGCTTTCATCAAACAATTTAATGCCTTACGGATGATTCCGGGGCCGCTATTGGCGGTGATTTGGGGGGTATCTTTCAATGCCTGGGCCTTGGCGGCTGCGCCGGAATGGTCTATCGGCGTCAAGTATCTGGTATCTTTGCCGGAACTGGGTTCCACCGGTAATTTTGTTAACCAGTTGCGCTTGCCGGATTTCAGCTATCTCGGCAATCCCAAGATTTATAGCATCGCGCTGACTCTGGCCATCATCGCCAGCCTGGAGACCCTGCTAAGCGTCGAAGCGGTGGACAAGCTCGACCCGCATAAACGCGTTTCGCCGACCAATCGCGAATTGAAAGCCCAGGGCCTGGGCAACCTGCTCAGTGGTTTGATGGGCGGCTTGCCGATCACGGCAGTGATTGTGCGCAGCTCGGCCAACATCAATGCCGGCGGTCAAACCCGGGTATCCAGTTTTTTCCATGGGGTGCTGTTATTGATCAGCGTATTGTTTTTCGCGCATTTTCTGAACATGATCCCATTAGCCTGTCTGGCGGCGATTTTGCTGCAAACCGGTTACAAGCTGGCGAAGCCGGCCATGTTTGTGGAGTTTTACCAAAAAGGTCTGAATCAATTTGTGCCGTTTGCGATCACCGTGTTCGCGATTTTATTTACCGACTTGTTGGAAGGTATCGCGATAGGTATGGTGTGCGGTATTTTTTTCGTATTACGGGCCAATTTCCATGCGGCTATCACCTTAACCCAGCATGGGCCCAACTATTTGCTGAGGCTGCACAAGGACGTGTCTTTTTTAAATAAAGCCTTGCTTCGTAATTATCTGGGCAGTATCGCCGATGATAGTGAATTGATCGTTGATGGTGGCAAAGCGTTGTTTATCGATCACGACATTCTGGAAACGCTAAGCGATTTCCTGCAAGCGGCACCGGATCGGAATATCCAAGTGGAGTTACAAGGTTTTGCTCTGGAATCTCGATTGCTTGAGCAGGATGCCGTCTTCATACCCCGCTTGGCTGCGGCGGGACATTAGCTGGAAACACGCCTGTTAGGATTTGGCAAACGCATGGCTTTGCATCAATCCAGCAAGATGCAAAGCCATAGGCAGATCCGATGCCTTGCGAACTATTTAATGACTCGCTGTTTTCTTTGCGTGATGCCGGCCATTCCTAGGGCTGAAGCAAACAGCCAGACGGCTCCCGGCAACGGGACCACGGAAGCCTGTATGTGATACGAGTAACCCGCTTTTATGTTATCTACTGCCGCGAAGCCGTCCATGCTCACGGATTCATCGCTCAGGGTTCCGTACCAAGACGATGGGTTGGGGGTGGGCATTGTCACACAGGACGCGATAAGGCCTAGTGGCACAGGACAGCCGGAAGATGCCGACTCCGAATGAAAGGCTGTGCCGCTAGTCATAAGACTAAAGAAACTTGGGAAATCGAAGCTATGGATTGCGCCGTTCAGCGTGACGTTGGCGTTGGTAAACAATAGCTTGTCGGCAATTCCACCGCTTGCCGGCGTTGCAGAAGGGTTCGCCGTACTTTGATAGCGTTCGACGTCAAATGATCCGGCTATGCTGAACGGTCCAAAGTTCTCACTTGGCTCTGAGCCGTCTGCGCCGATTACGATAAAAGAGGGGATGTAGGTAGCAAAGCTTTCCGCTGAGTTAATAACGTAATGAGTCGTTGCGGTCTTGATGAAGTCCGAGCCAGCAACCACGGTCGCCTGCGCGGAGCCAATCGCCATCATTCCGCCTAACAGAGCGATGCCGCGTGAAATAGCCAAAAATCTAAACATGAATTTTCCTTGAATTGTTGAAATGACAGGCTTCCTAACCATGCGTTAGGCCACGCGGATTCTATAGACACGGGTAATTTCAGTCAAACAAATAAGCTATGCTGCCAGGCGGCTTTGCCGTTTACCCAGTTGCCGATACCGTGTCATGCAAAGGCATTTAAATGCGTTTCCAAAAAATCGATAAATGCCCGGGTTTTGGTCGGCATCAAACGTCGGCCGGGGAACACCAGCCAAGCCGTGGTTTGCGGCAAGCACCATTCCGGCAGCACGCGCACTAACTCTTGATTAGGTAGGTAAGTGCTGGCGTATGAGTCCGGCGCGGCGACGATGCCTTGATCCTGGATTGCCAGTTTGACCAATAATTCCGGCGAGTTGGCTTTGACGCGTACCGGCGGCATACCCAGCCATTGTTGGTCGCCTTTACTCAGTTGCCAGACCGGGGCTTCCCGATTACCGGCCAGCAGGCTGAGGGCATCGTGTGTTAATAATTCTTCAGGTTGCTTAGGTGTGCCGCGTTTATGCAAATAGGCTTGTGACGCATACAAGCCCCAGGTTTGCAGGTTCAGGCGCTTGGCCGTCAAGGTGGCGTCGTCAGGCAGATCGCCCATCCGAATCGCCAAATCAAAACTCTCGCTGAGTAAATCCACTCGCCGCGCGGATAAATCGATCTCCAAGGCAATCGCCGGGTAAGTATCGCTGAATTCGGCCAGCAGCGGCGCCAAGAATAGATTGGCAAAGTCGTTGGGCATCGAGATGCGCAGCACACCGCTGGGCTGGATTTGCCGGTGTTGCGCCAAGGCCATCGCCGCTTCGATTTCTTCGCCCACTTGCCGGCCATGTTGCAGCAAGCGCAAGCCAAATTCGGTTAGATTCAGTTGCCGGGTGGTGCGTTGCAGCAGACGTTCGCCCAGCTGTTTTTCCAGATTGCTGATGCGCCGCGACAGGGTTGATTTTGGTAAACCCAGCAATTCGCCGGCTTTAGAAAAACTGCCGGCGTCGGCAATTTTGGCGAATAGCCACAGGTCGTTAGGTTCTATCTGCATTATTGTTCCTCCAATGGAACAATGTTATCCATTTTCCGGTCTTCTGCCCAATATTATCCAGGCGTATAGTCAACCCAACTTCAACACCTTTGGGAGACTTAAATGAACATTCTACAAATCAACTCCAGCATCCGCGCCGAAAATGCCTATTCCAGCCGCTTGGCCGATAGCTTGGTTGCCGGCTTACGGCAGCAAGCGCCGGCTGCACAATTGGTCGTGCGCGACTTGGCGAAAACCCCGCATCCGTTGCTGGATGAAGCGGCTTTGATCGCATTGAGTACGCCCGTCGAGCAACGCAGCCCTGCGCAAGCACAACGGGTAGCGCTGGACGACGCCTTAATTGCTGAAATTCAACAAGCCGACATCGTGGTGTTGACTGCGCCGATGTATAACTTCGGCATTCCGGCACAATTGAAAGCCTGGATAGACGCTATCGCCCGCGCCAGAGTGACGTTTCAATACACCGAAAACGGCGTGGAAGGCTTGCTGAAAAACAAACAGGTCTATGTAATCCAAACCGCCGGCGGCAAACATAGCGGCACCGAGACCGACAGCCAAAGTGCTTATTTACGTACCGTCCTGGGATTTTTGGGTATGACCGATGTCACCTTTATTTACGCGGAAGGTTTGGCGATGGGCGGCGATGCCGAACAATTGGCCCTGCAAACCGCTGCTACCCAGATCGCCGTGTTGGCAGCCTGATCGTTAAGCTTATTTCGGGAGATTAGTCATGAACACAGAAGCAGTGAAAACAGATGTAGTCCAACATTCGCGCGCTATCGAACAACTCGTGGTCGGGCACGCGACTTCGGACGGCGCCGGCGTGAAATTGACCAGGGTGTTGGGTCAGGCTTTACAGCAACGTCTCGATCCGTTTTTGATGCTGGATGCCTTCGGCAGCGATAAACCTAACGATTACATCGCCGGCTTTCCGAACCATCCGCATCGGGGTTTCGAGACTTTGACCTATTTGATTGCCGGGCGGATGCGGCATAGCGACAATGCCGGTCATCAAGGCTTGTTGGAAACCGGCGGCATTCAATGGATGACCGCCGGGCGCGGGATTATCCATTCGGAAATGCCCGAGCAAAAAGACGGCTTGCTGGAAGGCTTTCAGTTGTGGATCAATCTGCCTGCCGCCGAGAAGATGCAGTCGGCGGGTTACAAAGACGTGCAAAGCGAGCAGATTCCGGAATTTGTCACGGCTGACGGCGTCAAGGTGCGGGTGATAGCCGGCAGTAGCCATGGCGCAGCGGGGGCAATTCAACGGCCTGATACCGAACCGCTATTTCTGGACGTGCATGTACCGGCTGGCGTTAGTTTCAGCCAGTCTCTGCCCGTTGGCCATAACGCTTTTTTCTATGTATATCACGGCGAAGCGGCTGTGGCCGAGCGGTCGGTATCCGCGCAACGCATGGCGGTTCTGAACAACGATGCGTCCGCAGATGGGGTAATCTTGCAAGCCAAGCAAGACAGCCGCTTGATATTGGTGGCCGGCGCGCCGCTACGCGAGCCTATCGTGCAACACGGGCCGTTTGTGATGAATACCCGCGAGCAGATTGAGCAAGCCATAGACGATTACCAGGCCGGTCGCTTTAACGCAGCCGCTTAGTAGCTTACAGAAGATTTTCATGGGAGTAGAGACGATGAATTCGGCCAAGCCTGACAACCGCAACTTGCCAAGGATGCCGGCCTTATTCATCGGTCACGGCAGCCCGTTGAATGCGATTGAAGAGAG
This sequence comes from Methylomonas sp. 11b, assembly GCF_000515215.1. Lineage (NCBI taxonomy): Bacteria > Pseudomonadati > Pseudomonadota > Gammaproteobacteria > Methylococcales > Methylococcaceae > Methylomonas > Methylomonas sp. 11b. Next base: position 4,111,449 of record NZ_KI911557.1, read on the forward strand.
CGAATTCAGTCGAGCTTGGGCGGCGCTGGGACAAAGCCTGCCCAGGCCCAAGGCCATTTTATCTGTCTCCGCGCATTGGCAAACCAAGGGCACTTGGGTTACCGCGATGCCGCAACCGAGGACCATCCACGACTTTTACGGCTTTCCGCAAGCCTTATTCGATTTTGTCTATCCGGCGCCGGGCAGCCCCGCATTGGCGGCTAAGATTCAGGCCGAGATGCCATTTATTCAGCTGGATCAGGAGTGGGGTCTGGATCATGGCAGCTGGTCGATTTTGTGCCATATGTTTCCGAATGCCGACATTCCTGTTTTACAACTCAGTCTGGATAGCGATAAGTCGCCGGAAGAACACTATCAACTGGGCAAAGCGTTACGCTGGCTAAGGGACGAAGGCGTGTTGATCGTCGGCAGCGGCAACATCGTGCATAACTTGCAGGCAGCGATTTGGCGGGATACTGCCCATGACTGGGCCGTAACGTTTGCCGAACGGGTTAAACAATTGATTCGCGCCGGCGATCACCGGGCCTTAATTCACTACCAGGCGCTAAAAGATGCGGCTTTGGCTATTCCCACCGACGAGCATTTTCTGCCCTTGCTGTATATCCTGGGTTTGCAAGACGAGGGCGATAAGCTGAGTTTTTTAACCGACAAAACTACGCTGGGCGCCATAGCCATGTTATCTGTCCAATTAGGTTAATCGGGCGAAACGATGTTTCTGCTTAGCCTGTTCGCCGTCAGTGTTGGTGTGCCGCCGCATTCGAGCATAAAATTGCCGGCTTAACCAGCCTCTGCATCTGCCCACCACTATGTCCAAGCACCAACTTCACCGCCAATCATCTGCAAGCAAACCCGCTAGTAGCGTGGCAATTTCTGGAAATGAAGATCGGGAATACGCGGTTAGCTGGCCCGATTACGAGTTACTGGATGCCGGTGACGGTAAAAAACTGGAGCGCTGGGGCGAGGTGATAACCATCCGTCCGGAGATTCAAGCGCAGTCCAAGCCGGGTTGGTCATGGCTAGAATGGCAGGACAGGGCGCATTGGGAGTTTGTAGAGCTATCATCCACCCAAGGTAGCTGGAAAAGTCTGAAGCCGAATTCACCGGACCACTGGCAAATTGCCTATGAGCAATTGCAGTTTGGCTTGAAACTCACCAAATTTAAACATGTCGGCTTATTTCCGGAGCAGCAGGCTAACTGGAAGTTTATCGCTGAACATTTGCAGCCAGGGCAAAAAATGTTGAATCTGTTTGCTTATACCGGTGCGGCCTCGCTGGTGGCGAGAGCGAAAGGCGCGGAAGTGGTGCATGTGGATTCGGTCAAGCAAATGCTGGATTGGGCCAATGACAACATGGCGCGTAGCGGGCTGACCGACATTAAATGGGTGTTGGAAGATGCCTTGAAATTTGCCAAGCGCGAATTGAAACGCGGCAACCATTACGATGGCATCATCATGGACCCGCCGGCCTGGGGTTTGGGGGCCAAGGGCGAAAAATGGAAGCTGGAAAATCAGCTAGCCGATTTGATCGAAACGGCGCGCCGCTTGATGAATCCCGGCGGGTTTCTAATCCTGAATACTTACTCGCCGAAAGTGGAATGGGCGGATTTGGCCAACAACGCCGCCCCATGCTTTGCTAAAAACCAAATCGAAATAAAACAGCTCTGGATGCAAAGCAAAACCGGCAAAGCCTTGTTTTACGGCAATTTGCTGCGGGCGACGGCTTAATCCGTGAATTGATTGAGGACCCGAATTCCTGTGCCGGCAAAGTCACCAACATGCCGGGTGACAACGGTAAGATCGTAAATTAACGCCGTAGCAGCGATCAATTTATCCAAGGGGTGTTGAGGATTTGGTACGCGCATTTTCCCCCAAACCAGCGCAATCTCGGTGTCGATAGGCAGGACATGATGGCGATATTCCTTCATAAGCTGGTTTAGCCAGTTCTCGAGTAACTCGCCTTGGCTAAAATCGCCGCGGTGATAAATCAGATCCACGCCGCGCCGCAATTCACCGACGGTGACGACAGAAATATACAGCTTGTGATCATTTTGGGCGACGCCAGCAAAGAACTGGTTAACGCCCGGATTTGTCTTGCTGCCTTTGCGGATTTCGCTAATCACATTCGTGTCAATCAAATACATCAGCCAAATCGCTCTCGGTATCAACACGCAGAAAGTCAGTATCCGAGCCGACATTGGGCATGGCGGCTAGCGCTTCCGTAAAAGATTTCCGTTGCGGCCCGGTCAAAACCTCCGCCAGGATGGCGCGATGTTCTGCTTCTGTGGAACGATGGTGGGCGGCAGCTCTGGCTTTCAAAGCCTTAACCAGCGTTTCATCAAGATTTCTAACAACAAGGCTGGGCATAGCTAACTCCAAGGGGTGGTGCTATCAATGCTAGCACGCGCTTTGGCGTAGCGGCAGTTTTTTAACTCTAACGTTGTTGGCCCGTAAAAAACGGCCGAGTCGCAAAGATGCCATCCGCAAAACGCTTACCTTGCCAGGCCAAACTGCGTTTCAAGACAAAATCGAAGCGGAAGGGGTGGTATTCCTGTAAGGCCAATAGCGGTTCGATGGCGTCTGCCGCCAGCAAGCCGGCTTTGGCAAAAGCTTCGGGTGAAATCAACGGCAAAATCCCGGTCAGGGGGTAGTCTGAACCATATAGCAATCGACCATGCCAGCTCGTTTCCGTCAGCAAGGTCTTAATGACCTCCATGTCACGATTGCGCAAGGTAATCGCGGAAATATCCCCAAATAGCCTATCTTGCCACTGTTTATCGGCCATCAGCTTGGCAAACAAGTCAAAGCTTCTGACTTCCCGGCCGTCTTCATCCACATCCGTGCCCAACGTCGCGCAATGGGCGATCACAACCCGGACGCCAGCATCGAGAGCCCGCCGCAAACGTAGCGGATTGCCGAATAAAGGTTGGTCGGCACCATGCAACGCGTTTTCTTCGCCGCCGTGGGTAATGATCGGGATGTTTAATTGCGCAGCCGCTTTATAAAACCGGTCGCATTGCGGCGAAGCCGGGTCTATGCCCATCGCCGGCGGCAGCCATTTGACGGCACGCGCGCCATTCGCCACGGCTTTTTCCAATACCGTCACGCAATCCTGGCGATAAGGATGGATGCTGGCCACCTATTCGAAGCGCTCCGGATAGGCTTGCGCCAAACTTTGGGCGTACTCATTGGGCACAAAAAATGCGGTATTGGCATGATCCGGGTCGCCGCTGGCGCCGTGAGCGCGGTCGAAGGCATACAGCATGGCCTTAGCGCCCTTGGGCGTAGTATCCATCAGTGCGCGCAGACGCTTGACGAATGCGACGTCTTGGTGGGTGTCGGGGATGCAGGCGGCGTTGGCGTAGGCCCAATGTTGCAGGGTTTGCACCGGGTGCTTTAGCGGCGCGTGCATATCCGGCGTTTGCGTAATGCCGCTTCCGCTGTCGCCGGAACCGACGATATGCGTGTGGCAATCCCACCAGTCTGCCGGATTAATACCTTGCCAGGCGGCGGTTTCCAGGGCTGATGCTGGCGTCCCGGTCGGATCGAGGCATTGGTTGGTTAAGCGAAATAGCGCAGACGCCGGTGTGCTGGCGGAAGCCAAGCCGGCAGCCGCTAGTTTTAGAAAACGGCGGCGGGCGCAACTTTTAGCGGGCATGCGATGGTTTGATGGCATGGGGTGTTTTTTAGGTCGGATGCTGTGGGGATAGGATCCGAAAAATCAAATGGGTTGTAAAGAGGCTGGGGCGCATTTCGAGTGGGTTGGTGCTACCGCCATGGCCTCGCGGGTTTGGCGATTAATAACCCGGCTCTTAAATTTCTTGGATTCGTCATTTCTGGGAAGGAGGGAGCCATTAGACGGCTCAAGGAATCCAGTATAGCCGCTGGACTCCCGCCTTTGCGGGAGCGACGATGTTTAAGGGCTAGGTCAAAAAATTTCTTAGAACTTAGAAACTTATTGCGCCCTCGAGAAAGAACGTTCTTTGTGGATAAGGATGGAATACATAAGCCGTTTTGTCCGTCAGGTTGTTGATACCGAATGAGATGCGACTTTTCGCAGGTTTACCGAGCAAATCGTATTTGAAGCGGTAACTGGTTTTGAAGTCCAGGAAGAAAAAGCCGTCCTGAGAGCCGAACACGTTGTTAACGTGGTCGCCGTTGTCGATATCGTTGTATGAGTCGCTGGTGTAGCGGCCGGCCATTGATGTGTCCCAAGCCTCACTGATGTGATAAGTAGCTAGGGCATTGAAGCGCCATTCGGGTAGTCGAATCCGTTCTTTTCCGGTCAGATTGTAACGGGTGGGTGAGCCACTCGCTTCCGTGAAGATGAGGTCCGGCCCGCCATCTTCCACGATGGCATTCATCCACGTGGCGTTAAAATTCAAATCGAAGTCAGAATCTAGCACCCGAGCTTGGTCGTATACCAATTCTACGCCGGTGGTGCTGGTAGCAGGAATGTTTTGAAACCCATTCTCTGTAAAAACGCCCGATGCGCGGCGGACTTGCTGGATCGTGTTGCGTATGTCATCCCGGAACACATTGACCCGCACATAGCCGTTGTCCAATCCGTATTCGATCATGAAGTTGTGATGCCAGCCGTCCTCGGCTTTTAAGTTTTCATTCGCGGTCGTTACGCTTGTTGGAGACACGGAGTTTTGATACATCTCCGCGATGACCGGAAAACGATAAGCACGGCCGAAAGAGTAGCGGAATTTCCAATTGGCTGGTTCAAAGCCTAAAGATGCTTTCGGCGAAATTGCATCGTCACTGCGATCCGGCAAATCCCGGCCGCGACCCACACCACTGGAAGCCAACCACCACTCGTAACGCGCGCCCAAGGTCAAATCCCAGTCGGGAGCAAAGTGGTAGGCGAACTGACCGAACATCGCATTGGTAGTCACTTCGCCTTGATTACGTCTATCTAACGATTCAGCGCCAATTCGATTTGCCGAATAGCTGTCATAACCAAATTGCTTGAAATTCATGTTGTAGTTATCGAAGTGGTAACCACCTAAGAACTCTAATGGCTTCCAGCCGAACAATTCCCGGGTGCTTAGTTTCAGGTCGTAGTTCTTCCAATTGAAGTCGTCAAATACCTGCAATTGGCCGGAGTTTCGATTGCGGGGATCATCAGGTGAGAAAAACGCTGATCGGCGTTCGTCTTTTATGACATCCAGATAACTGAACGTGGTGTCGATGTCCCAGGTATCGGTGATAGCCCCTTTAAGCTGCATACCGATTTGCATGGTTTGCCTTTCGTCGTCTGAAGGGCCAAAGCCGCTGTTTTGAACATTGAACGCTCTGCCAGCGAATACAGCATCACGAGTACTGTTGTTGCTGTCAGTAGTATTATCGCCGTAGTAGGCGTTGCCGTTTGCAGAGGTCAAATAATTGCGCGGTTTTTCTGATTTGCGGGTACGTTCTTCGAATGCACCGGTAAATATCGCCTGCAAATCCGGGGTGATGTCGTAGCCTACTTTAAGCTTAACCAGGTCTGTATTGACCAATTCAGGGCCGGTGTCGCCGTAGATATAACTCGGCGTGCCGCGGGTGTCCAGTGTCGGTACCGCGCCGTTTACTGCGGTCGTTACACCGGTAGGATTACGCAAACCGGTATTGTCGATGAAGTAACTCATAGGTTGGCTTTCCGCTTCCAAGCGATTATAGGAAAGCAGAGCCGACCATTTATCCAGACGGTTGCCGTACGAGAAATATTGCCGATTGCCGTCAAAGGTGCCGCCATCGGCGCCAATGTTCTCCCAAGGCTGCACGAAGTAGCTGGTTTCTCCGTAGTACTCTTCTTTCATCGGCATGTGAGTTTTGATATTTACCACGCCACCGATGGAATTGCCGCTGTATTCTGCGGAAAAAGGACCGTATACCACGTCAACCGCGTCGATTTCGTTTGGGCCCACCATGGACCAGCGCGGCGCCCCGTTGAAAGAAGCTTGCAATTGATTGTGCAGGGGCAAGCCGTCGGCGTAGACCATGTTTCTGGCCGTAGAGAACATATCGGCACCACGGATGCCCAACACGCCGTTAGGGTCGCCGATGTAACGTTGACGAATTTGTAAGCTCGGTTGGTACTTGACGGCTTCCTCGGTGGTTTGGGCGTTTTGCCGTTCAATTTCGGCGCGTGATAAGCGGGTGGATGGCGAGGTGAAATGCGAGTCTTTCGCCACTTCACCGGTGATAACCATTTCTTCCATCACCTCGTCTTTTGTGTTACTGCCCGCGGCAGGAGTTTCCGACGACACTAGTTTTGATGCTGTTTGGCTATCGCTAACAATGGACTGGTCCGTTGGCTTGGAAGCTTCTGCATTTTTTGCCGCATGTTTCGTCGCGTCGCCAGTACTTTTCTTCTGTGTTTCAGCGATGGCTAAATTGCTGGTAATGGCCAGCAGAACAGCAGTAGACAGTAAAGAACGCATCGGCAATCTATGTTGTGCTGATTTCTCAAGTGTTTCGGATTGATTTTTCACGTTTAATCTCGGTTGTAATTATTATTTCTGGATTATTGCTAAGTTTTTTAGCTTTCTGATCTAATCACTTTTAGCGATTCTCAGAGCTTGATCATGCTGATAGCCAACAGGTTTTCCGGATAAAAGATATTCCGAAATTCCGGCAAGATTGGGGCCAAGATTAAATGGCTTTGATTTTATTGATAAATAATTAATAGTTGCGGCTTATTTTTAATAAACTGTGTTATTTGACTGATTTTTTGGTTTTTTTTGGGTGATACGCCTCGTTATTCCAAGACACTATGCTTGGGACCCATATCCTTTAAACCAGCGAGAGTTTTAAAAGATGCTGGATAGTTCAATATTTTCAACAATTTGATGCGTACACCGGCTTATAAAAGATTGAGGTGCTTGCGTAGTGAAATTATTAAGTGCCTAGTCATAAAGGGTCAGTCATGCAGAAACAAAAAAATAAAACTATGTTAAAAAACGATGTTCCGTGGATTGGATTTAGACGACAGCAACTTTGTCGTCACATCCTCCGTTTAGGCTTGAATGTCGTCCTAACTGGCGTTAAGGTGCTTGCTGATTTTGATGTCTACAATCGGCCTGCGATAGCAGCTTATTTAATAAGGATACTATGAACATAAGAACCATTCTGGTTGGTCTAGCTTTAAACCTAATTGGCAGTAACGCGGTTTGGGCGGATCAGGTCGAAATAAAACCCTTCATCCCCGGCAGTTACCAACAGATCTTGGCGGCAAGCCCCAATCAGCCTTTAATGCTGGCGATCTGGTCGGTGGATTGTCCGTCATGCCTAAAGGACATGGACATCCTAGGTAAACTGCACGAGAAACATCCGGCTTTAAAAATCGTCATGTTAGCCACCGACGATGCTGAAGCCTTGCCGGAGATTAAGCGGATTATTGATAGCCACAAGTTGGGCGGGCTGGAGAACTGGGCGTTTGCTTCGGACAATCCGGAAAAGCTGCGTTACGAAATCGACCCGGCCTGGTACGGCGAATTACCCAGAACTTATTTCTTCGACGCTGGCCATCAGCGTGTGGGTAAGAGCGGGGCGATGTCGCTGGAAGAATTCGAAGCGCAATTCAGTAAGTTGAAGATGTGATGTCTCTGGGGAAACTATAAACAGCCCTCTCCCTCTGGGAGAGGGCTAGGCTGATGGATGTAAATAATTGGTTTTATTCCCCTCATCCCAACCTTCTCCCGGAGGGAGAAGGAGGTTTTTTAATTTTCAGAAGTCCCCTCCATAACTGAACTAGAGCAAAGGCAGGTATTAGCCCGTCTTTGCGGTTTGCCGCGAGCCATACCAGTAATAGACCGCAATCCCCAGCAGATTCCAGATCAGAAAATACAGCTGCGTAGCACTCGGCAGGCTGATAAAAAGATACAGGCAGCCGATTATCGCAATCGGCCCGGTGACCCAGGCCATGGGCGCGGAAAATTTCCGAACCATTCCCGGCTGCCTGCGCCGCAATAGCAGCATGCACAGCGACACGGTCATAAACGCCAGCAAAGTCCCGGCATTGGCCAGCGCGGCGATTTCGGCCAAGGGAAATAGACCGGCGATAATGCTGACGATGGCGGCGGTAAATAACACGGTGCGCACCGGCATGCCGCGGCGCGAGACCTTGGCCAGAGCGCGCGGTAGCAAACCGTCGCGGGCCATCGCAAAGAAAATCCGGCTTTGTCCGTAGAAAAACGCCAGCACCACGGTCGGCAAAGCAATCACCGCCGATGCCGCCAACCAGCGTGCCGCGTTAGGTCGGTCCAACTCGCGCAGGATCAGCGCTAAGGGCTCCGGGCTGTCGGCGAAGCGCCGATAATCCAAAGCACCCAGCGCCGCCACCGCCACGACGACATAAATCAGCACGCAGATCAGCATAGAGCCGACGATGCCTAGCGCCAAATCGCGATCAGGATTGCGAGTTTCCTCTGCGGCAGTGGCAATGGCATCGAAGCCGTAGAAGGCAAAAAAGATGATGGCCGCCGAGGCCATTACCCCGCGCTCCACGCCATCAGCGCCCAGGGTTTTAACAAAGCCAAACGGCATGAAGGGATGAAAATGTGTAACGTCCAACAATGGCAGCACCACCGCAATAAACACCAGCAAAGCGGTGAGCTTTACCATCACCAACAAGGCATTGACGCTGGCGCTCTCTTTGGTGCCGACCAGCAGTAGCGTGGTGACGACCAGGATGATAATAATCGCCGGCAGATTGATCAATCCACCCAGTTCCGGGCCTTGCATCCACTGCATCGGCACGCCCAAGCCTTCCTGCAGCAGCGGTGCTGCGTAACCGGACCAGCCGACCGCTACCGCGCTGACCACCAGCGAATATTCTAAAATCAGGCTCCAACCCACAAACCAGGCCGCCCATTCGCCGATGACAATATAGGCATAGGTGTAGGCTCCGCCGGCGGCCGGCATCAGTGTCGCCATTTCCGCATAAGCCAAGGCCGCACAGGCGCAAATCGCCCCGGCAATCACAAACGCCAGGATCACCGCCGGCCCTGCCTTCGCTGCACCGACGCCGATCAAAGTTAAAATGCCGGTGCCGACAACCGCCCCTACGCCCAGCGCCATGAGGTGCGGCCAGCTTAAACTAGCCTGCAATCGGTGTTCGGCCGGCACCCTGTCAGCGGCCGACCAGGTTTTGCGCATGCGCCAATTGTTCACGATCTATCCCCTTTGCGGCTGGCAAGCCGGTAAAATACCGAGCTAATTCGCTCTATCCCAATGGAATCCCACATGAAAATTATCTCCTGGAATGTCAACGGCATCCGCGCCGTGCAAGATAAAGGTTTTGCCGATACGCTGAGCCAACTCGACGCCGACTGCGTGTTGTTGCAAGAAACCAAAGCCCAAGACGAGCAAGTCAGCAAGGCTTTGGAAAATATACACGGCTATCACCTGTACACCAACTCGGCGGAACGCAAGGGTTATTCCGGTGTGGCGATATTAAGCCGGCAACCGCCGCTGCAAGTGGTGCACGATATGGGCATTGCCGAACACGACCAGGAAGGCCGGGTAATCGTCGCGGAATTCGAAACGTTTTATCTATTGAATGTCTATGTACCCAATTCCGGCGACGGCTTGGCGCGGCTGGATTACCGGCAGACCTGGGATAAAGAGTTTTTGGCCTACATGCAAAAGCTGCAAAGCCAAAAACCGCTGATAGCTTGCGGCGATTTTAACGTCGCCCACCAAGCCATCGACATTGCTCGACCCAAAGCCAATTACAACAAATCCGCCGGCTATACCCAAGTCGAGATCGACGGCTTCAGTAACTTCGTCGAAGCTGGGCTGATCGACAGTTTCCGCCATCTGCACCCCGATACCGTGGCCTACAGCTGGTGGAGCTATCGCGCCAATGCTCGCGCCAACAACATCGGTTGGCGGATCGATTACGTTTTAACCAGTGAGGCTTTGACCAGCCAGATCAAGGACGCCTTCATTCTTCCGGAAGTGACTGGTTCCGATCATTGCCCGGTCGGTATCGAGCTGGCGCTTTGAACCGGAAAATCTAAAAGTCCCCTCTCCCTCCGTACCCGCAGGGCATAAAGGAGAGGGCTAGGGTGAGGGATGTTTTTAATTTTTTGATTTTCATCAATCATGAGCGAACCAGAGCATTTGCTGCAACAACACCGTCAAGCCCTGCTGGCTTGCGCCCGATGTCCGGCCATGATCCGCCCTGTAGTCAGCGGCAAACCGGTGTTGTCGCCGATTTTGCTGATTGGCCAGGCACCCGGCGACAAGGAAGGCGCACTCGGTAGGCCATTTGCCTGGACGGCGGGCAAGACGATGTTCAAATGGTTTGCCCAGATCGGGCTGGACGAAGCCAGTTTTCGGGAGCGGGTGTATATGGCGGCTGTGTGCCGCTGCTTTCCGGGCAAAAATCCCAAGGGCGGCGACCGCGTGCCCAACCCGCAGGAAATCGAGCAATGTGGAACTTGGCTGCAAGCAGAGGTAGCACTGTTACAGCCTAAGTTGATCATCCCGGTCGGCAAGCTTGCAATACAGCAAATGTTGCCGGTCGACAAACTCAGCGACGTCATCGGCGGCCTGCATCGCCTGAATTTTCACGGCCACGACACCGACGTCATCCCGCTGCCGCATCCCTCCGGCGCCTCCACCTGGCATCGTACCCAGCCGGGCGCCAGTTTGCTGGAAGCGGCTTTGGCCACTATTCAGGAACATGCCGCTTGGCGACAGGTGTTGAGCGGTTGATGGGCTGGGTTGTTTTGTTTTGTTTATTGCTTCTTAAGGGGCACCCTATAGGATGTGCCGACGTTAGGAGGCGCATCGATCGAGTCACCATGACCCCATGACCGAATACCGTCGATTTTACATACCCAACGCCATGTGGTTTTTCACCGTCAATCTTGCCGAACGGAAAAACAATGACCTGCTGATTGATAGGATTGACGAATTGCGAAATGCCTTTCGGTATGTAAAGCAACGCAAACCTTTTCATATCGATGCCATCGTTATCATGCCTGATCATTTGCATTGTGTTTGGACCTTGCCACCCGATGACGGCGATTTCTCTGTCAGATGGAATATCTTGAAAGGGCGGTTTTCCAGGTCAATTGACCATGGAGAACGAATTTCGAAAAGTCGGCAAAAACGCCGCGAGCGTGGTGTTTGGCAGCGGCGATTTTGGGCGCACCTAATTGAAGACCAAGAAGATTACAATCGCCACGTCGATTATATTCATTGGAATCCGGTAAAACACGGCCATGTGAAAAACGTAGTCGATTGGCCATATTCAAGTTTCCACCGTTTTGTGAAACAGGGAGTGTATGCAGAGAGTTGGGGGAAGAATGAAAGGCCGGACATTAAAGGTATCGAGTAACTCGACAGATGCGCCTCCTGGCGTCGGCACATCCTATTTGGCGCAGGCTATCGCATTGAAAGCCCTGTTTGTCATTATGCCCGAAACAATAAAGGTGCTCAGTCCAAAATAGGTTGTGCCGAGCCATACGAGGCGCAACAGTCGTGATTGATGTGCCCACAACGGCAGCATCCTATTTTCGCCAGGATTTAGCGCACCTTATCGAGTTATTTTCGTCAGGGTTTTGCGAACATTATCGCGTTTGAACATGACCAGAGTTTCTTATGCCCCATATGTTCAAAAATTTTTGATTAAGAGATTTTCAATGGTTCACAGCAATTTAAGATTCAAACCAATTCGTTGGATAAATCAGTTCCCGCTTGGAGAGGATGGCGGGCCAGAACCCTTTTCTATTGATATTGGACCACTCTCAAAATATGGAGGTGAGCTATATTGGCATATGCAAGACCTTTGTCAGTTTCATCAAATTATTTATAAAGATATAAATCGTAGATCTGTACTACTGGATGAGCAGGAGGCTATTCATAAAATAAAATGGGGTGAGTATCCACCAAATCTTGATGAAGATGATTTGTTATGGTTTCAGGTTCAGAATATAAGATCCCTAGACTCTTTGTTGGCTTGTGAACAAGAAATAACTAGAATTAAAAGATTTGTTGATCAATATACCGTAATTGGGCTGTCCGCAGCCTTGGAAAAGTTTCTGTTTAACTTTATAACGTGTATCGAATACTATTTCCCAACAATTTCGATTGAGGATAATTTAAGTATATTCAAATGGGAGGATTTTGAACGTAAGTTCAAATTGAAAGGAATAAAATTTAAAGACTTAGATGGTTATGCTGATACCAATGAATGTCGGACGTTGAATAACGCGATTAAACATAGTGAAATAGTCGATAATAGGCTTGCAAGATTTTCGTATTTTGAGTCATACAAAGGTGTAAATTTAAAAAAATTAGATTTCGAAATGCAGCGGTACCTAAATGGTGTTTCAAATTTTCTTGGTCATGTCATGGATTCTGGAAATAGACTGATCGGTTATTCTATGACTTTCTAAAAATACGAATTCAATTCTGGTAACTTAGTCAAGGGCGTAAGGCGCAATAAGCAACGGACATTGCGCCAATTCCTTAGTCATGGCCCAGGCCCCACAGCCGACAAATCGGTATTCTGCTCACTCAACGACCAACCACCCCCCAAGGCTTTATACAATTGCACCTGGGCGACCAACACATCCAGTCTCGCCTGCACCCGGCTGTTTTCGGTGCTGAGGTAACTGGTCTGGGTGTTTAACAAGGCTTGATAATCGATGGCACCTAATCGGTAGCGCTCCTGGGAGATGTTGTAAGCCAGCCGGGCTTGCGCGGCGGCGGTTTCCAGGGCGCTGAGGCGACGGCTGGAGTTGTTGTAAATAGCTGCGGCGTCTTCGACTTCCTTGAACGCCGTCAGCACGGTTTTCCGATAGGTTTCCACCAACTCCGCGTTCGCGGCCAGCGCGTTGCTCAAAGCACCTTCCAAACGCCCGCCTTGAAACAGGGGTTGGGTCAGGCCGGCCGCCAGCGTCGCGGCGACGCCGGCCGGTTGCGGGTTGGCTAACACGCTGCCCAGGCTGAGTTGCAATTTTGGGTAAAACGCGGCGCGCGCCACGGCGATGTCGGCGTTGGCAGCGATCAATTGCATTTCCACCTGACCGATGTCCGGCCGGCGTTGCAGTAGCGTGGCCGGTTGCTCGGCGGCAATGTCGGGCACGGCAAGGTCCACGAAACGCGCGGGTTCCAGGGCCAGATTTTGCGGCGGATGACCGAGCAGTATCGCCAGGCTGTTTTCCGCCAGCGTTTGCTGCTGCATCAATAAATCCAGGCTGGCGCGGGCGTTGGCTTGCGCGGTGCGCTGTTGCGCCACTTCCAGTTCATAAGCCGCGCCGGCGCGTTGCCGGGCTTCGATGATGGTCAAAATCGCGTTGACGGTGTCCAGGAAATCGCTGGCGATTTGCCGACGTTCCTGGATTGCCAGCAGATTGAAATATGCCTGGCCGACGTCGGACATCACCACCAATTTCAAAGCATCGCGGGCGAAGATTTGACTGAGCATCAGCGCGGTGCCGGCGTCGCGTCGGGCGCGGTTGGCGCCCCATAAATCCACTTCGTAGGCAATGTCGATTTGACCGCTGCTTTGTTGGCTGTCGGTTTTGGTGTTCCGATTGTCGCGGAAATCGCCGCTCAAGCTAGCCGCCGGCCATAACCCGGCGCCGGCGATTTTGGCTTGGGCGCGGGCTTGGGCGACGCGTTGCGTAGCGGCAGCCAGATCGTTGTTATAGGCCAAAGCCTCGCGCATTAAGCGGTTGAGTTGGTTGCTGGCAAAGGCTTGCCACCATTGCGGATCGACGCTTGCCGAGGTGGTTTGCGCGGGTTCGTGCCATTGCGCCGGGGTTTCCACCGTTGGCCGTTGGTATTCGGTCAGTAAATTGCAGCCGGTTGCGACACTCAGCAAGCCAGCTAATAACACTGGATAACTAGGCTTCATCGTCATTCCGCCGCCAAGGCCACAACCGGGTCCAGATGGGCGGCTTTGCGCGCCGGTAAATAACCAAACAGCAAGCCGGTGCCGAAGGCGCAGGAAAAAGCCAGGATCGCCGGCAGCGGCGAAAACAATACCGCCATCTCAAAATACTTCAGGACATACCCGGCCGCAAAGCCCAGCAGCACACCCATTAGGCCGCCTAAAGTGCAGACCACAGCGGCTTCGGTATTAAATTGCAGCAAAATGTCGCGGCGGCGGGCGCCGGTGGCGATGCGGATACCGATTTCCCGTGTACGTTCGGTGACGCTGACCAGCATGATATTCATCACGCCGATGCCGCCGACCAGCAAGGAAATTGCCGCGACGATGCCCAGCATCATCGTGAAGGTATTTTGAGTTTCGGTGGCCGATTCGATGATGGAGGCCATGTTCCGAATCCGAAAATCCTCGGTTTGATGGCGGGCAATCAGTAAGTCGCTGATCGCTTGCTGAGTGGTGTCGATTATGGAGACATCCTTGACCAGCACGGTGATGCCACCCAAATACTTTTGCCCAAACAAGCGGATCAAACCAGTACTGATCGGCACGAACACTGCGTCGTCACGGTCGGTGCCCATGGCATCCGCACCTTTGCTGGACATCACGCCGATTACCTCGAAGGGGATGTTGCCGATCATCACGTAGCGGCCGAGCGGATCTTCGCCGTCTACAAATAACAATTTGCGCACGGTTTCGCCCAGCACCATCACCGGCGCGTAGCGGCGTTGGTCGCGCTCGTCGAAGAAGTCGCCGCTACCCAAGGGCCAGTCGCGCACCTGCGGCATGCTGGAGGCCACGCCCTGCACGCTGGTGGCGTAATCGACATTGCCGTAGCGCAACGTCAAACGGCTGCTGCGTTCCGGTGAGGCCCACAGCACATTGTCCAGCTCGGCGATGGCGTCGGCGTCGGCCGGCATCAACGTGGCAACATCGCCCCCGCCGCGAAAACCGGGTATGCCGGGGCGGATGGATAACACGTTGGTGCCCATCGCCCGCATTTGCTCGAGTACTTTTTCCTGACTGCCTTGGCCGACCGCCAGCATGGTTACTACGGCGGCAACACCAATGACGATGCCCAACAAGGTCAGCGCAGTGCGGAATAGGTTGGCGCGCAGTGAGCGCAGGGCGGTTTTGGCGGCTTCGCCCAATTCGGCCAGCAAGCCGGCGGCACCGATGCCACGATGCACGGGCGGCGCGAGGCGCTGGCCGCTGCGGTTGGCGGGACCGTCGCTGACGATTTTGCCATCGGCGATATGCACGATGCGCTGGGCGTGCGCGGCGACTTTGTCGTCGTGGGTGATCAGTAAAATGGTCCGGCCTTCCGCATGCAAAGCCTTTAACAAGGCCATAACTTCGGTACCGCTTTGGCTGTCCAGCGCACCCGTGGGTTCGTCGGCCAGAATTACCGGCGGATCGTTCATTAAGGCGCGGGCGATGGCGACCCGTTGTTGCTGGCCGCCGGAGAGCTGCATCGGTTTATGTTCGCTACGGTCGGCCAAGCCCAGTTTGGCTAGTAATTGCAAGGCGCGTTGATGACGCTCGGCTTTGCCCAGGCCGGCGTACAGAGCCGGAATTTCGATATTTTCGGCGGCGCTGGCAGTATTCAACAGATTGTAACGCTGGAACACAAAACCGAAGCTTTCCCGGCGCAGCTCGGCCAGTTGATCCGGGTTTAAGTCGGCAACGTCTTGATCCAACACCCGGTAGCTGCCGACGTCGGCCTTATCCAGGCAGCCAATCAGGTTCATTAGAGTCGATTTGCCCGAGCCGGACTGACCGATGATGGCCACAAACTCGCCGGGCCAGATGGTCAACGAGACATCATCCAACGCGCGGACAATGCTGTCGCCGTTGGGGTAAAAACGTTGAATATGTTTAAGTTCCAGCAGGGGGAGGGCGCTCATAGTCTCGGAACTCCGGCGCCGGGATAACCTTGGTCTTTTTTGCGGCTTTTGGATTTATCCTCTTTGCCGGCGGCGATCTGCACGCGGTCGCCAACCACCAGTCCTTCAACCACTTGCGCAAAGCGGCGGGTTCTCAAGCCAATTTGCACGATTTTGTCTTGCGGGCCTTGCTCGGTAAGCACTTTCACTTGGTAAGCGTGGCCGTTGCCTTGATCCTGGTTGCGCTGGCGCGGCCCGAGGGCATTGACCGGCAGCAGCGGCACTTGTTCGGCCTTGCCCAACACAAAGAACATCTGCGTGCTCATGCCGGTCATCAATTGCCGGTCGCGGTTATCGACATCGACCAGTACGTTGTACAGCACCACGTTATTGATCACTTCCGGTGTCGGTAATATTTGCCGCACCGTGCCTTGCCAGCGCCGTTCGCCGGAGCCCAGCGTGGTGAAATAGACCGGCATGTCCGAACGCAAGCGCATCACGTCGGCCTCCGCAACCTGGGCGCGCACCGTCATCGTATCCAGCTTGGCCAGTTGCAGGATGGTGGGGGTGGTTTGATTGGCGTTTAAGGTCTGGCCTTCGCGGGCTTTCTGATCAACCATGGTGCCGTCCATCGAGGCAAAGATTTTGGTAAATCCCAGGTTGGTCTTGTCGCCGTTTAAAGTCGATTGCACTTGTTCGATCTGCGCTTGCAGCGACTCGGCAGTGGCTTTGGCGTTTTTTAAAGTGAACTCGCTGTTCTGAAAGTCCTGGACGCTGATACCTTTGCTTTGCAGCAACTCGCGGTTGCGGTCGTATTGCTGTTGAGCAAACACCACTTGGGCTTGTTGACCAGTCAACTGGGCCTGCAAATTCTTGATGTTGGCCTCGCCAGCGGCGACGCGAGCGGCGTAGATCCGCGGATCGATCTGCGCCAGCAATTGGCCGGTCTGCACGTTGTCACCAATTTTGACGTAAATTTTCTGCAATAGACCGGTCACCTGGGCGCCGACATCCACATATTCCTTAGGCTCGAGTTTGCCTTGGGCGGTGACGTTTTCTTCCAGATCGCCCAGCGTCACTTCTACGGTTTCGGCGTGGTCCTGGTCGGTATTTTTGGGTTGCTTGGCAAGATACCAGCTGCCAACAGCAACGGCTATGGCCAATAAAAACACGACAAGCCAGCGCAGACCCCGGCGGTTTGACGATGAAGCGGTGGATTGAGGCATGTTACTTATTAGTGGCTACTTTAGGATGACGGATCGTTTCCCGACCAGCAGTAGTGGCGATGGCTTCGACAGCGGTATCTGGGGAGTGCGCTGCATCAACCCGTTGCAAATCGGCGGGCGAGCGGCTTTTGAAACTAGCTTGCAGTGTATTATCTGCCACTTTGCTTGGCAAGCCGGCAAACCTCTAGGAAAGGTAAAGCTTGGTAAAGTTTGATTAGCGCCTGTCTACCTAGACGTAGATTGATAGGCAAGATTTAGGGGGATCTCTAAATATATTGCATCATACCGGCCTCCTCCCAGAGGGAGATGGAGAGTCCTTTACTCCTTAGAGGAACTTTTCAAGCAAAAAACGCCAACCGTGCAGCCTCCCGTTCGCCGCCTTCGAAAAAGCGTAAAGCCCATTGGTCTGTGCCGTCCAGAAAGCCGGCCTGCGGATTGAGCTTTTTCTGCTTGGCGGCCCAGGCGGAATAGTCGCGGAAATAGTAATGATCGAACATGCGCATGAATTCGCCCAGATAAACATCGGCGACCGCCGTATCGCCGACGATAAATAACTGGTTTTCATCGTTGTAACGGCAGGAGTTGGTGCTGAAGTTGGCTGAGCCGGTGACGACCAATGGGTTATCCGAGAGCGGGTCTACCAGCAGGATTTTGGTATGTACGTGTACGCCGGAATGATGTTTGGACTCAGCTAACAATCGGCCTTGCCATACTTCCAGGATGGATTTTTCGTTAATGGCGGCGCTGGCCGCGAGTTGGGTGTTGGGGGCGTCGTGTAAGGCTTTGCCCACCACGCTGCGGGTGTTCAACAAACCCAATACATGCGCAGGTGCTTTGACTAGGGCGGCTTCTAGTTCGTCGTGCATCGCAAACGGCGCGGTAAAACAGATCAGGCGTTTGCTCGCCGTTACCCATTCCGCGCATTCGCTGATGGCTTCTGTGGATTTGCGCGGGCTAAGTACCAAATGCGATCCCGCTTCGGTCGTTGCCGGCGGTTGGGTTAAGCTCATCACCAGTTTCCGCGAATCGGCTCCCGGCAAACTGGGGTTTTTCCAGACGGCTTGGTGCCAAGCGAAATATTGTTTGGCGACTGTGGCGTCGCTTATCACGTGGCCGACGTTGGATTGCCCGTAGATTGCGCCATCGGTGAAATTGGTGGAGCCGGTCCACACCGAAATCGGCTGGCCTTTGCCGTTGCTGAGCACCATGAATTTGTTATGCGAGATAGTCAAGCCGGCACCGGTGCGAGCTTTGCAGGCGCTTTTTAAGCCGTATTTTTTGATCTGCGGTAGCGCGTCAAGCGAGGGGCCTTCACCCTTGCCGTCCAGCAATCCGTCGTACAAAATCTCCAGTCTGACTTTGCGCAACTTGGCGCGTTTCAAAGCCTCGAAAAACGCGTCTTTGGCAAATTCGTACAAAAATAAATGTAGGCCCTGTTTGGCTTTGGCAGCGTCGATATAGGCGATTAGGGCTTCCTCCAAGCCGCGCGATAACCAACGGCGGGCGTTTTCATCGACAATTTCGCCGGTCGGCAAATGTGGAAACCTCGATGCAAAAGCCTGGCTGGCAGCGGCGCTGCGATTGAAATGCACGGCATGTCCCTGGTTGCCGACGGCGACCGGGTGTTCGCAACTCACTTGCACTGCCACCGACTCGAAAGTTTTTAATGCGCCCGGTTTTCCGGTCAGGGCGTGAATGGTGTAAGTATACGTACGGCCAGGTTTGGTGGTGTAGTCACCCCAATGAAATTTCTGGATCGGATGGTCGCGGCTGCTGACGCTGTAACCGTCGTCACCGGGCAGGTCGAAGCGCTTCAAACCGCGCAGCCAAGTCACTTCGCCGTTTTCATGATCCTTGCGGCGGATGCCGAAACCGAGCAAACCGCTGCAATACGCTTTCGGGCAGGTAAATGCCAACAGCACCACGTAAGTGCCGGCGATTGCCCTAACTTGTAAGCCGTTGGGGCTGATTTCGATTTTGCTACGCATGGCCGTCTCCGTTTAGATAGAGTGGATAGCAAGTTTACGTCTTTTAACCTTGCAGTTGCGAGGCTGGCAAACATTAAAAAATAGCGGTAGCGCCAGCGCAGCTATTTAATATTCCGCACCAAAAAATCCTTTTGCCCGCAAGATTTCGCCGCACTTTTCACCACGTCGGCACCGCAACTGGCTGTCGCACCGCTCTTATCCAGACACACGAACATTTCCTTGAAAAACCGTCCACCGCCGCTGCAAAACGGGACGATGGCTTGTTCTTTCAGCCAAGGGTTGGCCTCGGCAAAGGCGCTTTTCAACCCTTCCGCTGTGGTTCGGAAAGGTTTTTGCGGCCGCTGATAGTTAAGCGGGATGGCGACCTTGCTCTTCAGCGCTTGCGATAATTGAAAATAGCCGGTTTGGGTCAATCCGGAGCAGGTGCCGTGTTTTTCCCATTCGTGTTCGAATAGAAATTCGGAGGGATATAGCTCTGGAAACGCTTGGGCCTGGCTAGGTGCATAGGCTTCTTTGGTGCAGAAGCTCGGATAGCCGACGTTGTATTGCGGCCATAGGCCATGCAGCACCAAACCCAATTTCTTGCCGCACTGTTCGCGGTCTTTGGGTTGTTCCTCGCAATAGGTGGGCGACCACGATAAAGCCAGCACATAAGCGTCGAACTTGCCGGGCTTGCCGTTGGCGGACAGGCCGGTCGAGAATGCTGCCAAACACAGCAGTAACCAAGTTTTCATAAATTGCTCCAGGTTTTAGAGGGTAGGGCGAATGAATCCGCCCCTACTTTTTCATCCGGTCAGCATCAGAGCATAAACTGTTGCCAAATCCGTTCTACTTCAGCGCGTAACTCGTGAAAGTCGTCACCGTGCGCGGTGGCGCTGAGGCCTTGTAACACTTGGTGATGGCCATAATCGCGATAGGCGCAATAGGCTCGTTTTAACAGCGCGGCATCGGTTGGCGAGATAAAACCGTGCTGCTGCAAACCTTCCAGCAGGCGGACGTTATCGGTGTAAGTCGCCAGACTCGGCTGCTGCGCGGTTTCTGCTAGCACGCCGAATTGGACGATGAACTCAATGTCGGCGATGCCGCCCTGGCTTTGTTTCAGATCGAATACCGCCGGGTCTTTTGGTGCCAGATTGTCGCGCATTTTTTCGCGCATCTCCCGCACTTGGGTTTTCAGTTCTTCCCGGTCTCTGGGTAAGGCTAAAATCCGGCCGCGAATCGCTTCGTAGCTGTGCTTTAAGTTTTCGTCGCCGGCCACGAACCGGCCGCGCACCAAGGCTTGGTGCTCCCAGGTCCAGGCCTCGTTTTTTAAATACGCTTCGTAATGGTCGATATGCGTGACCAGCAAACCGGAATCGCCGTTGGGTCGCAAGCGCAAGTCGGCTTCGTAGAGGATGCCGGACAGCATTTTGGTATCCAGAATATGCCGGATTTTTTGGCCCAGGCGTAAATAAAACTGGCCGGAATTGATCGGTTTTTCGCCGTTGGTTTGCGCATCGCCGTCGGCGCAGGCGTATAAAAACACCAAATCCAGATCGGAGCCGTAGCCCAGCTCGATTCCGCCGAATTTACCGAAGGCAATGATCGCAAAGTTCTGCGGATTAGGGCCGGTGCCGGGCGGGTGACCGTGCTTGCTGACCAGCATGTGCCAGGCGCATTGCAAGACCTGCTCCAGAATGGCTTCGGCGGTCCAGGTTAAATAGTCGCTGACGATCATCACCGGTATCACGCCCATGATGTCGGCGGCGGCCACCCGCAACACGTTCAAGTGCTTGAACTGGCGTAGCGCAATCATCAGTTGTTCGCTGTCCTGGGTATCGACGCGGGCGAGTTCGCGTTGCAAGTCCTCGCGCAAGGCCTGTTTTTGTAGCGGGTCGTAGAGCGAACGGGTATCCAGCAATTCGTCGAATAGAATCGGATACAGCGACAGATATTCGCAAATCCACGGGCTGGCTGCCGCTAGGTTGATTAATTGATTCAGCGCATCCGGGTTTTCGGCGAGTAAGGCCAGATAGACGTTGCGGCCGGCCACGGCTTCGAATAAATCTAAAATGCGCAGCAAGGTCGCATCGCTATTTTCGCTGTTTGCTACTTGTTCTATCAGTTGCGGCATCAGCCGGTCCAACACCCCGGCACCCTTGCTGGTCATGCGTTTAATCGCGTGCGATTCTTTAAAATCGACCAGGGCTTTTTGGATGCTGAGCGGATCGGTAAAGCCGTAGTCGGCCAGGGCTTCCAGCGCCAATTCGTTGTCGGCGGGGCTGGTCCAGATCAAGCGGGCACTTTGCTGTTTGTTGTCTTGTTCGCTGAGCGAAAACACCTGCTCGAAGATGTCCTGCACCGATGCACGCACCTGATCCAGCTCGGCTTTGAACGCGCCCCAATCCTCAAAGTCCAGCGAATACGACAGAATCCGCTGCACCAGCGGATTTGCCGGCAGGTCGTGAGTTTGTTTGTCCTGGTATTGCTGGATGTGGTTTTCCACGCGCCGCAAAAACCGGTAGGCAAACTTTAAGGTCGCCACATCCTCGACAATCATCAACCCCAGTTCTTCCAACACGGTGAGGACGGTCTGAATTTCACGTTGCTGCAAGGCGACGTCTTGGCCGCCGCGGATCAGTTGAAAGGCCTGGCCGATGAATTCCACTTCGCGGATGCCGCCGGGGCCGAGTTTGACATTGTCGGCGCGGTCACGGCGTTTCAGCTCCTGGGCAATCTGGAATTTTAACGAGCGCAGTTCCTCGAACGCGCCGTAATCCAGATAGCGGCGATAGACAAACGGTTTAATCAGCGCCGCCAGTTGCTTGCCGGTATGGAAATCACCGGCTACTTGGCGGGCCTTGATCATCGCATAGCGTTCCCATTCCCGGGCTTGGGTCAGATAGTATTGCTCCATGCCGTCGAAATTCATGATTAACGGGCCGCTATCGCCGAAGGGCCGCAAGCGCACGTCGGTGCGGAACACAAAACCGTCCACGGTTATCTCGTCCAGCATTTTGACCAGCGACCGGCAGATGCGGGTAAAAAACTCGCCGTAGCTGATTTCTTTTTTCTCGGTCAGTACGCCGTCCTCGGCGTAGGCAAAGATCAGGTCGATGTCGGAGGAGTAATTCAGTTCCCAGGCACCGAGCTTGCCCATCCCCAGCACCACGATATTAAACGGCGTACCGTCGGCCAGCGTCGGCGTGCCCCAGCGCGCGCAAGCCTGGCGGTATAAAAAATCCAGAGCGGTTTGAATGCAGGCCTCTGCCAAGGCGGTTAAATCGGTCAGCGTTTCGTCCAGGTCGGACCAGCCGGCCAGATCGCGCCAAGCGATTCTGATCATCTCCCGGCGGCGGAAAAGGCGCAATTGCTTGGCCAAGGCGGGTTCACCTTCGGCGTAGCCGCTCTGTTGCAATGCGGCGGCATAATCGGCGCTGCGCAAAGGGGCGAACAGATCGGTGGATGTCACCAGGTCCGGAATCAGATCGGGATTGCGCAGCCAGTTTTCGCTGATAAATTGGCTGCAAACACACACTTTTAGCACCGAGGCGGAAAATACCTCGTTGTCGAAAATTTGGCGTTGCTCCTGACTCAGTTTTTCGTCGAGCTGAGAACAAAAGTCGGCGGCCAAGGTCCGCAGTTCATCCGGCAACATTACCGTGTGCTGGGACAGAGAATCGAGAAGTGACATAGGCGGTATCCTGTCGGAAGAACGGAAGCAGCATGATACCTAAACTGCGAACGCTACCCTAGATAGCGACTGAAAAAATATCCCTACAGGATTCGGGTAAACTTAAACTAGGCCATGATGCGGCTGTGAGCCGCATCTTTCAGATTTCAGATTGATCGAATCGGAGCGCAACGCATGAAAACCCTGTATCTATCGGCACTAGTATCGATATTGAGCGCTTGTAGCCAAAATAATCAGTATGCGCATTTGGAGGGCGGACGTAGCCAAACCGGCCAGCCGGCCTTACATGCGGTGCGGGACAATCGCTTGCATGAACTGATGGACAGGATGGACAGCCTGATGCAGGAGCGGTTTATGACCGAGCAGCAATTAGACGTGGAGCGCCGTAAATATTCACGGCAAATCGGCGAAGCAGCGCGGGATTTGGCGGCTAATGTCGAGACGATGATTGCTCAGTTGCCCCGTTTGCAGTTAAACGCGGTCGAGCAGACCACGTTTCTGGCCCTGGCCGGCAAGCTGAGGGAAGAGATGCGCCAATTGCAGCAGCTTGCCGAGCAAAATCATATAGACGCCATTCCGGATAGTCTGCATGAAATCAATACCACCTGTACCTCTTGTCATGCTTTGTTTAGAAAGCTTGGGGGTTAGAAAATGAGCCAATCGCCGCTATTGCCTAAACTATTTTCAATGCTGTTGTGTTGTTGGATGGTTAGCCCTGTGCACGCCGCCGACGAAGACATCAAGACTTTGCTGAAAGCCTTGAGCCAGCAAGTGACTCAGTTACAAAGCCAAGTTGATCGTTCCAACTCGAGGATAGAGCAGTTGGAGCAGGAGTTACAGCATGTCCGCGCCGAGCAAGTTGCCGCCGGCAAGGCATCGGTCAGCAATACGGCTCATGCTGTGGAGGCCTCGGCGCCACCGGTGTTTACCGGCTCCGGAGCAGCCAGCGATAAAGCCAAAGAGAAGGCGGCCGTGACCGTGGGCGATGTCAAAGGCACGTTTAAGATTCCCGGTACTGATACGTCCGTGGGCTTAGGCGGCTTTGTAAAAATGGATACGCTGTTCAACAGTGTCAGTGCCGGCCGGGATCGAATAGGCGACCAACAGTTGGCGATGGCGCAAATTCCAGTCGGAGCCGCTGGCGAGCGCGGCCAAATTGCGTTCCATAGCAAGGAGAGCCGTTTATGGTTTAAATCGTTTACGCCCAATACTTGGGGGGATGTCAATACCTATGTCGAACTGGATTTCTTTGGCGATCCTGCCACCTATACGTATACGCCGCGCTTGCGGCATGCCTATGGTTCTGTTGGGCATTTTCTGGCGGGACAGACCTGGACAACCTATCTGAACGTGTCGGCTTTACCCGATACCTTGGATGTTGGCGGTTCGGCTGGGGCGGTCAGCAGTCTGCGCCAGTCTTTGGTACGCTGGAGCGAGCCGTTTAATTGGCTGGATACGCCGATGGAGTGGCAAGTGGCGCTGGAGGCTCCGCGTAGCCGCTTGTGGGTGGATAGTGCGCTGGAAACCTCATTGAGCAAAAGCGCCAATCCCAATCTGGATGCGGGTTATTACACCACCCCTAATGCGGATCGTTATCCGGATTTGATGGCAAGGCTCAATCTGAATCCGGATTGGGGTAACGTGTCCCTGGCGGCGGTCGGCAGACAGGTCCGCTACACCAACGGCACGACGGGTTATAGGCAAGCCGAGTGGGGCGGCGGCATTAACTTGGCCGGACGGATAAGTACCTTCGGTTTGGATAATATGCGCTTTATGGTGCATTACGGTAAAGGCGACGCGCGCTACGTGTCCACCAATAACACCTTTGCCGACGCGGCGCTCGATCAACATGGCGCTATCGAGCTGGTCGAAGCGTATGGTGGGATGTTGTCTTATCAACATTGGTGGGATAAGCAATGGCGCTCCAATCTGACCTATGGCTTTGCGCAGGCGGATTACCCAACGTATGCCAATACGGTGTTGACCCAGCAGGTGCAGTCCGTGCATGCCAATCTGCTGTGGAGCCCAGTCAGTCAGGCCATGCTGGGCGTGGAATACACCTACGCTACGCGCGAGTTGATCGATGGTCGGGACGGTGTATTACAGCGGGTGCAGTTTTCAGCCAAGTATAGTTTTTGAGCTTGGTTGCAACAAATTCCAATGGGCTGGGCGGAAGCCGATAGGTGTTCCGCCTACAGCTATTAACGTTTGATCTTGAACACTCGGCCCTCGTAACGGACGATAATCCCGTCCTCCACGATTTCCTTCAGTTCCAACTGGTTTTTGATGGTCTGGCCTGGCACGTATTTGACCATGTCGATCATCACGAAGCGCTCGGCAGGGGTTGACGAATAGCTAAATACATTGATCGGCAGACTGGGGAGCGATTGGCGCAGCTCCGGCGGCAAGTCTTGTATTGTGGGCAAATCGTTCTGCACTCGTGCAGTTGGGACTGGTTCCGGTTTTTTGACCGCAGCTTCGCCGGGGGCCGGGTGTGATTGCGGAACCATGCTTGAAAGCGGTTCAGGCTCGGTAATTGGTTTGCTAGTCGGCGTTGGTTGGGCGATGACCGTCGGGAGAGCCTTTACCGACTGCTGCGGCGCAATGGTCGGTTTAACCCTCACGGCCGGCTCGATCGGTTGTTTCGCGTTAGTTGCAAGTTTCTCGGGGGTCGGCGTCGGGTTCCGAGCTTGCTCAATTTTGGGGGCGGGAGAATTCCTAGCCGGTTTCGGACGGCTATCGGCTGGAAGCGGCGGATTTGTTTTCGCCAGCAACGGCGATGGTTTTTCGATGTTGGCGACCGGCGGCGCTTTGTCTGCGGGTTTTTGGGGCGCGATACCCAGAAAATAGGTCAGAATTGCCAAATTCAACAGGACCAGTGAAACGATGACTTTGGTCAGGCTGTGCCGTTCCGGCGTTTGCTCGATAGCGATGCGACTGGTCACCGTGTCGGGCTGCATGGCTTGGCGTTCTCGTTCGGATTTGCGCAATGCATTCAAGATGTAAGACATATCAACAAGCCTAGCGAGTGGTGATTGCCAAATGGGGCGAAGCAGAGGCTCCGCTTTGATTGTCTAGCTGTATCAGGGTGCGGGCGCCGGCTATGCCGTCGGGCGTCAGATGTTGTCGGTGTTGGAAAGCAATCAACTCGGCTTTTAGCGTTTCATCGAACACTTGGGAGGCCATGTCGCCGGCAGGTTTGCCGTTGATTTTACCTAGCTGTTCGCGCAGCCAGAGTACTGCTGCGGACTGCTGCGCCGGTGCGATTTCCGTAACCCCGGGGTGCGGCAGCCGCCACAGTAGCAAATAATTGCCGTCCCAGATGGTCAAAAGCTCCGCCAGCGGGATGTTGACGGTGTCCTTTAAGCGGATGATTGCCGAATCGTCGTCAATGCCTGTCAATAACACATAGCGTTTGGCGCCGGTAGGGTCGGAGAAAGCCAGAATCGCCGGCCGGTTTAAGCTCAGTAGTTCTTGCCAGTTGCCCTTGCCGAATAAGCAACTCAAACCCAGAGCCGCCACCGTCGCACAATCCGCTGCGCGGCCAGGGGGGGAGGATAGATGCCAAGTCTTCAGCGACTCGGCCAATGCTTCGGAAAAGCTGAGGCCGGCATGCTCCAACTGATCGGCAAAGCTGACCGGCTTGGCGGCGGGGATCGGCGGTGCCGGCAGCATGGCTTGTTGGGTAACAACCGGTTTGGCCGGTTCGATAACGGGCATTGCCGGATGCCAAAATTGCAATCCCGCCGCGGCGCCGAACGCCAAAATCGCTGCGGCTGCGCCATACCAGCGTCGTTTTGTTTTTACCGACCCCAGCACTTCCTGCGCCGCCCGCCGAATGATCGCCGGGCTGATTTCCCGCGCGTTGGTGGCGTAAGCGCCCAACAAGGCCCGGTCGCAGAGAATGTTGATCAAGCGGGGTACGCCTTGCGAATAGTGGTAAATCTTGCGGATGGCCGCGGGGTTGAATAGACGATGACTACCCTTGCAGACCCGCAACCGGTGGCGAATATAAGCCCGTGTCTCGTCGAGCGACAGCGGCAACAAATGATAGCGTGCGGTGATGCGCTGATTGAGCTGGCGCAAGTCTTGGCGAAGCAGCAGCGCATTCAGTTCCGGCTGCCCGACCAAAATGATCTGTAACAGCTTGGCTTTGCTGGTTTCCAGATTGGTCAGTAAGCGAATTTGCTCCAAAACGTCCAAGCTAAGGTTCTGCGCTTCGTCGATCAACAAAACCGTTCGCCTGCCTTGCGAATAAGCGGCCAGCAGGTATTGATTGATGGCGTCAATCAGCTGTTTGGCCGCAAAACCGGCATGGTTAATGCCCAATTCGTCGCAGATTGTTGCCAGTAATTCCTGTACCGTTAATTTAGGATTCAAAATTAAGGCAATATCGACGTTGTCCGGCAATTGCTGCAGCAGGCAGTGACACAGCGTGGTCTTACCAGTGCCTACCTCGCCAGTCAAAGCGACAAACCCACCCCCTTGATTAATGCCATAAAGCAAATGCGCCAAGCCTTCCTGATGCCGCTCGCTCATGAACATGAAGTGCGGGTCAGGCGAGATTGAGAAAGGCAATTCGCTGAAATTGAAGTATTGCTGATACAAGGTTCTGGCGCTTCAAGAAAATGGTCGCACGATGCTAATTCAAACTGGGGGAAATTGCACTTAAAAGTCTGTGCCACTCCAAGGGCCCCGATTAGTGCAGCGTAATCGGGGGAATGACTTGTAAAGCTTGGTTTATAGGTGTCGCTAACGCAACGGTTGGTTTTAATGTCGGGTCTCGGCCCGACAGCCGAGTAACTTTTCTTTGTTTGGCCAAAGAAAAGTCACCAAAAGAAAAGCCGCCCGGATGCCGCTTGTTTCCTGCGCTCCGAAGCTTTTGGTGGGGGTTGGCTAAAGGGGCTTCCTGCCCCTTCGCCAACGTGCGGCATCCCTGCCGCACCCCTTCGGGCTATTCCCACCAAAAGCTCCGGTGCTCGGCGCGGCATACGGGGAAACCCCGTCGCGAGCTTAAAGGGCTTTGACGGTTCTTTTGGATTTAGAGGAATGATGGTGTAGCTCCGAATAGCGAAGCGTATTCGGAGGAACGAGGGACATGCGAAACATCGTTTGGACCATTTGCGAGGTAGCATATGCCCCAAGTTATTAAGGCGTTGCCAACATGCGTCCGATTACGCTTCGCTAATCGGACCTACAGAGGGCCACTGAAAATCGGGATGGGTTTCTCCCGTATGCCGCGCCGAGCACCGGAGCTTTTGAGCGGATCAGCCCGTTAGGGGCGCCGCAGGGATGCGGCGCGTTGCCGAAGGGGCAGGAAGCCCCTTTCGGCAACCCCGTTCAAAAGCGA
Source organism: Methylomonas sp. 11b (assembly GCF_000515215.1). Taxonomy (NCBI): domain Bacteria; kingdom Pseudomonadati; phylum Pseudomonadota; class Gammaproteobacteria; order Methylococcales; family Methylococcaceae; genus Methylomonas; species Methylomonas sp. 11b. Next base: position 4,139,468 of record NZ_KI911557.1, read on the forward strand.
GGAGCGCAGGGAATAAGCGGCATCCGGGTGTCTTTTCTTTTGGATACTTTTCTTTGGAAAAGCAAAGAAAAGTATCTCGGCTGTCGGGCCGACACCCGACATTAAAGCAACCGTCGCGTTAGCGACACAAGACACGAAAGCCTATTAACCGCGTGGGCACAAAAACCGTGCCCACCCTACGTCTGACCCCTAGGGCGCAATAACCAACGGGCATTGCGCCATGTATTGATTCATTCTGCGCATACGTTATCGCTAATGGGCCCTACGGCCCTTATCCCGCATTTCGGCAGAGGTTGGAATTACGCGGTTGTTAGCGTTCAAAGCGCACCGCTTCTACTGAGAGTTCAATGGCAACTGTATTATCGAGAGCTTTACGATTGTAGGAGATATTTTTAATAACTATAGATACCGGACCGCTACATAACTCGCTTAACGAATTTGAGAGCGCCTCTTCTATTTCCCTGGTTGATTTAGACTTTAGCAAATCGACTGGTTTTGACCAACGTTCTGATAACCAAGACAAGGCAAGATTGTCTTCTTCTGTTTGAAACGGTTCGACTTGTTTTTGTTGTTTTTGTGCTTCTATTTCGTGATTTGCAGACTCGATGAACTCCAAGTTCTCTGCAACGAACCTTGTAACCCGCTCATGTTTTTTGTATCTATTCAACGTTCCAAGAATTTCATCTAGTGGCGGATAGTAATTCGCGAGAGCGGCATGCATTGCTTTAGTAACACCTAAATTTTCATCTAGGTACAAGCTTCGCAGAAGCGGAAATGCTTTCTCTTGCAACGGGTGGATTTTTTGCACGTTTATCCTCTCTTTCTACGCTAACAAGTAATTAGATAGCTAACTGCATATCTATCGCGAATCAAATCTGGCTCCAATAACTCTATGTTCTATAGAGTATATTGTCTTCTGTCTCTCGCCCTAGGCCATGTGAAGTGCCGGTTGGATTTCGCCTCGCGAAGAAAAACCAACCACTTACCCCCCAAACAACGGCGACTGCAACACTATCGCCGCCGCAATCAAAACCGCCGCGCTGAGAATAGCCCGCAAGGTGCGGGTGTTGTTACGTTTAAGTTGCTTACGTAGCTCCAGCATATCTTTTTGCTGCTGCTGCAACTGCTGCTCCATGTGCGCAGCGCTTTGCAGGGCTTGGAATATCAGGCCGGGCACTTCCGGAATTTGTTCGCTGATTTCCGGGAATTTGGCGAACAGTTCTTTGATTTTTTTCGCCGGACCGACGCGCTCTTTGAACCAGTTTTCCAGGAACGGTTTGGCGGTTTGCCATAAATCCAGATCAGGATAGAGCTGGCGGCCTAAACCTTCGATGTTCAAAAGAGTTTTTTGCAACAACACCAGTTGCGGCTGTACGACCATGTCGAAGCGGCGAGCAGTCTGGAACAGTCTGAGCAGCAGCAAGCCAAACGAAATGTCTTTTAAGGGCTTCTCGAAAATTGGTTCGCAGACGCTACGAATTGCCGCTTCAAATTCTTCTACGCGGGTGGAAGCCGGCACCCAGCCGGATTCGATGTGCATTTGCGCCACGCGGCGGTAATCGTGGTTGAAAAACGCCAGGAAGTTTTCGGCCAGATAACGCTGGTCGGTGCTGGACAGGCTGCCGACGATGCCGAAATCCACTGCCAGATATTTGTCCGGCAATTGCACGAAAATATTGCCCGGATGCATGTCAGCGTGGAAAAAGTTGTCTCGAAACACTTGGGTGAAGAAAATTTCCACGCCGCGCTCAGCCAGCTTTTTGAAATCGGCGTTGCCTTTGCGCAAGGCCTCGATGTCGCCGACCGGCACGCCGTAGATTCGTTCCATCACCAACACTTTGCGGCGGGTCAGTGGCCAATGGATCTCCGGGATGTAGAGCATCTCGGAATTCTTGAAATTGGCGCGGATGGCGCTGGCGTTGGAGGCTTCCCTTACCAGATCCAGTTCGTCGAGGATGGTCTTTTCGAACTCGGCGACGATTTCCATCGCCCGAAGGCGGCGGGCGTCACTCCAAAAGCGTTCAGCCAGACGCGCCAATTCGTATAGCAAGCCCACATCGGAATGGATTTTGTCTTCGATGTCTGGACGTAAGACTTTAACGATGACTTTTTCGCCAGTGTTCAGCGTCGCGGTATGCACTTGCGCCACCGACGCCGAGGCCAAGGGTTGCGGATCGAATTCGGCAAAGGCTTCTTCTATCGATTGCCCCAGCTGTTGCTCGATGATTTTTCGGGCAGTTTCTGCGGAAAACGGCGGGACTTTATCTTGCAGTTTGACCAGTTCTTCCGCGATGTCTTCAGGTAGCAAGTCCTTGCGAGTCGACAGGGTTTGGCCGAATTTCACGTAGATCGGTCCCAGGTCTTCTAGGGTTTTACGAATACGCGCACCGCGCGGTTCGCGGGCTTTGCTGGTCCAATAATTCGGCGACAAAAACGCGATATAACGGATAGGGCGAAACAAATGGGTTTTTAAAACAATTTCATCCAAGCCATGGAACATCATCACCCAGTTGATATGGATGAGGCGCATCAGAATTTTCGGGCGAATCACGGGCAGGTCCTTGTTATTGAGGCGCAGATGTTGGTTGGGTCAAGGCTTCCAGACGGTCGAGGCGGGCGCTGAGGCGGTCGCAATCACTGCGGCAAGTATCTATGTCTCGAAAGACTAACTCGGCCTCGGATTTGGCGGGTAATTCGCGGGTTTCTTCTTGCAGAAACTCTTCCAGGTTTAAGCGAAAAGTTGTCAGGCTGTGCTGTGTCCAATCGCGGCTGCTGCGAAACAGCTTGGTCAGGCGCTGGGCAAAGGCATCGCCGGTATAGCGGGCGATTTTGCTTTCTAGATTGATGTCCAACTTTTCAAATAGCCGCTGCAGACGGCGCGCCAACTGGGTGTCACCTTCGATGCGCACTTCGCCTTTGAATAAGGACCGCATCGGCGCGGCGCTTAAGCCCATCAAACCCAGTGCCGACAGAGAGCCACTCAGCGTGGCATCTGCGGATCCTGGATAGCTTTCGAGTACCTGGATGCTATTTACCGTGGGGCAGAGATAGAGATTGCTGTCAAATGAAGAAATGTGCAAAGCAATAACTTTACCGGCCATCGGCCTCAGGTATTGCTCCAAGTTGTCATCCAGCGCCAAATAGCGATTCAGCGCGCCTTCCAGTGTGGCAATAAAAAGCGGCTTGAGCATAGTGCTTGTTTAAAACTTATAGCCGCGGTGAACGGCAACAATGCCTTGAGTCATGTTGAAATATTCGCAACGTTCCAGGCCGGCGTTTTCCATCATTTGCTTGAGTTCGTCTTGTTTGGGGTGCATGCGGATCGACTCGGCCAGATAACGGTAGCTGTCTTCGTCTTTAGCCACAATCGCACCGATTTTCGGCAGCAGATTGAACGAGTAAAAGTCGTAGACCTTTTCGGTAATCGGATCGATGGGATGTGAAAATTCCAGCACGATGACGCGGCCGCCCGGTTTCAATACCCGGTACATGGACCGCAAGGCGGCGTCTTTATCGGTGACGTTGCGCAAACCAAAGCCGATGGTCACGCAATCGAAAGTGTTGTCGGCAAACGGTAGGCATTCGGCATTGACTTGGGCGTAGCGGATGTTGCCGCTCAAACCATGATCGATGAGCCGGTCGCGGCCGGTGCGCAGCATCGCCGCGTTGATGTCCGCCAGTACCACTTGGCCGGATTTGCCCACGCGTTTTTCATACAGCTTGGTCAAGTCACCGGTCCCGCCAGCCAAATCCAGCACACTGTCGCCTTCCCGAACGTTGGCCAGTTGCACCGCCACACGTTTCCAGATGCGGTGGATACCCATGGACATCAAGTCGTTCATGACATCGTACTGGCTGGCGACCGAGTCGAACACGCCGCGCACCAGCGCCACTTTTTCCTGTTTGGGAACCTGTTTGAAACCAAAATGGGTGGTATTGTCGTTTGTCATGATGTTCTTTAATTGGTTAGGGGCGAGCGGCGGCTGAGGCCGGCGGCTTTCAATTCTTCCAGATAGTTCGACCACAAAAGGGGGAAATCCGAACCCAGTTTGTAAAGCAAATCCCAGCTATAAATGCCGGTGTCGTGACCGTCGCTGAACACCAGCTTGATCGCGTAATTGCCAACCGGCTGGATGTCGGTGATCATCACGTCTTGCTTGCCGATTTGCAGGGTTTCCTGGCCGGGGCCGTGGCCGACCGCTTCCGCCGATTGAGTAAACACCCGCAGATATTCGCTGGGCAGTTCGTAAATGCTCTCGTCGTCGAAATGGATTTCCAGGATCGCCGAAACCTTGTGCAACTTAATTTCGGTCGGGACGCGATGAGTGGGGGTGATTTTTACACGCATAATTACAAGATATAACGGCTAAGGTCTTCGTCGTCGGCCAGTTCCATCAGATGTGCGTCTACGTAGGCGGCGTCTATGTTGATGGACTTTTCGACCAGATCCGGCGCATCAAAGGAAATATCCTCCAACAGCTTTTCCAGAATGGTGTGTAATCTGCGGGCGCCGATGTTTTCGGTTTTTTCGTTGACTTGCCAGCCCAGTTCGGCGATGCGTTTGATGCCGTCAGCGCTGAATTGTACGTCAACCCCTTCAGTTTTAAGCAGCGCCTGATATTGCTCGGTCAGGGAAGCGTCGGGCTCAGTCAGAATACGCACAAAGTCGTCCGCACTCAAGGCATTCAATTCCACCCGAATCGGGAAGCGGCCTTGCAGTTCCGGGATCAGATCGGACGGTTTGGTCAAATGAAATGCACCGGAAGCGATAAACAAAATATGATCGGTCTTGATCATGCCGTACTTGGTGGTGACGGTGCTGCCTTCCACCAGCGGCAATAAATCGCGTTGCACGCCTTCGCGGGAGACTTCGCCGCCGCCCATTTCCGAGCGTTTGCAAATCTTGTCGATCTCATCCAAAAACACAATACCGTGCTGCTCGACGGCTTCCAGCGCGGTCTGTTTGATTTCTTCTTCGTTGACCAGTTTGCCGGCTTCTTCTTCCTGCAACTGTTTCAAGGCATCCTTGATTTTTAGTTTCCGGGTTTTGGTGCGACCGCTGCCCAGGTTTTGAAACATGCCTTGCAATTGGCTGGTCATTTCTTCCATGCCCGGTGGGGCCATGATTTCCACACCTACTGCTGGTGCGGCGACGTCGATTTGAATTTCCTTATCGTCCAAGTCGCCTTCGCGCAATTTTTTGCGCATTTTTTGTCGCGTCGATTCCTCTGATTCCGAGAGCATGCCGCCTTCGGCGCGCGGCAATAGAATGTCCAGAACCTTCTCTTCAGCGGCATCGGCTGCGCGGTTTTGCACCCGTTCCATCGCCGAGATGCGGGTGGTTTTCACAGCGCTATCGATCAAATCGCGAATAATCGATTCCACATCGCGCCCGACATAACCCACTTCGGTGAATTTGGTGGCTTCGATTTTGATAAATGGGGCGTTGGCCAAGCGCGCCAGACGACGGGCGATTTCGGTTTTGCCGACCCCGGTGGGGCCTATCATTAGTATATTTTTCGGGGTGATTTCGTCGCGCAGTTCGGCGGCAACTTGGCTGCGGCGCCAACGGTTACGTAGGGCAATGGCGACGGAACGTTTGGCTGCGGCTTGGCCGATGATGTGTTTGTCCAGTTCGCTGACGATTTCTCTGGGGGTCATTTGACTCATGGTTTTACTCTTGTGCCGGTTGTGGTTCGGCGTCTAATTCTTCGATACGCAGATTGTGATTGGTGTAGATGCAAATATCGGCGGCAATGCCCAGGGACTTTTCGACGATCTCGCGGGCGCTCAGTTCGGTGTTTTCCAGTAAGGCGCGGGCGGCGCTTTGCGCAAACGCACCGCCGGAGCCGATGGCAATAAAATCGTATTCCGGTTCTATTACATCGCCGGTGCCGGATATCACCAGCGAGGTTTTGCTGTCGGCGATGATTAACAGCGCTTCCAATTTACGCAGGGCGCGGTCGGTGCGCCAGTCTTTGGCCATTTCCACGGCGGCGCGGGTCAGATTGCCGCGATGTTTTTCCAGCTTGCCTTCGAAATGTTCGAACAGGGTAAACGCATCGGCGGTGGCGCCGGCGAATCCGGCTATCACTTTATCGTGATACAAGCGTCTGACTTTACGGGCATTGCCCTTCATCACGGTGTTGCCCAGGGTGACTTGGCCATCGCCGCCGATCACGACTTTGTCGCCGCGTCTGACGGAAAGAATGGTGGTGCCTCTGAAATTCGTCATGTCTGTGAATGAAAAAGGGAAAGGCGGCGATTTTACATGTTCTCGGCGGCGATGGGGTAGAAGTTTAAAACCGCAAGTATGGTGGGTAAAAGGCGCAAATATTGAACAAAGTAAGAAAACTGATTAAAGTTCAAAGTGCTGGTATTTTAAGGAGGCGCCGCATTGACCGGCGTTTCCAACATTACAATAACAACAAGAGGGTAGTCATGAAATTGTCAAATCGCTGGAGAGGTGCGTGCTTACTGAGTGCTATGGTGTTTTCAAGTGCGGCGCTGGCTTTGTCGCCGGATGAAGAAGAAAGGTTAAAAGAGTGTAAAAGGCCGAAATTCCGGGATTTTGTGCCCGAGCAAAAAACTGAGGTCGATGCGGGTTCAGATGTCTCGTTTCATGTCTCCCACAACGCTGATCCTTTGACTGTGACCGCCGAAGCGCGTGGCGAAAAAATGAAAGTCAACGTGGTGGATAAAAAGACCTTTTATTTTGTGTCTGCCAAATTGCCGCCATTGACTCCGGGGTTTGCCCGAGTGCATATCACCGCTAAATCAGCGGAAAGTAAATTGGAAAGCGGTTGTCTGGGCCAGGATGGCTGGTTACTTAAAATCAAAGGCGAAGAAGCCGCTAAACCGGCGGAGCAGCCCGCTGCCGCTCAGTAGCGAATTTTATCTGTTTTGATCCGCCACAATTCGAAAGGGCGGTTGGCGGCGTCTAGCCCTAGCTGTTGCATGGCGATCCGGCGTTGTGCGGCGGGTTTGTCGATTTCGGTGTAAATAAATCCGTCGTCGAATCCGGCTCTAGCGGCGTCGAAACGGTCGCAAGCGTAATAAACGGCTTGCAGTCTTGCCCAATAAATGGCGCCCAAGCACATTGGGCAAGGCTCGCAGCTGGTGTAGAGTGTGCAATCGTTTAATTGAAAATCGCCTAGTTGCTGGCAAGCCAGCCGAATCGCCACAATTTCGGCATGCGCGGTCGGGTCCAGATCCGGCGTGACTCGATTGCCGCTGGCGGCAATAATTTCGCCGTCTTTGACCACAATCGCGCCGAACGGCCCGCCGCCGTTTTCGATGTTGTCGCAGGCCAACGCGATAGCTTGGTTCAGAAAGCCTTGATGCATTACAAATCCAGGGGATTATCAGGATCGATGCCGTCCATGAACGGTAGCCGGCGGTCTTCGTTGGTTATCTGATAAACCTTCCCCAGCCAGTTATTGAACACGGCTTTAGCGGAATCCCGCCAAGTGATGTCCAAGTGTTCAATGATCTGATTTTCCGGCATCGCTTGCAGTAGGCAATTGCCCAGCTTGGCCTCTTTCACGTGTTCTGCGTACTCGGCTAGTAACTGTTGTACTTCGCTATTGAAATAATGCTCGGGGTAGGGCGGATAATCGTCGCGCTCGCCATGATAAAACCTGAGCACTTCGCGCTTATATTCTTTAAGCAGGCTGATGTCGTCGTACTCCGGATGGCCCTGGAAGAACACGATGCGAAAGCCGTCCGGACTGACGGCCAGATGCACGCCGGCAGTTTCGCTTGCCACCAGGACTTTCAGTCCGTGTTTTTCCATGTCGCGCTGAAATACTTCGTTGAAGCGCGAATGCGGCACGTCGAAGCGGGTATTGATTTCCGCCACCAGGGGATGCTGTCTATCGACCACTTTGTGCGAAAAAACGCCCCAGCGTTTGGCAGGCAGACGGGTGCGCTCCACACCGTAACAATGCTGAATGAAGGCATGGGTGGCCAGGCAAGAGCAGAGTACCGAGGTGACGTTTTGCGTGGCCCATTCGAACACTTCGGTTAACGGCCGCCAAAAATCCTCATCTTGCAAATGATCGTGGGTGACGTTGGCGCCGCTGATAATCAAGGCATCCAGGCCATCCTGTTTAATTTGCTCAAAGGATTCGTAGAACCTATGAATATGTTCCTGGGCTTGCGGACTTCTTTCCAGACCCTCAATCGTAAATGGATGCACATGAAACTGCGCGATTTGATTGCAGGCACCGACCAAGCGGAAAAATTGGCGCTCGGTGGCTTCCAGGGCCGCGTCCGGCATGATATTCAGCAAACCGATATGCAATTCTCTGATCGATTGATGGCTGGCGCGGTCCGGGCTGAGAATTTCTTCGCCTTCTTCGTGCAGGCGCTGAAAAGTGGGTAAAGCGGTATGGGCAACTAGCGGCATTACAAGAACGGTCTCAGGATTGTTGCCGGGCGATCGCCTCGGCAATCAGACGGATAAAGTCGTCTTCGTTAGTAACTTTGGCGGTTTCGTCGGCGCTGATGGTGTAGCCGTACTGGGCGGCAATCGCTTCGTAGCGCGGTACCCTGGCTTTGAACAACTCCGGAAACACCCAGCTGACGAATTCGTCGGGAGGAATCTGGTCTGTAGAGCTGTAACCGTGCTCAGCCATGAATTGTGTCAGTTTTTCATCGACGAATTCCGGCCGGTAATACAAGGGTTTTGGGTCTTGTTTGGCGCGGTCGATGATGGTTTGTTCCAAGGCCGGTGGAATTTTGATGTAGACGATTAAAGTGTGTTTGGCCAGGTTTTCCAGGACTTCCGGGCAATCCAGTTCGCAAACGCTACCGCCGGCATCGTTAATGAAATGCTTGTAGCCGTAGATGTCTTCGGCTTTGTGGATGAAGTCCGGCACGTCGTTCATTGCCGCGATTTCGGCTTGATGATGCAGCGCTTGGCGGCGTTTGAATTCGGCTTGCGACAAGCCGCCCTTGGCCGGATCGCCAATTTTGCCCAGAAAGCTGGACACCGGCGCCAGGTTTTCCACGGTGATATTGCTGCAAATGTAGATGGAATCGGATTTGAGCAAGTCGCGTAAAAACGGTACACCCATGGCTTGCTGCTTGATGTTGTCCAGAATCGGCTCTTCCAGGTATTTGGTGCCGATACGGTAATCGCCGGAGTAATGAAACCATTTATCCCTGGGTAACTTGGCCGAGAGGGTGGTCTTGCCGGCGCCGGACATGGCCAGCAGGGTGATACTCTTGGATTCCCAGTCCAGAAATTGTTGCGGGGTCATTCTCATAAATTATCTCAATCCAACAAATCGCTAATGTCCAAATCTTCCGCATCCGGGCGGGCGTGGCGATCAGGGTCTGTGTAGCCCAGATCGTCGGCTTCCAGGTCGTCGAAGGGCGCGCTCCAATCTTCCGGGTCTTCTATGTAATCGATAGTAGAACCGTACCAGGATTCGTTGTCGTACTCGCCCAAGTCGCCGTTGGCGAACTGCACTTCCACCGATTCGTCGTTACCTTCAATCGCTACGACCTTGAAGGTGAGATTACTTTCCAGGTCTTTATACCAACGGCCAATGACCGGATCTGTAATGGTTGCCATAGTTGCATCCTCGCTATGTTGATGACTTATCAATGATAGCGAGTTTATAGAAGCTGTGCGAGTGTATGGGGCAAAACTGTGGGGATTTTCGATTAGAATGGCAAATTTACACAGTCAGCGGCGGGAGCCATGAGCGAAGACAGATTCATCGAATTGGAGATCAAACAAGCGTACCAGGAAGATTTGATTCAGGCCTTGAACCAAGTGGTGGCAGACCAGCAAAAGCAAATCGGCAAACTGGAAGAAACCTGTAAATTGCTGCACGACAAGATCAAAAGCCTGGCGCTGGATGATCGCCAAGCCGGAGCGGTCGACGAGCGTCCGCCCCATTACTGAGGTATAAATTACGACTTACGCTGGCTGACGCGGCGTAGCTGCTTGGTTGGGTTGGAAGCTGTCGCCAAACTTGTTCTGGGTTGTGGCGAGGCGCTGCAATCCATGCGTTTGGCGCGCAAGCGCCGACAAAAATCCTGACTGTCGTCTTGTTGTAAGCCGGTCCATTGGGCTCGCCAAGCAGTGCTGCCTTTTGATTTGGTTTTGACGATGCCGGCCCGCCCGGATTTAGCTAACGGACCAAGAGCATTACGCGCACGCTGTAGATTGACATCGGCATCGATTTTTCTCGGATAACTGCCCATGCTAACCGTCCAAACGCTGCCGTGGCTTTGCGGCTTGGCTTGCGCCAATTGCGTGAGTTTTTCGCGGCGGCTGTTGTAAGGCGCATTTATTCGAATCGGCTCATATCGGCTGCTGCCGGAGTCGGCGCCCATTTGTTCCGCACTGCCGGCACAACGGTTTGACGACAACTGAAACGGCGGCGGCAGGGCGCTGTAATCCTTCAATTGCGAAATATGTTCGCCGAACAGGCCTTTTTCGCTATTGGCAAAGCCCATATCCAACAGATTGCCCATTTGTTCAAAGCGTTCGCCGCTGCTGTGCGCGCCTAATAACACGCCGATCAAGCGGTGGCCGTTGCGTTTGGCCGAGGCGATCAGGTTGTAGCCGGAGCCGCAGGTAAAACCGGTTTTCAGACCGTCGGCATCCGGATAGCTTTTCAGGATGCGGTTGGTATTGGGCATTACCCGCCCTTTGTAGTTAAATTCCGTCGCCGAAAAATAATGATAATGTTGCGGGAAGTCGCGAATCAAGGCGGCGGACAACAAGGCCAAGTCACGGGCGCTACTGATTTGACCGTCGTTTGGCAAGCCGCTGGCGTTTTCGAACGAGCTGTTGTACATGCCCAGGGTACGTGCTTGTTGAGTCATCATCGTCGCAAAATTGCTTTCCGTGCCGCCCAACTTTTCCGCCAGTACTACGGCTGCGTCATTGGCGGAACGAGTGGTGACCGCCATGATGGCTTGTTCTACCGTCAAACTTTGGCCGGTGCGCAAACCCAGTTTGGAAGGCGGTTGCGAGGCGGCGTGTTTTGACGCAAACACGGTATCGGTCAGTCGCAGACGGCCATTTTCTAATGCCGAAAGCGTTAAATAGATGGTCATGACCTTGGTCAACGACGCGGGATACCAGCGTTGGGTGGATTCGGTTTCGTGGACCACGCGGCCAGTGTCGGCGTCGATCACGATTGCCGCGTATCTGGCGGCCGCAGGAGCGCTCTGCAACATTAGGCAAGCTAGAGAAAGTAGCGCTAAACGGGTTTTCGGTAGGGTGCTCAAGTTATTACTTTGCTCCAGATATGTGGCCTAAACATTTGACTGTATTATTTAATCAGAATTATCGATTTCGAAAAAGACCCAATTCACGCGAGGATGGTCGATTTTGATCTGTTTTTCCATTCCGTTAATTAATTCAACAGCTTCCCCCACGCTCAAATCCGCCAGCAATTCGGCTTTAATCGCCAGCATCACTTGGCTGCCGTGGCTAACAGCCCAAATATTCAGCACACGGTTGATACAGCCTTGTTTTTCCAGATAGCTTTGCACTGCATCGCGAATCGTGACATCGGCTTCGCCGAGCAGTAAAGAATGCACTTCTCGGCCGATTAACACCGCCACTACCACCAACAATGCGCCGATCAACATCGAGCCAACCGCGTCGTAGGCTGAATTGCCGGTAAGCATAGTCAAACCCAGCATCGCCGCGGCTATCACCAAGCCAAGCAGCGCGGCCAAGTCCTCGCCGATCACCACCATCAATTCGCTGGATTGAGTTTCTTTAAACCATTGCCAAATGCCCCGTTCGCCACGCTCGTTTTCCATCGCTGCCAAGGCAGCGCGCAACGAAAATCCTTCCAAAACCACGGCGATAGCCAATATCGCCAAAGCCATACCGGCGTTTTCCACGGTATGCGGTTCGTGATAACGCAACCAACCCTCGTGGATCGAGAATAATCCGCCCACCGAGAATAGCGTAATCGCTACCATCATCGACCAGATATACGCTTCCCGGCCAAAGCCCATGGGATGGTGCTGCGTTGCTGCCCGCGCCGAGCGTTTCATACCAATAAACAACAAGACCTGATTGCCGCAATCGGCAAAGGAATGAATGGCTTCCGCCAGCAGCGAGCCGGAGCCGGTCCAGACTGCCGCGCCGGTTTTGGTCAAGGCGATGCCCAGATTGGCGGCGAACGCATAAATGATGGCTGAGGCCGAATTACTGTGAGACATGAGTGTTGTGCTTTTAAAATCAAGAATTGAGTAGCGACCATTTACGGCAAACGCCACCGAAACGGATCGAGTAATTATGCAGATTTTAGATGAGTCGAGCGAATTTGCCGCAAATACTTAGCCGTTACCAGCCATAAACCACAAAGGTGTTATCGATTCAGCATTTGGGGCGATAGCGGCTGGTTTTTTGCGCTGAGCGACTGCCGTTTGGTCGTACGCCGACCGCGACGTTTTTGCAGCCAGCGTATCAGCCCGGTGATAAACAGTATTGGGCAGACGAGGCCGGAGAATAACACCAGCAATTGGCCGGTCAAACCAAACGCTTCGCCGGTATGCAGCGGATGCAGCCAGTTAATGACGGTATCGGAGCCGCCAAGCTCATCCGGATTGCTGATGGCCAACACCTGGCCGGAATATTGATCCACCCAGACATTGGTTTTGGGAAAGCGCAGACTGGGTTCGCCGGCTTGGCGCAGATTGATGCGATAGCTGCCGTTGGTGTCGTGCGGCGTTTCTATCCAGCACAGGCGCGCCTGCGGGAAGCGGGCTTGGCCGACAGCGACGGCTTGATCCAGGCTGATGCGGGCTGGGTTGTTTTGGGTTATGGCCGATTTTGGCGCGGGCGATGCCTGCAAAGGCGAGAAATAACCTAGTATAGGATTGACATATTGCGGAATCTCCAAAGCTACCCCGGTTACCGCCAATACCAGCATCACGATTAAGCTGTAGACGCCCGCCAGTTTATGTAGATCGTAATTTAAGCGTTCGCGGCTGGCATGTCGCTTTAGGCTCAAAGCGCTCTTTAATTTGTGCAGCGGCGGCCACCACAGATAGACGCCGCTGACCAAGGACATCAGCAACAAGCCGCCCACGATAGCCATCAATATCTTGCCGGTTTCGTCCAGCAACAATTTGTAATGCAGATCGTAAAGCCAGGTCATCGCAAATTCGCCCCAGAAGCGATTGGCGAGTACCGAGCCGGTATAAGGATCGACCGACAACATCAGCGGGGCAAAGCCGTGATGCTCGGTTTCTTGCGGCTTATAGTAGCGGGCGGTGATCGCCCGCTGCGGATCGTCTGGTATTTCCAGCCGCCAGCCGCGTTGCCGGGTAGGTTCTGCCCGGCGCAAGGCTTGAAAAATATCTTCGTAGCTTTGCCGTTGGGGGCTGGGTTCGGAAATGATCAATTGCGGATTCAGCCACTCGTCCAGATCGATATAAAACACCAATAGACTGCCGGTCAGACCGACCAGCGCGATGATCAGCCCCAAGGATAAGCCTAGATACAAATGCACGGCCAGCCAAAACTGGCGTCTAGCCTGTTTTTTGCCGGCCGTTAATTTCATGGTGATGCGAGCTTAGTAGTCGAACTTGACGTTGACGGCGCCGTAGAAGGCAATGCCGTCGCCCGGCGAGAAGAACGGTTGGGCGGTGGCGCCGAAAGTTTCGTCGTACCAAACGTATTCCCGGCGCGCATCGGTCAGGTTTTTGGCTTGAAATTGCAATTCCACTTCCTTGGTCACCTGATAGCCCAAATCGAGGTTAAGTAGGGCGTATTCCCCGTATTGGCCGCGTTGATTGGCTTGATCGACAAAGTAATCGCCTTGGCCGCTGGTCCACAGCGAAGAACGCAATTGCGGCAAAATTTGGTAGTCGATACCGGCCGAAAACAAATAATTCGGGGTATTGACCACCTGATTGCCGGCGACGTATTCCATAGTGCCAGCCGAAACCACCGGCGGATTGGTGACTTTAGCTTCCTGTAAAGAGTAGGCCGCCCAAACGCCGACTTTGTCGGTGGGGTAGACCTTGACTTCAATGTCCACGCCCTGGCGCTTGGTGGCACCGATCATCGTCGAATCGACGCTAGCCAAATTGCGGCTGATTTCGTTGCTGGCGTCTTGTGCCCAATAGGCGACCCGGCCCTCGGCCCAATCCACCGGTTTCAGCTTGACCCCAACTTCCCAGCCATCGTTCAACGAGGGGCCAATGTTGGCTTGGTTACGGCCGATGAAGGTTGCCTGTCCCAGGCCGACCTGGAAGGTGCGGCCCCAGTTACCGTAAAGGCTGTAACCTTCGATTGGCGTAATCACCGCGCCGATTTTCGGCTGCGAAATCGTGCCGTAATCGTTCAACGGTGAAGAGCCGAAGGTGGTGCCGGGGCGGTAGTTGAAAAAGCTGCCGTCGATGATATCGGCACGGTAGCCCGGTGTCAGCTTTAACCATTTGAAGGGTTTGATCACGGCCTGAATGTAGCCGCCGTAGTTCAAGAAATCCCACTTCTCGTCGTTACGCAAACCGCTGCTACGGCGAACCCGGCTATCGGTCAAATAACGCAGGTATTTGTTCTCCTGCTGCTGGAAATCGAAACCGGTTTCCAGCGAAAAGTCGTCCAACCAACTGACAACCGGATGGTAGGTTAGCGAGGTCATCGCGCCGTACTGGATTTCATCGCGGTCGCGTTCTTGCTGCGCCGCGCCTGGACCATAGGTCACGTAACGTTGGTCGTCGAATAAGTTACCGTAAACCTTGGACGACCAGAATAAGGTTTTGCTGAGGTTGACATCCAAATGGGTGCTGACTTGACCAACCGTACGTTTGCCGCCGTCGGTGGCATTTCGGGCGAAGGTTTGGGTTTGATTGAGTAACTGTTCCTGGTAAGTCATATAGCCGGGTTCTTGAGCGCCGGCTTCGCTCCAGCGGGCGATCAGACCTATTTTGTATTTTTGGTCGTCCGGGGTGTAAAACCATTTGCCGGAAAAGCTGTTTTTATCGGTGTCGCTGTGGTCGCGGTAGCCGTCGCTGGCACGATAGGATATTTGATAGTTTTGCGAGAGACCGTCTTTTTCGTAACCCAGCCCGGACTGGATGTCGTGGGTATTGAAACTGCCGTAACTGAGCCGGCCCTTGGCGTAGTTGCCGCCAGCGGTGGTGTTCATGCTGATGTTACCGGCAAAAGAGTGCAGGCCGTAGCGGGCGTCGTTGGTACCGCGCACCACTTCAATCGACTCGATGTCCAGCGGAAACAGCGAGTCGATGAAATAGGTGTCGCCACTGTTGGTGTTGCTGGGAACGCCGTCGATCAGTAATTTGACCGCGTTAACCCGGCCTTCGCCATTGAAGCCGCGAAACGACATTTTTCCGGTCGTAATGCCTTGGCCGAATTGAGTAACTTGGACGCCGGGCATACGGTGGAATAAGTCGTAGGCCGTCAACACGTTTTGGTCGGCGATCTTATCGGCGTACATGATGTCCACCGAAGTGGCGATGTCCTTGCTGGTTAATTTTACATTTTCTGCTTGATCACTAACGGTGACCGCACCCAGCTCGAAAATCGAATCGTCCTTGATGGCTTGTGCTTTTGGTGCTGGGACTTTTTTAACCGCAATTACGCCTTCGCCCACTTGCTCGTACTGTAAGCCGTTCTGACTTAACACTTTTTCCAAGGCCTGTTGTACAGTGTAATTGCCCTTCAGCGGCTGGGCTTGCAAGCCTTGCACCACTGAGTCGGCGTATATCAGTTTGGTATTGGTGGACTTTGCCAGGTTCTCCAACGTAGCTGCCAGCGGCTGCGCGGGAAGGTCTATGCTCGCGCCGGAGCTGTCTGCCGCGCTTGCGTCTATTGAAGCAGCTAGGGCCAAAGCCAGCAGCGGCGCCCGTCGGCGCGGTTTTTTCTCAGGTGGGGTGTTAAGTTTGCAATCCATGATCATCTCCTGTTAGTCGTGGGTGGCAATATTTTTTGATTCGCCATACCCCATTAACGAAGCAGACTGGTCAAACTGGACATTTTTGCGGAATATTTTTTTGAACCCGAAAGCGCACACTTGCTTGTTAGCGGCTGTAAAGCACGATGGTTTGCTTTTGGCGTTGTACGCGGATAGGCAGGATTTTTTCCAGGGCTTGTAGAAACGGCTTGAGATCGGCGCTATTGAAACTGCCGCTCAGGGTTTGTTTGGCCAAAGTAGGATCGGCAAACGCAAAACGCACGGCGTGATAACGCTCCAATTCCGCGACGACTTCGGTCAGCGGGGTATGGTCGAACAACAGCTGGCCGTTAAGCCATGCCGCCACTTGTTCGGGATTGGGTTTTTCGGATTTTTGCCAGTGGCCGTTTGGGTCTATCTTGCGGCTGAAGCCGGCCGGTAAATTTTCGCCAAACCAGCTGCGGCCGGCGTACAGGGCCACTTCGCCTTCCAGTACCGATACGGCGGTGCCCAAAGCATCGTGCCGCACGTTAAACACGGTGCCGATGTCTTTAATTTGTAGATTGCCGGTATGTACGTTAAAAGGGCGCCAAGCCTGATGGGCGACGTTGAACATGGCTTCGCCTTGCTGCAATTCGATCTCGCGGCGCCACCAGGACAGTCGCACACGCAGTTGTGTGTCTGTATTCAATTGCAGTTGGGAACCGTCGGCCAGCTGCAAGGTTTGCCGTTCGCCAATGCCTGTTTGGTAAACCCTGCTAGGGGCCTTGAAGTCCAGCCATGCGCCGGTCAATATCGTCGCAAGCAGCAGGCTGCCGGTTAACATTTTGCCGTTTCGCCAGATGCGGGGCCGCGCTGAGCGTGCGGCACTCAAACCAGCTACCTCGCGGGTTTTTAGCTTATCCAGGTTTCCCCAAAGGCTGGCTATGTCATCGTAAGCCTGCTGATGCGCGGGGTTTTGCAGAAGCCATTGCGCGAATGCTTGCCGCCGCCTGTCGTTGCAGTATTCGGACTGCAACTCCACAAACCATGTCGCGGCTTGTTTAAGAATCTGTTGTTCTTGCGAAAGGTTAGGCGCCTTCATTGATTGGCCGGTTTAGTAACGCACGTCGTTGAACATCTGATGGCAGTGCAGCATGGCTTTGACCAATTGGCGTTGCACGGTCTTTTCGGAGATGCCCAGTTGTCCGGCGATTTGCGCATAAGTTAATTCGTCGATCTTGCGCAGCAGTAAAATATGTCGGCATTGCCGTGGCAGGCTGGCGATAGCCAGTAACAGGCGCTCGCATTGCTGGCTAAGAATGGCAAAGTCCTCGGGTTGCATAAGCGGGCAAGTCAGCTCGTCGTCTAAGCCTTGAGTCTTTGCGCCGCTAAGCTGATGGTGGCGAATAAAGTCTATCGACAGTCGTTCGGCGGTACGAAACAGATAACCGGGCAGATTGTCGGTGTGCGCCAGACTGTCCTTGCCCAGTAAACGTAAATAAGTCTCCTGACTCAGATCTTGTGCGGCATCGGGGCACTTTACCTTTTGCAGCAAAAAATCGACGATGGCTTCTTTATGATTCAGAAATAATTCGGCTATCTGATCGTGCTGGATGGCGATGACGGACAAGCGACAGGCTCCGGATTTTGTGAAGGGAAGACGGAAATTGCCGCAAGCTGTGTGCCAATAAACGCAGGCAGCCGGCCAATCCAGGTAATGCTTGGCTGTAAGGTTGTTGATGGCGAGGCGTAGGGGGAAGGATTACATCTAAAACTATGTCATATAACGCAGTTTCGTGCGGCATATGACCTGGTGTTTCTGCTCAAATCAGCCGCAATGGAAGCTATTTTCGGCAGGAATCGAGGGAAAGTTGTCCTTGAGCATATCCAGATGCTCGGTCATGCTACATACCATGGCCGTTACTGAAGTATCGACATGAATACTTTCAGCTTTTCCAACCCAGACAGGTTTGTTTTCAAACATCGCCAAATCGGCATCGTGGCGTTTTCAGGAGTCCAAAGCCTGGATAAGCCGCCCGTTTGACGTCTTCAGCTTTGCAAGTTTTACGTTAAGAACCTTGGGTATCTCTGCGGCCGGGCGGTCAATCACAATTTAATATCTATTTGACGTGCGAAGCCAGCCATCGCATGGTGCGGTAGGCGGTCGTTTCAGTAGATGGGTAAGTCGGTGGCAGGCCCGATTGCCTTACCGACATCTCATCGTTCAGCAATAAGGTATTCGTCTTGGGCGTCGGTTAACTCCTCGGCCTTCAAATTGGCAGCCAGTGCTTCAGTCAAGCCATTTCCAAAATCTTGCCCAGTAAAGCCGAATAATATCGCTCGGCATTCAAGCTCAAGGTATGCGTCATATTTTAGTTTGACAATCAATCGATTGATTGATAAATTTAAAATCAATCGATTGATTTATTTTTCAGCATACACTTTCGCCGAGGCAGCATGGTCACAACCGAAAACTCCGAAATAGAAACTCACGACGCTCGCAGCCGGCTGGTAATGGCGGCATTGCGGCTATTTGCCGAAAAAGGTTACAAGGCCGCTTCCACGCGGGAAATTTGCGACGCGGCGGGGGCAAACATTTCGGCCATCCGCTATTACTTCGGCGACAAGGCCGGTCTATATCGCGCCGCGTTTTTCGAACCGATGGGCGACACGCCTTGCGGCTCCGATGTCGCCGCCTACGCCGACTTACCGTTAGCCGAAGTGTTGACCCGATTTTTCGGCGAATTCCTCGAACCGTTGAAAAAAGGCGAGGAGCTTGGGCTCGTGATGAAACTGCACTTCCGGGAGATGATAGAGCCGACCGGCGCCTGGCAACAGGAAATCGATGCGGAAATCAAACCTCAGCATGAAGCCTTGGTGTCGCTGCTCAAGGAACATTTGGGATTGAGCAGCGTCGACGAGGATTTGCATAGGCTGGCTTTCGCGATGATAGGCATGGCGGTGTATTTTTATGTGGGGCAAGACGTCATCTCGATGATCTCTCCGCAAATTTTAAATTCCCCACAACACATCGACGTGCTGGCCGAACGTCTGGCCGGCTATGCGTTGGCCATGATAGACAGCGAAGCTGCGCGCCGCGCTCGGGATGGCGATCATGAGCAATAATATCTCGCGGCCGCTTGGCTTGAGTGTGATCCCCTTGCTGCTTTCGGCTTGCGGGTCCGGCGGTTTGTTGACTACCGTCGGCCCGGATTATCAAGCCGAACCGCTGCCGGCGCCGGCAAGCTGGCAAGCGCCGCAAGCGGATGTGGCCAACCAGCAACAGGCTCATCAAGGCGATCCCGCCGAGCTGATGCGCTGGTGGGAGCGCTTTCAGGACCCGGCCCTGACTCGCCTGTTGAGCGCCGCCGAGCAAGTTAGCACGTCGGTTGCCGATGCCAGAACGCGCATCGAAGAAGCTAGAGCCAATCTCGTGGGCGCCGATGCCGCCTTACTCCCTAAATTGGACTCCGAGCTCGCCTCCAAACGCTCTTCGTCCTCGTTTGGCGGCACACCGTTCATCTGGAACCAGTTTTCTGCCGGATTGCAATCCAGCTGGGAAATAGACCTGTTCGGCGGTTTGGCCCGGCAGCAGGAAGCGGCCCAAAGCCAACTGGCATCGCGCAACGCCTCCTGGCACGATGCCAGGGTCGCGGTGGCGGTGGAAGTCGCCGATGCCTACCTGGCTTATCGTTATTGCGAAGCGCAAGTGCAACTATTGCGTACCGACAGCGCTTCGCGCCTCGAATCGGCGCGGGTGGCGGCGGTTGCCGGCCAGAGCGGCTTCCGCTCGCCGGGCGACGTGGCCTTGGCTACCGCCAGTGCCGCCGAAGGCAGCAGAACCTTGCTGCAACAACAAGCACAGTGCGAACGTTCGATCAAAAGCCTGGTGGCGATGACCGGCCTCGCGGAAGCCGACATGCGGACATTACTGAACAGCTCGGCGGATCAGGCGGCGAAACTGCCCAATCCACCGGCGTTCGAAATCGCCTCGTTACCGGCCAAGGTGTTATTGCAACGGCCCGACGTGGCGGCCGCCGAGCGCGACCTTGCCGAGGCCAGCGCCAATGTCGGCGTGCAACGGGCCAAGCAATTTCCGAAACTGAGCCTGTCGGGCAACATTACCCCGACGTTGCAAAACATCAACGGCGCGGCGCTGATGCTGGCGCAGACTTGGGCGATAGGGCCGACCCTGAGCTTGCCGCTGTTCGACGCCGGTAAGCGCGCGGCCGATGTGGAAGTCGCCAAGGTGCAATACCAAGCGGCGGAAAGCCGCTTCCGCGCCAAAGTGCGCACGGCGGTCAAGGAAGTCGAAGACGCCCTGGTGCGTTTGGATAGCACCCGCCAACGCTTGCCGCAAGGCCGCGAGGCGGTCAACGGCTACCGGGCAAACTTTCAGGCGCTGCAAACGCTCTACCAAAGCGGATTGGGTAATTTGCTCGATGTGGAAACGGCCCGCCGCAACGTGCTTGCCGCCGAACTGGCGCTCGAAGAACTGGAGCAGGAACAGGTCGGGGCCTGGATCGCGCTTTATCGCGCGGCCGGCGGCGGCTGGGCGGACGGAGGCGACTCGCCGAATCCTGACACGGCAGCAGCGGACCCAACCAAACTTAGAGCCATCGGCAACACGCATTTATTTCCGAATCAATTAGACATGCTCAGCGGAGGAAAATCATGACCAAGGGAAAAATAGGCGCGCTATTCGTCGCCTTACTACTATTAATCGGTATTGGCGTGGCTATCGGCCGCGTCAGCCAGCCCGCGCCATCGGCCGAAGCACCGGCGGCTAATCCGGCGCTCAGCGTTTCGGCGATTCGTCCGCAAACGCGTGATATTCCGCTCAGTCTTACGGCTAACGGTTCGATTGCGGCTTGGCAGGAAGCCGTGATCGGCGCCGAAATCGGCGATCTGCGCCTGAGTGCGATTAATGTGCAAATCGGCGAAGCCGTTAAAAAAGGCCAGGTGTTGGCAACCTTTTCGGACGAAAGCGTATTGGCCGATGTCGCGCAAGCCCGAGGCGTAGTGGCCGAAGCCGAAGCCAATCTGGCCGAAGCCCGACTCAACGCCGAGCGGGCACGGAAGGTCTCGGTATCCGGGGCGTTGAGCGCTCAACAAGTGGACCAGTACCTGACCGGCGCCAAAACCGCGGAGGCCAAACTGCAATCCGCCAAAGCGCAGTTGGATGCGCAATTGCTACGGCTGAAATATACCAAGGTATTGGCCAGCGACGACGGCGTGATTTCCGCGCGTAGCGCCACCTTGGGCGCGGTCGCCACGAAAGGCCAGGAATTGTTTCGCTTGATTCGGCAAAACCGCCTGGAATGGCGCGGCGAGCTTACCGCCGCGGAAATGACGCAACTGAAACCGGGCAACAGGGTGAGGGTGGAAGTGCCGAATGTCGGCAGCATAGAGGGAAGTGTACGTTTCCTGGCGCCAACCCTTGATGTGCAAAATCGCAATGGCTTGGTTTACGTTGATTTACCTCATGCTGCGCAAAGCGGTTTACGTGCCGGTATGTTCGCCCGTGGTGAATTTGATTTGGGCAGTTCCACGGCTCTAACCGTGCCGCAAGATGCGTTGTCGCTGCGGGATGGCTTTAGCTATGTGTTTCTGCTGACCGAACAAACCGAAGACCGGGCCCGCGTCAAGCAGGTCAAAGTGCAACTGGGCCGCAGAAACGGCGACCAGCTGGAAATTTTATCCGGAGTGGCCGCCGAAGACCGGCTGGTGGCCGGCGGTGCCTCGTTTTTGGCCGACGGCGACAGCGTACGGGTGGTAACACAATGAACGTTTCAGCCTGGTGTATCCGCAACCCCATTCCGGCCATGATGTTGTTCGTGCTGCTCAGTTTTGCCGGTTTGATCAGCTTTAAATCAATGAAAATCCAGAACTTCCCCGACCTGGATTTGCCTACCATCACGGTCTCGACCTCGCTGCCCGGCGCTTCGCCGTCGCAACTGGAAACCGAGGTGGCACGGAAAATCGAAAACGCCATCGCCACCTTGCAGGGTTTGAAACATATCACCTCCAAGGTCCAGGATGGCAGTGCCACCATCACCGCCGAATTTCGCCTGGAAAAGCCGGTACAGGAGGCCTTGGACGATGTGCGTTCCGCCGTTTCCAAAGTCCGCGCCGACTTGCCTGGCGACCTGCGCGATCCGATTGTCACCAAGCTGGATTTGGCCGGTTCGCCGATTTTGGCCTTAACCGTCAGTTCCGCGCAGCGCGATGAAGAAGCGCTGTCCTGGTTTGTCGAAGACACGGTTGCCAAACGCCTGTTGGCGGTACGCGGCGTCGGTGCGGTCAACCGGGTGGGCGGTGTCAGCCGGGAGGTGACGATTGCTTTGGACCCGGTCAAGCTGCAAGCCTTGGGGGCGACTGCGGCAGACATTTCCCGGCAATTGCGGCAAATCCAGCGCGAGAGCGCCGGCGGTCGCATCGATTTGGGTAGCGGCGAACAACCGGTGCGCACCTTGGCGAACGTGGCGTCGGTCGATGAAATAAGGCCCTTGCAGCTTTCATTGGCTGACGGCCGCCATATTCGGCTCGATCAAGTCGCCAAGGTGGACGACTCGGTAGCAGAACCGCGCGCGCTGGCGCTGCTGAATGGTAAACCGGTGGTGGGTTTTGAAGTCACCCGCAGCAGGGGCGCCAGCGAAGTGGAAGTCGGCGCAGGCGTGAAAAAAGCCCTAGACGAGTTGCGCGTCGCCAACCCGGATATCGAGTTCACCGAAGCGTTTAATTTCGTGACGCCGGTCGAAGAGGAATTCCAAGGTTCCATGACCATGCTTTACGAAGGCGCCTTATTGGCGGTTTTAGTGGTCTGGCTGTTCTTGCGCGATTGGCGGGCCACCTTTATTTCCGCGGTGGCTTTGCCGCTGTCGGTGATTCCAGCCTTTTTGGGCATGGATTATTTGGGCTTTTCGCTAAATGTGATCACCTTGTTAGCCTTATCTTTGGTAATCGGCATTTTGGTCGACGATGCTATCGTCGAAGTGGAAAACATTGTTCGTCATTTGCGGATGGGAAAAACCCCGTATCAAGCCGCCATGGAGGCCGCCGACGAAATCGGCTTGGCCGTAGTTGCCACTACCTTCGCGCTGGTGGCGGTGTTTCTGCCGACCGCATTCATGAGCGGGGTGGCCGGGCGGTTTTTCAAGCAATTCGGGTGGACGGCGGCGCTGGCAATTTTAGCCTCGTTAGTTGTCGCCCGGATGCTGACGCCGATGATGGCCGCGTACATGTTAAAAGACAAAGAGCACGCAGAGGTAAAAGAAGGTGTGCTGATGCGCACCTATATGAAGCTAGCGGGCTGGTGTTTGCATCATCGGTTCACCACGATCTGCGGCGCAGCGGCGTTTTTTATCGGCTCGCTGTTTTTGATTCCGTTATTGCCCACCGGCTTTATCCCAGCGGACGACAACCCGCAGACCCAGGTCTTCGTAGAATTGCCACCTGGCTCCAGCTTGGCGCAAACGCGTGCTTCCGCCGAAGCCGCCAGGCAATTGGTCGCCGGTATCGACTATGTAAAAACGATCTATACCACCATCGGCAGCGGCTCGGCAGGTAGCGACCCGATGGCCGGCAACCAAGGCAGCGGCGAGGTCCGTAAAGCCACCTTGACGATTACCCTGGCCAACCGGCAGGACAGGCCGGTACGTAAACAGGTCATCGAACAAAATATTCGCCAGGCTTTGCAAAAACTGCCCGGCGTGCGTACCAAAGTGGGGTTGGGTGCTTCCGGCGAAAAATACGTGCTGGTGTTGAGCGGCGACGATCCGCAAGCCTTGAGTAACGCCGCCCGCAGCCTGGAACGCGACCTGCGAACCATTCCAGGCCTGGGCAGCATCGCTTCCAGTGCCGCGCTGGTTCGGCCGGAAATAGCGGTGCGACCGGACTTTGCCCGCGCCGCCGATCTGGGCGTGACCACCACTGCGCTGGCGGAAACCCTGCGTATCGCCACCCTGGGCGATTACGACTGGTCGTTGTCCAAGCTCAATCTGGCGCAACGGCAAGTGCCGATGGTGGTGAAATTGGCCGATGAGGGCCGGCACGATTTGAGCGTATTGGAACGCTTGGCTGTGCCGTCCGCCAAGCCGGGCATCGGCGCGGTAATGGTCGGCCAGGTGGCTAAACTGGAGCTGTCCAGCGGACCGGCGGTGATTGATCGATACGACCGCTCGCGCAATGTGAATTTCGAAATCGAGTTGTCCGGCCAGCCGCTCGGCGACGTTGCTGCTGCTGTTGAGAATCTTGAAAGCATCAAAAACCTGCCGGCCGGTGTTAAACGCATCAATATCGGCGATGCGGAAATGATGGGCGAGTTGTTCACCAGTTTTGGCTTGGCCATGCTGACCGGTGTGCTATGCATCTTTATCGTACTGGTCTTGCTGTTTAAAGACTTCCTGCAGCCCATCACCATTTTGGCGGCTTTGCCGCTGTCCTTCGGCGGCGGCTTCGTGGCCTTGCTATTGACCGGCAAAGCCTTTTCGATGCCATCCCTAATTGGCTTGGTGATGCTGATGGGGATAGCCACTAAAAACTCCATCCTGTTGGTCGAATACGCCATCGTCGCCCGCCGCGAGCACGGCATGAGCCGTATGGATGCGCTATTGGATGCCTGCCATAAGCGGGCCAGACCGATCGTGATGACCACCATCGCGATGGGTGCCGGCATGTTGCCGATTGCGATAGGCATGGGCAACGCGGATTCATCCTTCCGCAGCCCAATGGCAGTCGCGGTCATCGGCGGCTTGGTGACGTCCACCTTGCTGAGCCTATTGGTGATTCCGGTGGCTTATACCTATCTGGACGATTTCAAAAACCTGGGGTCGGCACTTTGGAAACGCTATACCTCGCCCAAGGTAGTCGCTGTCCGTTCCCAAAGTTCATGAAAATCTGAGTTTAATGGAATTTAATCCTCTACAGAGGGGATTAAATTCTAGCTTCAATCAAATTGAAGTCGAAACTTCACCATCAGAAAAATCCAGTCCGGTAAGGTTCTGCCATTTGTGTACGGATGGTTTTTCTGACGAACGTCAGTTGATTAATATACAGCCGCCAGCCGTAATCCCAAAAATGTGCGACTGCCTATAGGTTGTGCCGAGCCATGCGAGGCGCAACGAACACTAGCGGTGCGCCTGCCGGCAGCACCCTATATTCTGCGCACCTTATGGCCTTTCGATTGAAGTGTGGCCATTGTAGCCTCGATTTAGCGTTAGCGGAATCGAGGGTGTCGGCCTACCGATCATCAAGCCCACACCGGAAATTGAAAGGGGTTGGTCTTCGAAACCTCGATTTCATCGAGGCTACGGTTCGCCGAAACTCCGATCCGCAACATTTTCGCCAGCCCAGTTCAGAGGAAGCCAACCGCGACGGACATAACGGTGAAACGATGAAAACGGCCAATCTTGCACGCGTTGCGCCCAACCATGCTTCACCGGGTTGAAGTGGATGTAATCAATGTGATGCAACCAATCCTGTTCGTCGCGTATGGTATGTTCCCAATAACGGCGTTGCCAGATAGATGCACTGCCGTCATGCCGTTTGCCGACATCCATACCCTGGCGGTCCATGGCCTGAGTGAACAGTGATTTGATCGATTTCCAACGGCCGGGATAATCGGTATCGAGTTCCGGCAAACGCCAGATGGCATGCAAATGATCGGGCAATACCACCATAGCCTCAATCACGAAGGGTTTTCGGGCGCGGGTTTGCGCAAACGCTCGGCGTAAATCGCCGACATGTTCGACCAGAAAACGCGCCCGGCGATCGCGCAACGTCACCGTAAAAAAGTAGGTGCCACCCGCCACGAAATTACGCCGATACGCCACCATCGCCATTCCTTACGTCGATTGAAGTCAGGCCATTGTAGCCTCGATGCAGCGATAGCGGAATCGAGGGCGTCGGCTTACCGACTACCAAACCCACATCGGAAATTGAAGGGGGGTTGGTCTTCGAAACCTCGATTTCATCGAGGCTACTTGCTTCATAAATCACTCTCTGGGTGAATGGCAGAATAGCGGCATTATCTCAGAGTAATCTTTTTAAATCATTGCGTTGCAGTTGTGGATAGATTTTTAAGTCACGAATTCAGGTACAAATAATTACCATCACTGGAGTATATTGTTGGAGCTATTACTCTTCATCACCTGCTTTCAATGCTATCGGCTATCTCTCTCAATTCAATAATTCTCTCTCTTGTCATACGCAACATGCAGTCTTTCTGTTCAAAACCGTGGTTGTCCATATCATTACGTTCGAATAGTTCACAGTTATGTTCTCTGAATGCGAGCCACGCCCTTTCCGAATTCAAGAGAGGATTTGCTATTTCGCTAAAAACCTTTTTTGCGAGTACTGTCAAGCGTTGATACTGTTCATTCAACTCACCATCGGCTTTTCCCATTTCGTTAGAATAACAGTATCCGACATCGAGAGCACTGCCTGCAATATTCATACATTCAGTAATGCACCTCTCGGTAGAAATTTTGCATACCGTGGCCGCATGTGAAGTGTTGCTGCCAAATGCAAACAACAGGCCCGTTAAAAGACAAGTGGTCCTAGACACAGAAAATCTCCCTAAAATGCCTAGATAGTTTACTGCATATCCAGTACTAAATCGGTTTCACCGGCTGCGATGCTTCAGAAACCAGTCGGTCGAATAGTTGTTCGATAGTCAGAAATGGGTCGTGACCAGTCGATCAACAATTTTCGATGTGGATCAACTGGCACACAATTTCAGATCATAATAGACTGGCAGGGTCGATTAGTCCCCGCCAAGACCAGCGGGCTTAGGCGCGTGTTTGCAGAATAGCTACCGCCGGCAATTCCTTACCTTCCAGGAACTCCAGGAACGCGCCGCCACCGGTAGAGGTGTAAGACACTTTGTCGGCGATGCCGTATTTGTCGATAGCCGCCAGAGTGTCGCCGCCGCCCGCGATTGAGAAAGCAGGGCTTTCGGCAATTGCCAATGACAGGGATTTGGTACCTTCGCCGAATTGGTCGATTTCGAATACGCCGACCGGGCCGTTCCAGACGATAGTGCCGGCGGTTTTCAGGATTTCCGCGTATTGCTTGGAGGTTTCCGGTCCAATGTCCAGGATCAGGTCGTCAGCTTCCACGTCGGCGACGTTTTTCACGGTAGCCGCAGCGCTTTCGGAAAACTCTTTCGCACATACCACATCGACCGGCACCGGAATATCCGCGCCGCGTTCCTTGGCGGAGGCGATCAGACGTTTGGCTTCCGGAATTAAATCCGCTTCATATAAGGATTTACCGACTGGGTAACCAGCTGCGGCGATAAAGGTATTGGCAATGCCGCCGCCGACGATCAACTGATCGACTTTGGAAGACAGTGATTCCAGTACGGTCAATTTGGTGGACACTTTGGAGCCGCCGACGATAGCCACCAAAGGGCGGGCAGGGGTTTCCAGGGCTTTGCCCAATGCATCCAGCTCGGCAGCCAACAGCGGGCCGGCGCAAGCGATGGCTGCGTGTTCGGCTACGGCATGGGTCGAGGCTTCGGCGCGGTGCGCGGTACCAAAGGCGTCCATCACGAATATGTCGCACAGCGCGGCCATTTTTTGGCCCAGTTCGGCGTTGTTTTTCTTCTCGCCTTTGTTAAAGCGGACGTTCTCGCACAGCACCACTTCGCCGCGTTTCACTTCCACGCCGTCCAGCCAATCTTTCACCAAGCGCACTGGTTGACCCAGCAATTGTGAAAAGCGCTCGGCGACTGGCTTCAAGCTGGAGGCTTCGTCGTATTCGCCTTCGGTGGGACGGCCCAAGTGCGACATCAAAATCACTGCCGCGCCGCCGGCTAATGCGGCTTCCACGGTCGGGACGCTGGCCTGGATGCGCAAGTCGCTGGTGACTTTGCCGTCTTTAACCGGCACATTCAAATCTTGGCGGATTAACACGCGTTTGCCGGCCAAATCCAGGTCGACCATTCGTTTGATAGACATAAGTTCTCCTTTGGTTGAAATAGTGAAAACATTATAAAGTGTAATGCCGGCCGCAGCCTGATTTAAAAAATAATAGAACAGTCAGATGCTTGGGCTATATTTGCTATCCATTGCCTAAACTTTTGTTGGCGGACTTATGTTCAAGTCGATTGTATTTTCGGTTTTCTGCGTGTTGGTATTAGGTGTCGATTCCGCGCACTGCCAGCCCGCGCCTGCCGCTGCCGGCGCCGATGAAATTCAGGTGTTGATAGACGTATCCGGCAGCATGAAACAGAACGATCCGGAAAATCTGCGCATAGACGCCAGCCGGTTGTTGGTCAATTTGCTGCCGGATGGTGCCAAGGCCTCGTTCTGGCTGTTCGCCGAAAAAACCGCGCCGCTGTCCGCGACCGATGTCGTCAGTTCTGCCTGGAAACAGCAGGCCAGCAAAGCCACGGCCAATATTCATTCTCGGGGTTTGTACACTCATATCGAAGATGCGATTCAGACCGTGCTCAGCCAAGGATTTACCGGTAGCGGCAAGAAACACCTGATTTTATTGACCGACGGTTTTGTGGATATTTCCAAGGACATCATGCAAAGCGCGGATTCCCGCGAACGAATTCTTAGTGAGTGGATCCCTAAACTCCAGCAACAAAATATCAACGTGCAAACCATCGCCTTATCCGAGCAGGCCGACAAAGAGCTGCTGGAAAAACTGGCGTTTGAGACCGGCGGCTGGGCGGAAACCGCGCAATCGGCCGAACAATTGCAGCGGGTATTTTTGAAAATGGCCCAAAAAGCCGCGCCGAAAGAAACCTTGCCGCTAACCGACAATAAGTTCAAGGTCGATAGCGGCATCCACGAATTTTCGGTGTTGGTGTTCAAAAAGCCGCATGCCGCGCCGACGCAATTGGTTGCGCCGGACGGTAAAAGCATCAGTAAACAAAGCATGGTCGCCAATGTGTCCTGGCTGGAAAGTCAGACGTACGACCTGATCACCGTTAAGCAACCCTTGATCGGCGAATGGCGCTTGGTGGCGGAAGTCGATCCCGATAACCAAGTCATGATCGTCACCGACCTGAAACTGCAACTTAGCGAAATTCCCAATTTTCTGGGCGAGAATGAAGTCTTGCCAATCAAAGCGCACTTCACCGATAAAAATAAGCTGATCGACCGCGCCGATTTTCTGGGCATGTTGACCCTGGAAATTATCCAAGATCAGCAAACGCCGGCAAAAATGCAGGCTGTGACAGCCGAGCCCGGTTTTTATCAGCATAAGGTCGAGCATTTGAGTTTGGGTAAACATCTGCTGAAAATCGTCGCCGACGGCAAGACTTTCAAGCGGGAAATTATTCATGAGATCGACGTAGTTGCCACGCCTATTGCCGTGGAGAAGCACGTGGATGCTGCTCAGCGTCAGGTTAGTTTGAAACTGCTGCCGGATCCCAAGTTGATCGATCCTGCCGGCTTTGTGGTCCATGCGGTGATTAACCAAGCAGGGCATGAGCCGGAAACCCGAGCGCTGACCAATAAAGATGGAGTCTGGTTGCTGGATTTGGCCGGTTTGCCGCCGCAGACCACCACGCATGTCAATTTCAACGTGATGGCTAAAGATCATGCCGGCAAGCCGCTGACGCCGGCGATCAAACCGCTCACTATCGATGACAGTTGGTTCGTTGCTGCCGAGAAAGTCGAGGTTGCCGCACCGGCGGCAGAGACTGATGCACATCACGAGTCAGGCGATCATGAAAAAACCGATCAGAAAACCGATGCCGAGCAGCATGAGCAGACTGACCATGAGCAACATCCGCCGCCGGGCGCCGCGGAAACCAATTGGTTATTGGTTGGCGGCATCCTGTTGACCATCAATCTGATACTGGGTGTTGGTGGGTTTTTTACCTATCGTTACCTGAAAAAAAGCCAAGCAGAAAAACATCAGCAGTTACTGGAGAGATTGTCATGAATCCATTCGATTCCGTGGTAGTGATATTAGCGGCGGAGGCGTTGGGGTTTTTGACGCTGCTGGTTATCGTGCTGTTTTTTATCTCGAGAAACCGGCGAGGGAAGGAGATGGCCGAAATTGATCATTTCATTACCGAGCTTGAAGAGCAGGCCATCGTCAAAAATCGCTGGCTGGAGCAATTTCTGGAGGAAAACTGCGGGTTGGCTACAGCGGAGATCGAGCCATTGTTGCAAGAAGTCAACGCGTCTGAACGCGCTGTGTTTGAAGGGGTGATTCGCTTGTTTCTGAAACGCGAGTTGGTGTTGTTGAGTGAGATCGAGCAACGTGTCGGCCGCCTAACCGAGCCTTATCAGAATTTGCTGGCAAATCGGGGCGCGGCTGCGCCGGTTGCTGCGGTGCAGGATTCGCCGCAAGCACATCAATTGGCAGGCTTGGAACGTATTAACCAACAACTGGTGCGGCAACTGGATAACGCGATGAAAACCATCGACGAAATGTCCGCCGAATATACCCGTGTGTTTAGCGGCAACCAGACCGCCTTAGAGTTGGAAAACAGCAGTAAAAAGATGCTGCAAATTTTCCATGATGCCGAACGTGGTGTGCGCGAGAGCATTACGGAGTTGGGCAAATGAATCAATCTCTGCTGCTTATCGGCTTAGGAGAATTGTCGCTGTTGTTGTTGGCCGGCCTGATCGCCGTGCTGGTCGTTAATCGCCGGAATAAACGTCGGCGGCTGGCCGGCATCGAAGAATTGCTGGAAGACATTAAGGACCGGCAGGAACGGCGCAGCGACAGGTTGGCCTTGGCCTTGACCGGTAAACATCACTTAGACGAACAAACCGCGCAGGCTGTCAGCGAAAATCTGATTGCGGCGGAAAAGCAGTTTTTGTATGGGTTTATAGAACAGCAAATGCAGCAGCAGACGGTGGGCGGATTTTACGAAAATCTGTGCCGTTTGCTGGATAGTTATCTGGACGGCTTACCCAAAGCGGGTGAAAAACCGGTTGCCGACGAGCCGGCTGCCGAGACTGAACAACAACATGCCGGCACCGATTCGGAGCAGTCAAAACCGGCTGACACTGACGCAACCCCAGCCGAAGAGGCCCCGCCACCACCGGATTGGGGCGACGTGTTCGATTGAGGCAACAACTATTCTGACTCAGGGGGAAGATTGGCACCCATTCAAGCTTGCGTGATCATCCCGGCGACAGCGGGGAAAACCAAGAAAGGTGGGGACCATCGAAACTATTTTTACCGGGTAAAAGACGTGATTTCCTTTCTGAATCTCAAATGGGGGCCGCTGGAAGCCGTTGCGTATCCGCCCGCTGGCGGTGGTACGCTGTCAGGCAAAAAGGGTATTGTCCTCTTCGAAGTTCATGGCTGGAGTGATGCTAGCGGTCATGCAACGCTATTCGACGGAACGACTTGTTATGACCACTGCTATTTCAACGAGCTAGGCGTGACAGATCGCACTAGCCACGCAAATTTCCGGGTGCTCAAATGAAAGCCGTCCACACATTCGTTGCCGTGGGGCTATGTTGCTATTCACTGACAGCTATCGCGGATTCCAACGCTGCCACACGACGTAGCAACGCCGAAAACTATAAAGACAGGGCGCTGGCCGCCTGCTTATCAACCGCTTACAAGGATTCGCCGGCAGGCGAGGATGCTGACATTACCAAGAGCGCGTTTTTGGAATGGACGTATTACAACGACGATAAAGGGAATCCGGCAATCGATCAACTTGTTGAGAAATATCTGCATCGAGACTACAGCAATCCGGTGGAAGGTTACGCTGGGGCGAAATTTAACCTGCTTAAGTGCCTGGACATGTATCACAGCCAAGAACTTGATGCACAGGTTCATAAGTACGTCCCACACCCTAACTGGGTAGGGGACAAGCCGGCCAAGCGCTAGTAATTCGCTGCTTTGGCGTGTTCATGGGCAATCCAGGCCGCAGACTCGGAGTCAAAATTTTCGCAGGCACGAAAATTCTTGCTCATGGGGCGGCGATGCCGCTATCGCGACAATCTCGCCTGCGAAATTGGGTTCCGGTCATCCATGCCAGTGATAACGCGATAAGTCCGGTAGGTCAGGGTACGCGATAGCGTTCCCTGACAACAGGCTGTCTCATTAACTTGTCGGTATTTCCGTCGCCGGCTGGTCGAGCAACTTGATGCCGGTCAATTTGCTGAAAAAACTGGCGGACCGTTTCGCCACGCTATCGCCACCATCGATACCGGCTTGTTGGATGTTTTCAAACACCACAATCGAATGCGGCTCCACGGTATACCAGGGTTTGCTCAGCGCTTTTTGTTCCGCAGGCTCGATAATATCTTTGGGCGATGTTTGTGCGGTATCCAAAGCCAGACACCAGCTTTTGCCTTCAACCTCCGGCAGCTGCATGTTGTGTTTGCTATCGGACATGTTCATTATCGCGTGCAGGTCAGCTTCGTCTTTGCCTAATGCCGCCAGCGTAAAGGCTAGAATCCGCGTGTTCGGGTCGTCCCAACGCGGCGGTTGATCTACTTCCAGGCCATGCCAGCTGATGTCGGCCATATCTTTGCCTTCCATTTTTCGGCCGGTGAGGAAATTTCGACGCATCAAGGCTGGATGACGTTTGCGCAAGCGGATCATCTGCTGCACAAAATGCAGCACGTCGGCATTCTCCTTGGCTTTATCCCAGTTCAGCCAGCTTAATTCGTTGTCCTGACAATAGCAGTTGTTATTGCCTTGCTGCGTGTGCAGAAATTCGTCGCCAGCCAGCAACATCGGTACGCCATGGCTAAGCAGCAAAACCGCAAAGGCGTTTTTCACCTGTTGCCGCCGCAGTTTGCCTATGGCCGGGTCGGGGGTCGGGCCTTCCGCGCCGCAATTGCTGCTGAGATTATTGCTGCAACCGTCCCGATTGTTTTCGCCGTTCGCGGTGTTGTGTTTTTCGTTGTAGCTGAACAGATCTTTCAACGTAAAACCGTCGTGGCAGGTGACAAAGTTAATGCCGCTGATCGGCAGGCGGTGCTGATGTTGATAGAGATCGCTACTGCCGCAGATACGCGTGGCTACTTCGCTGATGATGCCGGTGTCGCCGCGTAGGAAGCGGCGAATCACGTCGCGGTAACGGCCGTTCCATTCTCCCCAGCGATAGCCGGGAAAGTTGCCGACTTGATAAAGGCCGGCCGCGTCCCAGGCTTCCGCAATCAGCTTGGTTTTGGCCAGTTGTTCGGATAGTTCTATGCCCCAGACCAGAGGCGGATCCTGTAGTACGCTGCCGTCTTCGCCGCGCGCCAAAGCGCTGGCCAGGTCGAATCTAAAGCCGTCGACATGCATTTCCCGCACCCAGTATTCCAGGCAGCTGATGATGAAGTTGGTGACCAGCGGGTGATTGGCATTGACGGTGTTACCGCAGCCGGTATAGTCGTGAAAGATGCGTTTATCGTGCTTGTCGGTCAAATAAAAGCTGTTGCCGGTAATGCCTTTGAAGTTAATTACCGGGCCGTCGGCGCCGGCTTCCGAGGTGTGATTGAACACCACGTCCATGATCACGCCAATGCCGGCCTTGTGCAACGCTTTGACCAGATCGCGGAACTCGCGGATGTGCGTGCCTTGTTCCGGTGTGACGCAATAACCGGGATGCGGGCTAAAGAAGCTGTGCGTGCTGTAGCCCCAGTAGTTTTTCAAGCCCAGATCGGCGGTATGCGGCGGCACGTCTTGCTCATCGAAGGCCATGATGGGCAGCAGTTCGACATGGGTGATACCGAGTTTTTTCAGATAAGGAATTTTTTCGATCAGGCCGATAAAGGTACCTGGGTGCTTCACCTTGGCGGAAGCGTGGCGAGTAAAACCGCCGACATGCAATTCGTAAATAATGGCTTTTTCGCTACGAATGGCCAGCGGCGTGTCGCCTTCCCAGTCGTAACGGTCGTCGACGACCACTGCGCGCATGGCGTGATGGCTATTATCGCCGGGCTTGCAGGCGGCGGCGCGGTTCCATAATTTGTCGCTGATAGCGCGCGCCCAAGGGTCCAGCAATAATTTTTCGCGATCAAACCGCAGGCCCGATTCGCGGGTGTTGTCCGGGCCGTCGATGCGCCAGGCATACCAAGTGCCGACCGGCAGTTCTTCGACAAACACGTGCCAGGAGAAAAACGTATGGTTTTTATCTTTTTGTAAGGGTATGACTTGTAAGGGTTTTATGCTGTCAGGCTCGGCAAATAGCAGCAGCTCCACGTCCGTCGCATGGCGGCTGGAGATGGAGAAGTTGACGCCGCCCTCGCTAACCTTGGCGCCGTGAGGATAGGGACTCCCTGACTTTAAACTGTATGGTTTGTGCATGCCCTTTACCGAGAAACTGTGAATTAGTCCTGATTTTACTGCATATAGGGGCTGCGGGCCTACGCCTTGCGTAAATAATCGACAACGGTTAGAGTCTATAAACGCCGGTCGCTGCGGCGATACGTCGCGGAATGTCCGCTATCCACAGGATAAAACCTAGTCACCCGACCCGTTAACATTGCCGATGGCCTTTTCCTCCTCACCGTCTCAAGTCCGCATGCCGCTTTCTGCGGAGGAAATGCGGGCTATTAGTCTGGAGATTAGCCGGGGCTTTGCCCCGCGAAGGTTTAGAGCGGGCGCGGCGAGGTTGACGAGTAGCGGCTTTTCGCCGCAAGAGCTGTTAAGCATTAGTCAGCAGATTAATCGCGAGTTCGCCCCACGCCAGCAACTCACTGCCGCCAAAGTTGAAAGCGCCAAGTTGGTTGCGTTGCCGGTCGATCCGGAACATATCCATGTCTATTGGCAGCTTGATGACGTGGCACAGGCGTCTATGCCGCCTGCCGAACCGCCAGATGCCCAGCATTTGACCTTGCGCGTTTACAGTCGGCCTGCGCCGGCTGAAGCGGTCTCGTCGCCGCAAGACTCGGCCAAGACTTGGTTCGATGTGCCGGTCGCCGCCGAACACAGCCAACAGCAGATTACGCTGCCCAGCGGCGACACCTGCATCGCCGGGATTTACCAGGTAGCGATTGGTCGGCTAAACGCTCAGCAGGAATTCAGCCCGTTGGCGTATTCGCAGGCTGCAGCATTCGCACCGCAAGTGTCGCCGATGATGGAAAGGCTGTCGCCGGCGATGGCGCAGTTTATAATACCGCCTTCCCAAGCGTCTTCGGCGCTTGCCGTAACCGCGTCCGGCCAACAAAATTAACTCCGCGATGAACAAAGGCTATCTCAGCATCGTTTTGCATGCCCATTTGCCCTATGTGCATCATCCAGAACACGACAGTTTTTTTGAAGAAAACTGGCTGTTCGAAGCGATTACCGAATGTTATCTGCCCTTGTTGGCGATGCTGGAGCGCTTGCATGTCGACCAAGTGCCGTATCGGCTGACCTTATCCTTGTCGCCGACACTGATGACGATGTTGCGCGACCCTTTGTTGCAAAGCCGTTATCTGCATTATCTGCAAGGCAGACTGGAATTGGCGGAGCGGGAGTTGGAGCGCACGCGCCGGCTGCCGCAGTTCGAGCCGCTGGCACAGATGTATATGCAGTGGTTTCAGGATGCCCTGCATCGCTACCAGCAGCGCTATCAATGCGATTTGCTGACAGCGTTTCAGCGCCATCACAGCGCTGGCTGCCTGGAGTTGATCACTACGGCCGCCACCCATGGCTATTTGCCATTGTTGAATGTCAGCCCGGTGTCGGTGCGCAATCAAATTGGCGTTGGCATTGCCAGTTTTAACAGCCAATTCGGCTTTGCGCCGAGCGGCTTTTGGTTGCCGGAATGCGGATATTATCCGGGCCTGGAACAGCTGCTGAAAGCCGAAGGCATAGATTATTTTTTCGTCGATAGTCACGCGATCATGGACGCCGACCAGTCTCCGCGCTATGGTGTGTATGCGCCGCTGGACTGCGGCAACGGCGTCGCCGCATTCGGCCGTGATCCTGCGTCGTCGCGACAGGTCTGGAGCGCGGAGGAAGGCTATCCGGGCGATGGGGATTATCGCGAGTATTATCGCGACATCGGTTTCGATTTGCCTCTGGAATATATCGCGCCTTATATTTTGGACGGCGAAACCCGGATTAACACCGGCATCAAGTATTTCCGCATCACCGGCGCCAAGCAAACCAAGCAGGTTTACCAGCCTGAACTGGCCAGGCTAAAAGCGCGCCGGCATGCCGAAGATTTTATCTTGCGCCGCCAGCAGCAAATCGACGCGTTGGCTGCGGAAATGCCGCAAGCGCCGATTATCGTCGCACCTTACGATGCTGAACTATTTGGACATTGGTGGTTCGAAGGGCCTTTATGGCTTGAACAAGTATTACGCTTGGCAGCCAGCAGCGAAAACGGCGTCCAGACCGTCAGTTGCGGCGATTATTTGCAATTGCCTTTGCAGCACGTGCGGGCTACGCCGGCCGCTTCCAGTTGGGGCGAACACGGTTATTCCAGTTACTGGCTGAACGAAAGCAACGACTGGATTTATCCCTTATTGCACAAGGCTGCCGCCGAAATGGAAAAGCTGGCGGGCGATTTGCGCGGCTTTGGCGTGAGTGATTTGCAGCGGCGCGCTTTAAATCAGGCCGCCCGATCACTGTTGCTGGCGCAGTCTTCGGATTGGCCGTTTATCATGAAGGCCGGCACCACGATCGATTACGCGCGCAAACGCATTACCGATCATTTGGCCCGGTTTAATTATCTGCACGATGCGATCCGCAAAAACCGTATCGATGAACGCTACCTGACAGCGCTGGAGATCATGGACGATATTTTTCCGGATATTGACTTTCGCCATTATGCCGCCTAGACAGACGCCCGTGGCGGGCACTGCCTAACTCAACCTCCAGGGGGAGCTATGAATAACATCCAATTGTTGTATGTAGCCAATAATGTGACCGGCAAAGCTGTGGCCTGTCAGCAATCCTTGCTGTTTTTGATTCAAGTCGCAGACCTGGATTATCACAAACAGGTGGAAGTGCTCTGGGCCGGCGAAGACGGCGTCTGGCACTTTTTGCCGGCCTTGTTTAACCGCAAGGCGGAAGATGGGTGGGAGTATTGGCAGGCCGAAATCGTATTTCCGCCGCAACCACATGCCGAGATACCCGGCGATATTCGATTTGCCTTGCGTCTGCAAGCCGCCGGCACTGAGTATTGGGATAATAACGAGGGTGGCGATTATTTCAGCGGTGCGGGTAGCGGCGGCAGATTAACCGGCGCTGCGTCGATACTACAATTGAGCCATGCCGAACAACTTCAGGATGGTCAGCATTCCGTGCCGATCAAGCTGGCGGTAGACGCCGCGCTGGAGATAGAGAAAGTCACCATCCACTGGACTATCGATAACTGGCAACACAGCCATACGACCAGTTGCCGCCGCCAGGCGCAAAGAAAATCCGCCAGTAAAGCCCTCTATGCCGGACTGCATCTCGCCCAAGTGTGGAGCGGGCGGATCAGGGTGGGGGAGGCGTTTCGTCTGCAATACAGTATCAGCTGCGAAAGTAAGGAGCAGACGCTGTGGGACAACAACGCCGGCCAAAATTACACCCTAAGCCGCACGCCGCTGCGGCTGTTGATTCTAAATCTGCATTGTTATCAGGAAGACGAGCAAGACCGGAAATTCTGGCAAATTGCTAATGCCATCGACGAACTTGGCGCTGATGTAGTCTGTTTGCAGGAAGTGGCGGAGTATTGGAATGACGGTCGCGGCGACTGGCCGTCGAACTCCGCGAATATTATCAATCAGCGCTTGCCGCAACCGTTTCATCTTTACACCGACTGGTCGCACCTGGGGTTTGACAAATTCCGCGAAGGTGTGGCCATACTCAGCCGCCATCCCTTGGCCGAGCAAGAAGCCCGCTACGTGTCGGATAGTCACGATGCTTACAGCATTCATTCCCGTAAAGTGGTGTCGGCGCGGATCAAGGTGCCGTATATCGGTACTCTCGATGTGTTTTCCGCGCATTTGAGTTGGTGGGAAGACGGCTTCCAGCAACAATTTCAACGGCTATCCGCTTGGGCTAACGGCAAACGCAGCGCTGAGGTGGATGCCACCTTGCTGTGTGGTGATTTCAATATCGCCGCCGGCTCGACTGGTTACGAATTGGTGGTCAACGGCCATCAATATGAAGATCAATATCTGGCCGCCAACGCCCCAGCACTGTTTCAACAAATTTTTCGGGTTAACGACGCGCATTGGCAGGATTATCTGGCCGACGATTATCGAATCGATTACATTTTTATGGACAAGGACAGCGGCCTGCGGGCCAGTTCGGCGCGAACTGTGTTCACCGAGCAGGATTACGGGCCGGTATCCGATCATTGCGGCTATCTGATGACCTTTGAGCCGCTATAGACTGAATTGCTAAGGCGATTTTACAATTAAAATAAAGCTTGTTTAATTAGGCAGCACCATATGCAAGTAGCAGAACACTACGCCAAACCGGTATTTGGCAAATTGGGCGGTTGTTTTCAACGCGGTAACGATTTTAGGGAAACCTTCGACGTGCGCTGGGGCAAGATAGACTTCGACATGTCGCACGGCATTGCCGCTAATTTGAAGGTGGTGCTAAAGGTGTATCGGGAGTCGATCTGCGAAACCTATATCGTCGACACCGATGCTTACGATGTGCAGTGGGACAAACACAAACGATCGACGCGGGATTTTTACGTGATGCCGCACTCCGGGCAATTCGGCAAGATCAGCTGCATCAAATTTTCGTTTATCGTGCATTTGGGCGAGCATTCCATCGCCTCGCGCCATGATTATATTTTCATGGATGGCGACCAGTTGCGCGACAATCATCCGCAGCAGCGCCATATTAACGAGCATTGGGCCACGCCCAACCATTTCCGCAGTTACGAGCTGGACCCCGGACAGTTGCAAAGCGATGTGGATTGGTACAACCATCATTTCGACTCCTTGCAACTGACGCCCAAATTTACCAAGGGCCAGCAATTTCACCCCTATCATCCCAAGCGCTTTATTCACGATCATATCGATAAAGTCATCGCGGCCAAACACAGCCAGCCCGACCGCTTATGCACCATTAAAGTCAGCGTGGATTGCATCGACGACGGCGATTTTATTAACCACTTGATTCACGCCAGCCAGCAGGGCGTATGGGTGCAATGCATCGTCGATTGGCGGAAGATGAC
Source organism: Methylomonas sp. 11b (assembly GCF_000515215.1). Taxonomy (NCBI): domain Bacteria; kingdom Pseudomonadati; phylum Pseudomonadota; class Gammaproteobacteria; order Methylococcales; family Methylococcaceae; genus Methylomonas; species Methylomonas sp. 11b. The sequence goes on from NZ_KI911557.1 coordinate 4,178,414, forward strand.
GCTGACCAATAGTCAGAATTACGCGCGCTTGAAACGCTCAGGCATTGAACTGGTTGGCGTGTTTTGCACGCCCAAACACCACTTGATCGAAGTGGAACCGGACATGCACACCAAGTTCGTAATCTTCAACGACGAGGATTGCATTATCGGCTCGTTCAACATCACTTTCGATCGCTGGTGGGCCAACTGGGAATCGGGGATGAGTTTTCATTCCAAGGGCGTGTGCCGTTTGCTGGACAACATCTTCCAGAGCCAGCGCGGCGGTGTGATTCAAAAGTATGGCGTCGACCCGCTCAGCCCATTCAACTTGTTATATACCTTTGGCCGCCACACCATGGCTAATGGCAGGGTTTACCGGCCGCATCACGCTATATTGGCGGAAATTCATAGAGCGCGCCGCTCCTTGAAGTTGTGTTTGTTTTTGATCGGCGATTTGCTGGGCGATCACCACGATAGCGTCGTCAACGCCTTGATCCAGGCCCGCGACCGTGGTGTTGATGTGCAGCTGCTGTTCAACGGCCACTTGGCCCGTCAAGGCAAAATAGGCGTCGAGCGCAGCATGGCCGACGAATTGGCAAGGCCGCTGTTACCGGCCGTACAACGTCTGCGCGATGCCGGGATACGCGTGGGCTTGGTTTACGGCCAGGACGATCTGCCGGTGCCGTACTCGCCCATCCACAGTAAATACTGCGTGATCGACGATTACATCGTCATCGACGGCAGTTTCAACTGGTACAACACCTCGGTGTTTTCCCACGACTTGATCGTGGTCGCCGCCAACCGCGACGTGGCGCAGCCGTATTTGTACGAGTTTGGGCAGATTCAGCGCTTGTTTAGGGTGTTTTACTGATCGGCCGCTTGACAGGTATTGATTTGGTTCCATAATGGAACCCATTTGATTTTCCAGGTGAGCGTCATGGCAACCTTGACCCTAAAAAACATCCCCGACGATTTATACGAACAGCTAAAAATCGCAGCGAAACTGCACCACCGCAGCATTAACAGTGAAGTCATTTACTGCGTGGAAAGGGTCATCGATCCGCATCGGCTCAGTGTCGATCAGCATCTCGCTCAGGCCAGGCAACTGCGCGAGAAAACCGCGCATTACCTGTTAACCGACCAGGACATCGACCAAGCCAAATTTGCCGGCCGGCCATGATTGTTGCCGATACCAACACGATTGCTTATCTTTACCTCAATAGCGAAAAATCCGCACAAGCCGAACAGCTGCTAAGACAGGAAGCGCAGTGGATTGCACCCAATCTGTGGAAAAGCGAATTTCGCAATGTCCTGGCTTTGTATCTACGCAAAAATCTGTTGGCCTTGGACGACGCCTTACGGATTGTGCGCCAGGCTGAAACCTTGCTGCAGCAAAACGAATACGAAGTCTCATCCGCCCAGGTTTTGCAATTAGTCGCCAGCAGCGATTGCTCGGCTTACGACTGCGAATTCGTCGCGCTGGCCAAACTGTTGAACGTCCCGCTGATTACCGCCGACCGAAAAGTGCAGAAAGCCTTTCCGGAGATTGCCCGGACGATTGAGGATTTTCTGGGGTGAAGCACGTTTCGCCAAAAGCGCCTGTCGGCACTAGAGCGGCGGCAGTTTCGGGAGCTCATCGAACAGCGCACTGCGAAAGACGGCTAAGACCTCGCGCAATTGCTGGTCAACCTGTTTGAAGTGTTGGACAAACCCCACGACAAACGCCTGAAAACCCTGGATAAACAGCTAGCCGCCTTCCCTTATGTCAGCGGCAAGCTGTACTTCGAACGCATATTGATGGCGGCCTTCGACCAAGAAATGCGGGACATGAGGCGAAAGGCAAGGCTGCCGTGCATTGTGTGATTGTCGGCTTCGCCTTAAATGACAGAACATACAAAAGGCTTTTTGAGTATGAAAGCCTAACCGCCTCTTGCGACGTTTACCAACCAGAAATCGAATATCGTTATGGCTAAAAAAACCAAATCCGCCTACGTCTGCACCGAATGCGGCGCCGATTTTCCCGGCTGGTCCGGGCAGTGCAATCAATGCGGGGCCTGGAACAGCATTAAGGAAGTGAAGCTGGGTAGCGGTAAAAGCGCGCGCGATAACTCCGGCTATGCCGGCAGCCGCAGCGAAGTGCGTTTGTTGTCGGAAGTCAATCTGGCCCAAGCCGAGCGGATTTCCACCGGTCTGGCCGAGTTCGACCGGGTGCTGGGCGGCGGCATCGTCACCGGTAGCGTGGTGTTAATCGGCGGTGCGCCGGGGGCCGGCAAGAGCACTATCCTGCTGCAAGCCATCGGTCATATTGCCCAGCAACTGCCGGTGTTGTATGTGTCCGGCGAAGAGTCGCTGCAACAGATCGCCGAGCGCGCCCATCGTCTGCAATTGAATACTGCCGGCATCAAGATGTTGGCAGAAACCTCGGTGCAGCAGATTTGCCAAGTCTTGGACGAGGAGCAGCCCAAGGTGGTGATCATCGATTCGATTCAGGTGATGTATACCGCCGACTCCGATTCGGCGCCCGGCTCGGTGTCGCAGGTGCGCGAATCCGCGAGCTATCTGACGCAATACGCCAAACGTACCGGCGTGTCGTTTTTCATGGTCGGCCATGTGACCAAGGATCAATCGCTCGCTGGCCCAATGACCTTGAGCCATATCGTCGATGCGCAGGTGGTGTTGTCGTCCACCGACGATTCACGATTTCGGGTATTGCGCGCCGACAAGAATCGCTTCGGCAGCGTCGGCGAACTGGGTTTCTTTGCTATGGAAAGCAGCGGCTTGAAGGAAGTGAAAAACCCGTCGGCAATGTTTTTGTCGCGGGCAGAAAAGCCGTCGCCCGGCAGCGTGGTGACCGTACTGTGGGAAGGCACCCGCCCGTTGCTCGTGGAGATTCAGGCCCTGGTCACCGAAAGCCAGTACGGCAATCCGCGCCGGCTGGCGGTGGGTTTGGACCAGAACCGGCTGGCCATGTTGCTGGCGGTGTTGTCGCGCCACGGTGGGATATTCACCGGCAACGATGAGATATACGCCAACGTGGTTGGCGGTATAAAGGTATCTGAAACCAGCAGCGACTTGGCGATCATGATAGGCGTGGTGTCCAGTCTGCGTGATCGCATCATTCCTTACGACACGGTGTTCTTTGGTGAGGTAGGTTTGAACGGCGAAATTCGCCCGGTGGCTAATGGACACGCCCGGCTCAACGAAGCGGCTAAGCACGGTTTCAAGCGGGCGATCATACCGAAAAGCAACAAACCCAAGGATGCGGTGAAGAACTTGCAAATACATGCGGTCAGCAATATTCAAGAAGCGTTGGCAGTGCTAGCGGATTTATAATTGCCGCCAATAATCTATGCCTCGTCAGGGAACGATATGAAAAATACAACAGCAGCCGGCAACGGTAAATTTGGCCGCAACGATCCGTGTCCATGCGGCAGCGGCAAGAAATACAAAGCCTGTTGCCTGAAACAAGCCGAAGCGGTCGCCAGATCGGTTCAACCAAGCGTGGACGATGCGTTAAAGCAGGCTTGGCAAGCAGTCGCGCGGCGCGATATGGCCGGTACTCTGCAGGGGTTTCGGCAAGTCTTGGCTATCCAGCCTAACCATGCGGAAGCGCTGGCCGGTCTGGGGCAGGCTCTCTGCTGGCAGCAGCAGCGTCGGGAGGGCTTGGCTTATCTGCAACAGGCCGCCCGCCAACTGGAAATTGACGCCCAGCAAACGCGTAATATCCGTTTTATTCTGGAGCTGGCCGAGCAATTACATCACTGGGGCGATCTGGATACCGCGCTTAAATTGACCGCGTTGGCGGTTAAGCTGGAACCTGATAATCCTGCCGCGCTGAATAATCGGGCGCTTTATTTGACGCGGGTTAACCGATTCTCAGAAGCCTTCCCTTTCGCCAGCAAGGTTTGCGAATTGCGTCCCGACGATCCGGCCTGCAATAACATGTTGGCGGTGCTGGAGGCGCATTTGAACCGTTTGCCGGAAGCCAAACAGCGCTTTCAGAATGTGATAGCCGCCAATCGCAATATGCAGCAGACCGCACGCGCCTGGCAGGAGTTGGTAGGGGTGTTGGATAAGCTGGAAGAATACGAGGCATCGTTTGCGGCTTGCCAACAAGCAAAAGCTTTGTATAAGCAATTACCTGAACTCAGCTCTCTTGATGCCGGACAGATTTTTCGCGCGATTCAATCCAACAAACAGGGGTTTGATCGGGCTTTACTGCTCCGTTGGACGGTAAGCGACTTTGCCGATAGTTTGCCGGCGCCGACGTTTCTACTGGGCTTTTTGCGTTCCGGCACGACGTTGACTGAGCAAGTCCTGGCAGCGCATCCCGATGTGTTTACCTCCGATGAAAATGATCTGATTCATGGCTTGATTCAAGAGCTGCAAAGGTTGAGCGGTTTTCGAGAGGACATTCCAGCCGCTCTCCGCCAGCTGGGTTTGGACGATGCCCGAAAGTTGCGCGCTTACTATTGGCGACGGGTTAGCGAGGAATACGGCGCGGATGCCTTGAATAAACGCTTCATCGACAAAGTGGCGCTGAATAGTATCGATATAGGCCTGATTAGCTGCCTATTTCCGGAGGCCAGGATCATCTTTGCTCTGCGCGATCCGCGCGATGTCTGTCTCAGTTGTTTCCAGCAAGCGTTTAAGCCGTCTAGCGTGACAGTCAATTTGCTGAGCTGGGAAGGTGTGGCCAAGCAATATGCGGCCGTGATGGCGCTGTGGCTTTACATGAAGCCGATGATTCAGCCGCGTTATATGGAATTGCGTTACGAGGATACCGTCAACGATTTCGAAAACAGTTTTCGCCGGGTGTTTGCGTTATTGGATTTGGAATGGGTGGCCGAAGTGAGCGCGTTTCATGAAAAGGCTAAAGGCCGTTACATTGCCACGCCGAGTTTTGCTGCTGTTTCTCAACCGATTTATTCGCGCTCGGTTGCACGTTGGCAGCACTATGCAAGTTTTTACGAACCGGTTTTGCCGATTTTGGCGCCGTATATCGATGCGTTCGGTTACGCATGAATGAAGCGAATGGGAAGGGTAGATTAAGCTTTTGGGCCAAGCGGACTTGGATCGAGCGGATGTAAAAATGGAGCTTCCTTGCCCCCGGTCATCCTTGACCGAAACCGAACTGATTTTTTACTGATTAACCCGGCCCTCAATAACACGTGTATTCAAGGACATCGGGTTAAAATCAGCCTTAAGTTACATAGAAACGCGTCAGACGTTTTCTGCCGTTTTGCGTTTGCCGAAACCGACTAAGCCCGCCATCGCGCTACCGAACAGCCAAACCGCGCCCGGTACGGGTACCGGTGACGCAGCAGCGGAGATGGTGGCGGTATAGGCCAGATTGGCCCCGCCTACCGTGCCGTCGTAACCGCCCAAAATCAGCGTGTAATTACCGGCGGTCAGGAAGCGGGTCAGCGTAGCGGTGGCGGTGGTGCCTTGAGTGGCCGCGAAGGTCCAGGCGCTTGCGTCAACCAAAGCCAGCGTTGTGCCCAGTGGGCTGGCAGCCATGGGGTTCAGTGCGCCGTTGTTCAGGTAGCTTTGATGGCGACTGCTGCTGCCCGCGGTATCCCAGCCGCTCCACAAACCAAAAGCCGGACGCAGATTGGAGCCGTCCGACGATACGGTGATAGTCACTTCCGCGTCGGCATGTAGTTCAAACAAACCGTAATCGGCGGTATGCCCCCAGTTTGTCGCGCCGTCTTTATAAGCTTTGGCGCCCATGCCTATGCCGTGGCCGCTGGCGGTTTGCGAGTTCGCTACGCCGCCGTCGTTGTGGATCATCGCGACCCAGGTGGCGGGCAAATTGCCAATATAGCCTGGATCGCCATCAGACCATGGGCCCGTGGCGGAACCGTCCGGCGGGAAGGTATCGCCGGCAGCCAAATTGTAGGTCACGTGAGCGCTAGCCAAGCCGCTGACTGACATCAGTGCGCCCATGGCGCCTGCTAATACTAGTTTTTTAAAGGGTGAGTTTGCAGTCATTTTGGATCTCTATCGAATGAAATAAATGAGAGTAAGCCTATCGTTAAACAATGCTTGGTGAGGGGATTGCCGTTGTCTGGTGGCAATCCCGCTTGGCAATTAAGCCGCTAGTTGTTGTTTGCGGCGACCGAAACCGATCAAGCCGGCCATGGCGCTGCCGAACAGCCAGACTGCGCCTGGAACAGGCACGGCCGAAGTAGTTACCAATACGTCGTAGGTTACGCCATCGAGTGCGCCGCCACCGTGTGCGCCGACCACCAAGGTATAAAAGCCATTGGTGTGCAGCCCGGGTGTGCCGGTTGCATTCCATTCGGCTTGGTCGAACACAAACGAGTAGAACAAGGTGTCGGAAGTACTGCTCATGCTGGCCGTCCAGATAGCTTCGCCCAAGCTTGAGCCTTGCAGGCCGGTTTCGCCGATTGTGGCAGCCGCGTTACGGTCAGATGTGGAGCTGCTGTCTACATTGCGATACAGGGCAACATCCAATAAACCGTTAAATTGGCTGTAATCGGCGTCGTTTTTCACGGTAATGGTGGTTTTGATATTGCCGGCGCTGGCGCAGTTAGCGCTTGCTGTGTTTGCGCCGCAGCTAATATGAATCAAACCGTAATCCAGTCCCAGGCCGGTTGATGCCGAATTGCCTGCTACCGCCAAGTAAGGATGATCGCCATCAGCGGGCAGATCAGCCATGATGGTGCCCCAGGTAGCGGCGTTGGTGCCGCCGTTTTTGTCCGAGTAAGCTTTCCACAAGCTACCGATAGTGTTGGTGCCGAAGCTAGGGTTTGAGCTAATAAGGTTTGCTGTCAAGGCGCCAGTGTTGTCTGTAGCGCTTGAGCCGGTATGCAATTCGCGCTTGGTGAAACCGGTAGCGGTTGTGTGCTGACCGGAGTACCACATATAAGGTAGGTTACCTGCTACTTCTGTGGCTGTCTCAGCCGCTGTACCTGTGCCAGGGATCAAGGTATTCGCGCTTAAATCGCCCACTGTATAAACGTTGGTACCGTTCGCGATTCTATTGGTGCCGTTAGAGTTGGCGGAAACACCGTCGGTGCCGTTGATGCTGTTGGCGATGCCGAAGCCGATTGCTGAGTTACCCGAGGCTACTGTACCCGCGCCGGTCAGATTGTAGTAAGAATGTGCAAACGCTTGGCCTGAAACGCCCGCTAGGCCAGCTGTCAAAATAGCTGCTATAGCCGTTTTATGAAAGATCATGATCGTCCTCTTTGTTATTGGAATTAAAGGTAACAGCGAAACTGACAAAACTTGACCAATTGCATCGAGCCAAATTTTGCCCTCGCCCATGGCGCGCATGGGGGCAATCCGGCCTTCTTTAAATCGTTTTATAAGAACCGTGATTTTCCGGCCCCGCCTCACGACGGGTGTGGCAATTCTTGCTTTCAGAGATTTGCTAATTACGCCAGCGGCAGACATGGCAGGGATAGAGACCTACTAACCGCTTTTCGGAAAGCAAACCACGAAGCAAGTACACTAGTTGAAGCGAATAGTGGGCCAACTTAATAAAATATATAAATTTCATTGCATTACTGCTTATTTTGCCTGGGATGGCGTGAGTGAGCGGCGAGCGAAACTCAGCGAAATAGCTCAGACGCTTGCTTCATATAACACAGTTCAATTATTGGGGAATATTCCGGGGTTGGCGCTGAAGCTTGTTTTGGTGGATTTGATCAGGAATTTCTTTATTTTCTAGTCGTTTATTGTTAGGTTGTTGCGCCGCTAATTGGGTTGGCACGAGATTTTTCAGTGGAGAGATGTATGCAAAAAACCGATAAAACCCCGTTGTGGGTGTTCTTGGCCCTGTCCAGTATAGAAACCCGCAAAGGTGCGTTACTGTTGATCTGGAGTAGTATTGTTTTTACTCTGTACTGTGTGCCTTGGCCACTCTATTTCGATGGCAACGGCTGGGTTGCCAAATTATTTTTAATCGACGATTGGGAATGGTTTGCGATGATGCTGCCCATGACCTTCTGGTATTGGCTGAGCATGAGGTGGGTGGATAAAAACGGCGGCTGGCGTTTGGCCGGTGCGTGATATGCCGCATTATTTTTTGGGGCATGATTCGTCAGACCTTGTTGTTTGCTCCGGAAAGATTAGCGCGTAGATTTTCTTTCGATCTTTTAAGCGGCTAGCTTAATTCCGTATTTGCCAAGGCGCGTAGGGGTTTATATCGGGCGAGCAAACGGGGTTAAGGTTTTGCTACCAAAAATCGATTGTGAATACTCAGGTGGCCACCATCCAAGTTTGGTTGGCTTTCCACCTTATTAAGCGAGCGGCGGTAGTATATCGCTGCGGTGCTTTCTTCAATTTAGTGTTGTTTCTATGCTTTCACACATTCTGCCCAAAGCCGAAATCTCCATTCGCGAAAACCTGCGTTGGTTATACATTCTTAGAAATTTGATGCTGTTTGCCGTCACGGTAGCGGTATTTATCGCGGTGAACGGTTTGGGTATCAATTTGCCGCAAAATCAGTTGTGGCTGGCGATTTTTGCGATTTCCATACTCAATCTATACACCTGGCTGCGACTGAGAACGCCGGAAGAAGTAACCGAGCACGAGATTTTTTCGCAAATATGCATGGATGTGTTGGCGCTGGCCTATTTGCTTTATCTCACTGGCGGCGCGTCAAACCCGATTATTTGGGTGTTTCTTTTACCTTTAATTGTTACCGCTATCATGCTACCGCAGGCTTATGCCTGGAATATGGTAATCATTACGTCCTGCGTCTATACCGTGCTGATTGCCTACAACGTACCCTTGCCGGCCGTGGAGCCGCATATGGCGCATCCGGCAATGGCGGAGATGACGCCGGAAATGAGTCTGCAAATGCATTTGATGAACGACAGGCGGTATTTCAATCTGCATGTATTTGGTATGTGGTTTGGTTTTGTGTTTAGCGCCGGCTTGGTGGCTTTTTTCGTAGTCGAACTGTCCAAAACCTTGAAAGAACGTGAGCGAAATTTAGCGGATGCCCGCGAGAGTGCGCTACGCGACGAACGAGTTGTATCCCTGGGCACCTTGGCGGCTAGTGCCGCGCACGATATGGGCACACCGTTGGGGACGATTGCCATTTTGACGCATGAAATGGCGGAAGAGTTGTCGGAGCATCGTTACCCGGATATGCACCAGAAACTGGTGATTGTTCAGCAGCAGATTGATCGCTGCAAACAAGCCTTGTCGGTGATGTCGGCCTCCGCCGGCGAGATGCGGGCGGAATCCGGCAAGGTGATGCTGGTGAGCGAGTATATCGATGAAGTATTGGGCCAGTGGCGCACGCATAAAGCCGCTACCCGGCTGAAACTATTTATTTCGCCGAATGTGGATATGGATGCGCGCGTGATTGCGGAACGTACCGTGACTCACTCTATCATCAATATTCTAAATAACGCAGCTGAGGCATCGCCGGTCGATGCGGGCATCGAGTTTCATGTGGAATGGGATGAAGAAACACTAAACTTGAAAATCAGGGATTTCGGTCCAGGTTTGCCCGCTGAATTTATCGAGTTTGCCGGGCATCAACCGGTCAAGAGCAATAAGCAAGGCATGGGGGTTGGCTTGTTTTTGACTTATACCACTATCAAGCGGCTCGGCGGTAAAATACAGTTCAGTAATTTAGAGTCGGGCGGCGCCTGCGTCGAAATCAGTTTGCCGCTATTAGCTAAGGAGAGTATGCATGAACCAATTACCTATGGATAAGCCCAATTTATTGCTGGTCGATGATGACGTCACCTTTTGTTCGGTGCTGAAGCCGGCGTTGGAAAAGCGCAATTTTCAAGTGACTGTCGCCAATGATGTCGATACGGCAATGAAACTGGCGGAACAAACCGAGCCCGAATATGCGGTAATCGACTTACGAATCGGTTTTGACTCCGGGCTGGAAATGGTCAAAAAATTGATTTCCTTGGATGACAATACCCAAATCGTCATGTTGACCGGCTTTGCCAGTATAGCCACAGCTGTAGAGGCTATAAAATTAGGTGCTATCCATTATCTGACCAAGCCGGCGAATGCCGATGAGATTGTTAGTGCCTTATACAAAAACGAAGGCGATGCGTCGGTAGCTATCAGTGACAATCCGCTATCGGTAAAGCGCTTGGAGTGGGAGCACTTGCAAAAAGTGCTGATGCAGCACGACGGTAACATCTCAGCCGCCGCCAGAGCATTAAATATGCACAGAAGAACCTTGCAAAGAAAGCTGGAAAAAAGGCCGGTAAAAGAGTAAAGGACCGGCATTATTTAGGAAGGGAAAGCATTGTTTTTGTATTTATTACAATTAGTCGTTGCAAAGCTAATATTTCTGAGTATAATGGGCGGCTCATTCAGGGGTCGTTAGCTCAGCCGGTAGAGCACCGCACTTTTAATGCGATGGTCGTGCGTTCGAATCGCACACGACCCACCATCGAATGACTAGTAAAATCAAGCAGTTATCGTTAATTCGATACCTGCTTTTTTTATGCCTGAAATTTGGCTTGCGTGAATTTTGCGTGACTTGATTTCACGCATCACCGGCTCAATTCGTCAGCATCACAACACCCATTGCGCGAATAGCGAAAGCACAGCTGTTTAACACGACCAGTTCAGCCACAATGCTGTAAAGTCAGATAGCGGGTACACTTTGTGTCAGATAACCGTTGGGGTGGGAAACGCCGTGCTCATACTGCATTGCACAAAAAAACTGCAAAGCTTTTTAAAGATCGGCAAAACCAGCCTTGTTGACGCGAATCCGCAAACTGAGGACTTGGGGTCTTGGCATCTGAATATCATCGAACTGGATCGGCATTTGTGCGTGATTGCTGCCAACGACCAGACCTTGTTCAATTTTCTGATCGTCGATCTACCCCGCATGAATACCAATCAGTTCGTTGAGTTGTTCAAGTCCTTCTTGGGCTGCATTTTGGCGGAAGAAGGATTCAACCAAGATTGGATTGCCGAACAGATGACCAGATTTAATGAGGTAGGCTTTGCCAATACCAACAGTCGGCAAATCCTGGGCTGCCTGAACGAGTTGTCATTTATGTACAGCTATCATATTGAAGATGAAGGCGGCGTCCATACACCAATGCTGCCAGAAATAATCAAGAAACTAAATCGGGTCATCCTAGGGCCAATCAAGGGCCATCCTATTGATGGTGTATATGCTCTGTATGCGAAAGGACGACCAGACCATAATTCCACAGAACGAACTCAGTAGGACTGTTAGCCGCGAATGGGAATAAATCCGCAGTTATGCAGTAGTGATATGCGCTTATGCCCCCTAAAACAAAACTCATCCTCAAAAGCGTGGCAAGTTAACGGTTGTCAATTGAGGCAAGATATTCGGGAAAAATAGCGCTACATATGGCGGTTTCGGCCAGGAGCTGACATTGGAATTTAGGAAGATAAAAACTTGTTTGAATCTGGGATTGATATAATTTGCTTTATTTGAAATCCGTCTCCATTTCTATCAGGACCAATTTCTGCCTCTAAAAAATCTCCCTCTTGAATTTTGTTTCTTAAATCTTGTGAAAAAACTGATATATGAAAATACGCAGTACGATCTTTATCCGTTAGCTGTACAAACCCATAACCACGGTCACGAAATAGTCTTACAATGCGGCATTTAACTACCTCAATTTGGCTAGCATCAGTTTCAATATCATGTATTTTTGAAACATAAATACCCTTTTTACCACGCGCCAAATCACATAGAATACTATCTCCGTCTTTAAGGGCTTCCACGCCAAATTTTTGTAGTTTTTCTGAGTGAACAAATATTTTAGAATCTAAGCCTTCAACTTCTATGAAACCAAAGCCTTTTGAACAGTCATAAAATTCAACGGTGGCTAAAACGTCCTCTTTAAAAACCCCCTCCCTATATTCATCGCCGTAAAAAGCAACTAAGTCATTATCTTGAGTTGGATGAGTATGTACAAATTTATCTAAGTTACTCGTAAGTTCTTTTTGGCAATCATATTGTGTAGATGGATATTCAATAGATATAAACTGCTTATCCTCTTGAATTAAATAAGCAAGAAATGTACTCTTTATCGTAATTAGCTTATCAGAAAATGATGCGTTTGATTTGTAGCAACTACGTAGCTTTAAAGCAATATCTTGATCTGATATAGCTGTTGTTAAAGCCATTTGATAGAAAAAGACACTATTATGAGACGCGAGCCTAAGATGCGCCATACCTTTATAAGATATTGATATTTTTTGATTATTTGACAAATCACGGTTTGAGACATCATAAGGTTCTATTAAACCAGCCTCCAACAATGAGATAAGTGCCTTGTCTACTGCAACCTCTGGACAGCCAATAGCATCAAAATAATCTACAATAGATTGTATACCTAAGTGTTTTTCTTCTACTGTTCTACCGCTATTATGTATAGATTCTAAAAGTGATAGTATTCTTAAATTTATCAGGGGTGACTGTCTTACATCGCTATCAACTTGGAAAATTGGATAAATCTCATGATTGTCACCTTGCTTGTACGCTTCATAGTCTCCTTTTATTAGAGCATCCATAAATCTAGTAAAATTGGTAGTTACAATGTCACCACTTACATACGACTTGATAATATCTTCAATTTTTATAACAGGTGATGTAATCACCCTTTGAGAAAGTAAGAGGGTTCTGCGAATATTGTAGTTTGTTAATTCACCGATTGTTTTTGAAGTATAGTCATGATCAACAAAAATGTTCTCCAAGACATGGGCAAAACTGCCTAAATTCTCAATTGAAATTTTTATGCCTCTACTTGAAAAATAGCCTCCCTTTTCTTTTTTATCGACTTTATCGTTCGAAAGCTTTTGTTTTAGAAAGTTAATTCGTTTCCTAAAAACCTCCCTAGGTGACGGAGTAGGCA